>CAYSVY010000004.1:0-99162 GCA_964434705.1 uncultured Flavobacteriaceae bacterium
GAAAACCAGCGAGGGTCACACCTCCGGGGGTTCGAATCCCTCTTTCTCCGCAAAAGAAACCCGAAACGAAAGTTTCGGGTTTTGTGTTTTCAAAAGTGTCAAAAGCTTGCTTTTGTAAGCGTATGGAAAGACAAAACCTAAACCAAACGCAGCTTGGTTTAGGTTTTTATGCTTGCCCAGAATTACTTGATTAGTATCAAATCAATAATCCTACAATATTCTTTAAAGTCTATCCAAATTATATAAAGAGATTTATTAAATTAGGGTGCTATTAATTCTTCACTATTGCTACTAGGAAATCTATTATTGGTTGATTAAGCAAAATATACCCATAATTGGGTATGTTATGCATAAAGGAGTGCCACTATTTTAGTAACCAACCAAAACCCTAATAATATGAAATTTTTGAAAACACTTTTTTTATTTGTACTCATCTTAATAAATGGATTTACATATTCTCAAGACAAATCTCCAATAGAGATTTTGGAAAAGGCAATTGCTGATTTTAAAGAAGAGTTGAAAATAAAAGAACTAGATTTAATAGAATTAGAAAAATTCTTGAAGGAATTAAAGGATAGTGATCCAGGCAATAGCTTAATTACGACTAAAGAAGCAGAGCTGGCTAAAGTAAATAAAGAAATTACTGAACTTAAAGCCGCTATTTTTGGAGAACAAAAACATTTAGAAAGTTTAAAAGCTAAAAAAGAGGTCGAAGTTACCGAAGTATCACTGCTTAATTCAGAAATTGTATCAAATAATACGGATAGCAAATTTTGGTATGAAGATGATATAAGGAATCCAATATCTTTTACAGAATTTATCGTTCGAAATCCAAGGACAAATGGCCGAAATATTTTGTCAAAACCATCTAATTTGTCTTCGTACCATTATATACGCCCGGGTTCAATTATAAATATTTTATTCAAAAAAGATGTATATGATAAATTACCCAATCCCAATACCGAAATTACAGTAAGTGCTTATTTGAAAAGAATTGATGGTACTATTGTGCCAGTTACAGTCAGTGGTTATTTTGAAGTTAAGTCAAATTCAAATCAAACTGATTTCGAAAAAAATATTTCCTTAAATAAGTCTAAAAGTGAAGAGCAATTGGAGTATCGTTTTAGCATTGAAACGATTAGCAGAACACCATTGCAAGCAGAGGTTAATACAAGTATGATTGATCCACAGCCTAAGGACAAATTAATAATAACTATTGTCAATACATCAGATGGTAATATTTCATTTACCACAACTTTTGAGTATGAAGATTTTGGATGGCAAACTTCAGCAAGCGGTGGTTTTTCTTGGGTAAATACCATAAATCAAAATGATTCGAATTTCGTTCCTGCAGGAACGTCAGGAGTAAGTTTTCACTACAAATTGGATAAGGGTTCTAAATTTTGGCAGAATTTTTTAAACCCTAGTTTCGGGCCTGAGTTAATTGTATTACAGGATTCAAATCAAAATACTAATGTTGGGTTAGGATTATCTGTTTCAACTTTTTTACGGACAGTTAAATTTGGGTACGGTTGGTATTTGGTTGGAGAAAATGGAAGACCATATGTCTCAATTGGGGTTAACTTTGTTGAAGGTTATAAAACCATTTCATCAATATTAAACCGCGCAAAGGAGTAATTTAAATTATTGTTTCATTGATGCAACCCACAAACCTTCAAAATTCTGATTATCGCATCCGCAAGCTCATAGGCACTTTGGGTTTGCTGTTGCCCATTGCATTGCCACTGGCAAAAGGGCAGGTTTTGGCCTCCATAAGCCATTACTATTACAGCACGTTACCATCGTTGATATTTATTATTGTTTTATCAGCGTTTGGTTTGTTTCTACTGTCTTACAAAGGCTATAAAATTGACCCATCAACCGAACGCATTAGTGACGATTGGCTCACCAACATTGGCGGTTTGGCGGCACTGGTTGTGGTAATGGTACCTACGGCATGTTATGGTAGTGGTAATGATGCCATTGAAGCCTTGTGCAACACACCATTGGAACCACTATTTGGGCATATCGACAAAACCGCAAATACCATTCATTTGGTTGCAGCAGGTATTTTTATACTGTGCATGGGTTGGATGTCACGCTTTAAGTTTACACGCGGTTCAGACGATGGTAACCATAAGTTGTACAAATGGTGTGGCAATTTGGTATTTATTTCCGTAGCACTAATATTGGTCTGTATAGGTATAGAGCATTTTATCACAGATGAGTTTATTATCCATGATTATTATGTCTTCATTTTTGAAACTACAGCCGTAATTCCATTTGGTATTTCATGGTTGGTAAAAGGAAAAGCTATTGATGATGTTAAGGCAATGACCATAAAGATGTTTGGGAAATAATCATTATGTGAATTCAAAAGCCTTTGTGAGAACAAGGGCTTTTGTTATATTTATCAATTTTGTTGTTTTAACTATTTGTACAAGAAATAAATACTTCCAATCTTAAATATGACACTAACAGAACTACTCAAAGACTCTAACTATAAGCTAACCCAATTTGAAGATGGGGATTACATAGAGCGTTTTGAAAACACTATTTTCTTAAAAGAAGTCCGAGGGAAACAAACACCTTATGTAAAATGCTTAATTCGTAATAGAGATATTAAACTCACACCAGAAGAAGCAGTACGCCAACTCTACATAATGGTACTTAACGAAAAGTACGATTATCCACTCGACCGTATGGAGCTGGAGTATGCCGTTAGTTTCGGTAGAGAAAAGAAAAGAGCAGATATTGTAGTATTCGATAAAATAAATACCAGAGCTATTTATCTTATTGTAGAGTTAAAAAAGCCCAAGTTAAAAGATGGTAAAGAACAATTAAAAAGCTACTGTAATGCTACAGGAGCACCTATAGGTGTATGGAGTAATGGGGATTCTATATCCTACTATTATCGTAAAGACCCTAACTACTTTGAGGACATATTTGCGATTCCTACAGCAAATGAAAAGCTTTCAGACATTCTATCAGACCCTTGGACGATTGATAGATTAATCAAGAAAGACAAATTAGTAACCGAAAAGAAATCCCTTAAAGACTTAATTCTTGAAATGGAAGACGAAGTACTCGCTAATGCTGGTGTAGATGTCTTTGAAGAACTTTTTAAACTCATTTTTACCAAGTTGTATGATGAAATGGAAAGCGGACGTAACAAAACACGTCATTTGATATTTAGGAATTATTGGGATACAGAAAGTGAGTTAAAACAGAAAATCCAAAAACTGTTTGAAAAAGCAAATCGTAAATGGGAAGGTGTATTTAGTGAAGACTCTAAAATTATGCTCACACCTTCACACTTATCGGTATGTGTATCATCTTTACAAGATGTAAAGCTATTCAACTCAAACTTAGATGTGGTTGATGAAGCCTTTGAATACCTCATTAATAAAAGTAGTAAAGGCGAAAAAGGACAATACTTTACACCTCGATATGTAATTGATATGTGCGTGAAGATGCTGAACCCACAAGCCCACGAGACGGTAATGGATACCGCCGCAGGCAGTTGTGGTTTCCCTGTCCACGCTATTTTTCACGTTTGGGAACAAATTCTAAAAGATAAAGGCATTCCAAAGAGCCATTTATTTACTACAGAAGAAAAACCTACAGAGTGTATAGATTATGTACAGAACAATGTATTTGCGCTATTGACTTTGATGAAAAAGCAGTACGTGTTGCAAGAACACTTAACCTTATAGCTGGTGATGGTCAAACCAATGTATTACACTTAAACACCTTAGATTACGAACGATGGGATGAAAAAACAGAAGATACCAACTGGCAAGATACCTACTTCACAGGTTGGAAAAATCTAAGAAAGCATAGAGCAAATAGAAACTCTAATAGAGATTTCAATTTTGATGTATTAATGGCAAATCCACCATTTGCTGGTGATATTAAAGAAAGTAGAATTTTAGCCAAGTATGAGTTAGGTAAAAAACCAAACGGTAAGTATCAAACCAAAGTAGGTAGGGATATTTTATTCATAGAACGCAATTTGGACTTCTTAGCACCTGGTGGACGTATGGCTGTAGTATTACCACAAGGACGATTTAACAACAGTAGCGATAAAAATATACGCGATTACATTGCAGAACATTGCAGAATACTCGCAGTGGTAGGCTTACACGGTAACGTGTTCAAACCACATACAGGAACAAAAACAAGTGTGTTATTTGTACAAAAATGGGATGATGAATTATGCCCAAAAGTGGACGATTACCCTATTTTCTTTGCCACAATGCAAGAGCCAAGTAAAGACAATAGTGGCGAAAAGATTTTTGTAAAGAAAAGTGACTATCCTCAAACTGTCATTGCGAGTGAAACGAAGCAATCTGCTGAAGTTGCAGAGCCTATAGACCACTATGATGCAGGTCCTAAAAACCTTGATGAATACCTTACTGATACTCACGGTCACCTCATTGTAAAGCACGACTTGTTTAACCACGATGGACTAACAGAAGATGGTATTACAGAAGCCTTTATAGAGTTTGCTAAAAAGGAAAACCTATCATTTGCGGGAAAGGACTAAGCCCTTTTAATGAATCCAATTACAGGGAATTATTAGGAGGGCTTGAAATTAGTGAAGTTTTTTTATCTGGATTAGAGTTTAGCTCAAGACTCGATAGCGAATATTATCGTCCTTCACTATTAAAATATGAAGAATTAATTCAATCGAAAAATGGAAAAAACTTAAATAAGTTATCAAATTTTTTAATAGGTCCTTTTGGTTCGGCGTTTACCGTTGATAAATATATTGATATTCCTGACTACAGATATATCAGAGGTAAAGATGTTAAACCATTAAAGCTAAAAGATGACGATAACGTTTATATGCCAAAAGCAGATTACGAAAGACTGTCAAAATATGCTTTAAAAGAAAACGATATTTTGGTTACGGTTGTCGGTACTTTAGGAAATGCGGCATTAGTCACAAAGAAAGACTTACCAGCAATTTTTAGTTGTAAGAGCACTGTATTGCGACCATTTGATATCAATCCGACATACCTTTTAACTTATATTAATTCTAAGTATGGTAAAGAATTGTTACTTCGTAAGGAACGAGGAGCCATACAAAAAGGATTCAATTTGGGCGATTTAGAGAGTTTAGAAATATACGTCCCCAGCACAAACTTTCAACTGGAAATTGAAAGTCTCTTTTCCAAATCATTACAGCTGACAAAAGAGTCAAAAAATCTATATTTCCAAGCCGAAGACTTATTACTAAAAGAAATAGGTTTAAACAACTTTACACCAAGCGATAAAGGCATCAACATAAAAACCTTATCCAATAGTTTTGCAACTTCAGGTCGCCTCGATGCTGAATATTACCAACCGAAGTATGAGGATTATGAACAATTAGTGACCAAATTGGATTACAGTTTTATTAAGGATGAGTACACCCATATTTCTAAAAAAGCAAATAAAGAAAAAGAAGGCTATAACTATGTTGAAATTGGTAATGTAAATGTTGGGGATGGCGGTAATATATCGAATTATGTGTTAACTGAAAATTTACCTGCTAATGCAAAAACAATAGTCAAAAAAGGAGATATTCTAATATCTAAAGTTAGACCTTATCGTGGTGCGGTCACTATTATTAATTCAGAATTAGATGACATAATCGTAAGTGGTGCTTTTACAGTATTAAGAAGCAATAAAGAATCAATTTTTAACAACGAAGTTTTAAAAGTCTTGTTAAGAACAGATATGTATAAAGATTGGTTATTAAAATTTAATGTAGGTACGAGTTATCCGGTCATAAAAGATGTTGACGTACTCAATATGCCTATTCCAATAATAGAGGAAAACAAGCAGATAAAGATTGCATCATTAATTCAAGAGAGTTATCAACTGAAAAATCAAAGTGAGCAACTTTTAGAATCTTCAAAACAAGCTGTTGAGATTGCCATTGAGCAAAGTGAAACCGTAGCTTTAGATTTTATAAACAACAATATCAATCTTTGAGAGCCGTTACACAACAATACCGTGAATTAGATAGGTCATTAAGACTTGATGCAGAGTATTATGTTGTTGCCAAAGAAATTATTAAAAAATTTGAAAAGCTCTTATCAAAAACGTACAAGGGTTTTAATATTAGCAAATTAGATAAATATTTTATTGTTCGTAAAAATGATATACCAGAGATTTTTCCAGTTCTGACCATTTTTCCATCCGCTAAAGGTAATGTTGGTTATAAAATTTTCGAAAAACCCAAATCTGATAAAAGGTATAATACTACCATAAGTGCAAAATCTGAAAAAGTTTCTATTTATGATTTGGTACATTTTTTTAGCCATCAAGAAGTTCAAGATTATCTTAGCATTAAACTAAAAGGGGGAATTATTCCTTTTTTGCAGAAACCAGATATTGAAAATTTAAAGATACCATTACCTAAAATACCACTTGCAAGCGTAAGTATAAATGAGCAAAAAGGAGAATTAACTCCTAGGTTAAATGAGTTTAAATCTTTCATTTCAACCTACTACCAACAGTATCAAGAAAATTTGAAAAATGATAGATTGGTTGCCGCTACTATGCTTGCAGGAGCAATCTCTGAAGCTATATTATATCAATTTATGATCGATAGTGGTGTGCAAGAATCATTATTAGATAATAGAGGTTTAGGTGGTCTCATTAGAGATATTAAATTAGGTAAGTTTAATGAGCAAGATGGCAGGAAATTTCCATTAGAAGCTTTTAGCGAATTAAATACACTTAGAAACGATATTGTACATCCGAGTAGAGCAATATTTAAATTAAAAACAGATTATGAACTTATAGAAAAAAATAAGCTCGTAAGATTGTTTAATCAAATAAAGAAACATTTTGGTTTATAATTATAGAAATTATGGATTTAGGAAAACTCAATAAAATAGATTTACGGCAATACTGGAAACATGAAGCTTTAGACTTTACACAATGGCTATCAAGACAAGAAAATATAGAGTTATTAAGTGATGAAATAGGAATTTCACTGGTAAATGTAAAGTCCGAAGAGGCTATTGGAAGATACTCGGTGGATTTGGTGGCTTCAGATGAAGATTCTGATAAGAAGGTAATTATAGAAAACCAATTGGAAAGTACGGATCATAAACATCTAGGTCAAATTTTAACGTATGCCTCAGGCTTTGACGCTAATATTATAATTTGGATTGTTAAAGATGCAAGGGAAGAACATCAAAAGGCCATTGAATGGCTTAATAATAATACCAATTCCAAGCTAAGCTTTTTTCTAATTCAAATGGAGCTTTGGCAGATAGGTGATTCGCCCTATGCACCAAAATTTCATGTTCTTGTTGAGCCTAACGACTGGGCAAAGCAAATACAAAATAGTGCTGGCGAATCTAGAGAGCTTACTGAGACCAAACTCACACAACTTGAATTTTGGACACAATTAACACGGTATGCTAAAGACAATAATACATCATTGCGTATTGGGCGGAAACCAAGAGCGCAACATTGGTATAATATAAGTTTTGGCACTTCTGAGGCACATTTATCTTTGACGGTAAATACAAAACAAAATGAAATGGCTGTTAGTGTGTACATTCCAAAATCACCAGAGCTCTATGAGCAGTTTTACAGCAAAAAGGAAGAAATAGACTCTAATTTAGGTTTTCCGTTAGATTGGCAAGAACTAGATGGACGTTTAGCTTCTAGAATAACAATAGGCAATCAAGCCAATTTAAGCGACCAGGAAAATTGGAATCATTTATTTAAGTGGCTACTCGATAAAGCAGAAAAAATGGCAAATGAGTTTTCAAAATATTATTAATAATTTCATTTTTACCAAGAAAATTATTGATAATGATTTAAATAAGTTATGACCTAAAAATGCCCAACAGCAATCTCATACAATCCATCCAACAACTCATCCAAGCTATTCTAAAAGCCTTGGGATATAATACGAGTAGAACGAGAACCTGGCATCAACACGTGGTACCTTATGAAGATGGTTGGGCTGTTAGGCGCGAAGGCAACAAGCGTATTACCTCAAAGCACCGCAAACAGTCTACGGCCATACGCAAGGCCAAAAGTATTGCCAAACGTAAAAAGGCGGATGTCATAATCCACAGGGCAAGTGGTGGCATTCGAGATCGGATTAACTACGCCGAAGGTTAAACTGTTGTTAACCCTATTTTTTTGGGTATCGACATCCAAAAGGCAACTTTAAGCGTATATGATTAAAACAAGTTTGCCATGAGATTAACAGTACCCAAACCAAAGCGTCAGAAACGCGCGCCAAGACCTGTTATAAAACCAAAACAAATGGTGCAGTCCAAAATACGTGTAGGTAAAAAAGAGGACAGCGATTCGCATTTATTTATCTAATTCACAAGTGTTAAAATTTCAGCCCTAATCGTTAAAACCTATTGTTTTTACTGGGCTTTTTTTGGATTTGGTTAGCCTATTTCGTATCTTCGCGAGCGATGATAAAAAAACTGAAAGACAAAAAAAATAAGCGCATCTTTAGCTTCAACTACCAAGTATTTCGCAAGCAATCCCAAAAGTTTATACCTCCAGGATTCTAGTTTTTCATCCTAAACACATCAACAATTCAATCTTAGTTTAACTGCAGTGCGCATCGCACCTGTAAATTATTTCTGCTATGAAATTCATTCAAATCAAGCGTGAATCGCGCTATGAAAACAGATTCAGCCCAAAAATGGGACGCCTTCAAACCAAAGTTACCTACATTAAAAAACTCGTATGTGGCATAACTGTGAAAACCCTGCATACCTACAGGGAAACCTATTATGGTGAGGTGAAAGACCTTGAAGACTGCAACCTTTTTATATAAACACTAATTTTAAATTCCTTTAAGCACGTGAGACAATTAAAGATAACAAAGCAAATAACCAATCGCGAAACCGAATCCTTAAACAAATACCTCCAAGATGTCAGTAAATTGGATATGATTACTGCTGATGAGGAAGTAGAGCTGGCACAGCGCATTAAAAAGGGAGACCAAGTGGCATTGGACAAGATGGTTAAGGCCAATTTGAGGTTTGTAGTGTCTGTGGCTAAACAATACCAAAACCGTGGCTTGCGCCTTACGGATTTAATAAACGAAGGTAATATTGGTTTGGTTAAAGCGGCCAAGCGTTTTGATGAGACACGTGGTTTTAAGTTTATCAGTTATGCGGTTTGGTGGATTCGTCAATCTATATTGCAAGCCATAGCAGAGAAATCAAAAATAATCCGTTTGCCTTTAAATAAAATAGGTACCATTAACAAGATTAACGGTGCTTTTGCACAACTTGAGCAAGAATTGCAGCGAAAGCCCACACCTCGCGAAATTGCAGACCGAATAGATATTAGTGTACGCCAAGTAAAATCGTGTTTAAAGCATAATCAAAGGTCAGTGTCTATGGATGCACCATTGAGTGAGGATAGCAAATCGGATAGGTACCATCTTATAAAATCAGAGAAATCACCTAATCCGGAAGCACCGCTAATGCACGAGTCGTTAAAAACCCAGCTTGACCAAACGCTAAAAGCATTACCGGATAAAGACGCTACAATTTTAAAGTTGCATTACGGCCTAAATGGACAGCGCGCCATGAGCTTAACTGAAATTGGCGATTTATTTGAGCTTTCACGGGAGCGCGTACGTCAAATAAGGGAAAAAGCACTGAAGAAGTTGCAACGAAAGGATTATGCCAAAACTCTTATACCGTATTTGGCGACTTAAAATACTTAGTTAACCCGTTGTGCATTTTGATTAAAATTCGTCAGTTAGAGTGGTTTTTCCAGTTTTCAACTGGAAAAATTGTATCGAAAACAAGAATTTCAACATCAAAAAACCTTATTCTCGATACTTTTTCTTGTAGAAAAAACTCGACACTAGGCAGAGCCGAACTGAGCGAAGCTAATTGACTGTTTTTTGCACTGGAAAGCTCAAAAAGCACAATAGGTTTAGCTATTCATTTTTTAATTCCTGTGTAACAAACACTGATACGCTGCGTCATACATAAAAAAAGTTATGCCGTTATTACCCATTACCCACAATGCTGATTCCAATCCAGACCCAAAATTTGCAAAAAAGCTGGATAATCTAAATTTATTGTTGAAAGAATTAGACCAACGTGAATTACCCGGTGCAGTTGAGGTGCACATCAACAGTTTGATTATTGATTTTAATAAAAAGGATGTTACGGACCCTAAACTTCACAAAAAGGTCTGTGTTCTAAAAAACAATATTCTACGACATCTGGAAAAGAAACTCAAAGTAGTAACCAAAGGCTATTACCAACAGCAATGGTTGGCCATTGGTATGGGCTCATTTGGAATGCTATTCGGTATTGTCTTTGCCAATATGCTAGACAATATGGCTTTTCTGGGCATTGGTTTGCCCATAGGTATGTGCATTGGCATGGCTATTGGTGCGCAAATGGATCAAAAAGCTGCTAAAGAAAACCGCCAGCTAAAATTTAAGCCCGGAATTACTTGGTAATATTTTTTCACACTATTTTGGCATTTGCATAATGTACTGTTAAGCAAGTATATCCGTACCTTTGCAAAAAAAAGAAAATGTCTATTATAGAAAAATTACAATGGCGCTACGCTACAAAAAAGTTTGATGCCGACGGAATACTTCCCCAAGAAAAAATAGAACTCTTAAAACAAGCGTTTAATCTTACCGCATTATCTTACGGTTTACAGACTTTAAAGCTTGTAATTGTTGAAGACAAGGCTAAACGCGAAGCCTTGGTACAGGCCAGTTATGGTCAGCGTCAGGTTGTGGATGCGTCACACTTATTGGTGCTTTGTATTCAATCTGAAATTGACACGGTAGATGTTACCGAACATTTTCAAAATGTAAAAACCATAAGGCAAACACCATCCGAAATTTTGGAGCCTTTCAAACAGCAATTAACGGCAACTATTGCAGATATGCCAGAATCTAAAAAGCAAGATTGGGCAACACGCCAAGCCTATATTGCCTTAGGTAACCTAATGACGGTATGTGCTGTGGAAAGCATTGACAGTTGCCCAATGGAAGGTTTTATTTCATCAGAAATTGATAGTATTTTAAATCTTGAAGCATTAGGCTTACAATCGGTTCTATTATTGCCGGTTGGTTACAGAGCTATAGACGATATGTTTGCCACAATGAAAAAGGTACGAAAGCCTATTGTACAAACCGTAATAGAACTTTAACGGTATATTTTATAGGGCAAAGCCTTATATTTGTTTTCCAGAAATTTTACAACTTATGAAAATTTACCTCATTCCTTGTCTACTACTATTTACAGTTTTTGGTTACGCTCAAAACGTGCAATGGTACGATAGTTATTTTGAAGCTATTGAAGCATCAAATGCTCAAAACAAGCCCATAGTTGCTTTAATTGTAGATGGAAAAAGTAAACGTTTGGAAAAACGAATTGTTAAAAATCTTTTCAATGCTGATGCCATAAGGGAATTATCAAATGACTTTATTTTTTTAAAGGTAAATACAAGCAATTTCAAGTCTATGTCCACACGAGATGTCATGTATGCCAATCGTTTGCTCGCCGTTTATAATTATGACAGTCAATTTCCTGCTGTGCAATTCATTCCAGTAAACAAAGAAATGAAGCAAAAGCGTATAACGGAGTTTACTGAAAATACTATTAACGATTTTATTAATTACTTAAAAAACTCAAAATAAGAATGCCCGGATTTGAACTATTTGGTGATGCAGAACGCCAGAGTGTAAACGATGTTTTGGATAATGGCGTACTTATGCGCTACGGTTTTGATGGTATGCGCAATGGCCATTGGAAAGCCAAAGCACTTGAAACTGAGTTACAAAATACTTTTCAGAGCAAGTACGTACAATTGGTATCTAGTGGCACGGCTGCTGTATCTGTAGCCTTGGCATCGGCAGGCGTTGGAGCAGGAGATGAGGTTATTATGCCCACATTTACGTTTGTGGCAAGTTTTGAGGCTTTAATGTTGCTTGGGGCAATTCCTGTTTTAGTAGATATTGATGATACATTAACCTTAGATCCAAAAGCGGTAAGTAAGGTCATAACCCCAAAAACCAAAGCCATAATGGTAGTACAAATGTGTGGTAGTATGGGTAATATGAGTGCATTGCGTACCATTTGCGATAAGCATAATTTAGTGTTTGTTGAAGATGCCTGCCAAGCCATTGGCGGTAGTTATAAAGGCCAACCATTGGGAAGTATAGCAGATATTGGTTGCTTTTCGTTCGATTTTGTAAAAACCATTACCTGTGGCGAAGGTGGAGCTGTGGTGACCAATAATAAAGATTACTATCTTAATGCGGATCATTACAGTGATCATGGACATGATCATATTGGTAACGATCGTGGTGCGGAAACCCATCCGTTTTTAGGCTATAATTTCAGGATTTCGGAATTGCATGCTGCAGTTGGCTTGGCACAGGTAAAAAGACTTCCCGAGTTTTTAGCCATCCAAAAAAAGAACGCAGATATTATTAGAGAAGCACTTGAACCAATTGAAGGTATTATTTTCAGAACAGTACCAGATGGTGGTGTAGAAAGCAATGCGTTTTTAAATTTCTTTTTGCCAGATTTGGAAACAGCCCGAAAGGTGTCAGAACAATTTAAGGCAAACGGTATTGACGGTGTTTTTCATTATTACGATAACAACTGGCATTATATTAGAAAGTGGGAGCATTTAAAAAACTTAAAATCCTTGTTCCCTATTTCAGAAGAGGTAAAAACGGGATTGGCCTATTTAAAGGATAAAGCGTATCCGCAATCTGATCATTTTATAGCCCGAAACCTATCGTGTTTAATAAAGCTCTCTTGGTCAGAAGAAGAAGTGAGTCAACGTGCCAAAACTATGGCTACAATTATAAGTAATGTTTTAAATTAGAAATAATGAAGCAGTTTGTAATTCTATTGATTTTGTTCGCACAGACGTTTGCAATTGGTCAAACCGCTGAAAGCGAGGTGCCTACCGTAGAGGAATTCGAAGTACTTGTTTCACCAGAAAATATAGAAACAGGTTTTTTTGAAACCTATGAAGATTTTATTGCCAACAAACCCATAACTGGAATAAACGTAAAGAAGCAAAAGCGCAGCAACGAAGAGCGTTTACACTTAAAAGATGCTGATACTCGAAAAAAAATAAAGCATTTTGCCTACTATGACGGTGAGACGCTACATGTAAATGCGTTTCTTTATTCTTTAAGTAGATATTACGTAAAGGCGGAGTGGTTTAATGATTTCATTATGTTTCACGATGTTTTTGAAAATGCAGATACTGCTGAAGACTTAAGTCTAGCCTTTGGGTTAATTGGCGCTTTAGCATCCAATCAACAACAAATGGTTTTTATTAATTTAAAGACCAGTTACATTTATACCATTACCAAAGGAAATCTTATTAGATTGATTAAGGAACTAGACGAAGAACTCTTCAATATTCATAAACACCATATTACAGAACCTCACGTTCTAAAACTATTATTACATCATTTAAACAAAGAAATGGGTAAAGAAGCTTTAGAAGATAGGCTTTTTGAAGATTAAGTTGTGTTTTTGTATAGGTCAATTTCTTGATAGTACTTGCTGAAGCTTGTATTTTAGTAATAAATTAAAAATTATGCTAAGAAAAATACTTGTTGTTTTTTGTGTTCTGTTTGCTTCAACTGCAAATTTTAGTCAAACTCTACCTATAGATTTCTCCTCAAATGATGATGCTTTTATTGGATTTGGCGGTAGTGGATTTTCTTTTCGTACTGCATCACCATCAAGTGCCAATGATAGAGGCGGTCAGTTTTTCAATGATGGGTCAGATGCGTCACAAGGCTTCTACTTAGACCTTGTTGTGCCAGTTACCTTTACCAATGATAATAAAGTATTTTCCTTACGTTTCTATTCGTTTGACCCCAATGACCACAGTATTCTTTTAAAATTTGAAGATAATAACAATACAGATGTTGAGGTAAGGCAAACTTTTAGTGTCCCAAGTCCATCGGATTGGACAATCGTAACTTTCGATTTTTCTAACGCTACCGTAAGTGGTACAAGTACATCAATAGATGCATCTGGCAGTTATAGCAGAATGACCATTTTTATTGACGAAGGCGTTAATACACCTGGTACTTATGTTATTGACGATATAACCAACGGAGATGTGGTAATGCCACCAGATCCCAACGAAATTGATGTGGTTTATGACGTTTTGGTTTGGGAAGATGATTTTGATTCAGGCGATACGCCTCAGCCATTAAATGATTCAAATTGGTTTCATCAAACATTTGCACCCAACCCAACACCAAATGGAAATACGTGGTTTAATGGTGAGTTACAACATTACACAGACAGGTTGGATAACTCCTATTTACAGGACGACAAATTACATATTGTTTTAAAACGTGAAGACTACACACCGCCTAACCAATCAGGTGCAGCGTCATTACAGTTTACCTCGGCACGTTTGAATTCTAAATTTTCATTTACCTACGGTAGAGTAGACGTTAGAGCCAAGCTACCAGCACGACAAGCCTCATGGCCTGCAATATGGACACTTGGAACCAATATAGCTGAAGTTGGAGGCTATTGGTATCAAGCTGGTGTTACAAATACGGTTTGGCCTGCTTGTGGAGAAATTGATATTATGGAACATGGTCTTCATGCATTTAATACAACCTCTAGTGCCATACATGTGCCGGGAAGATTTGGTGGCAACCCGTTTGTAGATACTTTTGGCTTAACTGATGTTGCAAACAATTACCACATTTATTCGGTTAATTGGTCACCAAACAAAATTGTATTTCTTGTTGATAATACACCTTATTTTTCGGTTACCAAAACGCAAATGGAAGCTAATGGCGGCACTTGGGTTTTTGATTCTGACCAGTATTTATTGCTAAATATAGCTGTTGGTGGTTTTGCTGGTAATCCAAATTTAAACGATTTTAACGATAGCGAAATGGTTATTGATTACGTAAAAGTTTATCAAAACAACCAATTGTCCACTCCAGATTTTAACGAAAATGAATTCGTGGTCTTTCCAAATCCAGCTTCAGAAACCATTAATATTAGTGGTGACGGATCAATTAAAGGTGTAAGATTGTATAATATGCTTGGCCGACTTGTATATGAGGCTAAAAGTGAAGTTTCAACAATAAACGTTCAAGATTTCGCATCAGGAATATACTTGCTTCATATTGAAACCAATACGACAACCGTCACTAAAAAAATAATTATTGACTAGTAGTTAACGTAATCTACAATTTCTAAACCATATCCAATAATACCAACACGTTTGGTTTGTTTGGTATTCGAAATCAAGCTGATTTTTGAAATATTAAGATCGTGAAGTATCTGTGCACCGATCCCAAAATCTTTCGTATCCATTGCAATGCGTGGTGCTTTTGCAATGGTATTTGGTTTTTGTTCCGCTTTTAAAACTGAAAGTCTACTCAACAAATTGGTAGATTGGTTTTGCTGGTTGATAAAAACAATAGCACCTTTACCAGCTTCATTAATGACATTGAACATGTCATCTAGCTTTTGGTCTGCGTTGTTGGTAAGTGTTCCTAAAATATCATTATTAACCAAAGTAGAATTGATACGGGTTAGCACTTCGTCCCCAGAATTCCAACTGCCTTTTGTTAAGGCAATATGTATTTGGTTATTTGTAGTTTGCTCATAAGCACGCAACCTAAAACTGCCAAAGCGCGTTTGTATTTCAAAATCTTCCTTTTTCTCAATTAAGGAATCGTGTTCCATACGGTAGGCAACAAGATCTTCAATGGATACAATCTTCAAATCGAATTTCTTCGCCACTTCCATAAGTTGCGGTAAGCGTGCCATTGTACCGTCTTCATTCATAATTTCAACAATGCAACCTGCAGGCTCAAAACCTGCCAAGCGCGCAAAATCGATAGCAGCTTCGGTATGTCCTGTTCGTCTTAAAACACCACCTTCTTTTGCTACTAATGGAAAAATATGACCAGGACGCGCCAATTCAAAAGGTTTGGTATCCTTGTCAATAAGTGCTTTTACGGTTTTTGCTCTATCACTGGCAGAAATACCAGTAGTTACACCATTTCCTCTCAAATCTACAGAAACTGTAAAAGCCGTTTCCATAGGATCGGTATTGTTGCGCACCATCATGTTTAGGTCTAATTCTTTGCAACGTTTTTCGGTTAGTGGCGCACAAATAAGACCACGACCATGCGTAGCCATAAAGTTTATTGTTTCTGGCGTTACGGTTTCGGCAGCAGCCAAGAAATCGCCTTCGTTTTCCCGGTTTTCATCATCAACAACAATAATAACCTTGCCCTGCTTTATATCTTCTATGGCTTCTTCAATAGTATTTAAAACAATTTTTGATGGCACTGCTTCGGATATCATTTGTTGAAAATTTAGTTGTACAAAGATACGGCTAATTTATTCACCCTCTTTGTTAATGATTTTTGAAATATGATTTCTTAATAAAAAATAGCGTAACGGATATATTGGTATTACTACGAAAGGTATCCATTGATTTTTTGTATCGCTAGTTATATCCAGAGAATTTTTGAATTTACGATATACTACAACCTCAGTTATGAGATATATGACAAAAAACAATAGTGCGACATAACCTAACTGTAAACTGGCTTCTGTAATTTGGGAGTTCTTTTCTTTATCGCCAATGAGGTAAACAGCAAAGAGAATAATTGCTAAAACAAAACTTACCAAGCTTGTATTGGAATAGTCTTTAAAATCTTGTAGAAATTGCTGTGATTTTTCACTTATTGATACTGAAACCTCTTTAGATGTTGCATCAAGCGCACTCTTATAATTTCGTTTTAAATAATGATTTATATTTCGTTTTTGAATGAAATAAAAAATGAAATACAAAGGGAAACCTACCAATCCATAAAATACAGCATTGGTACTTTTCGGTTTACCTAAAAGCACATTTAATTCTTCATGTTTAGCAAATGATTTGCTCAATGCCATTAAAAATAATATTAAGGATATACCACCTAGAATATACAGTACAAGTCCTAAAGTTGGAAATTTATTGTTCATTAAAACGCCACCTAAAACACTTAATGAGGCCATAAAACCATACAGAATAAAAGATAGGTTGGAGTATTCTATATACTTGTTTTTTGAACTTAGAATACCATCTTCATTAGTGCTTGTAAGGTAACCTCCTAATTTTAATTCTTGTTGGGTAGCACCTCTATCATACAATATATTGAGCGCCGAGTTTTTGTGGGCTACGGTATAGTCAAAATCCCTGTGATCTTTTACTATTTGCTTTAAACGCGAAGCATCAAAACCAATAAGAGTTTGGTAATCTTCGGAATTTTCATCTAAAACTTGCTTTTTGGTGCTTGCCTTTTTCTTTAGCTTAAAGAATGTGATCAGAGGTTTTAAAACCTTATCTGTGTCAATATTAATTGGACCTTTATCGTTAGTTGCTCTATTGGTCAAATAAATACTTAATGGCAACATTATCAACGTTGATAACCAAGTTCCCAGTACAGGATCAATATTGTCATTTTTAGCACTGTTTTTTATAAATAACCCAATGAAGTGGTACGTTAAAAACAATAAGATTGCAACAACCATTGGCAAGCCTATGCCGCCTTTTCGTATCAGAGCTCCTAACGGTGCGCCAACAAAAAATAGTATGACACAAGCAAATCCTAAAGCATATTTTTCATGTAATGCAATAATGTACCTATTTTTAAAACTAGCTTGAGTGGCCATGTTCCGTTGGTTAGTGAATAAAATTTGGGTGGTACTCGTTACCTTATTTTGGGCTAGGCTCAAAATCTGTATTTTCTTTTTGGTATTAAATAAATCCAGTACATCACCTTCAAACAAGCTGTCGGTATTTCTTAGCTTATAGTCTGAGAGTTCCTTAAATGAAGATCTGCTATACAAGTTGTCGGACATTTTTTCAACCGACTTTATTTCACTGACATTCAAGCTGTCAATAACATAATTAAGGTCGTTTACATCAAGCATGCTGTATTTGTCGTCCTTATCCTTACTGTCCATATCAACAGTGTATAGATTGCCTAAATCTACATTGATGACATAGGTTTTAAAAGAACTTTGCGCATGTGGTTTTCGTTGAACAAATTTCCGTACATCTTTTGTAATCAGCTCGTCGTAGTAGTTTCCGTTTTTGAGTTCAAGCTTTAAGATATTGGAATCTTCAGAGGAAATCAATTCTCCAGTTTCAGCAACAATAACCGTGTAATTTCCGTTTTTAAAACCTTTCTTTTTGTGGATAATTACATTCTCTAGGTTCTGACCACGTTCACCACTTTTTTTATCAACTTTTATATTTAGGTTGCCAATTTCATTAAACTGACCTTCGGCAATAGCCAATGCAGGCTTAACTTTTGCAATGTTGCGTCTAAGGTTATAAAAGTTGAATTCGCCCCACGGAATGGCATTATTGGCAAAAAAGAAACACCCAAACCCCAAGGCAACAATAAATATGGTTAGGCTTCTCATGGCGCGCTGTAATGAAATTCCTGTAGACTTCATGGCAGCAAACTCATAGTTTTCGGCAAAGTTTCCAAAAACCATAATAGATGCCAACAATACGGTTAGCGGTACTACAAGTGGAATTAGCCGTGGCGATGAGTAAAAGATGAATTTTATTGTGGTAAGCGTATCTAGGTCTTTACCAGCAAGTTCAGAAATATAGAGCCATAAACCCTGTAAAACAAAAATGAACATAAATATGATAAATACGCTCAAAAACGTTTTTAAGTAGGTGCTAAGTATGTACTTGTCTAAGATTTTCAAACTTGAAAACTAAAATCCATAACGAAAAATCTAGAACGAAGATAGTTACTAAATTCTTGTATCAAAACGTTTTATTAACGTTTATTTAGTCTATTGGATTTATGAAATAATCTGGATAACGACTTTTATCGAACTTAAAGGCACTTTCTGGTAAAATCTGATTGATTTTAAAAGACGTTACTGTTAACGTAGTTTTAGTTTCGTTTTTGCCAACTTCAATTAAGTTATAAATATGTTTTGTTGTATTGTCAATACCTAATAAAATATGTTTTATTTCGGCATTACTATCAATAGGAATAAGCTTTACATACTGAATTTTACGTCCTTTTACATTTTGAAGTATATCCATCTTGTATGTATAACCATCTTCATAAAACGACAGCATTTTGCTAGGTGTGATAGTACCCTCATCTTCAGTATTTTCAGATGAGATGGTAACCTCCAAATCTTCAGGGCTAATATTGTAGAGTTTTTGACCATCGTATATTCTGGTAACCCCTAAAAGATTAAGAACATATTTATCGCCTTCAATAACAACGTCGCCTTTAGTGACTTGAGAAATGTTTTCGCTGACGTTGTTCAATGCATATTTAAAATTAAGGCTAATGTTATCATAGCCTTTTGCTTTAGTGCTAACTTCTTTTAATAACACTTCAGCTTTGGCATCTGTTTGCGCCATTAGGTTCATTGAAAAGGTAAATACTAAAAAAACGCTAAGAATTTTAAATATAGTTTTCATTTTATGTGTTAATAGTTTTTATGGTTTTGTGGCTTACAAGCCATTTTTTTCATTTTCAAGTAATTGGTCTAAAACTGCTAAATCTGGCACTAACACTTGTCGTGCTTTACTGCCTTCAAAACCGCCAACAATTCCAGCTGCTTCTAATTGGTCAATTAAACGTCCGGCTCTGTTATAGCCCAATTTTAGCTTTCGCTGTAGTAAAGAGGCTGAACCTTGTTGTGCCGTAACAATTATTTCTGCAGCTTCTCTGAACAGTTTGTCTCTATCTGAAATATCTATATCAAGATTTGTGCCACCTTCTTCACCAACATATTCTGGTAATAAATAGGCATCTGGGTAGGCTTTTTGAGATCCAATAAATTCAGTTATTTTTTCAACTTCGGGCGTATCTACAAAAGCACATTGAATACGTATCATATCATTGCCTTGCGTATAAAGCATATCACCACGGCCAATTAATTGGTCTGCGCCAGAGCCATCTAAAATAGTTCTTGAGTCTATTTTACTTGTTACCCTAAAAGCAATTCTTGCTGGGAAGTTAGCCTTGATGATACCAGTAATCACGTTTACGGAAGGACGCTGTGTTGCAATAATTAAGTGGATACCGATAGCACGTGCTAACTGCGCAAGCCTGGCAATTGGTGTTTCAACTTCTTTTCCAGCAGTCATAATTAGGTCGGCAAATTCATCGACCACCAAGACAATATATGGTAAAAACTGATGCCCATCATTTGGGTTAAGCTTACGTTCTTTAAACTTTTTGTTGTACTCGCTAATGTTTCGGCAAAAGGCATTTTTTAAAAGTTCGTACCTGTTATCCATTTCAATACAAAGTGAGTTTAATGTATTGATAACCTTGGTGTTGTCTGTAATTATAGCATCATCACTATCTGGTAGTTTTGCCAAATAATGGCGTTCAATTTTATTGAATAGCGTGAGTTCCACTTTTTTTGGATCTACCAAAACAAACTTTACTTCGGCTGGATGTTTTTTGTAAAGGAGCGAGGTTAAAACAGCATTAAGACCAACGGATTTACCTTGCCCAGTTGCACCAGCCATTAGTAAATGTGGCATCTTTGCAAGGTCTACAACTAGCGTTTCGTTACTAATAGTCTTGCCCAAGGCTACGGGTAACTGCATTTTTGAATTTTGAAATTTTTTGGAAGCTATTGCAGAATGCATGGATACAATAGTTGCTTTTTTATTTGGCACTTCAATACCAATTGTACCTTTTCCGGGTATTGGCGCAATAATTCTGATACCTAAAGCCGATAATGACAACGCGATATCATCTTCAAGGTTTTTGATTTTTGAAATTCGAATTCCCGCTTCAGGAACTATCTCATAAAGTGTAACTGTTGGACCGATAGTCGCTTTTATACTGCTGATACCAATTTTATAGTTGGAAAGTGTTTCAACAATTTTATTCTTATTTTCTTCAAGTTCCTCCTGGTTTATAGATATGCCTTCATTATCATATTTTTTTAAGAGGTCTAGTGGTGGAAACTGAAAATTACTAAGCTCTAAAGTGGGATCAAATTCACCAAAATCTTCAACCAGTTTATCCGAGAGGTTATCGGTTTCAGACTTTTCTTCTTTAGTAGATTCAACCGAAATCTCAATTTCTTCTTTTGGTGACTCAACAACAACTTCTAATGGTTTATCAGTTTTAGCGTCTTCCGTTTTTTTGAGCTTATCGTCTGTGTCTAATGTCGAATGATTCGATATTGTAGGCTCTATATTTTCCAACGGAATTTCAAAGGCCGATTTTATATTTTCTGCCTCATCTGATAAACTGTTATCTATAGCAACTACATTCTCTTCGGTTGATCCTGTGAAATCTGATTTGATATCCTTTTTGACGCTTTTAAATAAGTTTACAAGAGTATCGCCAGTTAGTTTAAAGCGTATGGCCAAATAAACGATTAGACCAAAGGCTAGGAGTAGTGCAGTACCTATTTTCCCCATGAAATCCTGAAAAAAATGGTTCATCTCAAATCCTATAACACCACCTAAAATGTCATATTTATGAGTGAAAAAGCCAAAAAAGATTGAAAGCCAAATAACTATGAGCGTTCCCCAAATCCAGTGTTTTCTGAGCTTTACAAGATTGAGGTTTAAGGTAACATAAACACCTGAAAGAAATAAAAGCCCAGAAAAAATGAACGATGGTAAACCGAACCCTTTGGTAATAAAAAGCTCGCTCACTTTCGCTCCAAATTGACTTGCCCAATTTTTTGCTTCGAGCTCGCGAGATGGGAATTCGGATAAAATACTTTGGTCTTCTTTTCCGGTAAATAAAAATGATAAAAATGAAATAAATAGTAATACTCCTAAAATTATGAGAAGACTACCTAAGATTAGCTTTTGCTGATTGTTTAGCTTAAAGGAAAAGTTACGTTTTGTAACCTTTCTTTTTGTCGTTTTATTTTTTGAAATTTTTTTAGCCATATAAGCGTTTACTGCCCAAATATTAATGATTATACATTAAAGCATTCGCGTTAGTCAAAAATACAAATTAGTAACGGTTATCCTAATGGTTTTGGTATTTATGCGTTTACCTTATGAAGAATATCTGTTTTAAGCGAATACTTTGGGAATGTAAATAATTCCGGCAACTATCAAAGCTAAAATTGAGGCTATTAAAACAGCACCAGCACCAACATCTTTAATGCGTCCAATTTTTGGATGTTGCTCTGGGTGAATAAAATCTGCAATGTATTCAATGGCTGTATTTGCACCTTCAACACTCATTACAAGTGCAATCATGGCTAACTGTACCATCCATTCAGTTGTAGAAATACTGTAATAAAAACCTGCTATGGTTACCAGTGTTGCAATAATTAGCTGCAACTTTATGCTGTTTTCGGTTTTTATAAGAATAAGCAACCCCTTAAACGCATAGCCGACACTTTTTAAGCGGTTTTTTGCAAAAGATTCCTTTGATTGAACAGTCATTTAGTAATAAACTCTAAACAAAAAGGCAACGATAGCGCCGCCTTTTTATTTGTTAACTTAAAGCGTTTAGTGCGACATCGTAATTTGGCTCATCGGCAATTTCACTAACCTGTTGCGTGTGTAAAACCGTACCATCTTCATCTAAAACAATAACACATCTTGAGTGCAGTGTTTCCAGTACACTATTGGCAATTGTTAATCCATAGTTGTTACCAAATTCTCCAGTTTTATAATCGGAAAGAACTTCAACGTTTTCGAGACCTTCTGCACCACAAAAGCGATCCATTGCAAAGGGTAAGTCTTTAGATATGCAAAGTACTTTTGTGTTTTCCAACGCACTGGCTTGTTTGTTAAACGTACGTACCGATTGTGCGCAAGTAGGTGTGTCAATACTCGGAAATACATTGAGTACCAATTTGTGACCTTCAAAATCTTTTAACGATTTGTCTGAAAGGTCTTTTCCGGTAAGCTTAAAATTTGGTGCTTTTGCGCCTGTTTCTGGCAAACTACCAATAGTTTCTATTGGGTTGCCACCTAGTGTTATATTAGCCATAGTTGTTTTGTTTTAATTTTTGTTAAAAATAGGTATTGAAATTCACTTTAAATGTGAAGAAAATTATAATCTTTTTGATGATTAACGATTGTAGTAAATGCTCTTAAAATACACCGACAAAGCCTATTTGGTTTGGTCCAAAACGTAAATTCCAGGAAATATCTTTTTTCTTTTTTGGGTAATCATAAGCTTTTTCGTCGAACAAGAATTTATCGATAGCATCAACAACAAAAATGCTTAGTGCTGTGCTAAATGCAATATCGGTAATCCAATGTGCATCATCAACCAACCTTGATATTGGTGGAATGGCACCAATTGTGTAAATACCAACCTTAACCCAGGGATCTTTAAATTGTTTAGCTATGGAATGCGCCATAGTTATTGAAAGTACGGTATGGCCAGACGGAAACGACCTGAAACCCGATTCATTGGCGAAAGGTGAAAAAGACCAGTTATCGTCCCTGTGGTTGGGTCTTGCACGACCAATGGCATTTTTGCTTATGGTTTGAATTAATCCAGTTGTAATTGAAGATGATATAATTAAGACGCTTGTTTTGCGTACTTTTTCATTTTTGGTTATTAGTCCAAAGCCATAAAGTCCAGCATTAGCCATGAAATAGTTTTGTGGACTTCCAAAATACCATCCAAAATCTCTAATAGTCTGTGGAAAGCCGTCTTTATTATTTTGAAATACGTCTCTAACAGGATCATCAGCCAAGGTTAAAGCTGCAGTTCCACCCAATAAAATACCAAGCCGTGTGAAGTCTTTTTGTTTCCAATGAAGCGGTCTTGTAAAAGCATGTGCTACGCCTTTGGCAGTGTATTTGGTATCGTGTTTTACCATTTGCCAAATTGATAAACTGTCTTGTGTTTTACCTTCGTGTTTTACCTGACCGATACTGCAATTGGATTGCAGAATAAGCAAGAAAATAAAAACAATTTGTATAACCTTTCGAATTATCAAAATCTATCTCAATTCTGCACCAAGCTTAGATTCAAAATTAGCTTGAAGCTTGGCCATTATTTTATCAATTTGCTTGTCGGTTAATGTTTTGTTTTCATCTTGTAATGTAAAATTAACGGCATAACTCTTTTTTCCAGCAGGCAGATTTTTACCTTCATAAACATCAAAAAGGTTAATGTTTTTTAGGAGTTGTTTTTCAGTTTGTTTCGCAATAGTGTAAATGTCGTTGAACGTTACCGATTTATCAATCAAAAGGGCAAAATCCCTTCGAACCTGAGGATATTTCGGTATAGCTTTAAACTTAATGGTGTTGTGTTTTGCCATGTCTAAAACATTATCCCAATTAAACGCGGCAAAAAGCACGTTTTGCGAAATACTAAAATGGTTAAGAATAGATTTTTTTACAAGTCCTAAGCTTACCATTTCTTTTTTGCCCAATAAATAGATTATACCTTCGCTAAAAAACTTTGAAGTGACTGGTGTAGTTTTCAGCCTATTTAAGCCCAAGCGATCCAATACGGTTTCAACATAGCCCTTTAAATGGAAGAAATCACTTGGTTGTGATTCGGTATTCCAGCGTTCAGAAGCAACATTGCCTGTTGTAAATAGTGCTAAATGCTTAAATTCTTCTCTACGATCATTAAATTGATGGTAGGTTTTTCCAAATTCAAACAATTTTAAATCATTACGCTTTCGGTTTATGTTGTGGGCAACAGCTTCTAAACCAGAAAACAATAAGGATTGGCGCATAACACCCAAATCTGTACTTAATGGATTGAGCATTTCTACATTATGCTCTGGATTAAATTGTTCGCTCAACTCTATATACTTCGCTGTTGTAAGCGAGTTGGTCATTATTTCAAAGAAACCTAATGACGCCAACTGATTGCCGATAATATTTTGAAGTTTATAATCTTCAAAACGTGATGTATTTGATATGGAGGCGTTGAGCTTTTCCGTAATACCAATTATATTATAGCCGTAAACGCGGAGAATTTCTTCTATAACATCGGCTTCTCGTTGCACATCATTTCTATATGCTGGTACGGTTAACCCTAAACCGGTTTCAGTAACATTGTTTACCTTTATTTCTAAAGAGGTTAATATGCTTTTGATGGTTTCTCTCGGAATTTCTTCTCCAATGAGTTTTGTTGCGTTTTCAAAACTCAACCTCACTTCAAAATTATCTATCTTCTTTGGGTACGCATCAGAAATATCACTTGTTATTTCTCCGCCAGCAATATCAGTAATTAGCAATGCGGCACGTTTCAGGGCATATTCCGTTATATTTGGATCAATACCGCGTTCAAATCGGAAAGAGGCATCAGTATTTAAACCATGTCTTTTAGCTGTCTTACGAATGCTTACAGGATTGAAATATGCGCTTTCTAAAAATATATGTGTTGTTGTCTCAGACACACCAGAGTCAATACCGCCAAAAACTCCAGCAATACACATTGGTTTTTCACCATCGCATATCATGAGGTCGTCTTGGTGAAGTTCGCGCTCTATACCGTCAAGCGTTGTAAATTTAGTTCCTGCCTCACATGTTTTTACTTCAACCTTGTGGCCTTTAATTTTATTAGCATCAAAGGCATGTAATGGTTGCCCAAGTTCATGCAATACATAGTTTGTTGCATCTACCACATTGTTAATTGGTGAAAGTCCAATAGCCTTTAATCTGTTCTGTAGCCAGTTTGGTGACGTCTCTACCTTAATTCTAGATATGGTTACACCGCAGTATCTAGGGCATTTATCCTTGTCCTGAACATCAACATCAACTTTCAGTGTTCTACTATCTACATGAAATGCACTAACTGAAGGCGTAATGAGTTCCAATTGCACTTCTTTTTGTAACAGGCCTGCTTTCAAATCTCTCGCCACACCATAATGGCTCATAGCATCGGCGCGGTTTGGCGTAAGGCCAATTTCAAAAACTTTATCGTTTTCAATATCGAAAACTTCAGACGCAGGAGTACCTGCTTTTAGCGATGTATCCAAGACCATAATGCCATCATGGGATTCTCCTAAACCGAGTTCGTCTTCGGCGCAAATCATACCATGGCTTTCTTCGCCTCTTATTTTGCCTTTCTTTATTTTCCATGCTTCGCCTTCAGCAGTGTAAAGTGTTGTGCCTACTGTTGCAACAGGTACAGTTTGACCAGCTTCAACATTTGGAGCTCCGCAGACTATTTGCAATGGTTTATCTTCGCCTATATCAACTGTGGTCACCTTTAGCCTATCTGCATTTGGGTGTTTTTGGCAGGTTAAAACCTTACCCACAACAATACCTTTTAGGCCACCTTTAATAGATTCAAAAGTTTCAATACCTTCAATTTCCAGTCCAAGATCAGTTAATAATTCGCCTGTCTTTTCTTCATCCCAATCTATTTTGATAAACTGTTTAAGCCAGTTGTAAGAAATTTTCATAGTCTGTAGTTATCGACTGGCAAAGATAGAAATTCCCAACGTGTTGAAAAATCTATATTCGCTTTTTTATGTAAGGTAATTGTTGTTATTTCGAATAACCAATAAATTGATATTATGAGGTATATTATAGGTTTATTTGTTTTAGTATCTACGTTGTCATGTAAAAAGGAATCTAAAGCTGAAAATACTACTGCAGAAAAGCTTAGTGTAGGAACTTACAGGGCAACCTTGACCCTTCAGGATAATCAAGAACTACCTTTTATATTTCAGGTTTTGGCACCAAACTCTATAAAAATCTACAATGCCGAAGAAGTTATTGATGTTTCTGAAATCGTATACAGAAACGACTCTGTTTACATTACCACTCCAGTATTTGAAGGTTATTTGGCCGCTAAATTTAATGGAAAGGATTTAGAGGGAAAATTTATAAAAGAGAGTTTAAACAGGGAAGTGCCTTTTAAAGCTGTTTACAACGATGCCATCCGTTTTAAGGTTGGCCAGCGTACAATCCAAGATGTTACTGGAATATGGGAAACTGTATTTAGTAAAGGTATTGAAGCTGATGAATATATTGCCAAAGGCATTTTTAAGCAAAACGGAAAAAAAGTGTCAGGAACTTTCAGGACCACAACTGGCGACTACCGTTTTTTAGAAGGTGTTATGGATGGCGACTCTCTAAAGCTTTCTACGTTTGATGGCGCACATGCTTTTTTGTTTACTGCTAAAGTTACGGATTCCTCTATGGAAGGCGTTTTCTATTCTGGCAATCACTGGAAAGAACCTTTTGTGGCCAAGCGCAATGCCGACTTTGAATTGCCAGAGGCAGACGAACTTACGTTTTTGAAAGAAGGATACGACTCTATAGATTTTTCATTTCCTGACACTGCTAGAAAAATGGTTAGCCTAAATGATCAAAGGTTTAAAGATAAAGTTGTGGTAGTCCAAATTATGGGTACGTGGTGTCCCAATTGTTTAGACGAAAGTAAATATTACGCCGATTTTTACAATAGAAATAAGGATAAGGATTTTGAGATTATAGCTTTGGCCTTTGAATATGCAAAAGATGAAGAAACGGCATTTAGTAGAATAGATAGGTTGGTGTCCAAAGTAGAAATTGATTACCCAGTGCTTTTGGCGCAATATGGTACCTCAAATAAGGCCAAAGCTCAGGAAAAACTGCCAATGCTGAACCATGTGCTATCGTATCCTACCTCAATTTTTATTGATAAAACAGGTAGAGTTCGAAAAATACATACGGGATTTAACGGACCAGCAACTGGAGAAAAGTATACTGAGTTTAAAACTGAATTTGAAGGTTTTGTAGCCGAGTTGTTGGAAGAATAGTTTTGTTATATACTCAATTAAAAGTGTTAACTTTTGTGAGATTGGCAGAAAACGTTTTCGTAGAAATCTTATTAAAATCCTTTATTTGAAAGGGTAAATAAATATCTTCGCAAAGTAATTAAACGTATAATTTCCCAACCGTAAACGGATGAAAACTATACTATTTTGTCTTCTATTGTTTCCACTAACAATCCATGGACAAATAAACGAAAGTGATTCTTTGAAACTTAAAGCCAACTTGTCCTTTACGGGTTTTTGGCAAAGCGGAAATGTAGAAACTTTGATTTTAAGAGCTAAATCTGGAGTAACATATAAACCTTGGAAAAAATGGGTAGTTAAAACCCAAAATTCTTATGTTTATCAGGCTTTTGATCGTGAGAAAGCCGATGCCGATTTTTTAAGTTTAAATTTTCTGTATTTCAATCCTGAAAAGAAAATATATCCACAACTGCTAGGTTTTTTAAGTACAAATTTTAGAAGGGAAATCAGTTCAAGATCTTTATTAGGCGGTGGCGTTACCTACCAAGCGTATAAAAAGAAAAAAAACTGGTTAAAATTATCGCTTACTACCGAGTACGAACAGACCAATTTTGACAACGATGATTTTAATCTTGACAATTACGATGGTAACGACGAAATAAACACGTTGCGTGCTACGCTTTGGTTAAACGGAAAATACTACTTGTTTAAGGATAAAGTAATAATTACACACGAAAGTTATTTTCAACCTTCTTTAGAAGAAAGCGACAATTACCGTTGGCAAGCAGATTTTGGTTTGGAATTACCAATTTGGAAGTTTTTAAACTTTAAAATCAATTATTTACACACATTTGAAAGTATTGTTGTTGCGGACCAAAAACGCGAAGATCAGTTTTTAACCTTTGGTTTTACGCTAAAAAGCTATTGATACAGTACATATCTTGGAGGCTTCACGTTGTTTAAGCGCAAATAAACAAGCATTTGAGCTCTATGATGCGTAATATGATCCGTCAGTAAAAGTAAAATTTGCCGTTTTGTTCTTTCGGTTCCAAAATAGTCTAATCGTTGGTCTAACGTTCTGGTATCAAAGTTTGAAATAAAATCAATAGTGGTATCAAAGATCTGCTCAATTACATTAATCATTTCTTGTTTTGTTTTATTATCAACCTTTAACAGTGTGTCGGTATCCCAATCTCTAGCATCTCTTTGCCCCATAAGGGTTTGACTATGCCAATCCATTGCCCAGCCAATATGCATAAAGTGTTCTGCAAAACTCATAGATTGTGGCGTTGGCTTGTAGGTATATTTAGTTTCTGGCAATAAGTCCGCAACAAGAATCATGTACTTTTTTGAGTTTTCTAAACGTTCTAGGTATTCTTCAATAAAGACGTCTTCTTTTGATGTTTTTTTCTTATTACAAGCAACTAGTGCAATAAAGATAGTCACAAAACATACTAGGAATTTGGTTCTTATTTTGAATTCAGTCATAGGGATTTCCAATTTTGCAATTCAATGATATTACCTTCAGGATCTCGTGCATATACAAATGTAATTTCTCCAACACCATCAATACTACGTTTTGTTACTTTTCCTTGGTTTTTTCCACCATTGCGTAATATATTTTTGAGCGTATCTTCAACATTGGCAACTTCAAAAGCAATATGACCAAAGCCTCTTTTATTTGGTGTTATAAGTTCTTTATTTTCTATTTTTGAATATTGATAAATTTCAAGTGTTGGTCCATTTTTTTCATATCCGGGAAGTAGAAGATGTGCGCCTTCTAGTTTAACATTTTCAATACCTGTGACTTCTTCAAGCCATTTTCCAGATTGTTTTCTAATGGGTGGCATAACTTTACAGTTAAAAACATTGATATAAAAATTAGCTAGTTTTTTCCAATTTTTACTTACAATATTTGTGTGTACGAACCTCACTGAAAAGCGTTTAAATTTTATCTAATTTTGAGATTGTTAATTCGTTTTTGGTATTGCCCGTATTTAATGTTGTGGCAGGTTCAAATAGCATAACACTGACTTCTTCCGGTGCGAAGGGGTTATGGTTAACGCCTTTTGGGATAACAACAAACTCACCTTCGTTAATTTCAAGAGTTTTGTTTTCTAGTTCAATAAATAATTGCCCCTTAACTACAAAAAACAGTTCATCTTCATTATCGTGCTTGTGCATTACAAATTTTCCTTTAAATTTTGCCAATTTTACATATTGCCCGTTAAGCTCGGCAATAATTTTTGGTGTCCAGTATTCTGTAAATGAACTTAGTTTTGCATTTAGGTTGACTTTGGTTATTTGCATTTTCACTTTTATTTAAAGTCCGTATGTGCGCTTAGCATCTTCAATTTGCTCCATTTCAGTTGTTTCAGGATATAAAATATACTTTGGTGCAATAATTGGTTTTGTCTTTTCAATGGTTATTGCAGTAATACTACTAAAAGGAAACTTCCCTTGTGTTAGCTCTAAAAGTAATTTTTCCATTTTGCCAAATTGCGCATCTTGTTTGGTTATTATTTTTGCTTTCCCTTTTAGCTGATACCCTTTTTGAACAAGAATATTAATACAACTAATGGCCACATTACAATTTTGATTAATGTTCTTTACCGTTTGTGGTGATGCTATATTTGCCACTATAATCTTGTTATTATCATAAATGCTAAAGATTTCTTTTGGAGATACATTTGGTATGCCATCTGACGAAACTGTAGCCAGCCAGCATAGTATACTTTTATTAACGGTATCCTTGATATTTTGGGTTAAATGGGTCATTCAAATTTATAAATAGAATTTTAGATTTCTTCTAAAATGCTTTTTCCGCTTGATTTATTACCAGAGGTCCATTGCCAATTTTCATGTAACCTAATTTTTCCGTTTTTGAGAATTTCGGGTTTGGAGGTACAAATTCCAGTCATCAGTTCTCCTTTGGTATTGACTTGATGGTAGCGCATATCTATATTGCCGTTTTCATCAACCAACCCCAATAAATGCCCAATTTTTATAGTGCCACCAGAATATTTTGAGTTTAAAATAGCACCGCTTTGTTTATAATGAAATACAGTTTCCATTGAGGTTTCTCCATTTTCACTGGTGCTTATTGGCTTAAAAACTTTGTTGTTATAATTTATTTTCATAATGAATCGTGATTACGACTTACAGTTGTTGTTCTATCTTTTTGAAATATATAAAAAGAAAAATAATAACCACATAACCGACTATAAGCAATGTTAGCAAGTATGTTTTATTACGTTGCATAACCACAAAATCAGCTATGCCTGCCTTCCAAAAAAGCCATTCGTCCGCTAATGAAGATGCTAAACGGTAGTTGCCGGTTTCAAACACTATTATGCCAGATTTGGACATTAAATCCAGTCTTGCACTTGTGTTTATAGCATTATTGCCACTGCCATCATGCCCAATGACTTTTGAATCTTTACTGTTTTGGCTAAAGAGATGCGGGCCAAGTCCATAAACGCCCGTATTACCAATAAATGTTTGTGCATTGGCCATCATCTCAATGGTTTTAGAAGATAACACGTTATTATTTGCAATATGGGCAATCATAAACTTTGACATATCTTCCGTTGTTGTATATAACGAAGCAGCCGCAAGCGCTGTAAAAGTATGCATGGCTCTGGTTGATCCATTGCTTTTATATATTTCTGCCAGTTGTAGGTTTGGTTTTTCGGCTCTTACAAAAGTGGAATGCAACATGCCTAGCGGTTCAAAAACCTCTTGTGTCATGTAATCTTGAAAAGACATTCCCGTTATTTCTTCAATGGTCAATTGCAGTATAGTGTAACCAGCACCAGAGTACATATATTGGCTTCCAGGCTCATAGCCCACAATAGCTATACCATCTGAGTAATCCGTATCAGAGGCTTTGGTTAAGGATTCTTCAAGCGTTTGTACTTTTTCGTCAGGTGCAAAACCGCCATAGCCTAGGTCGTCTATTAAACCTGATGAATGCGATAATAATAGTCTTGCCGTAACCTTGCTGTTGTCAAACTCGCTTTTTGGCAAGTGCCAACGTGTTAGGTAGCTGTCAATGGGTTTTTCTAAATCTAGTTTTCCTTGTTCCACTAGTTTCATCACGCCAAATGAGGTTACCCATTTACTTATAGATGCTACTGGAAAAAGTGTGTTTGAATCAACGGCTTGTCCTTGGGAATAAAAATAGGAATGGGATACTTTACTATTTTCAATAAGTACCATGGCCAAATTGCCTACATAGTCGTTATCGATTTCTTTTTTTGAAGCTTCCAAAAATTCTTCAGAATTGGTTTCTGAAGTTAATGGCTTTAATAAAAAACCATCTACAAAACCATAGCCAATAAAAGCTGACCAGATTAATAGTATAAATACAACTGCCGCAATGTGCTTTATTTTTTTCATTTTATCATTGTTTCAGCCAAAAATGAGAAAAACTTTGTTATGAAATGTCCATGGAATTAAAGTCGAACCAAATATTAAAAAAGAAAAGGGTTCGACTTTTTAATCGAACGTTTTAACTTATTGATTTCCTGTAAGATGAAGGTGTAAGCGATGTGTGCTTTTTGAATGCTGTATTGAAAGATGATTTTGAATTAAACCCAACTGAATACATCACTTGTTGAATGTTTAGATCTTTATTTTGAAGCAACACTTTAGCTTCTTGTATGCGATGGAAATTTATAAAATTGAAAAAATGCGTTCCTTCAACTTTATTAATTAAAAATGATAGTTCTTTTTCTGTGAAATTAGATTGCTCTGCTAAACTTTGTAGTGTTAACGTACTGTCTAAAAAAGGTTTTTCAGTTGTCATAAAGCGTTGCAGCTCATCAGTATCGGTTTTGTGTTCAGAAGGATTGCTTACTAATTTCTTTCTGCCTGTTTCAATATTACTATTAATACCAGAAAATAAAGCTGGTGTACGCATGGTTTTTAAAACAAACCAACAGATAATAAGTAGCGCAAATAATAAATTTATTAACCTAAAAGACATTAAAATTCCATTATGGATATAAACTTCAAAAAAGTATCTTAACAATAACAGGACGTTACTTATTAAAAATAAAATGCTGGTAACCATAAGTAGTAGGTACACTTCATTTTTAAATGAATAGTTATTACGCTCTAGTGTTTTATAGCGTTTGAGTGTAATAAAAACAGCAATGATGTATAAATAAAATTGCGATTGTGTGGCCATATCGCACCAAAAGTAGGTGGTGTCATTTAGCCCTAATAATAAAGCCAATGCCAAAAATGCAGTAAAAGGTAGCGCATGGATTAAATCTTTGGATTGTAATCTGAAATTGGTGAAACATGATGCTTTTACAAATAAGTAGTAAAAGGGCATTTGTAATAAAATGGAAGATGCCTTTAAGGTATTGATAATTGGGTGTTGCGCGTAGAATTCATTTAGAAAAAAGGCACTCATATCCGTAGCTGTCACCACCAAAAAACTGGCAAATAAAAAATTTGTAACGCGTTTTGTAAATTTTACAGTATATAAAAATATAGCTAGTAATAGTAATAAGAAAACTATGATTTTACCAATATCTGCTATAAGTTCTGTCATTAGCGTTTTTAAAATTTATATAGCTTCTTTTTATAAAGGAATAAAAGTCACCAACAGGCTTTGCAAAAAAAACAATATAATAAACGGAATAAACAAATAACCAACCACATCTCTCGCCTGTATCTTAATGCCTTTACCCATCACAGGAAATACAATGAGTAAAAAGAAAGGTTGTAGCAAGTTACTTAAACTTTCACCATAGGCAACAGACATTGAGGCTCTTGCGGTCATAGCGGTTATTTCGTTTTGAGAAAGACCTGATCCAATTTCCTGAACCATGTTTAAGATACTTGGCCCAATCACCGCAAACTCGCCACCAGCTGAAGGAATGGCAAAATTGATTATGCCACCAGTGACATAGGATATAAAGGCATAAGATTGCGGTGTTGCTATAGATACAAAGAATTCGCTAATTTTTTCTCCTAAACCAGATGCCATCATTATACCCATAATGCCTGCGTAAAAAGGATACTGAAATAACACACCAGATATATTACTGCTGGCACGTTTCATGGCAATACTGTAACGCATTGGTGTTGTATGGAGTAGCATTCCTGTTATAAGGAATATGAAAATCATGATGTTGAAATTAAGATCGAAACCTTTTGAAACAAAATGATAGCATATATAAAAAACGCCTAAAATTGCTACACTCATTTGAAGCCAACCAGCATTGTTTAAAGTATCAGAAACTGCTCTGAAAGGTAGCTTGTAGGCATTTGCTTCGGCTTTTATTGAAGTTTCACCTTGAGTGGTATCGCTTAATAAATCATTTAATTCTTTGCCTTTAGATGAGTTTGGAATTAAAAAATAAATGAGAATTGGAGACACTACAATAAAGAGTGTAATCATTGCAATATTTAATGCAGACCCTAATGTGTAGCTAGTTGCTATTGTACCAGGTAGGATAGCACCATCAATTAAAAAATTGTTTTCGGTGTTTAGCAATAAAGCAATAGAGCTTGATAGTCCACAAACCCAACCGTTAAATGAAAAATAGACACAAGCTACCAAAAAAGGGTAGTGGACGCCTTTAATCCGTAATGCCAATTCACGACCAAGAATAGCTGTAACCACAACCATCCCAAAACTAATTAGAGATAACAATGCGCCTAAAGCAATTATTATGACATAAACTTGTAATGGAGTTGAAATATATTTTGCAATCACATCAATACCCGCTTTTACAAGTTCTGTTTGTGCAATACAATAAGCTGTAATTATAATAAGTACAATTTGCATCCCGAAGGCCAAGAGTTTCCAAAACCCATCGTACCAACCTTCAATTATAAGAATGCCTTTTTCTAGGGTAGTAGGCGCATCAATTACAAAAAAGGATATAATGGCAGTTAGCAACGTTAATAGCAACGCAAATACATAGGCGCTTGGCATGTATTTGGTAAATCCATCCGTAAATTTTTGACCTAATTTTGTCAGCATGGTTTATTCAAAAATTAAATAACCCGCATTAGCCCGATATTTTGAATGCTTAATTTTAAAGCGGTTACCAAGCACTTCTCTCAGTGCTCTTGTTTCGCCTGGCCATTCTTTCACGTTAATTTCATCAAAGCCAATAACCGCACCTTTTGATAAATAGGGCAGTATAGCTTCAAGGCACATTTTTGTGGGTTTATATATATCAAAATCAAAATAGGCAAAGGCAATTATGGTTTCTTGGTGCGCCTCTAAATAGCTGTGAATTGTTTTTGTGGCATCTCCTTTTATAAGATCAAACTTTTGAATTTGCGCAATAGGTGCCATGGATTCATGGTGCCAAATGAGCTTTTTTAAATAATCATCGTAATTATTTGGAACGGAGAAATCGCCTTTTTCCCATAATTGCGATGCGTCTTTCTCGGTAACTTCAGGAAAGCCTTCCCATGTATCAAAACCTATTATTTTTCTGTTATGGTTGTAAGGTTCGTGAATGCCTCTAAGACTGGTTAACAGCGAAAAATTCTGTCCATAACGCACGCCGAATTCAAAAATGCTTCCGTGAATATCTATAATTTGCTCGTACAACTCATTGATAAATAAAAAGCGGGACAAAAGACGTCTATCTAAATACAGTGCAATATTGTTCATCAATTCCTCTTTTGGAATTGGGCTGTTTAACAGCTCGTCACCAAGAGACAGGCGCGTATTGAATTCACTCTCGTTATACTGCTTACTTATTTTAGCATCACTGCGATGTTTTTCGCTCATTTCAGTTTGTTTTTCATACGTATTCAAAAATAACCAATAAATGTCAAAGACGACTTGCTTTATATTCTGTTAAGGATTACAAAAACCACAATACATGGCATCTTCAGTTTCTTTTCCGTTGGGATGAAATTCTTCTTTGGTAAAATTGCATTTCTGACATTCGTAAATAGCGCTCAGAGTCGATTCCGTTGGAAAGCCACACAACTCACACGGTAATCCTTTTTTGTAGTCCGTAATCCCAAATCCTGGTGTGTTGCAATTGGGACATTCAGATTGTATTTTGGCTTCCAACTTTTTTGTGGCTTTTGCTATAACAGCCATACGACTCGGATTGTACATAGCCCGCATATCTGTTTCTACAAAAGCTTTGCCGTGTTTTGAAATAATGGTGTCAAACGCTTTCAGTAAATCAGCTTCGTTTTTTATACCTTTAACAATATCTTCGGTATTTGTTTTTGTTGGTTTTAAAATTAAGGCGTGCGATGGAAATTTTGCCTGTTCAGCAAATTCTAAAAGTTCACGTTCACTTTTAACAGCTTTTCCATTGAAATTAGTTTCGGTACTCAACTCCCGAACTACAATTTCGAGATCATTTTTCTTATCTATAAAAATCAAGATCTCATCATCAGCACTGGCAAAAAACAATGATGGATGTGGGCCAAATGAGCCTTCGCTGGCAACACCTAAATCACAATTGTTAAGTTCCATAGCTTGTAAACACTTTAACCTTGCTGTGCTTAATGGGTCTTGTTGGCGTTCTATTTCACCCGAAAATGTACCGAGTGCATCAGTGTCAAAGTTTTCGTCAACAAAACAACGTACACCAATTGCTTTTTCTAATGGCGGTGCTATAACACGTTCTTTTTTGTGTTTTGTAGCTATTATGAGTTGTCGTCCTTTGAATTGGTTCATATTTGGTAGCTATTAATTAACTTTAAAATTCGTCATTTCGAGTGAATTTTATAATTGAAATGAATAAAATTAGTATCGAGAAAAGAGAATTTAAAGCTTATTCTCGATACTTTTTGCTTTAAGCGAAAAACTCGTCCCGAAATTTTGGGAGATGATTTCCAAAGTTATTTTTCATTTTAGCTTATATAATTCCAAATATTTTTATACTTGCCCATTTGTCTGTAAGTATTTAAAATCATGCTGTATTCTGGTAATGCCAAACTTGGGTCCAACTTTAAAATTTGCTTAGCGTAATAACGTGCTTGTTGCAAAATGGCTTTATCCTTAACCACATCGGCTATACGTAAATTTAAGACACCACTTTGTTGTGTGCCCATAATATCGCCAGGACCACGAAGTTTTAAATCTACTTCGGCAATTTCAAAACCATCATTGGTGCGTACCATGGTTTCTAAGCGTGTTTTACTATCGCTACTTAACTTATGACTGGTCATTAATATACAATAACTCTGTTCTGCACCACGACCAACACGACCACGTAGTTGATGCAATTGCGACAACCCAAAACGCTCTGCACTTTCAATAATCATAACGGATGCATTTGGGACATTGACGCCAACTTCAATAACTGTTGTGGCCACCATAATTTGTGTTTCACCTTTGGCAAAGCGTTGCATTTCGTAGTCTTTATCGGCTGGCTTCATTTGTCCATGTACTATTGAGATTTGATAATCAGGCAAAGGAAATTCGCGCGAAATACTTTCATAACCATCCATTAAATCCTTGTAATCCATTTTTTCGCTTTCTTGAATTAATGGATACACTACATAAACTTGCCGACCTTTTGCAATTTCATCTTTAATAAAGCGAAACACTTTCAACCGATTGTTATCATATCTGTGAACTGTTTTAACAGGTTTGCGACCAGCTGGCAATTCGTCAATAACCGAAATGTCCAAATCACCATAAACCGACATGGCCAATGTACGTGGAATTGGCGTAGCAGTCATCACTAAAATATGAGGTGGAATAATGGCCGAATTTGAAGTTGAATTTGAAGTCGAATCATCTTCCCGTTGGGAAGATTTAGATGGGCTTTTTGTTGGACTTCTTTTCTTCCAAAGTTTACTTCGTTGCGCCACACCAAAACGGTGTTGCTCGTCGATAATGGCCAGTCCTAAATTCTTGAATTTTACTTTATCTTCAAGTAGGGCATGCGTGCCAACAAGTATCTGTAATTGACCATTTTCGAGATTTTTATGAATCTCTTTACGTTCTGAAGTTTTAGTTGAACCAGTAAGTAATGAAATACTGATATTCAATAATTTACATAATCCACTTAATCCGTTATAGTGTTGTACTGACAAAATTTCAGTTGGCGCCATTAAACAACACTGAAAACCGTTGTCAAGTCCTATGAGCATTGACATAAACGCTACAATAGTCTTACCAGAACCTACATCGCCTTGCAAAAGCCTGTTCATTTGTGCATTGCTACCTAAATCTGCTCTAATTTCTTTCAATACACGTTTCTGTGCATTGGTTAATTCAAACGGTAAATGGTCATTGTAAAACGTGTTGAAATAGTGTCCAACAGCTTCAAATTTTAAACCTTTTATTTTTGATTTATGGATGAGGTTTTTCAGAATTAATTGCAATTGAATGTAAAATAATTCTTCAAACTTCAGTCGGAATTGCGCCTTTGAAAGTACATCGGAATTCTTCGGAAAATGAATGTTAAAAAGCGCATCGGATTTTGAAATTAATTTCAATTCGGACATCACTTTTTTAGATAAGGTTTCTTCAAATTGTCCTTTGGTCTCCAAAAACAAGGTTTGCATTAATTTTGAAACAACCCGATTTGAAACACCTTTATTGGATAGTTTTTCTGTTGATGGATATATGGCTTGCATTGCCGAACGTAAATTCTGTTCGTGCTCTGATTGCAGTTCCAACTCCGGATGTGGCATGCTAAACATGCCATTAAACCAATTGGCGCGACCAAAAGCCACATAAGGTTTCCCAATTTTTAGGTTGTCGTGTATCCACTTTTGTCCGCGAAACCACACCAGTTCCATTATTCCCGTTTCATCTTTAAAAGTCGCCACAAGCCTTTTACCGCGTTTTTGTGCAACTTCTTTAAAACCTGTAATAACGCCAACTACTTGAATTTCGGCATTGTTGCGTTGTAAATCCTTGATTTTGTAGTATTGCGTTCGGTCAATATACCTATTTGGAAAGAGATTTATCAGGTCTTGAAAGGTATGAATACCAAGCTCTGAGCGCAACAAATCGGCACGATTTGGGCCAACACCTTTAAGGTAATCAATTGGAGTTTGGAGGTTTGTACTCATAAGAGCGAATTTACTAATTCCTTTGAAAAAAGGAATCTCTTTGGTTTGTGATTCTTTTTATATTCCTGCCTTCGCAGGAATGACAGAAAAATGTTATTTTGGCGTTATTCTTGTATGGTTTAACTCTATGAACAAAATAGCATTATTTATCAACCTTTTGTTTGCGGGCTTTGGCTGGGCTCAACAAACAACTTATGTTGATTTTAAGAGTATGAATGCTGAAATTTCACTCGTTCCAGATTCGGCAAAAGTTTCAGGCTACGTTACTTATAAGTTCGATGTCTTAAAGCCAGTAGATTCTATTTTTATTGATGCGAAGACCATGACGTTCAATGCGGTTTACTTAAATGGCAATCCTGCTAACTATTCCAACGATGGAAAAAAACTGGGTATAATATCCGATTTCCAAAATTCTCAGAATAATGAACTAACGTTTAAATACGAAGCTTTTCCCAAAAAAGCACTCTATTTTTTAAAGCGAAAAGAAGACTGGAATATCTGGACCCAAGGCCAAGGTAAATACACCAGCAATTGGTTGCCCAGTTTTGATGACGTTAATGAAAAAGTGATTTTTAATTTGTCTGTTGAATGTAAAAGTCCATATATCGCAATAGCCAATGGTGAACTGAGTAATATTGTACCAATTGAAAATTCGGACAATTTTATTTGGCAGTACAACATGCAAAAACCAATGTCTAGCTATCTGTTGGCATTAGTTATAGGCAAATATAAAGCAACGAGTAAAACCGCCGAAAGTGGTGTACCGTTGGAATATTACTACTTTCCGGATGATTCCTTAAAAGTCGAATCTACCTATCGTCACAGCAAAAAAATGTTCATTTTTTTAGAGACCGAAATCGGCGTGCCGTATCCATGGCAAAACTATAAGCAAGTTCCAGTGCACGACTTTTTATATGCTGGCATGGAAAATACAAGTCTGACAATTTTTTCGGATGCTTTTGTGGTGGATGACATTGGTTTTAATGATAAAAATTATGTGAATGTCAATGCGCACGAGCTGGCGCATCAGTGGTTTGGCAATTTGGTAACGGCAAAATCTGGTGCGCACCATTGGTTGCAAGAAGGTTTTGCCACCTATTATGCCTTACTAGCTGAGCGTGAAGTGTTTGGCAACGATTATTTCTATTTTAAACTTTACCAATCTGCTCAAGATTTAGCTAGGCAAGACCACGCCAAAAATGGCACATCGTTGTTAAATCCAAAGTCCAGCAGTTTAACATTTTACCAACGTGGCGCATGGGTTTTGCATGCGTTGCGCGATAAGGTTGGTGACAGGATTTTTAAACAAGCCGTAAAGAACTATCTGCAAAAACATCAATTCGGAAATGTTGAGACTGAAGATTTAACTACTGAAGTCGAACATTTAACAAGTCAAAGTTTGAAATCATTTGTAAAAAAATGGATTGAAAACGTTGAATTCCCTTTTGAAGATGCCATACGTTTGGTGCATAAGCAATCGAGCTACATTCAAGAATATGTTCAGATTAATTGTGGAGCACAATCGTCTAAATGTGCTGATTATTTGAAGTATTACGCGTCCGATGATGCTAAAGTAAAAGTCATAGCACAGCAACCACAGTTAATTGATAAGGCAACATTTAAAAATGGCTTAAAAGTACGTCAGGCCATTTCAACTTATTTGCGTTATGTGCCTAATAAATTAAAGGATGATTACGAATCGCTTTTAGACGATAAATCTTATATTACGGTAGAAAATGCACTGAATAATTTATGGACAAGTTTTCCGACGGAACGTTCAAAATACCTCAGTAAAACACGAAGTATTGAAGGTTTCAATGATAAAAATGTGGAACTTTTGTGGTTGGTATTGCATTTAAATACACCAGAATATAACAGTGATTCTAAAGCCGAAATTTTTGCCAAACTACTAGATTACACACAAGATTACCACAATGCCGAAATACGCATGAATGCCTTTAAATATTTGCAACTCATGAATTCCTGTAATGACCGATGCAAGGCAAATTTGGAAAACGCAAAATTCCATCACAACTGGCGCATGGTTAAGTTTGCTAAAAACATGTTGAACGAACTTGAAACCCAAAAAAAATAGATGCGAGCCTTAGTAATTTCTGGTGGTGGCAGTAAAGGTGCATTTGCAGGTGGCGTTGCGCAATACCTTATGGAGCGCAAAAAACACCAATACGATATGTTTTTAGGTACGTCTACAGGAAGTTTGTTGGTACCGCATTTGGCCTGCGGAAAATTAGATAAACTCTATCATATTTTTACAAACGTACAACAGCACGATGTATTTAGCGTAAGTCCGTTTGTACAGCGCCAAAAAGGCGATAGGGAATATGTGTCTATTGATTTTGTGAATTCGCTTTGGCAGTTTATAAAACGAAAACGCACCTTTGGTGAAAGTAAAGCTCTAAAACGAAATATCCGAAAAAATTTCACTCGCGAAGAATATGAACTTGTAAAACAACAACGGCATGATGTTGTGGTAACGGTTTCCAATCTATCTATGAATCGGGTAGAGTACAAGTCTATTAACGAATTTACTTATGAGGAATTTTGTGATTGGATTTGGATTTCCTGCAATTATATTCCGTTTATGTCCTTAGCGGTTAAAAACGGTCACGAATACGCCGATGGCGGTTTGGCTTGCGTTATTCCCATTCGCGAAGCTATATTGCGTGGTGCCACAGAAGTGGATGCCGTGGTTTTAGAAGCCGAAAATATGAATCGGCAAAAAGTGCTTGGTAAAAACCCATTTTCATTGATGATAAGTTTGTTTGGGCATTTGTTAGACCAAGTTGAAAAAAATGATATTGAATTGGGAAAGTTGGAAGCAAAAAGTAAAAACGTAAAACTCAACTTATATTACACGCCAACATCTTTAACAGAAAACTCCTTAATTTTCAGTAAACGTTTAATGGAAAAATGGTGGCAACAAGGTTATGACTATGCAGAAGAAAAGCATGATTCTGAGTTGAAAGTGTAGAGTGATAAGTAAAAAGTGTAAAGTTTGAAGTACAATTATTAACTTCAATAACATGAGTTCGATTTAAGAAAATCAATGTCAGTTTGAGTGTTTTTCGAAGAAAAATGTATCGAAAACAATTGATTTTTCTACTCAAAAAGCTATTCTCGATACAAAAATCTCACGATTTTTACTCGAATTGACACTTTTTGAAGATTAAAATCCTAACATCGAAATTATGTTCAATAAGATAAATTTTAATTAAAAAATTTGGCTACTACTGAACCACAAGTCTTCCCTTTGGGAAGATTTAGATGGGCTTCAAATACTCACTAACCTCATTTCTAATAAACGAAAGTCCAGCATTGCTGGGTGCTTGCTTGTCCATAAGATTGGTTAAAACCACTTCACGAAGTTTATCTGCCGAATCAACTTTATCACTCATATTCGATTTGCGTATCAATTGAATAGTCGCATTTTTTGAAGCGTTTATAATGCCCCAACATTGGTCACTTACATAGATTTGTTGGGATAGGTTATGCTCAAATTCCTGTTCAATATTGGCAATTAGTAAGTTTTCGTAATCGTTTTTGTCTTGTGACATTGGACTCACGCGCGTTAGCAACTTATTCGGATTAATGCGCTCCAAAAACAATGTTAAGCGTTCATAAGCCTGTAAACGCAAAGGCATACTTTGATTATCCAATTCTTTTTTAAGTAAAAAATTACGACGATTAGTTTCGTTATCAACAAATTCTCTAAAAAATAAAAAAGCAATAGCACCAGTAACTAAAGCTGGTATACAAAATAAAAGTAGGTTTATAAGTTGTTCTTGCATATTAAAAAGTGGTTAGTTGTTAGTCTTTAATTTATTCTCGTCTCTTCGAGTGTGTTTTTTGATTGTAATGAGAAAAACATGTATCGAAAAGTTGTCATTATTTTTAGTGAAATTACTTTTTTATACAATTTCGATAGCTATCTAAATTACTAGAACTGACGTAGATTTTTAGTTTTTGGTTCCACCTAAATAGTCACATTCTGCTAAAGTTTTCATTCCATCAAAAGGCACTTCAGTTTTTTGGTAACCAAAGGTATTATTGAAACCTTTGGCTAGGTTGTGATCATCCACATTCATTTCAATATCGTTCATGGTAAATTGGCACGGATGCTCATAACCCGAAGCATGTGTAATTTCAATTAATTCCTTTTTAAATGTTTTGAAATATTGTGCCAAACGTTCCGATTTTAAAGGTACGTTTATACCGCTTTGCAACCATTTGCTTTGCGTGGCAATTCCAGCTGGGCAACGGTTTGTGTGGCATATTTGCGCTTGAATACAACCAATGCTCATCATAGCTTCACGTGCAACGTTGATACAATCTACGCCCATAGCAAATGCCATGGCCGCTTTTGCCGGAAAACCGAGTTTTCCACTACCAATCCATACCACACGATTTTCTATACCATGTTTTTGAAACAATTTATAAACATCACTAAAACCATAAACCCATGGCAAGGATACATGATCTGCAAAGCTTGGTGGTGCTGCGCCTGTACCACCTTCGCTACCATCAATAGTTATAAAATCGGGGCCACGATTTTCAGATTTCATAATTTCGGCTAATTCTTCCCATTGATCCAGTTTGCCAATGGCGGCTTTTATACCGACGGGTAATCCTGTTTTTTCGGCAATAGCCTCAACAAAATCAACCAATTCCGGTACGTTGGAAAAGGCTTTGTGGTTTGGTGGTGAGAGTACGGTTTTACCAACTTCAACACCACGAATTTCTGCAATTTCCTTAGTAATTTTTGCTCCCGGTAAAACACCACCTTTTCCGGGTTTGGCACCTTGTGATAGTTTTACTTCTATTGCTCTTACGAAAGGATTATTTTCTACCAGTTTTACCATTTTTCCCATAGAAAAACCACCATCTTTACTTCGCACTCCAAAGTAACCTGTCCCAAAGTGAAACACTACATCTCCACCATTACTGTGGTATGGCGACAAACCGCCTTCGCCAGTGTTGTGGTATGCACCGGCTAATTTTACACCTTTATTCATCGAATCAACAGCTTTTGCTGAAAGCGACCCAAAGCTCATTGCCGAGATATTGATAATCGATTTTGGACGATACGGACGCTTACGCTTATTAAATTCACCCATAACTTTTGCACATGGTAGAAAGCTTTTGTCAGTAGCATTTGGGTGATGCTCATCAATTTTATATGGCATCATGGCGTTATTAATGAAAATATGCTGATGCGCATAAATATCTCTGTCGGTCCCAAAACCTTCGTAATTGTTTTCTTGTTTTGCGGAAGCGTAAATCCAACTGCGTTCTATGCGGTTAAATGGTAATTCTTCTCTGTTATTTGCAACAAAATACTGGCGCATTTCTGGACCAATACTTTCTAACCAATACCTTAAATGGCCAACAATTGGGAAGTTATGACTAATAGTATGCTTACGTTGTAGAAAAACATCTCTGATGGCTACAAATGCTAAAACAATAATTATCCAAAGCCACCAAGGAATATTATTTAAGAATTCTAAAATGGAATCCATAGTTATTGATTTAAGTAATCTAAAGTTAATTGTGTAAAAGCTTTTACTCCAAGTAGCATTCCGCTTTCATCAATAATGAAGTCTGGAGTATGATGAGGAAAAGCACCTTTTGACTCTTCATTAGGATTCATGCCACCTAAAAAGAAATATACCCCAGGAAGAACCTCTTGAAAATAGGAGAAATCCTCACCACCAGTAGTAGCTTTAACTAGTTTTACATTTTCAGTTCCAGCAACTTTTTGAAGTGATGGTAGTATTTTATCTGTTAATTCAGGATCATTATAGGTAATAGACGTCTGATTTTTAAAGGAAATGGTCGCTTCTCCGCCATACGCCTTAGCAATTGTTTCTACCATTTCTTTCATGCGCCGCTCTATCATAGCACACATTTCGGGATCTAAAGTTCTTACAGTCCCAATAAGTTCAGCAGTTTCGGGAATGATATTAAATCGAGTGCCAGCGGTGATTTTGCCAACGGTTATAACCGCAGCTTCTTCAGTCAATTTTGCTTCTCTACTAATAATAGTTTGTAAGCCATCAATAATCTTTGCCGAAATTAGAATAGGATCTACACCAGACCAAGGTTGAGAACCATGTGATCCTTTTCCTTTAACATTAATTACAAAACGTTCTACAGAAGCCATTAGTCCTCCTTTTTTATACTTTATAGTCCCTACAGGAATCCCAGCATTAATGTGTAAACCAAAAATTGCATCTGGTTTAGGATTTTCTAAAACCCCTTCTTTAATCATCAGTTTAGCACCGCCTTCTTCACCAGGCGGTGGACCTTCTTCAGCTGGTTGAAAAATAAACTTTACAGTTCCTTTGATCTTATCTCTGTGTTTTGACAGCACTTCGGCTGTGGCCATTAAAATAGCAGTATGTGTATCGTGACCACAAGCATGCATTACGCCAGTGTCTTTTCCCAAAAATGTTGTTTTTACTGTAGATTTAAAAGGTAAATTATTGCGTTCAGTCACTGGCAGTGCATCGATATCTGCACGAAGCGCAACGACTTTACCAGGTAAATCACCTTTAAGTAAGCCAACAACACCAGTGATTGCAACTTCTGTTTCAACTTCTAGTCCTAATGATTTTAAATGTTCTGCTATTTTTTCTGCTGTTTTAAATTCTTGATTGGATAACTCAGGATTTTGATGAAAATGGCGTCGCCATTCTATAAGTTTACCTTCAATATCAATAATGTCATTTTCAATAGATTTCTGGGCGAAAGTAAACGAAGTTGCAAAAAGTAGTAAGGCAAAAATGGGTTTCATTGGCATTTCAATTTTGCACTAAGATATTTAAAAAAAGAAAACCATCTTTAATTTAAAAGATGGTTTTAACAATGGTTGGTTAGTATTGATTATTGCTTAATAAATTTTATGGTTTGGCTATCTATTTTAAGGAAATAAACACCTGTTGTAAATTTTGAAACATCTAAAGTATTGTTACTGATACTTAAATTGGTTTCTAAAACTTTTTGACCACTAATACTGTAAATTTCTACACTATACTCTGATTTTAAACCATTTACTATTATTGTGTTTTTAGCTGGATTCGGATAAATACCAATGGTGTTTACATCAAAATCAGTAATACCAAGTACATTTTGAAATTCATAGGCACCAACATCAATCGCTGAACCTGATAATCGAGGTTGCCCAGCAAAATCTAGTGGTTCTGTATTTGCATCTACAGTCCGAAGATTTAATTTAACCAAGCCACCATTTTCTGTAGGTATTAAACCATCATCGTCAGTTCCAAAAATATCATCAAGACCATCAGGATCTGTAATAGCAACAAATGGATCTTGTAACAGTGTTGAAAATCCTATCAAAGTTGGTGGTGTATAAAACGATGCTGGTGTTCCAAGTAGGTTAGATGTACCCATAAATGTATCACCATCTGCAACTCTCATATCTAAATAACCGGGATTGTAAATCACGTTATCTGTCATATTGCCTATAGTTGCGCTTGAAACAACAACGCCACCGTTAACATCTGATTGGCTATTGTTTGTTATTGTACAATTCTGCATTTTAAAATTACCTGAGCCTTGTCTAAGACCAGAAGCATTTGTTAGTGAAAAGTTATCGTCTATTACTGTATTTATAAAACTTGAAAATCTGTTTGTGTTGCTAGAATTCCCCACATTAAATATAGCACCACCGCCACCAATAAAAGGTGTTCCTGCGATACCTGCCGTATTGCCACTAAACAGACAGTTTACAACAACATTTGTATTATCGGTACTTTGCATACCACCACCTTGACGACCGGCTATATTATTTATAAATCGAACATTTCTGTATAAAGAGTTACTCAAAAATGAATAGACACCGCCACCAGCACTTGATGCTCTGCAATCAGAAATTTTTGAATCTTCAACAACTAAACTAGAGTTATGTGTAAAAATACCGCCACCAGTAGTGTGCCCAATATTTGTACCGTTTATTTGATATAAGGTATTAGAATTGGCATTGCCTAAAACGATTTCAAAATTTTCAAGTTTTGTTTGGTTACTAACGTCGTCAACAGAAATGATAACATGAAAAATATCATCCGAAGTATCTGATGGCGTGTTATTTATATCACCACTTAAAATGGTTGGGTTAGTGTTTGAGCTGCGCGAATTACGCGTTGTTTCTGTACCATTAAATCCGCCGATCATTGCAACACCATTGACCATTTTGAAAGTATAATCTCTTGGACTTACCATATAGTTCGCTTGTGCTGTAAAGTCTGCATTACTAGGTACTTTAGAAGGTTTGTATGTTCCGGATGCTACCCATATTTCTGTAATACCTGAAAAGTTTTCAGCTGTTTCTAGAGCTTCATTTAATGATGTGAATGCGTTTGCCCAGCTTTCTCCAGTATTATTTCCAGTAGCGTTAAGATTAACATAAATGTGATTGTCCATAAAATCTGAAGCTTCTAATTGACGTTCATAAGCACCCACATCAACAGCACTTCCGGCAATTCTTGGATTTCCAAAAATATCTATGTCCGCAGTTTCTGCAGTAACACTACCAGAATTTTCTAAAACTCCACCTGAGGCTGGTAGTAGTCCATCATCATCTGTGCCCAAAAGATTATCACCACCATCAATATCCAAACTATTTGTAAAAGGGTCAGAGCCTAGGAGCGTACCATTACCACCATTATTGGAAACAAAATTATTGGTTGAGTTTGGATTGGTGGAGGAAATATCAATCCCAGTAACATTATTGTAAAGCACACTATTATTAATTGTGGAATCTCCACTAATAGATACTATGGCATTAGAACCTATCGGCAAATTAAGTGTATTGTTTATAAAGGTAAGATTATTAAGCTTTGCTTGTCCACTGCCAGCTTGGTTCACTGTTAGGATAAATAAATTCCCTGTATTATTATAAAAAAGCGAATTTGAAATATTAGGTGATCCGCCACCATTAAAAAACACAGGTGCGGTTATTAAAGCACTATTAGTTCTAAAAACGCAATTTTGAATGCTTAGTGAAGAACCAAATGCATTGATGGCGCCTCCGTCACTAAAGTTAATAGTTTGTCCTTCAATTGCTGCGCCTCCATCTGGAGCGGGATCTGGTTCATCACAAGGATCATACTCACAGGGATCACCTGATATGACTGGAAATAGCCTATCAGCATTTCCATTTTCAATAATAAATCCATCTAGCTTAGTGTTACTTGAGTCGTTTATTGAAATAATGATATTCACCGCATTGTCGCTACTATCATTAATGACCCCCAAATCACCACTTAATATCGTTGGGTTTTGCGACAATTCACGTTCCGAGACATTATTTTCGTATCCAGAAAAGCCACCATACATAGCAACGTTGTCGACCAAATGAAAGCTAAAATTACGACTGTCAAAGAAGTTGTTTGGAATAACAGGCGCGCTACCTCTTGGAAGTACACTTGGCTTGTAGATTCCGGAAGCTACCCATATTTCGGTAATATTAGTGCATGTTGATGCTACATTTATAGCATTTTGTAGATCCGTAAAGGCATTGGTCCAATTAGCTCCGGTATCATTACCATTCGCATTCTGATTTACGTAAAGGACATTGTTACCTCTGTAATCTACTACAGTCACTACTGCAGTTTCTGAATTAGAGTTTCCAGAAGTGTCAGTAACTGTTAATGTCACCGTATTGTCACCAATATTAGTAATGTCAAAATAATTGAGGTCTAAAGACATATCTGCGATGCTACAGTTGTCTGTAGAGCCATTATCGATTTGTGAGGCATCAATAGTGACATCGTTTATATTATCACAGCTAAGTGCCACTACAATATTTTGTGTAACCACATTTGGCGGTAAATTATCTCTAACGGTTACGGTGGCTGAGGCACTTGCAGAATTATTATTGCCATCAGTTGCTGTTAACATAACTTGATTTTCACCAATGCTATCCAATGAAGGTGCACCATCTACCCAATCTGTAGTTTCATCAAGATTTACAAAGTTACCATTAGGCGCAAAACCAGACGCATCGTTTACTACGGTGCCAGTGCCTTCATTAAAGCGATACAATCCTACCAAGCCTGGTTGAGGTTCAATGCGTTGGTTCATATCTGCCATTATTTCGGATTGTGTCCTTGCGATATTCCAAATTCTTACCTCATCAATTTCGCCTTTAAAGCGTCTGAAGGTTAAGAAATTAGAACCGATACCTTCGGTACCAATAAATAATGGTTGCGAACTATTAGGAAATATTGGATTTACAGTTCCCGAAGCAACTGATGTACCATTAGCATAAACAGTAGCTATATTGGTGGTTTCATCATAAGTAATTGCCACATGCGTCCAAGTGTCTGGCAAAATAGTGTTAGGGGCAGAGCCTAATCCATTAGGCGCCCCGGATGACCCATCAATAAAGGTTAGTCCTACAGCACCTGTGTTGCTCATGGCTATACATGTACCAGTACCATCACTAGCACTTGGCTTGGAAATTGGTCGTTGTAAAGCAGGACCAGTAGCATCATATTTTACCCAACATGACATGGTATAACTGCCTGAGATATCATTCGACGTATCATCCGCTATTTCAATATGTTGGTCAACTCCATTGAAGCTTATGCCCTTATTGTTATTTGCAAAGGCATCATTGCAAGTAAATTGATCTTGACTTAGACTGTATGAAACAATTTCACAATTATCTGTCGAACCATTATTGATTTGCTCTGGTGTTATGGTAGCTTGGCCGTTTTCGTCCAAATCTACGGTAATGTCTTGTGTCATAACATTTGGTGGTGTAGTTTCGGTATCACAACCCAGAAAGAAAACACGTGCTTGTCCGTTAGCTATAAAATTATCACTATTCCCAGGATTCGACTCAAGTAGGTATTGACCGTTACCACTTAAGGCTACGACCTCTCCAGTACGACCCGTGGTAAAAATATCAAGAGTAACATCATAATAGGGATTCCAACTGTTTGAATCTAAATTATATACTATAGTACGTCCTCCACCATCTCTAAACGGCTCGCCAATGGCTACACGGGTGCCATCATCGGACAAACTCACAATTGAGCCTGAATTTCCATTCTCATCATCACCAATAATGTCATTTCCTACTTGTATCCAATCGGTACCGTTAAATTCAAAAATTTCTGTTTTACCTACATTATTTAGAGTAGTAGAAAAACTAGATGTTCCAACTGCGACTATATTACCGCTACTATCCATGCTTACGGCATTACCCAAGGCGTCACCTGCATTCCCATTAATAGGCGGACCAACAGGTGTCCATGTACCAAAAATATACTCATAAACAGTAACTTGACCAGATCTAAATCCTATAGTTTCATCAAATCTAGCACCAACAACAATTTTAGTACCATTGTCATTAATATCTACTGTTCTACCGAATTGAAAATTATTGAATTGAGATGTCGAGTTGCTTGTTAGTGTTTGTCCATAGGTTTCCCAATCATCGGTTGTTGGGTTGTATTCGTAAACTCTTGCAGTATCGTCCAAAGTTCCTACAATAATTAGGTTACCAGCACCATTTAAATTAATAGCAGCTCCTATATTTTCTCCAGAGGTACCAATAATATCAGTTCCTAACTGTGTCCAAGTGTTCCCAAACAATTGAAATATTCGTACAATACCTTGTGAAGTTCCAGAACTTGGATCGGATACGGCTATGATGTCACCAAAATTATTGATACTTGCATATCGTCCTACATTAATTGTACCTGTGTCATCAGTTATATCTTGGCCTACTTGTGTCCATGTATCATTTATTAAATCAAAGACTTGTAGCTTTGGGTCAATATCTATGGTAGATGGTGCACTGCCAACAACAATTCTGTTGCCAGCTTGATTAATAGCAATACTTCGGCCTAGATTTTGCCCTAAAGCATTACCCTCAATATCTTGGCCTACTTGAAATTGTGCGTGGCCTAGGCTAAGAATGCCTAGAAAAATTATAAAAAAAAGTTTTGTTTTCATTGGATTGGTATTATGTGGTTTTAATAGCTAATTATTTAAGCCTCAAGTTAAAGGCGCTAGTAAGTATACACAATACGCAAACTGGTCAATAAATACGTAGGTCTACGTATGCTATAAAGATGTTAGAAGATCTTTGTTAAGCGTAACCCAACTGGTCAATGCATCCTGTTCTGAACTTAAGCCTAATTTTTTGATAATATTTGAACGGTGCTTTTGTACTGTACGTACAGAAATTAGGAGTGTTTCAGAGATGTCTTGAGATGATTTTTTTGATGCAATTAATCTAATAATGGTGCGCTCTGATGGTGATAGCAATTTAATTTTTTCAAGATTTGGTGAGATTTCAGTATTGAAGATATCACTGAATGTAGAGCTGTAATAATTTTTGCCTTCTTGAATTTTGTAAATACATTTTTGTATTTCTGAAAAGGGTTCGTCTTTTAACAAGTAGCCCGAAATATTTAGGGCTTTGGCTTTAAATATATATCTACTTTCTTTATGAGATGTCAGTACAATGAACTTAGTATGCAATGCTCTCTCCTTACATTTTTTGATAACTTCAATACCGGAAAGTAAAGGCATTTCAATATCTAAAATTGCAATGTCTGGTTTTTCATTAACTACCATTTCTAAAGCTTCGGCACCGTTTGTGGCGGTAATAATATCACAGTAATTTTGTGATGATAATTCGTCATGTAGTCCTTTCAGCAACATGGGATGGTCATCAGCTATTAGTATTTTTATATCTCTGGTCATTTATTAATACAGGCGTATTTTAGCTTTGGTCGTCGTTCCTTGGGTTGGTATACTTTCAATATTTAATTCGCCATTAAGAATCCTAATCCGTTCCTCAAGCGTTTTTAAACCAAGGCTGTTTTTATTCTTTGAAGCACCAACATCAAACCCTTTTCCGTTGTCTTTAATTAGTACTAAAATAGTATCTTTTTCTTTTTCAATTGTTATGGAAAGTGCTTTTGCCTCTGCATGTTTGAGAATATTATTAAGGCATTCCTGAATAAACCTGTAGAGGTGAAGTGCATTTTCGTCGTTCAAATCCTTATCAATATTTTCGATGTAAGTTGACACAAAGAGATTGTTGTTCTCATCAATATCGACAGCCAACTGTTCAACACTTTCGGTAAAACCTAATTGTTTGAGTAAAGGTGGAAAAAGCCCTCGGGATATATGCCTTACTTCTTCTAAGGTGTTATTTGTGAGTTCTGATATTTCAATTTGTTCATTATTTTGTGCTTTACGTTTTATTAGTGTTAACTGCTGACTAACACTGTCGTGTAGTTCTCGCGCAATACGTTTTCGTTCATCTTCTTGTGAATTGATGAGGTCTAATGCAAACTTATCTTGAAGCTTTTTTCTTAGTTGAAACTGACGCAGAAAATAGAGTAGAACACCAATAATCAATAAACTTACAGAGGCAATAAACCACCACGTTTTATAAAAAAATGCTCTGCTAGTAATTGGGATAATTAATGATGTACCTACTTTGTCTCCAGAAAAGTCCAAAGCCTCGATTTCTAAATTATATTTTCCTGATGCAAGATTTGGAAACTGGATGAAGCCCTGGTTTTTTAAATCTATCCATTTATTCTTATTGAGCCGATATCTGTATGAATAATCATTGACGAGTCCGTTGTTGTTTTTCAGTGCAAAATCAAGTGTTAGGGCACGATTTTCGGGTGGTAGCTGGATGGCGTAATCCCCATCGTCTAAAATCATTCTATTGTTTATATTGTTAAATTTTTCTGTTTTCTGATTGTAAAAATTTGTGTTTAACAAGGTAAGTTGGGCATAGTTTTTTTTGGGCTTTAATTCTTCCGGATTAAAGAAATTAACGCCCGCCAGTGTTCCAAAATAAATACCGTCATCCGTTTTGAGTGCACTGTATCTATTGCCCTCATAGTGGCTAAATCCATCTTTTTCTGAAAATCGGGTTGTTTTTTTATTTTCGGGATTTAAGGTCACTACACCGTTAAAAGTATTGATCCACCATATGTTTTCATGGATAATAACACCTGCAATTCCCGCGTTTAATTCATCTTTGTAAACAATTTCAAAGTTTGTTTCATTGAAATTGTACCTATAAATAAAGCCGTTTCTTGTACCAAAAAGTGGATTTTCCTTATCGTCAAATGCACAAACAAAAACGAAGGTGTCTTTTAAATCCTGAAGCAATTTGCTGGTTTTAGTGTCTAAATTATAAACCAAAACACCTTTGTCTGTTGCGCCAAGAATTAAATTATCTTTTACAACCAGATCAAAAACTGTTAAGCTATCCGTATGTAACAGTGATGTGTGTTCCCCAGTATTTTTATTGAACTGCATTAGGTTGTAGGATGCCGTTGCATAGACCAATAAGCTGTCATTAAGATTTCGGAAGTTTTTAATTGGGTAATGCCTAAACGCTTTAGAATTCAGTGTTAAAGTATTGATTTTTAGGAAGCTACCGTTGCTATGGCTCCATATAACACTATCGTTTATTAGTATATTTCGTGAAGACATTGGAGAAACAGGCTTGTCATTTTCCAATATTTTCATGGGTTGAATTTGCTGTGTTTCTTTGTTTAGATTAAACCAACCGTTGTTTTCGGTAGCTATAATGATGTTTTTATCGTCTTTCTGTTTTAGAGCTCGGATTGGAAACTCTCTTAAATAATTTGTTACAGACCGATTCCGAAAGATATACTGATGAAGATTGCCATTATAGAAAAGCCAAATTTCTTGGCTAAGGTCAGTTGAAAAGGCTTCAATAGTATTTACCGGTTTTAAGGTGTTGTCTTTGTAGAGCGTTTTAATAGTTTCATCTTCTAACGTTTGAAAGATTACCGAATTCTCAACACTTGATATTAACATATGATTATCTCCATTATCGGTAGCAACTTCTAAAACGTTTTTGGCATTGAGTTTTGGTTGTGTTGATTTAAGATTAAGCGTTTTAAAATCAACTGTTTGCAATTCGTCTTTGGAATCAATCAGTGTATAGTTTTTGCCTCGATGTTTAAACGCCTTTGTTATCCAGAATTTTTTTTTGGTAATATCTGTTTCTCGTTTAAAGTCATCATTTTTAAACTGCCTCAAAATTTGGCCTTTCCAATCTGTTATGGTAATGGGGAAATTATTGTCGCTGATTAAACAATAGGATTGGTCAAATATTAATTCCGTACTTCTATCCAATAAAAAGTTCTGAGGAATATTGAGGACAAAATTGAAAACAGGATTGAAAGCAAAATCTATGGAAATTTCAAATAACGTAATTTTTTTATCATGTTGGGTTAGCATGTAATCTTTGCCATTGTATGCAAACACTTTAGAGTGTGCCACCGCATCAAGCTTTATATAGTTGAAACTGATGGAGTAAGGATCGAATAATATTACTTTTTCCTCAGATTCTGTATTTAAGACAATTAAAATTTTACCATCTTTTCGCCTATACAATTGTGAAACAGCGTTTGTCGTTTTTGATAGATTTGGAATTGTAATTTCCTGAAACGAATTGCCGTTAAAACGAAGTAATGCAAGTTCTTTGGAATTGGACAATATGGTTCTTATATCATTATCAATACCACCAAGCCATAAAAAACCATCATTGTCATAACACATGCTGTTAACGCTATCCAACGTTAATCCATCATCTTTAGAAAAGGTGCGTTTTTGAAATTGATCTAAAGATTGACCAAAATTTTGAAGCGTTAATATGGCACATAGAAAAACAAAAAACGTCTTCATTTATAAGGTAGGGTTTTTACAAGTGGCTCTAAAGTTACAAATTGTAAAGAATTCCTTTTTTGTTGTTTATAATTAATAACAAATGGACACCGTTAAGACCAAAGCATTCCTTATTTTCACAGTCTCAAAAAGGGCACTTTTGGAAAACTATTTAAGTCAACTTAATGATGCGCAACTAGCGCCAACTTTGCAAAAAGATGGTGCTATGATTGTAATTGCCGGTGCAGGTTCTGGGAAGACACGCGTATTGACTTATCGTATAGCGTATTTGATGAGTCAAGGTGTTGATCCGTTCAACATATTGGCACTGACCTTTACCAATAAGGCCGCACGCGAAATGAAAGGAAGAATTGCCTCAATTGTTGGCGATAGCGAAGCCAAGAATTTGTGGATGGGTACATTTCATTCTGTATTTGCGAAAATTCTCCGAATTGAATCAGATAGGCTTGGATACCCAAGTAATTTCACTATTTACGATACGCAAGATTCTGACAGGTTGATTGCTTCAATTATAAAAGAAATGGGCTTGGATAAAGATGTGTATAAATACAAACAGATTAGGTCGCGGATTTCATCTTACAAAAATAGCTTGATTACTGTAAAAGCCTATTACCAAAATCCTGAATTATTAGAGGCTGATACAGCTGCACGGCGTCCAAAACTTGGTGAAATTTACAAGGAGTATGTTGAGCGTTGCTTTAAAGCTGGCGCTATGGATTTTGATGACTTATTACTGAAAACCAATGAGTTGCTAACGCGTTTTCCAGATGTGTTGGCGAAGTATCAAGATAGGTTCAGATACATTTTGGTAGATGAGTATCAGGATACTAATCATTCGCAATATTTGATTGTACGTGCGTTGTCTGACCGTTATCAAAATATTTGTGTTGTTGGTGATGATGCGCAGAGTATTTATGCCTTTCGCGGTGCGAATATCAATAACATTCTCAATTTTCAACGCGATTATGATGACGTAAAAGTGTTTAGGTTGGAGCAAAATTATCGCTCCACAAAAAATATAGTAAATGCGGCCAATTCGGTTATTGATAAAAACCAAAATAAGCTCGATAAAGTTGTTTGGACGGCAAATGACGAAGGTGCAAAAATTAAGGTCAACCGACTAATGACAGATGGTGATGAAGGTCGCTATGTGGCGAGTACTATTTTTGAAACCAAAATGAATCAGCAATTGCAAAATTCTGATTTTGCAGTATTGTATAGAACAAATGCACAATCGAGAGCTATAGAAGATGCGTTGCGTAAACGTGATATTCCGTACCGCATTTATGGTGGTTTATCATTTTATCAGCGAAAAGAAATTAAAGATGTACTGTCGTATTTACGTTTAATTATCAATCCGGCAGATGAAGAAGCCTTAAAGCGAATCATCAATTTTCCGGCGCGTGGCATTGGGCAAACCACAATTGACAAATTAATAGTCTCGGCAAATGCTTATGGTAAGCCAATTTTTGATGTGATTAAAGAGATTGATGCACTGCAAGTTCCTGTTAATGCTGGTACACGTACTAAGTTGAAGAATTTTGTAACAATGATTGAAAGCTTTCAGGTAATGAATGCCAACGCCAATGCTTTTGAGTTGGCGGAACATGTCGTTAAAGTTACAGGACTAATTAGGGAATTTAATAAAGATGGTACGCCAGAAGGTGTTGCCAAAATGGAGAATATTGAAGAATTATTGAATGGTATCGGCGATTTTGTGGAAGGGCAAAAAGAAGTGGCTGATAGCACCGCATCATTAGCGGAGTTTTTGGAAGACGTAGCTTTGGCAACAGATTTGGATGCCGATAAAGGTAATCCTGATCATGTGGCCTTAATGACCATTCATTTGGCTAAAGGTTTAGAATTTCCGCATGTGTTTATTGTGGGCATGGAAGAAGATTTGTTTCCCAGTGCTATGAGTATGAATACGCGAAGCGAGCTAGAAGAAGAACGTCGTTTGTTTTATGTGGCGTTAACAAGAGCCGAAAAACAAGCCTATTTAACCTATACTATATCGCGTTACCGTTGGGGAAAATTAATCGATGCTGAACCAAGCCGTTTTATTGAAGAAATAGATGATCAATATTTGGATAATATCACGCCAATGCAAGAGCAACGTTTCAACCCAATGTTGGATGCCTCGATTTTTGGGGATATTGAGCCCAATAAAGTTCGGTTTGCAAAACCTAAGTCGCCCAAATTTCAGAAAAAAGAGTCGCGTAAAAAACCAGAAAATTTTCAGTTGAGTTCGCCTAAAAAAATGAAACGTGTGAGCGAGTCGAGTAGTGGTGGAAATCCAAACTTATTTGACAGTAAACTTACTGTTGGTAATATTGTAAACCACCAGCGTTTTGGTAGAGGCGAAGTATTAAGAATTGAAGGAAAAGGTGGGGATTTGAAAGCCGAAATTAAATTTCAAAATGGCGATACCAAAAAACTATTATTACGCTTTGCGAAGTTGGAAGTAATTTCTTAATAATTGTACGCAACCTTTTTTGGCTTTTTGCATCTTTAGGTAAATCAATTCATGAAAGCCAATCACTTTTTTTTCATTTTAATCATTTTACCACTTTTGCTTTGTTGCGCAGAAACCCAAGTTGATAACAACGTCAGGGTTTTGGTGGAAGGTCGGGTAGTGGATCAAAACAATAATCCTATTGAAAATGCTTCAATTAAAGTTGTAACAGATGCTGGCTTTCAAGGAGCATCGCCAGTTACTCTAGCTGAGGGTTTTTCAAATGCTTCGGGAAATTTTGAAATGGTATCGCTTTTTGGTTCAAATTCCATTTTCTACATAGAGGTATCAAATGGATTTGACTACTCATATTATGAATATTTTACGAGTACTTCGGAGTTTAGACCTGATGATTTGACCTTTAATATAAACACTGCGATTCTAAATAAACTAAGCACATTTAACTACAGTATAGTCAGGCAAAGTACATTGGATACTACCATAAATTTTAGTTTTAGGTTTAACAATCCGTTTTGTCGAGAGTTCTACTCGGATGGAGTTCTTGATGAAAACCAAAATTCTTGTTTTGAAGAACGTCTAGTATCCAGAAACTTCAACGAAGATTTTACTGGGACTTTTGAAAGGAGTTTCTCTGTAAGCCAAGGTGATACGGTTATTTTTACCTATAGTATTAATGGCGGACCAGAACAAGAAGAAATACTAACCATTGATTCTGAAGAGTATGACTTTCAATTTGAATACTAAACTGCCATTATTGTTAGTATTGCTTTTTGTGCCGTTATTATGCTTTTCACAACAAGATAAAGATATGGCCAAAAAAGAATCAGATTCCAATAACAAGTTTTTATATGATGATGGCCGTCAGAAATCATGGACTATAGAATACAGTTATCAAATTCCTATATCCAATGGCGATAATTTTATTGGTCAGGCTTATGATGGTACTAATGGCTATAACTTTAGATTAAAGCTGTTTCTATACAAACAATTTTTTGCATCCTATACGCTTTCGGGAAGTGGTTTTGATATTACGGATACTTCATTAGTTGGCAATTATCCATCCACAAGTGCCAGAGAACGTTTTTTTTCACTCGGGTATGAGTTTTTACCAGTAAAACGAACACGTTTGGGGATATACTCTTCATTAGGTGGACGCGTAACGTTTAGAAATCAAATTGAAAATACAGATGATAATAAAGATACCGGTAGCTTATGGAGTTTTGGTGTTTATAGCGCTTTTGAAATATACAAAGGCATAAATCTTTTTGTGGATTATTCATTTAGGCGCGTTAACACTGATATTGAAGCACCAGCAGAATTGCAATCATTTTTTGAAAAAGGACAGTACAACACATTAAATTTTGGGGTTAAGTTTTACTTTGGAAATGAAAGTGTTTATTCTGCCATTAAAAGATCATATAAAAAAGAAACTAATGATTAAACCCATTATTTTACCATGCAAACAGAGTTGATATGTCCTTTGCTATCAAACTCTTTTATAGAGTTTTTTGGGTCTAAAATCCATTGTCCGTCAACGATATACTTATAATGGTATTTTCCGCCAGAAAGGCTTTTGTTGTAAACCCAGCACCCATCAACAAGTTTTAGCTTGTAATCACTTTCGGACCAGTTGTTAAAATCACCACTTAAAATCACAGATTTTGCATTTTGGTAACCACATAAACGAAATTCCATATTTTTTTGAACATCAATAACAGAATTGTAGCCACCAAATTTGTTTTTTGCTCTTGATGGGTTTTGAGGATCTATAATCCAGTTACCATCAACAATAAATTTATATTCGTAAATATCTGGCCTCAGTTGTAGAGTAACGGACCAGCCATTATTACTTTTTTTAAGCTTAAACCCATTGGTGTTCCAACGGTTAAATGTACCGCTAACAATTACGTTTTTTGCGTATTGATAACCTTTTAAATTAAACGTTACATTACCATATTTGGTTGCAAAAGCACTATATAGTTTTAAATTATAGACCATAAGTGGTTTTCCTTTTGGTGTTTTGGCTTCGGTGATGTTATCAAACTCCTGTGAAGGTTCGGCCCAGTGTTTTCCGTTTACTACAAATTTGAATTCCCAATCAAAATCGCTCGTAAAATCATAAAGTTTCTTGTCTAGCTCATATCTAGAATCAGATATTTTTCGCATGTGCCATTGCCAATCCTCAGTCGCCCAGTCGTTGAATTCTCCAGATACAAATACATCCTTAATTTCTTCGCCATTAAACTTAATATTAGGGTAATCATCAACTTCAAAAATGAAAGTCAGTATATCTCCATTGACGGTATAGCCCTTGATATTACTGTTCTGAGAGGAAAGTATCCAAGAGCAAACAACAAGGGTGAAACTAAAGATGATATGTTTTAAATTGAATTTCAATAGGGTAAAAGCGGGTTTTTTATAAAGTATAATTTTTGTTTCTTATAATTTATGATGGTACGTTTCTGTTTAAAAAATTCAAAACCTAATACACCATCTAAATGTGTTCTAAAAGCACCGTTCATTTTTTTCAAATCTGCTACTACCGTTTTCATTGGTCCAAAGTAAATAGAATCTTTTAATTGAAAACGATACAATTTTCCTGCCAAAACCTGTATTGATTTTCCGCTTGCGCCAGTTAACTTTAGCTTTTTATTGCCATAAAAATAGCCTAAAATAACCTTATCTATATTTTTACGAAGCTGATTGTATTCCGCTCCGGTGTCTATTCCCATTTTAACTGGTCTTCCGCCAATAAAGCCATCTATAATTATGGTATGTTTTTTTAGCTTGAAGCTAATACTGTCATGAATTTTTTCTGCGTAGACACGTTCAGACAATTTTTCGCCATCTTTATCAACACATGATAAGGTTATCTGATTCAGATGCATATCTATAAATACTTCAAAATTCTTTAATATCGAAAATCCAATTATACCCAACAAATCTATACGTTTTATACGCTCAAAATGTGATAGGTTGACCACATCAGCATTTAGCTTATTTAAGTTTAGATCATTGATACTTAGACTTTTTATGAACTTTTCCTTTACGGTTTCTATGGTGCCGTTTACGCCATAAGTTTCTTCTCCATCTTTATTTTTGAGGGAAAAGGTTTTAAAATGCTGGCTGTTGAGTATTAAGGTTTCGGCTCCGGTATCTATTATAAAATTTCCCTTTTTATTTAACAATTCTGCCTCTACTACAATAAGTTGGTCTACGACTTTGAACGGTATTCTCGTGGTATTTGCGTTGATGAATTCGGCTTGGGGAAATACTATTGGCGGATTGATTTTATTGGCAAAGAGGTAAGTAGGTACTGCCCATAAAATCAGCATGGTGATTATTGATTTCAAGATTTTTGATTTTGATTGATATACTTAATAGACCTTAATTTACCCTTAAATGTTACAGTATTGTATTTTTTAACGTTTTTATAGGACTAAATTGTGGTATTGCATATCTTTATAGTATGGCACAATTTGTGAAAATTTATCCTGAAAACCCTAACCCAAAAGCTATTCAACAAGTTGTTGATGTTTTAAAAAAAGGCGGTTTAGTCATTTATCCAACCGATACGGTTTATGGTTTGGGTTGCGATATGTCTAACCTTAAGGCATTGGATAAGCTTGCCAAGCTTAAAGGTGTAAAATTGGAAAAGGCCAATTTCTCATTCATTTGTGAAGATTTGAGCAACCTCAGTGATTATGTTAAGCAGATTGATAATACAACGTTTAAAATATTAAAACGCGCACTTCCTGGGGCATATACCTTCATTTTGCCGGGTTCTAAAAATTTGCCGAACCCTTTTAAAAAAAGAAAAACCGTAGGAATTAGAGTGCCGGACAATTCTATTATAAATGCTTTGGTTGCTAGTTTAGGAAATCCTATTGTTTCAACATCTATTCGTGATGATGATGATATTGTGGAATATACAACAGACCCAGAATTGATTTACGAAAAATGGAGCAAGCATGTTGATGTGGTAATTGATGGTGGTTATGGTGATAATGAAGCCTCAACGGTTATTGATTTATCTGAAGATAAACCGATTATTGTAAGAGAAGGCAAAGGTAGCTTAGAGATTTTTTAAGCTTTTCTTAGAATTTTGACAAAGGTATTACTGTTAGCATAAAAAAGCGTCAGTGCAATTAAGCCACACACTAAAAAGCCAATAAATAAGGGTAAAACAGAATTGGTCACAAATTTCCCGATAAAGTCTGCAATTGGGACTGCCATTAGTGTTGAAATAAATCCATTTAGTGCAGATCCAATCCCTGCAATATGACCCATTGGTTCCATGGCCAACGCTCTTAAATTACCGAACAAAAATCCTATAGATAAGAATTGTAATGCAAAAAAGCCTATCAAAACTTCTATACTTGGATTTTGACTACCGCTAAATATGAGAATGAAAATAAGCGATACCATTACAAAACTGAGCATTGCAATATGCACTATACGTTTCATACCAAATTTAACAACCAATTGACTATTAAAAAAAGTGGATAAACCTACTGCAATGGCTAAACTTGCAAATATATACGGAAACTCGTTGGCTAAATTATACTGCTTTTCAAATATGCGCTGTGATGTGCTTAGATATACCATGAACGAACCCGTAATTAAACCTGATAATAACGTATAAATCACTGCGGGTTTTATTTTGAAAAACGCAATGGTGCCCGTTTTAAAAATACTTAACCTGTACGGGATTTGGTATTTATCCTTTAGTGTTTCTGGTTGTCGTGCCCAAAACCAAATCATGATTATAACACTAAAAAGTAATGTAAATGTAAAAATGGACTTCCAATCAAAATGGTTCATCAATAGTTGGCCAAGCGTTGGAGCAATTACTGGAACCAGAATAAATATCATCACCACTATTGATAATATTTTAGCCATATAATCGCCACTGTAACTATCTCTTACCATGGCAATACACATGGTTCTTGGGCTAGCCAAACCAATACCTTGTAACACACGACCAAAGAGCATCATCTCAAAATTTTTTGTTGTAACGCAAATTATAGACGCTATTACAAAAACGCCAAAACCAACGTAAACAATAGGTTTTCGTCCAAAACTATCAGATAAAGGCCCAAATAGTAATTGTCCAATACCTAAACCCAAAAAAATAGAAGTAATTAATTTTGGGTTATCAATCGAATCTGAAACAGACAGATAATCGCCAATGACTGGTAATGCTGGCAATACGGCATCTATAGATAGTGCCACGATGGACATTAATCCTGCCATGAGCAACACAAATTCGGTTTGGGATTTATTATTTGATTTCACGATGCAAAATTACGCTTTAAAATCGCTACTTTTAAATAGCTGTATTTTATTTGTCAATGCAGTTAGGTCAAATCGAAATAACTTTAAAAATGATAGATTCAATTACTAAATTATTCCACCGAGATCTTGATGCTGTTATTAAAGAATTGCGCTTGTACCAATCTGAAAGTGATATTTGGAAAACTGATGGTGATATCAGTAATTCTGCAGGAAACTTAGCGTTGCATCTTGTTGGTAACCTTAATCATTTTATAGGTGCTGTTTTGGGAAGTACAGGATATATTAGACAACGAGATTTAGAGTTTTCGTCTAAAAATGTTTCTATAGAAACTATTGTAATAGAAATTGCGGCAACTAAAACGATGATATCCCAAACACTTTCTGGTTTAACCGAAGAAGATTTACAACAAGAATATCGAAGAAACCCGTTTGAAGATTTTATGACTACTGAATATTTTTTATTGCACTTACAGTCGCATTTGGCATACCATTTGGGGCAAATCAATTACCATAGAAGGTTGCTAACACAATAATTTATTTAGTCACCGTATTTCCCCAATCAGCAATAGATTGTATCACAGGAATTAAAGTTTGACCAAGTGCTGTTAAATTGTATTCAACCTTTAAAGGCGGCTTTTTTGTATACACTTTGCGTTCTATAATCTTATCGTCTTCAAGTTTTTTTAATTGTAAACTCAAAGTACGTTCTGTAACTGTGGGCATTAACTTCCTTAATTCGTTATATCTCAACTTACCTGAAATAAGATGATACAATATCACAGTTTTCCACTTACCGCCAATAACACCCATAGTTAGGCTGGCGCAACATGGATATTCTTTTCCGTTATAGCTGTAAGATTCAACACTATTTTCTTGCATAATTTATACTATCCCTTTTGACCGTTATTGCAAAGATAAAATACTATAATTAGTTTTGCAACTATAAAAAGTATAGTTAATTAAAATTTTAAAATAATGACAAAGCCAAACGTTTCAAAAGAAGAGATATTAAACGCATTTGTTTACAGGCACGCGACTAAGGAATTTGACGATACGCGTCAATTATCTGATGAAGACATAAACTTTATTCTTAAAACAGCTAATCTTTCTCCAAGTTCCTTTGGGTTTGAGCCTTGGCATTTTGTAGTGGTTCAAGATAAAGAGTTAAGGGAAATGCTGAAGCCTGTAGCCTGGGGCGCACCATTAAAGCTTGATACTGCCAGCCATTTTATATTGGGTCTAAGTATGAAAGCTCCAATGACAAAGTGGGATTCAGAGTATATTATGCACATGATGAAAGATATAAAGCAATTTCCGGAAGATGTTATTCAAATGTATTCGAAATTTTATAGAGAATTTCAAGAGCGCGATTTTAACTTAGATTCAGACAAGAAGTTGTTTGACTGGGCTTCAAAACAAACCTATATAGCCTTGGCTAATATGATGACTTCTGCAGCTTTAGTTGGTATAGATAGTTGCCCTATAGAAGGTTTCAATCAAGAAAAGACAGAAACTTTATTAAGCAAAAAATTTGGAGTAGATACCGATAAGTACGGTCTATCCTTTATGGTTGCATTTGGTTACAGAAAAGCAGAACCACCACACCCAAAGACAAGACGAGACCTTAACGATATTGTCACTTGGAAGTAAAACTTGAATTCATCTAAAATGGTATTCGAACAAATAAATAGAGGATTTAATAATACGTTTAAACCCAATAGATTGAGTATTGGATTGGTAGTGCCTATTGAAAATTACGCTAATAATTCAATACCAAAAATGGATAAGCATTTAAAGCGTGCAAAATTAGCTGAAACCCTTGGTTTTAAGGCAATATGGTTACGAGATGTGCCTTTTCATGTACCTTCTTTTGGCGATGCTGGTCAAACGTATGACCCATTTACCTATTTAGGGTATTTAGCTGGTCAGACGACTGATATAGCCTTAGGAGTTTCAAGCATTGCCTTGCCACTACATCATCCGGTTCATGTTGCAAAATCTATGGCAACGGTAGATCAGTTAAGTGATGGTAGGGTTATTCTCGGTGTTGCTTCTGGTGATCGCTATGAAGAATACCCAGCAATGAATGTCAGGTACGATAAGCGAGGTAGGTTGTTTCGTGATGCCTTTCAATACATTAGAAAAGCACAGGATGATTTCCCATTGCTGGAAAACAATGAATTTGGTACAATGAACGGTCAGGTTGATATTTTGCCTAAGGCGAAAAATCATAAAATCCCTATGCTAATAACGGGTTACAGTCAGCAAACTTTAGAATGGAATGCAGAACATGGTGATGGTTGGATGTATTACCCGCGTAATTTATATCAACAACAATATGCGATTCAAGATTGGCGTAGTTTAATACCTGAAAATAACAGCAAGCCTTTTATGCAACCATTATATGTAGATTTAAATACTGATGATGATTTTAAACCACAACCCATTCATCTTGGCTTTAAGATTGGAGCCAACTATTTAATTGATTATTTACAAAATTTGCAAAGCATAGGTGTAAATCATGTTGCACTAAATTTAAGGTTTAATTCAAACCCAATAGAAGAAACTTTGGAACAACTGGCTAAAAAGGTATTGTCTCAAATACATTCGCCCTTAAAAGAAGAAATAAAAATATGAGCAAATCAATTTTAATAACTGGAAGTACTGACGGTATTGGTAAATTGACAGCTATCAAATTAGCTCAAGATGGGCACAAGGTCTATCTCCATGGGAGAAATCCACAAAAATTAAGTAATGCCATTGCAGAGCATAAAAAGATTACAGGTAATTTAAATATAGATGGCTTTATTGCAGACTTTTCAGATGTAAAAGCTATAAAAAAGCTAGCTAGTAATGTGCTTGAAAAGGTTGATAAATTAGATGTCCTAATCAACAACGCAGGTATTTTTAAAAGTCCTATTAATAAGACTATAAATGGACTAGATATCCGTTTCGCAGTAAACTATTTTGCGCCATATGTTTTGACCAATGCATTATTGCCCTTATTAAGGTCAGGCACAAATTCTAGAATTATTAATTTGAGTTCGGCAGCACAATCCACGGTAACTATTGGAGCTTTAAATGGTAACGCAAATGTGAATGTAAGTGAAGCTTATGCGCAAAGTAAGCTGGCCTTAACAATGTGGAGCTTTTATTTGGCTCAACAATCATATAATAACGTAAATATTTTAGCTGTTAATCCAGGGTCACTTTTAAATACAAGAATGGCTAATGAAGCCTACGGACAGCATTGGTCACCAGCAACTAAAGGCTCAGATATATTATATGAACTTGCTGTCTCTAAAGAATACAAGGACATATCGGGTAAGTATTTTGATAATGATAAAGGAAATCCCAAAGGTGCATTTGCCAATGCACATCCGGATGCATATAATGAAACTAAAATATATCAGCTTATTAAAAACACAGAAGAAATTCTGAGTAGAATAAATTGATCAAGCCTAGCTTTTTTATATCAAGGATGAGTTATTCAAGTAGATTAGAGATTTTTTTTAGTAATTTGTTGTACTAATCAAAACATATAAAATATGAAATCAGTTATTCTAAAATTACTATTGTCAATAATACTAATAGTTTCATGGTCATGTAAGCCCAAGTTTGATGCAGAATTCCACAAGGAAATTGCCCAAGAGCATGATAATATGGAGGTAAAGCACAACGAGTTGGAAAAAGCTCATGCTAAGCTAAAAGCAGAGCATGCTACATGGGTTAAAATGCATAGTACATTGCCAGAAACGGATTCTCTACATATGAAAATAGAGGAGAAGCACAATGCACTTATTGCTAGCCATGCTAATTTAATGGAAAAACATTCTGATCTAGTAGCAAAGCATGAAGCTTTAGAGGCTAAACATGAGAAAGGCGAAATGACAACCGAAGAAGTTAAAGCTGAACATGAAACTATAAAATCTGAACATGAAGCCATGCTAAAAGATCATGCACAAATGGATGCAGATCATGCAAAAATGCAGTCTGAACACAGTAAAATTATGTCTGAACATGAGACTAATGAGTCTAAATCTTAGTCATTATAAATTTCAAGATAAACAAAAAGGGCTAACTTAATTAAGTTAGCCCTTTTTTATTAAAAAAAACTATTTGGTTTTATCTTTTAATTGACTTAGGAATATCTGTCTTTGACTTTCATCATCGAAGCAGCCTCCATACTCCATAGTTGTTGTAGAGCTGTTTTTGTCTTTAATACCACGTGAGGATACACAAAGGTGCTTAGCATTTATGACTACAATTACATCATCTGTTTCTAAAAAATCTTGCAGATCTTTTAGTATTTGCAAACAGAGTCTTTCTTGTACTTGTGGTCTGTGTGCATAATAATCTACCAAACGATTTATTTTTGAGAGCCCAATAACCTTATATTTAGGCACATAGCCGACATGAGCAGTACCAACAATTGGTAAAAAATGATGTTCACAAGATGAATCAATGGTTATGTTTTGTTCAATAAGCATTTTATTGTAGCCATATTTATTCTTGAATGTGGATAATTTTGGTCTATTACTAGGGTTTAATCCATAGAATAATTCCTTAACGTACATTTTTGCAAATCGGTATGGCGTACCAGAGAGGCTATCATCATTTAAATCAAGGCCTAGCTCTTGCATAATGGCGCCAAAATGATGTTGAATGTTTTCAATTTTTTCAGTATCAGATTTTTCAAACGCATCATTTCTCAATGGTGTTTCAACGCTGGTTCCTATGTGTGCATCACCCAATAAGTCTATATCTTCAGTTTTCATAGTTTAAAAAATTTAATCCGTACAACAAGATTCATCATTGCATTGGCAGTATTTTTTATTGTAAATATGCAATGCAACTAATGCCAATGCTGGTATGTAAATAAGTGCGCCTGGTATATAAAAAATGGCTAATTTCTCATTTAATATGATTATACTCAATAATATCCAAGAAACCCAAAAGCTGTATTTCACCCATGTTTTGCTTGTATTTTTAGAAGACCACAGCACTGCTAAAAATGAAATGCCAATAAATATCAAGTCAATACTTTGCCACCAAATTGGGGCATTGTGATGGTGCGATACTTCAGTTTGTGCTATAAAAATAAATGGTGTGGCCATGCAATGTAATAGGCATAAACCACTAGCTAAGGCACCAAATATATCTGAATTTTCGGTATTGAATGTTTTACTTAATAGTGTCATTTAGTTGTTTTATGTAATTCAAATAGGTTTTTTTATCTACTTCTTTTCCGTTCCAAATATCTATTACCATAAGCTCAATTTGATAGTCAATAAGATGTTGTATTTCATCTCTATATTTTTGAAAATCAATAAAATGAGTTTTTGTAATGCGATTAAATTTATTTTGAAACAAAGTTACCGGGTTAATCCAATACAATTGAGAAATAGCTTTGTTTTTTTCTATGTAGCTATCTTCAATAGGCTTAATTTTACTCTTAGTAAGTTCATTAGTTAGAGCAAAACCAGATTCGTTCATGGCTACTGTACGCTTGGTACTATCCTTGTATATAACGCTTTTTACAATTTTCGGGAATTTTTCATTTAATTTTTGCTGAAAAACACTGTCAGGCAAATTGTATAAATCTTGTCTGTCATCGCGCTTTGCATCAATAAGATCCGTCATTAGGTTGGCTGGATATTTAGTACTTATCCATTGGTGTACAGCACCAGGAATAATAAAAGCAAGCACAATCCAAACACCAACCATTTTGAGAGTATTATTTATACTAAAAGAGCCAAATTGTATTATGACTCCAAAAAATAGTGTCCAAATGATAAGGTAGAGTATTACCCAGCCGTAAAAACTAATGAATCCGTCAATATCGTTGCTAAACACCTCGGTTAAAATGGCACCAAATATTATCAACGCTGTAATAAGAATAATAAGTAGAATACAGTAAAAGCTGATTCTTGTCCAAAGCCATAATGAAATATTTGATGCTTGTACCGTAATTAGTGGCATGATGCCAGAGTCTACTTCAGTGCCTTTTACATTGTAAAGACAAATCATTAGTAATAAAGGCAATAGGTAAAGAATGGCGAAAGAAAAGTCAAGATGTCCAGTTTGCAATCGTTCTGGGTTGGCAATTTCTTCTGCCATATCAGGATCATAAGGACTGCTGGTAAAGGTAACGTGCTTGTAATAGCCAAACTGTTCCGCTTGACCAACACCATAAACCATGAGCGGTGATGGTGTTTTAAAATGATATAAATTTGTGTACCATATTGCCCAAAATGGTTTTGTAACATCTACCCATGCTCTGTCTTTTGGCCCTTTTTCGTTGTTGTCATAGTAGGCTATAACTTCAGAAATTGAAGTTTCAGCATCGGATTTTATACGTTTTATTTCAGAATTTTGAGTATGATATAGTTGGGATGCATTATTTAATCCGTACACTGATGCCAATATAAAAAGGATAATAGCAACAATTTTAAAAGGACTGCGCTTAAAGTATATCCATTCGTATTTTAAAATTGCTAGTGCTTTCATATAATGGACATACGTTTAGTTCCGAAAAGAATTAATAACATAACCACAATTGTCCATAGTAGTAGCACAAAAATATCGGTTGTATAATACTTCCAAACACTTTTTAGCTCTGCCGCTTTGTAATCAAAATCCTTTATGGATTTGAAAAAATCGTTTTGTGCTTTCCAGCCCCAATCACCAGTTTTAGAGCCACCGTAAGCATGCTCGTCATTCAATTCTTTTATAAAAACTCGTCTATAGTCTTCAACTTGTCTCAAGAATTTTTGATGATGTAAATTATCGTTTCCAGCAAAACCCATGCTCGAGTTTTGGAGAGCTATCAAAGGGCTTAATACGCCAAAAAGCTGAACCTTTTTCTTTTGCTCATGCAATACGTTTGATAAATTTCCAAAATGCTTATCCCAGACAATATTGCCATATTCCTCATCTTCTTGCATACGAATACCATCAAAGTTTATAGGCAATTGAGATAGGCTATCCACATTGTATTTCGCTAGGATTTTTTCTTCCAACGCTTTACCACGTTCATCACTAGGGTTGTGTCCATCAAGACCTTTGGAGCGATCTTCTCGCATAGAAGTTTTAAACTCGTTTCTGCTAGGTAACGGATGCCATTTTTCAACACTGTTCATTACAATGTTGGGCACAAAAACAGTCCAAATAATCCAAATACCAATCATGCCCGTTAATGCAAAGGTTGGGTTTTTAAATTTCGCAGTAAAATAAACTGTTAGGCCAACAACTATAAAGTAATATGAGCTATAACTTAATGTGAAAAGCAACAGTCTGTAAACTATATCTGCTGTAATCGTATCGAGGTTAAGCAATACATATACCAATATTGAAAAGATAAGTAAAGCCAATCCTAATAACCATATGGCAATCGATTTTGATAGCAATAGCTTAGACGGATGTGCACCTTGAAGCAATAAAATTTTTAACCGACCTTGTTGACGTTCCGAATTTATTGATGAAAATGCCAAAAAAATCAGGAATAGTGGAACAATGTATTGCAGTAGTAACGAAACTTTTAGCTTGCCAAATTTTGAAACACTAACCATTTGAGATGCTTCGGAATGGACCATCTCGTTCTGTACATGGCCTTCAACACGCAATACGTTTCCGGTTACGCTAGTAACGCCTTCATCTAAATTGGTCAGTACATTTGACGGCTTAAATACATATGTGCCATAATGCGCCGCGCTGTGAGGGTTCATGGAATCTATGGATTCCCACTGTGCCCTAATTTCGTCTTTGGCAACGCTGTAAGTATTAAATTGTTTTTTATATTGTTGGTTTGAAAGAAAAATGGCGAGTACAAAAATTACTAAAAAACCGATGCATACCCTTAACAATATTGCATTCCTAACCAGTACCCGCCATTCATTTAATATGATTTGTTTCATTATACCTAAGCCTAATTTTGCATATATTGTAGATATAAATCTTCTAATTCGTTAGCACTAACATGCTCCGTATTTAATTCTTTGACCAAAACGCCATTTTTAAGGATTCCGATACGGTGGCATACTTCTCGTACCCTAAAAATATCATGTGAAGCCATTAAAATGCTTGTTCCAGATGATGCCAGTTTTTTTAATAGTACTGACAGCTCGTTACTCGCCAAAGGGTCAAGGCCACTTGCTGGTTCGTCTAAAAGCAACACTTTAGATTTTTTTGCAAATGCAATAGCTATACCCACCTTTTGACGCATTCCTTTAGAGTAAGAAGAAACTTTTTTGTTGTGTGCATCTTGTTGAAGACCGCATTCACTTAAGAAACCTTTTAACTCAGATTTTGAATACTTTAAATTTGCAATCCTGCAGAAATAATCTAAATTTTCAATACCAGATAAATGCGGATATAGGTTTACATTTTCAGGTATATATCCTATATGTTTACGTGCTTTATCTGAATTCCCAATTGCATCAGTATCGTTAATGTATATTTCTCCCGAATCTGGCTTAACAAAGCCCAATAGTATGTTAATTGTTGTAGATTTTCCTGCACCATTTGCACCCAATAGACCTAAAATCTCACCCTTTTTAATTTTTAAATCGAGATTATCCACTGCTTTTGTAGTCTTGTATGTTTTAGAGACTTGATTAATAGTTATCATATAGCAATTATTAATGCAACTTGGTTGCAAAAATAATATAAAATTTGATATTGCAACTTAGTTGCGTTAAATTTGTGACATGAGTATTAAAAGAAAAACAAAATCTGTAAACACCATTCTCAATATTTTTAAGAATAGAAGTGAGGCACTATCGGTTGTAGATTTAGTTGACCAACTGCAACACTCTATGAACAAAACAACAGTTTATAGAATTCTTGAACGGCTTGAAGAAGAAGGCATTGTTCACAGTTTTAAAGGGACTAATGGATTGAAATGGTACGCAAAATGTAAAGAATGCTCAACACATCATCATAAAGATATACATCCGCATTTTGAATGTACCAACTGCGGAAAAGTTGAATGTTTAGAAATTGATGTGGCAATCCCAGAAATTAGAAACCGACACATTGAAACTACAGATGTACTTCTGACAGGTCAATGTGCCGATTGTATGTTGCAATAAATGCTTTTATAACGGTATATTACCGTGTTTTCTTAATGGTTCATTTACCTCTTTGTTTTCAAGCATACGGAACGCCTTAATCAATTTTCGACGCGTATTTTTTGGTAAAATGACCTCATCTATAAAACCACGTTCTGCAGCACTATATGGATTGGCAAATAGCTCAGCATAGGTAGCTTCTTTTTCTTTCCATTTGGCTTCAGGGTCATCCGCAGACATAATCTCTCTTTTAAAAATAATTTCAGCAGCACCTTTTGCACCCATAACAGCAATTTCTGCACTTGGCCATGCAAAATTCATATCTGCACCAATATGCTTAGAGTTCATTACATCATAAGCACCACCATAGGCTTTACGTGTAATAACCGTTACTCTTGGTACTGTAGCTTCACTAAAAGCGTAAAGCAACTTGGCGCCATGTACTATAATGCCGTTCCACTCTTGATCTGTTCCCGGAAGAAACCCAGGTACATCTTCTAATACTAATAGTGGAATGTTAAATGCATCACAGAATCGTACAAAACGTGCTGCTTTTTTTGAACTTTTTACACCAAGAACACCTGCCAAAAACATTGGTTGATTGGCGACAATACCAATGGATTTTCCACCTAATCTGGCAAAGCCAACAATGATGTTTTCTGCATAATCCTTATGAATTTCATAAAATGAATCTTCATCGATGATACCATCAATAACTTGATGCATGTCATAAGGCTTGTTGGGGTTATCCGGAACAATATCCGATAAAACATCCCGAACTTCTTCGTTTAATTCAAACTCTAAATCCTCAGCCGTTTCTCTATTGCTCTGAGGCAAGTAACTCAGAAGTTTTTTAACATCTTCCAGGCACTCAATATCGTTGGCAGACGTTTTATGCGCCACACCCGATTTGGTAGAATGGACGCTGGCACCACCAAGTTCTTCACTTGTAACTTCCTCATTAGTAACAGTTTTTACAACATTTGGTCCAGTAACAAACATGTAGCTGGTATCTTGAACCATTATAGTAAAGTCGGTCATTGCTGGTGAATATACAGCGCCACCAGCACAAGGTCCCATAATAGCTGAGATTTGTGGAATAACGCCAGAAGCTTGAACGTTTCTATAAAATATATCGGCATAGCCACCTAAGGATCTTACACCTTCTTGAATACGCGCACCACCAGAATCATTCAGCCCAATAATTGGTGCACCTACATTAACGGCCATATCCATAATTTTACAAATTTTTTCGGCATGTGTTTCCGACAATGAACCTCCAAATACTGTAAAATCCTGGGCAAAAACATAAACTAATCTTCCATTAACAGTACCATAACCAGTAACAACACCATCGCCATAAAACTTTTGGTTTTCCATTCCAAAGTCTTTTGTTCTGTGTGTTACTAATGCTCCAATTTCTTCAAAAGAACCTTCGTCCAGTAGATACAAAATTCGTTCTCTAGCGGTTAGTTTTTTCTTTTGATGTTGTTTGTCTATTCTTGCTTGACCACCACCAAGTTTTGACAGTTCAAGTCTTTTATTGAGTTCTTCTATTTTGGGTTTCATAAAAATCTAGTTTTAGTTTGATGGCATTAATATGGCAAGCGCAATATTTTATGATCTTTTAAAAATTGACTTAATGCTATTTTAGCCGCTATTTCTGCTTCGGCTTTATGTTTTTCTTCCAGAAGGCTAGGTGAGTAGTAGTTTTTTACAAAATGCGTATCAAAATTACCACTTGTAAAAGCTTCGTGCTCACAGACAAAACGACCAAAAGGCAATGTTGTTTGTACACCTTTAATATGGTAATTATCTATCGCATTAATCATTAACTGAATGGCCTCACTACGTGTTTTTCCGTAGGTTATTAGTTTAGAAAGCATAGGATCATAATAAATAGGAATATCCATACCTTCTTCAAAACCATTATCAACCCTAATGTTTTTACCAACCGGAAGTTTATAAACTTCAAGATTGCCAACACTAGGTAAAAAATCGTTCATTGGGTCTTCGGCATATACACGAAGTTCTACCGCGTGACCGTTTATTTTTAAATCTTCTTGTTTGATGTCCAACGCTTCACCACGCGCTACTTTAATCTGCAACTCTACTAAATCTACACCAGAAATCCATTCTGAAACAGGATGCTCTACTTGCAGACGTGTATTCATTTCCAAAAAATAGAAATTATGATCGGCATCCATCAAAAACTCTACGGTGCCAGCGCCAACATAATCGCATGAACGTGCCACATTAATTGCGGCTTGTCCCATTTTTTCTCTTAATTCTGGAGTAAGAATGGCTGATGGCGCTTCTTCCACAACTTTTTGGTGACGTCTTTGTATGGAACATTCGCGTTCAAAAAAATGGAGATAGTTACCATGTGTATCGGCCATAACCTGAATTTCGATGTGCCTCGGCGAGGTTACATATTTTTCAACAAATACAGAGCCATCTCCAAAGGCAGAAGTAGCCTCGCTAATAGCGCGTTTCATTTGTGACTCCACATCTTTTTCGTGCTCTACAATACGCATACCTTTTCCACCACCACCAGCGGCAGCTTTAATAAGTATTGGCAGCCCTATTTGTTTTGCAATTTCAACGGCTTCTTTTGGGTCTGTTACAGCATGGTCAACACCAGGCACCATTGGAATATTATAATCTTTAACAGCGTCTTTTGCGGCCAGTTTGTCGCCCATCATTTTTATTGCTTTTGAGCGTGGACCAATAAAAGTGATGTTGTTTTTTTCGCAGAGTTCAGCAAAATCAGCATTTTCACTTAAAAATCCATAGCCTGGATGTATGCCATCTACGTTTAATGTTTTGGCAACTTCAATTATCTTATCGCTACGAAGGTAGGATTCGCTTGATGGTGCCGGACCAATGCAAACCGCTTCATCTGCATATTTTACGTGTGGTGCATGCCTATCTACTTCAGAAAAAACAGCTACGGTTTTAATGCCCATTTGCTTTGCAGTTCGCATGACACGGATGGCAATTTCTCCACGGTTTGCAACTAATATTTTTTTCATGTGATTATTTTTATTTCTTTGAGATTGTCACATGTAAACTTTGATAATTCAAGTAATTATTGGATAAAATGAATAATTACTTTAATTATGTCGGTTTCATGTTATTCGAATTCTATTAATAATGTATTCTTTTCAACGGTGTCTGATTGAGAAACATTTACGGTTTTTATAACGCCATCGCGAGGTGATGTAATGACGTTTTCCATTTTCATGGCTTCAAGTATAAGCAAGGCATCGTCTTCTTTTACTTCTTGGCCTGGCTTAACGTTAATTTCCAGAATTAAACCTGGCATTGGTGCTTTTATATGGTCTACTTTTTTATTATCGCTTAGGGAGAAGCCCATTTCAGTAATCAACTGACCTAGTTGATCATTGATTTTTACATCATATGTATTATTGTTGATTTTTATAGAATAGGTTTTGTTGTCAAAATCAGCATTTTTCATCTCAGCTTTAACAGAGGCGTTTTGATGCAAAATGTGAAACTTGTTTTCTGCAGTAGAAATGGCATCTAAATCCAAAAGTTCCTTTTCAGAAATTTCGAATTCATAATTGTCGTTAACTTTTATTTTATACATGAACTATGAATTTTTACACAATAATTACTATTAATAATCATTGAGCTTATTTTAATGTTTTGAAATAAAATACTCAATTGAACTGGTATTTCAACTTGAACAAAATTAGTATTGAATTTAGGATTAAAACATGAAATTAATCATGTTTTAATGATGCAGAATCATATCCTAAAATTTGAATTTTGCTGATGGCGTCTAATGGCTTTTTTTGAAAGTATTATAGCTATTATTAAGGATATAATTGCGCCAATCCAAATCCCTGGAATGAAGTTGATAAACAGAAAAAAATCATAAGCACCATGAAATAAAGTAGCCAGCAACAATCCAAACATATTTAACTGAAATCGGTGTTTGGAAAATTTTGCTTTTCCCATGTAGTAGCCCATTAAAATTCCAAATGTGGCATGAGCTGGTACTGCTGTAAATGCACGTAGTATAGCCACACTATAACCACCTTGTAGGACGTAAAGAATATTCTCAGTGCAGGCAAAGCCCATTGATACCATTACAGCATATATAATACCGTCATAGGGTTCGTTAAAGGCTTTTCTCGGCTGCGCAAAATACTTTACAATAATATACTTACTAAACTCTTCGGTTAGGGCAACAACAATAAATGCCCTAATAAATTGTTGCCATACGCTAAACTTATCTCGAAGTGGTAGTATATAATCAGATACTAGATAAATAGCCGTTACTATAATTACACTTACAATAGCCCCAAATAAAAAACTGCCAATTAATAGTTTTGGCGGTTCTTTATCGTATTTATCTTGAATGTAGATATATAGAATTATAACCAATACAGGCGCTACTGCCATGAGAATTAAACTCATAAATCAAGTTGTTTTTTTATGGCTTTTAGAACGAAAAGATAGTAATCTTTATTTGTAGCTACAAAATGGCTATTGCTTTCACTGTGGTTCAATAGATTTTGAAATTCTTGAAAGGTAACCAATTTCAACGCTTCAACTTCATCTTTTTGCGGGACTAAATTTTCAAAAGGTATTTTTAATTCTGAAATATAAACATGATGATATTCGTAATCTTTTATCTCACCATTATTGTATTCCGATTTATGAAGTTGTACACCTATTTTTTTAAGTTGATTAGATTTAACTTGAAGTCCAATTTCTTCTTCGGTTTCCCGAATTAGTGCATTTTCAAAAGTTTCACCAGCATCAATATGGCCTGCAACGGAAACATCCCATAGTAATGGAAATATCTTCTTTTTATGTGAACGTTGTTGTAGAAGTATTTCACCACCTGAAGTGTAAAGCCATAAATGAATAGTATTGTGGTACCATCCGTTTTTGTGCACCTCGGATTTTAAGGCTCTTTTACCTGTTGGTTTTCCGTTTTGGTCTACAATGTCGATGTATTCGTCCATGAAAATCGAGGCTAATTAAATTGTAATTTCAGCTGTCATTTCGAAACTTTCGACTGTCGCTCAAGACAAGCTAAGGTCGAGAAATCTATAATTTTGAATATAATACCTTTCGACTGCGCTCAAGGTGACAGTTGTGAATTTAATAAGTTTTAAATAACCTTTGATTTATTCAAAATACGAAAACGTTTCCCCATCCTTAATTTTTAACAACGACTCATAAATGAGCTTTATCACATTTTCAACATCATCTTTATGTACCATCTCTACTGTTGTGTGCATATAACGCAATGGTAAGGATATCAATGCTGAGGCAACGCCACCATTGCTATAGGCAAAGGCATCTGTGTCGGTTCCGGTGGCGCGAGATAATGCGGCACGTTGAAATGGAATCTTCTTTTCTTCTGCGGTATCCGTAATTAAATCGCGAAGTTTTTGCTGTACAGCTGGCGCATAGGCCACAACTGGACCTTTGCCAATTTCTGCATAGCCTTGTTTCTTTTGGTCAATCATTGGTGTCGTAGTATCGTGAGTAACATCTGTAACAATAGCCACATTTGGTTTTATGGTTTGGGTAATCATTTCAGCACCGCGAAGCCCAATTTCTTCCTGTACGGAATTGGTAACGTACAACCCAAAAGGCAATTTCTTTTTGTTTTCGTGAAGTAGGCGCGCAACTTCGGCAATCATAAAGCCACCCATACGGTTGTCCAATGCACGACAGACAAATTTATCCTTGTTTAAGATATGAAACTCATCTGGGTAAGTGATAACACAACCCACATGAACTCCCATTTTTTCAACTTCAGCTTTGTCTTTTGCACCTATATCAATACAAATATTGTCGGGTTTTGGTGGCTCTTCTTTTACGCGACTGCGTGTATGTATGGCTGGCCAACCAAAAACACCTTTCACAATCCCTTTTTTGGTATGGATATTAACCACTTTACTTGGTGCAATTTGATGGTCGCTACCGCCATTTCTAATAACATAAAGTAATCCTTTGTCAGAAATATAATTGACATACCATGAAATTTCATCGGCATGGCCTTCAATAACTACTTTGTATTTTGCCTCAGGATTTATAACCGCAACTGCAGTTCCATAAGTATCCGTAATAAACTCATCTACATAGGGTTTTAGATAATCCATCCACAATTTTTGTCCATCCCATTCGTAACCTGTTGGTGAGGCATTATTGAGGTAGGTTTCTAAAAAGGTTAAAGATTTTTTATTGAATATGCTTTTTTTAGCCATAATAATGTAATTTCTATTTGTTAAAAGTGAAAGTAAAAATAACAATATTCATAGGATTTTTGGGTTTAAGGAAGGTAATATTCTTAATTTTGATTGCAATTCTATAACCTGTTTTGGAATGGTTTTGGCTATTTAATTTTATATGAGATTTTTAGTATTGCTTTTCTTCTGTTTCCCTATGCTTTTATTGGCGCAAATACAGCCAATTGAGCAGGATTCTACAGAATTAAAATACCTCATTATTGATGGTGATTCTATACCACGAACAGTAATAGATTTGGACGAGGTTATAGTATTGCCCAAACTGAGGTTTAAAAACAGGGATGAACGCATACGCTATTTAATTTTAAGACGAAAAACCATTAAAGTATATCCGTATGCTAAATTAGCTTCAGAGCGTTTGGTGGAACTGCAAAAGCGTTTGGACGAATTACCAAAAAAACGCCAAAAGAAGAAATATGCTAAAATTATTCAGCGTTATATTGAAGACGAATTCTCTGCCGAATTAAAAAAGTTAACCAAAACCGAAGGTCAAATACTGGTAAAGCTTATTTACAGACAAACAGGTAAAACTACATTTCAGCTCATAAAAGAACTACGGAGTGGCTGGCGTGCTTTTTGGTTCAACAATACGGCAAGTTTATTCGATATTTCTTTAAAGCGTGAATTTATCCCGATTGAAGTCAAAGAAGATTATTTAATTGAGGATATTTTGTTAAGAGCGTTCCAAAATGGGATTTTAGAACGGCAGAATCCTGCTTTTACAATTGATTATTACGATTTAACCGATAAGTGGCTGAACCCCAAAACCAGTACAAACAATGAGTCAACAAACTAGGAGAGAAGAGGTTTTAAACACATGGTCACACGGATTGGGTGTTGTATTAGGGATTTTTGGTTTTGTGCTTCTTTTGTTGCGTATTGATTCTTCAGTATTTTGGAATGTGTTTAGCGCTTGTGTTTACGGTAGTTCTATCATTGTTTTGTTTTTGGCTTCCACGATGTACCATGCCGTTCATGATAAGATTTTGAAACAACGATTGCGGGTTGTTGACCACATTAGTATTTACCTTTTAATTGCAGGAACCTACACGCCAGTATTACTAATTACATTACAAGATAGCTTAGGGTGGCCATTATTTTATACCGTTTGGGGTATCGCCTTGTTTGGTGTTATATTAAAGTTGTTTTTTACTGGTAAGTTTGAAGTGTTTTCCACATTGCTATACCTTGTAATGGGTTGGTTAATTGTATTTGATTTTACAACGCTTTCGGATTTATTGCATCCCAGCGGAGTTTTATGGTTGTTTGCTGGTGGCCTTTTTTATACGGTTGGTATTGTATTTTATGCTATTAGAAAAATACCTTATAACCATGTAATCTGGCATTTTTTCGTACTGTTTGGTGCTATTTGTCATTTTTTAATGGTCTATTGGTATGTAGTTTAGAAGATTGACCTAACATAAGTTAGTTGAAAACGTCTTCTAATGCTTTGTTAAGTTCTAATCCTCGTAAGTCTCTCGCAATGATAATTCCATTTTTGTTAATCAAAAAACTATCAGGAATGCCCTCAACACCATAAATCATTTTTGCCTTATTACCTTGACCTTTCAAGTCATTTACATGATACCAATTTAAATTGTCTTTTTCAATAGCTTCTAGCCATTTTTCTTTGTTTTCATCCAGCGATACTGCAAATATTTCAAACCCTTTTTGCTTATATTTTTTATAGGTGTTTACAAGGTTCGGATTTTCTTTTCTGCAAGGTGCGCACCACGATGCCCAAAAGTCCAAAAAAATGGTTTTTCCTTTTAAATCCGATAATTTTTTAGCATTCCCATTTTGGTCAATCATTTCAAAGTCTGCAAAGTAATCGCCAATTTTAAGTTCATTACTCATTTTAATGTAATCAGAAACTATTTTTCCATACTTTGAAGACTTGTTTTTTTCTGTTAATAGATCAAAAAGCTGTTTTGTTTGTTGTTTCCCATAGTCTGTGCAGTAAACGGAAAGCGTCTCTGCGCTTACAATACTGTTGGGATGTTTTTTTATAAATTCTATTTCTTTTTCTCTCTGGTTTTTATCGGACAGTTGCTCGAGTTCTTTTCGTAGTGGTTGTGCTAAAATTTCCGCTTTTGAGCCTTTTACTATCGCATCCTCAAAATTGCTTTTTGAAGCATCAAAAGTCATAGGTTTTTTTTCTAGCCATAAAAACCTGTAATTTGAATCATCATTAGTTCTAATCACTACATGAAATGGGAAGTTTGTTAATTTTGTGTTGAATACAAATGAATTGTTTTGAATTTGTGTGGAGTCAATAAGGTCAACGTTTTGGCTATCAGCATTATCCAAATAAACTGTAGTTCCGTTTTTAAGTCCATTGGTTTTCCCTGATAGTGAAAATTCAATATTGGTTTTACTGGAACAAGAGAATAATATTAAAGCCAAAAGTCCGTATACAGTTTTTTTCATCACTACTGTATTTGAAGTTTACCTAATCATCAAAATATAATATCTAAACGTGCTGATCTATCAAAATAGCATTTCCATCTGGGTCAATCATAGTGATGCTTTCGGGACCTTTTGTAGAACTATCAGCTTCTTTCTGTAAAGTAATTCCGTTGGATTTTAGATACTCTTGAATTTTCCTAACATCATCATAGTCTTTAAGGGTATTTGCATTTTGGTCCCAGCCAGGATTGAAGGTTAAAATATTGCCTTCAAACATGCCTTGAAAAAGGCCAACAAGACTATCGCCGTTTTTCATTATAAGATAGTTGTGGTCTAAATTGCCAGCAAATACCGAAAAACCTAAGGTTTCGTAAAATGTTTTAGATGCGTTGATGTCTTTTACGCTTAAACTGATTGAAAATGCGCCGAGTTTCATATTGATGCTTTTTTAGTTATGCTTAAAATTACAATATAAATATGAAACGCTATCTTAAGAGTGCGTCAAACGGGTAATAACGTTGTTTAGGTGCGGAAACTTGTTTAGTAGTTCTTTACGTTTTGGCAATTCAAAATCTTCAAAGCTAAACCCTGGAGATACAGTACATCCAACCAGTGCATAGCTCTCTTTTTCAATAACTTCAGCGGCAAACCAATCGCCTCCTTTCACAACAAATTGTGGTTTTTGAGCTTTATCTATAGCGCTTCCTATTATGTATTCTATGTGCTTACCTGATGGATTAATAACATGCAACTTAATTGGAGAACCTTTGTAAAAATGCCAAATCTCATCTTGTTTTATTCTATGGAAAGCTGAAAAACTATCCGATGTTAATAGAAAATAGATACTTGTGCAATAGTTACGGTTACCGTTATAACTTGTGCTCAAACTCTCGCTTTTTATAAGTCCGTTGCTTCGGTAAACCTCCTTAAAATAACCACCTTCAGGATGTGGCTGAAGATCTAGTTGCTCTATAATGGCTTTTATCTCGGGTTTCATTAGCTTTTTATAATTTCCTTATATTCTTCAAAAAATACTTCGAACAGCCCCATGCTTTCATTAAAAAACTCCATGACAATTCCCCATGTGTTTTTATTGTGTATGGATACTTTATGCTCTAAAGGCACATAAATCCTTGAAATTTCCTTTCCGTTTTCTAAATAAAACGTTTCCTCATAAATGGCATTCGGCACGTATTCCGAGTGTAAAATATGCTTTAGCGCTAGGAGTTTTTCCCAACAATTTATGCGGTTTTCCAGATCGTCTTCAATATCCAATGCAACAAAGGCTTTTTTTGTATCAAAGTGAAATTTGAAGGACAAACCTTTTATTTTTGTGTTGTAAAGTATCCACTTGCGTGGAAAGGATTTACCAAAGCTTATCCAAAATTCTTGCCGTAATCGTCTGCTTTCTTCCTTACTGAACATTATATTAAATAAGCAATTAAAATTCCAAGACAAATAGCAACTAACTTTGATAAATTAAATTTATGGCCTTCGCCAGTTTCAAATAAAATGGTTGTTGATATGTGCAGGAAAATACCAATTACAATGGCATTTACAACAAAGATGTAGTTGCTTATAATTGAAACATTATTGGAAATGTAGGTGCCTATTGGGGTCATTAGTGCAAATGTTAGCAAAAATATTACGGTTTGTAATATTGAAAAACGAGAATGCAACAAGTATGCGGTTATTAATGCAGCAATTGGAATTTTATGGATAAAGACTCCGAAAACCATGTCGTTGTGCTGGTGGATGGGGAAACCTTCCAAAAAGCTGTGAATACAGAGACTAATGAATAATACCCAAGGAAATTGCTTGTTGTTTTCTTGTATATGCACATGGCCATGTTCTGCACCTTTTGAAAAAAACTCTAATATAATTTGAAGCAGAATACCACACATTATATAAAAGCCAGTTTGCTTTGCTTCAACATGGCTGTAAACTTCGGGCAATAAATCAAATAATGTGAGTGCTAATAGAAAAGCACCACTGAACGATAACAAAAGCTTGGTGCCAAATGTTTTTTGCCTTTTAGTTAAAACAGCAATCAACACACCAATTATAATGGCATAAATAGGAAAAAGGTACTTGTCCATACCTGTAGTTACTTAAAAATTAAAATAAGCCTCTCAGAAGTTTTTGAATGGTATTTATTTAAATTATAGTTACCAAAAACATCTAAAAGATGAACACCGGCTTTTTCAAAAAGCAATTCAAAATCGTTTAACGTTAGTGCTTTTACACGCTCTTGGAAGTTGTAGGTCTGGTTCTCAATTTTAAACGAAATGTCTTTTACAATATAACCGTTTTCCACCTTTCGTTTTTGAGTAAACACGATGCCTTCAACCGTTTTTATATCTTGTGAAACCAAATTTTCAATAACGTAATTTACGTTCATAAAATCAATGACACCAAAGCCCGTATCATTAAGTTCAGCTTTAATGGACTTTATGGTTTTTAGGTTGCATTCATCATCTTCAAAATATCCAAAACTTGTGAATAGATTAAATACGGCATCAAAAGTTTCAGGATAGGGTTTAGTCATATCATGGACATCAAACCGCAATGTTTCATTTTCAAACTGTTTGGCATGTGCAATACTTTGTTCTGATAAGTCTACGCCAGTAACATCATAGCCAATTTTATTGAGATAAACAGAATGGCGTCCTTTTCCACAAGCTAAATCTAGAATTTTTCCACCAGTTGGGATATTTAAATACGCTGTGAGATTACCCATAAACGCCTGCGCTTCGTTGTAATCTCTATCTTTATATAGAATGTGGTAGTAAGGCGTGTCAAACCACGAGGCGTACCATTGTTTAATTGTGTTTTCCATGGGCAGTTTTGTCCTTAGACTTTACAAAAATACTGTATTTTTACCATCGATTAGACGAAAGTAATGGACAATAATTTCAAAATGGTTGCCAAAACCCTCTATGGTTTTGAAGACATATTAGCCAAAGAACTTACACAACTTGGTGCTATGCACGTAGAAAAAGGTGTGCGTAATGTAAGCTTTGTTGGCGATAAAGGGTTTATGTACAAGGCTAATATGGGGTTGCGTACGGCAATTAAGATATTGAAACCCATAAAATCGTTTCGTGTGGCTCGTGAAGAAGATCTTTACAACTATGTAAAACGAATTAAGTGGGAAAACTACCTAAAGCCTGAAGGCTCATTAGCCGTTGACGCTACGGTTCATCATAGTGTGTTTACACATTCAAAATATACTGCACTTAAAACTAAAGATGCTATTGTAGATAGGTTTAGAGAAAATGGTGGTACACGACCAAATGTAGACTTACGCTTTCCGGATTTAAAAATAAACGTGCATATTGATAGGCAACGTTGTACGATTTCATTAGATACTTCGGGCGAATCTTTGCACAGGCGCGGTTATAAAACAGCCACTAACATTGCGCCAATAAGTGAAGTTTTGGCCGCAGGATTAATACTTATGAGCGGTTGGGATGGCCAAACGGATTTTATGGATCCCATGTGTGGAAGCGGTACAATTCTGGCTGAGGCTGCAATGATTGCCTGCAACATTCCACCAAATTTAATGCGAAAAGAATTTGCCTTTGAACGCTGGCAAGATTGGGATGTCGACTTATTTGAAAAGATAGAAGAATCATTACTGAAGAAAACTCGTGATTTTCATTATAAAATAATGGGTTATGACAAATCGCCTTCAGCCGTTAGAAAAGCTAAGGAAAATATTAAAAATGCGCATTTGGATGAATTTATATCCATAAAGCATGAAGATTTTTTTAAAACCCAAAAAGCAGGAACGGATAAACTGCACATGGTTTTTAACCCGCCTTATGGAGAACGTTTAGAGAATTTAAATGTTGAAGAATTTTATGGTAATATTGGTTCAACTCTAAAGCATGGCTATGCCAATACGGATGCATGGTTAATTACATCAAACCTCGAGGCTTTAAAATATATTGGTTTACGACCATCTAGAAAAATAAAAGTCTTTAATGCCAAGTTAGAATCACGTTTGGTAAAATATGAGATGTATGCCGGTAGCAAAAAAGCTAAGAAGAATTTATAATGAAAAGGATTCTACAAACTCTAAAGCAATACAATTACTTAATCGTATTATTTGCTTATATGTTTGTGGTTTTTGCATTCTTAGCTAGTTTTTACATTCCTTATTTTAAGATTTCCCTAAAAGAAATTATTGATTTTGGAATCGTAACGTTTTTACTGGTTATACCCTTTACCATTGCAAAAAGTAAAATCTTTAATCGTTTTTGGATCATCTTCGCAGTAAGCTCCTTGGCTTTTACAATGGTTTTCAAGTTGACGTTTTATCACCATTACGGCGTCCGTATTTCAGCATCGGCATTATTTGTGATTTTTGAAACTAATGCAACAGAAACGTCATCTTTTCTCTCAGAGTATTTTGATTTACAGTCTGTTTTCATTTCAATACTCGCCATCATACCGTTGCTCTTTATACTATTATCCAAAGTAGTGCGAAAGCAAATATATAAACTCATTGAACTCAATTTTTCTTTTTTACAAAAATCAATTATTCTTTTGCTTGGTGTAATATCTGTATTTGTGGTTCATAAAAAGTTGAAGGCCGAGAACATAGCTTTGGTAAGCTATTATGCCTATAATGATTATATAGATTATAAATCACAATTGAAGTCTGAATTAAACACTAAAACATCGCCTTTTTTGAAAGATGTTTCAAAAGTAGAAACCCCGCAAACACATATTTTTGTAATTGGAGAATCTACTTCGCGTTGGAATATGCAACTTTACGGATATCCGAGAGAAACAAATCCAGAGCTATCAAAACTGAAGAACGAACTTTTGGTTTTTAATGATGTTATTAGTCCCAATACACATACCATATTGGCTTTGGACAAAATATTGACGCTTTCGGATATTAATAATCCAAACAAAACAAATAATGCTTCTGTTGTTCAGCTGGCAAATATGGCGGGTTATAAAACCTATTGGTTGTCAAATCAACGTCCGGTTGGAATTAATGAAAGCATCGCTTCAATTATGAGTAATGCTTCAAATAAACAAGTATTTGCTAATACTGAGAATACTGATATTGGCATATTTGACGAAAATTTACTCCCAAGTTTAAAGTCTGTTTTAGAAAATGACGAATCAAAACGAGTAATATTTTTACATTTATTGGGTACGCATGGCGCATATGACAAACGTTACCCATATAGATTTGATCACTTTGATTACACTGATTACCCTTCTGAAAATAAATCGTCAAAAGCAAAGCGATTAATTAATACTTATGATAATGCTGTGAGGTATAATGATTACATAATAAGTGAAATTATAACAGCTCTAAAAAACAGTAATGTCAATAGCTCACTTGTTTATTTCTCAGATCATGGTGACGATGTCTATTGGAATGCTGATAAATATTTGGGTCATAATGAATACCACGGCACTAAACCAATGTATGATGTGCCATTTTTAATCTGGTTATCTGACAAAGAAAAACACAAACAATGGAATCATAAACAATTCTTGCAAAGACCCTATAATTTAGAAGATTTTATACATACGTTTTCAGATATTATAGGAGTTGATTTTGATGGCTATAAAGCCGACAGAAGCATTTTGAACATAAATTTTTCTCCAAAACAGCGACTTATAAAAAATTGTCTAGATTATGACGCGAAAAACTAAACAGATACTTATTGGGATTAGTGTAGCCGTCATGCTCTTGACAAGCTATCACTATTTTAGTCCTTACAAGCTACAGTTTATTGGATATTACAATAAAATTTGGGCACATCGGGTAAATTCAACTCAAAAGTTGCATAGTGCATTAAATTATTTTGATGGTGTTGAATTGGATTTGGTATATCAAAATGGGGTATTGGATGTAAATCATCCGCCAACCGAATCCATTGGATTAAATTTTGAAACATACTTAGCATCTTTACATGAAAATGAAAAACCGAATTTATGGTTGGATATAAAGAATTTAAAAAAAGAAAATGCGTTAGATATTTTTCTTAGTCTAAACAAGATTTTTTTAAAGTGCAATTATCCAAAAAATAAAATCCTAATTGAAACCAGATTTCCAGAAGCCTTACAACCTTTTCATAAAGCAGGGTATAAAACATCATATTACATAAACCCAGTTTTAAAAAGTATGAATGATACTGAAGCGTTTACTGAAATAAAGCATATTAAAGAGATAATTTCAGATCAACTTTACTTAGGGTTATCATCAAACTATAAGGATTACTCCAGACTTTCCGAAGCATTCCCAAATACGCCCTTGTATTTATGGGTGTTGAATTCCGATATCAATAAAGACTTTTTTAAAGTTCGAAGACTACTGAAAGACCCAATGGTGAAAGTGGTCTTGGTACGTTTTAATGCAATTTCAGGAAACAGATAGTTAATCAAGCAAAAAAGTTTTCAAATCGTTATAGTTTGATATTTTTAATGAAACCTTCTTTTTGCCCATAACCGACTTTATCTGCTCTGGCAATTCTACTTTTGTATTGATAGTTTCTTCAACAACATCCAAAAATTTTGTGGGATGTGCAGTTTCTAAAAACACCAAGTGGTTTTCAGGATGTTTTTCTAAATGTGCTTTTGCACCCAAATAGCCAACGGCACTATGCGGATCTGCTATATAGTTGTAAGATGTGTAAATATCCATTAAAGCTTTTTTGGTTTCACTGTCCGAAAAGCTATAAGACGATAAATTTGTTTTTAGTGTTTCAAAATCATTGCCATATAATTCTTGAATACGAATAAAATTGCTTGGATTACCAACATCCATTGCGTTGCTAATGGTTGATACTGATGGTTTTGGTAGATAAGTATTTGTTTTTAGATATTGTGTAACGACATTGTTTTCATTATTTGAAGCTATAAAATGCTTTACAGGCATACCCAATTTCTGTGCTACCATACCTGCGCAAATATTTCCAAAATTACCACTCGGTACAGAAAATACAATGTTGTTATATTTTGACTTTAATTGTTTGTATGCAAATAAAAAATAAAACAACTGTGGTAACCAGCGCGCAACATTTATAGAATTGGCTGAGGTGAGTTGCATTTGCTGTGTAAGCTGGCCATCAATAAACGCTTGCTTAACCATATCCTGACAGTCATCAAAAACGCCATCAACTTCTAATGCGGTAATGTTTTGACCAAGTGTTGTTAATTGTTTTTCTTGTATGTCACTTACTTTTCCGCTAGGATAAAGGATAACAACATCTACACCTTTAACACCAAGAAATCCGTTTGCAACTGCACCGCCAGTATCTCCTGAAGTGGCTACTAAAACTGTTACTTTTCTCATATTGCTTTTATTGAAATAGCCAAGGCAACGTGCCATGAAACGGGCACCAACATCTTTAAAAGCCATGGTTGGTCCATGAAATAGCTCTAATGTTGAAATGTTTTCATTAAACTCAATAACCGGAAAATCAAACGAAAGGGTTTCTTCAATAATTTTTTTTAAATCTTTTTCAGGAATTTCAAAAATTACAAATTGTTTAATAGCTTCAAATGCAATATCAATGTTTGATTTCTTTTCAATAGTATCAAAAAATGAATCGGGTAGTGGCGTAATATTTTCAGGGAAGTACAAACCTTTATCTGGGGCAAGACCACGGACTACAGCCTCTTCAAAAGTGGTATTAGGTGCCTTTTTATTTAGTGAATAGTAATTCATTTATAAGATTTTTATTCCTTCTTCATTAATCTTTGATACAAAAGTGTAAAACGGAATAGACGCAGAATTATAAACTCTTTGCATTGTTTTTTCAACAGTTTTTGCATTTTCCATGCCTTTACTTAATGCAAATATAGATGGTCCTGAACCCGAAATTCCACAACCAAGCGCACCAGATTTTAAGGCTTCAGCTTTTAATGTATCGAAATTAGGAATCAATGCTTTTCTATGGGGTTCAACAATGACATCTTTTAAAGCTCTGCTTAGCAGATTATAGTTGTTGGTATGCAGTGCATGCACAAAGCTTCCGACATTTGACCACTGTTCAACGCCATCTTTTAATGCAATGTTGTCTGGTAATAATGCTCTAGCATCAGCGGTTTTAATTTCAATTTGTGGATGGATTATAGTCGCATACAACTCTTTTGGTACCGGTAGCTTTAAAATATCAATGGGGTTAATATTTCGTACCAATGTGAAGCCACCATAAATAGCTGGCGCCAAATTATCGGCATGCTCACATTGACTTGCCAAAGCTTCTCCTTTTATTGCAAACTTTGTGAGTTCTTCTTTGTTTAAAGGGTTTCCCAACAACATATTCATCCCAAAAATACTACCAGATGCACTTGCCGAACTACTTCCTATACCACTACCAGGCTTTATTTTTTTATAAATTTCTATATCAAATCCACAATTTGGTTGTAGTGATGCGTACATAGCTAAAGCCGAAACACCAGCAACATTTTCTTCAGGGTCAAAAGGTAAATCAGCTCCTTCTATTTTAGTAATCCTAATACCTTTTTCAGACGTTTTTTTAATCACCATTTCATCGCCAACACTGTCCAAACAAAAGCCCAGTGTATCAAAACCGCATGAGACATTAGCTACCGTTGCAGGTGAAAATAGTTTAACCACATCCATCAGTTATTCCCAATTTTGATAATATCAGCAAACAGGCCTGAAGCTGTAACATCTGCACCAGCACCAGCACCTTTAACTATAAGTGGCTGTTCAGGGTAGCGTTCCGTATAAAACATTACGATGTTATCTTTGCCTTCTAAATTATAAAATGGGTGACCTTCAGGTATTTCTTGTAAGCCCACTTTAGCTTTTCCGTTTTTATATTCAGCAACATATTTTAACTGGCAATTTTTAGCTTTTGCTGTCGCAAACATATTTTGAAAATGTGCTTCATCGTTTTTTAGCGTATCATAAAAATCATCAACAGTATTGGCGCTTAGGTTAGCTTTGGTTAAGAAGGAATTGTTTTCAATATCCTCAATTTCCATAACACCACCATTTACACGAGATAAAATCAGAATTTTACGAGCTACATCGATACCGCTTAAATCAATGCGAGGATCTGGCTCAGTATAACCTTCAAATTGGGCACGTTTTACCGTATCATGAAAATTGGTATGGTCGCCAAAATTATTAAACACAAAGTTTAAACTGCCCGATAATATGGCTTGAATACTGGTAACTTTATCTCCAGAATGCACCAAATTATTTAAGGTGTTGATAATTGGTAAACCGGCGCCAACGTTAGTTTCGTATAAAAATGGAGTGTTATAACTTACTGCTAAATCATGCAAATTTCTAAAAGTCGAATAATCACTGGAACAGGCAATTTTATTGCAAGCCACAACAGCAATACTTTCTTTAAGATATTTGGCATACCAGTCTGCAACTTTGGCATCAGCAGTTATATCAACAAAAATGCTGTTTCTGAGGTTTAAGCTTACCGCTTTATTGTAAAATGCTTCAAGGTTTGAGGTGTCGGCAAAATCAAAAGCTGATGGCCAATCTTCCAAATCAAACCCATTTGCATTGAAGGCCATTTTACGCGAGTTGGCCATACCAACAATGCGCACATCAATTTTTAACTTCTTTTTTAAAAAGCTATGTTGTTGTTCAATTTGGTCAATCAAGCGTTCTCCAACATTTCCAACGCCAACAATAAAAACGTTTAGCTGTTTGGTTTCAACCTCAAAAAACTTTTCGTGTAAGGTATTTAAAGCCTTTTTGGCATCATTTTCATCAATAACCGCTGAGATATTTCGTTCTGAAGCACCTTGCGCAATGGCTCTAACGTTGATATTGTTTTTGCCCAGTGTACTAAAAAGTTTACCGCTTATACCTTGGTAACTTTTCATATTGTCACCAATTAATGCAACAATAGACAAACCTGATTCTACTAAAATGGGTTCAATTTTACTTAATGCAATATCATATTCAAAAGTAGCGTCAATAGCAGTTTTAGCATTTTCGGCATCATTGGCGTCAATACCAAAGCAAATGGCATGTTCTGATGAGGCTTGGGTAATAAAAATGACATTTATCTTCTCGTTGGCTAAGGTTTCAAATAAACGTTTTGAAAACCCAGGAATACCAACCATTCCTGGACCTTGTAAGGTAAGCAAGGCTATATTGTCAATATGGGTAATTCCTTTAACGGGCTTTTTAAAAGATGTTTCGCTAGCATCTGTAATCAAAGTGCCGGCATCGTTTGGATGCATGGTATTTTTGATAAGTATTTGAATATTAGCGTTAAGTACAGGTTGCACTGTTGGTGGATATAAAACTTTTGCACCAAAGTGCGATAATTCCATAGCTTCCTGAAACGATAAACGCTCAATAGGCAAAGCATGTTTTACCAACTTTGGGTTTGCGGTGTACATACCGCTAACATCAGTCCAGATTTCTAGACTATCAGCATTCAGTGCGCTTGCTATTAAAGATGCCGTAAAGTCAGAGCCACCACGACCCAGTGTGGTTTCTTCATCTTGTTCAGATTTGGCAACAAAACCAGGTAGAATGGTTATTCTGTATTCTGTATTTTCAAAATAACGTTTAATATTTGCATTGGTTTTGTCATAAACCACCTCCGCTTTTGTGTAGTCCGAATTTGTAACGATTAGCTCCTGTGTATTTTTTCTAGTTGCATCAAAACCTCTGGATTTTAAGGTTTCAGCTATAATATAGGACGAAATCAATTCCCCAAAGCTCACAAGTTTATCTGATGATTTTGGCGATAGCTCATTCAAAAGATATAAACCTTCTAAAAGTTCTTTTAAGTAGGCCAGCTTTTTTTCAATTTCTGAAATGACCCTTTCATTATTCTCAAGAATAAGTGTTTTTACCAAGCTGATATGACTATTCTGAATATCTGTAAACGCAACTTTGTAATCGTCATTTTTATTAACTGCAAGTTGGCCAGCTTTTAGTAGCTTATCCGTAATGCCACCAACGGCTGATACCACACATATTATCTGTGTGTTTTCAGATTGTTTTTCTAATATAGAAATCACAGTATTTATGTGGGTTGCCGAACTGACGGAAGTACCGCCAAATTTTAAAACCTTCATGATTTTTAAACAGTTGATTTAGCTAAAAATTAGTATGCTTTATTATACGTCTCAAATGTATTACATTTACCTTTAATAAAATATACAGAAGTGAAAGTCTTTTCAAAAGAACAAATATACCAAGGCGATAAAATAACCGAGGAGCGCAACCAAATGGCACCAGCCGATTTAATGGAGCGTGCTGGTATTGAAATCTTTAACTGGATGCATATGCGCATGCAGGGCGCTCAAGTGCCTATTCATATTTTTTGCGGTATTGGCAATAATGGTGGTGACGGTTTGGTGTTGGCTCGCCAACTGGTAACACATGGATATAACGTTATTACATATGTTGTAAACTGTGGAGACTCACGGTCTCAAGACTTTTTGATTAATTATGATAGGCTAAAGAACTCAACAAAAGATTGGCCAAGCCTTATAAAAAGTGAAAAGCATTTTCCTCAGATACATCGCGATGATATTATTGTGGATGCTATTTTTGGCATTGGTTTAAATAAAGAAGTGGATGAATGGATAAAAGCGCTTTTTCATCATTTCAAAACATCAGGTGCCTTTACGCTATCGGTTGACATTCCATCTGGTCTGTACACGGATAAGCCACCAATAGATCTCAATGGCGTTGTCAACGCGAATTACACTCTGAGTTTTCAAACGCCAAAACTTATTTTCTTTTTACCTGAAACATCAAAATATACAGTGCAATGGGAAGTCATTGATATTGGAATTGATAGAGAGTTTTTATTTACTACAGAAACGGAATATGAGCTTATTTCAAAACACGAAGTTTTACCAATGTATAAGCCTCGTGATAAGTTCAGCCATAAAGGCCATTTTGGTCATGGACTTATAATAGGTGGTAGTTACGGTAAAATTGGAGCGGTGCATTTGGCATCAAAATCGGTATTGGCAATAGGTGCCGGTTTGGTTACAGCCTATGTGCCAAAATGTGGTTATACGGTTTTACAGACGAGTTTACCAGAAGCTATGGTTATTGCAAATGCAGATGAAAGGAGTATTACAGCTATTAATTTTGAAGTAGAACCAACTGCTATTGGAATAGGTATTGGTATGGGCACAGCTTCAGAAACAGTGAAAGCCTTTGAACATTTTTTGAAAACCAACACAAAGTCTCTGGTGATTGATGCCGATGCTATTAATATACTTTCAGAGCACAACGATTTATTGAAACTAATTCCTGAAAATTCAGTTTTAACACCACATCCCAAAGAGCTTGAACGCTTAGTAGGCAAGTGGGTTAATGATTTTGAAAAACTTGAGAAAACAGAAGCTTTTTCAATGCAACATAAGGTAATTGTAGTCGTTAAAGGCGCGCACACCATTACGGTTTACGGCCAAAAAAAATACATCAACGTTACTGGAAATCCAGGCCTTGCCACAGCAGGAACTGGCGATGTACTTACGGGAATAATTACGGGTTTAATCTGCCAAGGCTATTCTGAAATAGAAGCAACTTTATTTGGAGTGTACCTTCATGGACGCTCAGCAGATTTGGCCTTAGAGGAATTTGGCTATCACAGTTTATTAGCAAGTAATGTTATAGATTACATTCCCGAAGCCTATATTGATTTGTTTAAACAACCTGAGCAACCACAGGTTGAAACCGACGAAGAATAGCCACATGAAAAATATACATTACATATCTGATAGAACACTTGATATTGTAACACTCTACAATATTTTCAAATTTGATAAAAAGCTAGAGTTGTCTAAAGAATCCATTAAAAAAATTAAAGCCTCAAAAGCTTATTTGGATAGTAAACTAGAAGACGATTCCAAACCATTTTATGGTATAAATACAGGCTTTGGTTCACTATATAACGTTAAAATATCTAAGCGCGATTTAACCAAGTTGCAAGAAAATTTGGTAATGTCACACGCATGCGGAACTGGCGATAAAGTGCCAGAGTCTATTGTAAAAGTGATGCTTTTACTCAAAATACAATCGTTAAGCTATGGTCACAGTGGCGTACAATTAGAAACCGTACAGCGATTGGTTGACTTTTTCAATCATGGAATTTTTCCGTTTGTGTACACCCAAGGCTCATTAGGCGCTTCTGGAGATTTAGCACCTTTAGCACATTTGGCCTTGCCTTTAATAGGAAAAGGTAAAGTGACTTATAAAAACCGATTGGTCAATACTTCAACAGTTTTAAAAAAGTTTAACTGGAAACCCATAAAACTTGAAGCCAAAGAAGGCTTGGCTTTGTTAAATGGCACGCAGTTTATGAGTGCTTATGGCGTATATTGTTTGTTGTTATCGCACAAAGCATCATACATGGCGGACTTGATAGCCAGTATTTCGTTAGATGCCTATGATGGCAGAATTGAGCCTTTTGATGACAAGGTGCATTTAATAAGGCGTCACGCCGGGCAACTAAAAGTGGCGCGTCGTTTTTCAGAATTTTTAAAAGGAAGCGAGCTTATTAATAGGGAAAAGGAGCATGTGCAAGATCCATACTCGTTCCGTTGTATTCCACAAGTACACGGTGCAACAAAAGATACCTTGGATTTTGTTGAAAGTGTTGTGGTCACCGAAATCAACTCTGTTACGGATAATCCCAATATTTTTCCAGATGAAGATGCTATAATATCCGCTGGTAATTTCCATGGGCAACCATTAGCATTGGCTTTTGATTATTTGAAGATTGCCATGGCAGAATTAGGTAATATCTCTGAACGACGTATTTTTCAATTGGTATCGGGTTTACGTGGCTTACCAGCTTTTCTAGTGGATAATCCGGGTTTAAATTCGGGGTTTATGATTCCGCAATACACCGCGGCAAGTATAGTTTCAGCAAACAAGCAATTGGCTTCACCTGCAAGTGTAGATAGCATTGTGTCTAGTAATGGGCAAGAAGATCATGTAAGTATGGGTGCAAACGCGGCAACACAAGCTTATAGTTTGATTAGAAATGTTGAGCGAATTTTGGCTATTGAATTGTTGAACGCGTCACAAGCACTTCAGTTTAGGCGTCCATTAAAATCTTCAGATTTTATTGAGAAGTTTTTGAAGAAATACAAAAAGGTAGTGCCCTTTATTAAACAAGATGAAATTCTGCACGATGACATTGAAAAGTCTATAAAATTCCTCAAAGACTATGATGTTGCTATTGAAGAATTGTTTTTGAACGATTATGGTGTTAAACGGCGCTTTGTATAAATTCTGGATTTAACAATTTATAGATTATGAAAAAAATTCTATTATTTTCTGACATAGTTTTACTGCTTTTAGCTATTGCTATTGCTTATTTGGGGTTACAAAGAGACCATATTTTTAATCCACCTGTAATTACTGGAATAGACTTTTTAACAATTGGTATCGTTTTGCTCAAGCTCAAAGATAAAGTATAAAAAAAGCGACATTATCAATTTGATAGTGTCGCTTTATATTCTGAGTTATAATAATTTAATTAAGATTCCTTAGTCTCTTCTGGTGAATCAACTTCAATAACCAAGCTATCATTTTTACTGTCCAAATCCATGGAAATAGTATCTCCTTCTTGTATTTTGGAATTGATTATTTCCTCAGCGAGAGCATCTTCAATATACTTTTGGATAGCACGTTTTAATGGTCTGGCACCATATTGAGCATCAAAACCTTTTTCTGCAATATAGTCTTTTGCTTTTTCCGAAAGCTTAAGTTCATATCCTAAATCTTTGATACGATCTACAAGCTTCACCATTTCGATATCTATAATTTGGTTAATGTGTTCTTTGTCAAGTGCGTTAAAGACAACAACATCGTCAATTCTGTTTAAAAACTCTGGAGCAAATGCCTTTTTCAGTGCATTTTCAATGACACCTTTTGCATGCTCAGAAGCTTGTGCTTCTTTAGCAGATGTACCAAAGCCAACACCAGTACCAAAGTCTTTCAATTTACGAGCACCAATGTTAGATGTCATGATAATAATTGTATTTCTGAAATCTATTTTTCGTCCAAGGCTATCGGTTAAATAACCATCATCAAGCACTTGAAGTAGCATGTTAAAAACATCTGGGTGTGCTTTTTCAATTTCATCCAACAGCACAACAGCATAAGGCTTACGTCTTACTTTTTCTGTCAGTTGTCCGCCTTCTTCATAACCTACATATCCTGGAGGCGCACCAATTAAACGTGAAATGGCAAATTTCTCCATGTATTCACTCATGTCAATACGTATTAATGCATCGTCATTATCAAATAATTCATTTGCCAAAACTTTAGCTAATTGGGTTTTTCCGACTCCTGTCTGACCCAAAAATATAAACGAACCAATAGGTTTGTTAGGGTCTTTAAGACCTGCACGATTACGCTGAATAGCCTTTACTACTTTAGACACGGCTTGGTCTTGACCAATAACTTTTCCTTTAATTAAGTTAGGAAGTTCTGCAAGCTTGTTAATTTCAGTCTGGGCGATTTTATTAACCGGAATACCTGTCATCATTGAAATAACATCGGCAACGTTTTCTTCAGTTACCACTTCGCGGTGTTGCTTTGTTTCATCTTCCCATTGTTCTTGGGCTAGTGCCAAATCCTTCTCAAGGCGTTTTTCATCATCACGAAGTTTCGCGGCTTCTTCATACTTCTGTTTTTTGACCACACTGTTTTTAGTTTCCCTAACTTCTTCTAACTTTTTCTCAAGCTCAAGGATTTGTTTTGGAACATCAATGTTGGTGATATGAACGCGAGAACCAGCTTCATCTAATGCGTCAATGGCTTTGTCTGGTAAAAAACGTTCCGTCATGTAGCGGTTTGTGAGTTTTACACAGGCTTCAATAGCTTCATCCGTGTAATCTACATTGTGGTGCTCTTCGTATTTGCCTTTAATGTTGTTAAGTATTTCAATAGTTTGCTCTACGGAAGTTGGCTCAACCAATACCTTTTGGAAACGTCTTTCCAAAGCACCATCTTTTTCAATATACTGTCTGTATTCGTCCAATGTTGTTGCACCAATACATTGTATTTCGCCACGTGCCAATGCAGGTTTAAACATATTAGAAGCGTCAAGGCTTCCTGTGGCGCCACCAGCACCAACAATAGTATGGATTTCATCAATGAACAAAATAATATCGTCATTCTTTTCAAGCTCATTCATTACGGCTTTCATACGTTCTTCAAACTGGCCACGGTATTTTGTACCGGCAACCAAGCTCGCCAAATCTAACGTGACAACACGTTTGTTAAAAAGTGTTCTTGACACTTTACGCTTTACAATACGCAACGCTAAACCTTCAGCAATTGCAGATTTACCAACACCAGGTTCTCCAATTAAAAGTGGGTTGTTCTTTTTGCGTCTACTTAAAATTTGTGATACGCGTTGTATTTCTTCTTCTCGTCCAACTACGGGATCAAGTTTGCCGTCTTCCGCAAGTACTGTTAAATCTCTCCCGAAATTATCCAGTACTGGAGTTTTGGACTTTTTATTTCCTTTTTGAGATGCGCCACTAAACGGGTTTTGTTTTGCCTCATCATCAGTTTCGTTGACATCGTCATCCGAAAAAGATTCAGCTTTTGGCGTATCTAGGAAATCGTCTTCGCTTGTTATCATAGATTTAAATTCTTCTTTAACATTATCGTAATCAACCTTTAACTTATTTAAAAGTTTAGTGGTTGGATCGTTTTCGTTTCTTAAAATGCACAGTAATAAATGTGCAGTATTGATAGAAGTACTTTGAAAAAGTTTAGCCTCTAAAAAGGTGGTTTTTAAAGCACGCTCTGCCTGCCTTGTAAGATGTAAGTTCTTTTTTTCGTTAGATACAATTGTTGTATTTGGATTAGCAGGACTTAAAATCTCAACTTTACGGCGCAAGTGATTAAGGTCAATATCCAATGAATTTAGTATATCTATAGCTTTACCGTTACCGTCTCTTAAAAGTCCTAACATAAGATGTTCCGTGCCAATAAAGTCATGCCCTAATCTTAAGGCTTCTTCTTTACTGTAGGCAATTACATCTTTTACTCTTGGTGAAAAATTATCGTCCATTGTTAAATTCGTTCTGCATTAAAAGTAATAAATTCAATACTAATTGGGCAAAAACTGTACCTAATTAATAAGGAATTAACGAATAGAATAAAAATGCCGAATAATTCAAAACGAAAGCACATATACTTATTAACCAAAACTACCCATAAATTTGTTAATAAAAACTGGCTAAACCATAATTCAAAAAACGGTTGAAACATCATAAAATACTTATATTAGCACGTTATGAATTTTAATTAAATGAACTAATTTTTTTAATATGGCAGAAGGCGAAAAACTAATCCCTATTAATATTGAAGATGAAATGAAATCAGCCTACATTGATTATTCAATGTCGGTCATTGTGTCACGTGCATTACCAGATGTTAGAGATGGTTTAAAACCAGTACACAGACGTGTTTTATATGGTATGCATGAATTGGGTGTAAGATCCAACACGGCACATAAAAAGTCAGCAAGAATAGTAGGTGAGGTTTTGGGTAAATATCACCCACATGGAGATACTTCGGTTTATGATACTATGGTGCGTATGGCGCAAGAGTGGAGCTTGCGATACATGTTGGTAGATGGGCAAGGAAATTTTGGGTCTGTTGACGGTGATAGTCCAGCAGCAATGCGTTATACCGAGGCGCGAATGCGTAAGATATCTGAAGACATGTTGGCAGATATTGACAAAGAGACGGTAGACCATAAACTTAATTTTGATGATACGCTTGAAGAACCAACAGTTCTGCCTACCAGAATACCAGGCTTGCTTGTCAACGGTGCTTCAGGTATCGCTGTGGGTATGGCTACCAATATGCCACCACACAATCTTACTGAAGTTGTTGATGGTACAATAGCCTATATTGATAATAACGATATAGAGATTGATGAGTTGATGCAACACATTAAAGCCCCCGATTTTCCAACAGGAGGAACAATATATGGTTATGATGGTGTTAAAGAAGCTTTCCATACAGGACGCGGACGTATCGTTATGCGTGGTAATGCTAATATTGAAGAAGTAAACGGCAGAGAATGTATCATTGTCAGTGAGATACCATATCAAGTCAATAAAGCTGACATGATTAAAAAAACGGCAGATCTCGTTAACGATAAAAAACTAGAAGGTATTTCTACCATCCGTGATGAGTCCGACAGAAAAGGAATGCGCATTGTATATGTGTTAAAAAGAGATGCGATTCCTAATATTGTTTTAAACAAGCTTTATAAGTATACCGCCTTACAATCTTCTTTCAGTGTCAATAATATTGCATTGGTCAATGGAAGACCTGAGTTATTAAACTTGAAAGATTTGATCCATCATTTCGTTGAGCACAGGCATGAAGTTGTAGTAAGACGAACAAAATACGAACTCCGTAAAGCTGAGGAGCGCGCACATATTTTAGAAGGCTTAATCATAGCTTCAGATAATATTGACGAAGTTATTGCGCTCATACGTGCTTCTTCAAACGCAGACGAAGCTAGAGCCAAATTGATTGAGCGTTTCGAGCTTACTGAAATACAGGCAAAAGCCATTGTAGAAATGCGTTTACGTCAGCTGACTGGTCTTGAACAAGATAAGCTCAGAGCAGAGTATGAGGAGTTAATGAAAACCATCGAAGACCTTAAAGATATACTTGATAAGAAGGAAAGAAGGATGGATATCATTAAAGAAGAACTTACAGTAGTTAAAGAAAAGTATGGTGACGAAAGAAGATCTTCAATAGAATATGCGGGTGGTGATTTAAGTATCGAAGATATGATACCAAATGAGAAAGTAGTTATTACCATTTCTCATGCAGGTTACATTAAAAGAACTTCTTTAACAGAATATAAAACTCAAAATAGAGGTGGAGTTGGCCAGAAAGCTTCTACAACCAGAAATGAAGATTTCCTAGAACATCTTTTTGTTGGTACCAATCACCAGTACATGCTATTCTTTACCCAAAAAGGGAAATGTTTCTGGATGCGCGTTTATGAAATACCAGAAGGTGCCAAAACATCAAAGGGTAGAGCTATCCAAAATCTAATAAATAT
>CAYSVY010000004.1:99172-190356 GCA_964434705.1 uncultured Flavobacteriaceae bacterium
ATAAATATAGAACAAGACGATAAAGTAATGGCGTTTATTTGTACTCAAGATTTAAAAGATGAAGACTACATAAACAACCATTATGTTATAATGGCGACTAAGAAAGGTCAAGTTAAAAAGACTTCTCTTGAGCAGTATTCAAGACCGCGAACAAACGGTATTAACGCTATTACTATTAAAGAAGGAGATACGCTATTAGAAGCTAAATTAACCACTGGTGAAAGCCAAGTAATGTTGGCCTTAAAGTCTGGAAAGGCTATAAGGTTTGAAGAAGCCAAAACTAGGCCTATGGGCAGAAATGCATCAGGAGTAAGAGGTATAACTTTAGCTAATGATACCGATGAGGTAATAGGTATGATAGCAGTTAATGATATGGATAGCAACATATTAGTCGTGTCAGAAAACGGTTATGGAAAACGCTCTAGTTTAGACGACTACAGAATTACCAACAGAGGTGGAAAAGGCGTAAAAACCATTTCTATAACAGAAAAAACCGGTAAATTAGTGTCTATTAAGAATGTATCTGATGAAGATGATTTAATGATTATCAATAAATCTGGGATTGCAATAAGAATGGCTGTTTCGGATTTAAGAGTAATGGGTAGAGCCACACAAGGTGTTAAATTGATCAACCTTAAGGGTAATGATTCAATAGCTGCAGTAGCGAAAGTTATGAAGGATAACAATGAAGATGAACAAAGTACTGAAAATGAGGACAATAAAAATAACGGCACAACTATTGATAATCAGACTAACGAATAAAAACAACTAAAATTCAATTAAAAATGAAACGACTCACAACTTTATTTTTTGCTTTGGCAATTGGTTTTGTGTCATTTGCTCAAAAAAATGAAATTAAAGCCATTGAGAAAGCGTTAAAAAGCGACAATTTCGCAAACGCGAAGACTATGGTCAATGCAGCTGAAAATTTATTGTCTAGTATGGATGATAAGACAAAGGCTAAATTCTATTTCTTAAAGGCAAAAACCATGTATGCAAATGGCACGGGTATAAATTCCGATTTAAAGCAAACCGTTGAGGCTTTGGATAATTTAAAAGATTTAGAATCTAAAATGGGTAAATTAAAATATACCCAAGAAGCCAATGAAATGAAACAAAAAATGTTAGAGGGCATATTACAGAATGCAGATGAACAATATGCCAAGAAAAATTTCTCTGTGGCTTCAAAAGGATTTTACAATGCTTACAAATTAACACCAAAGGATACAACATTATTGTATTACGCCGCCACGGCTGCAGTACAAGATCAAGACTATGATACTTCTTTAGGTTACTATGAAGAACTAAAAAATTTAGGATATAAAGGTATTGTAACAAATTATTTTGCCACCAATGTAGAAACCAATGAGGAGGAAACGTTTCCAAATAAAGACTCTAGAGATATAGCTGTTAGGTCAAAGGAATACATAAATCCCACATCTAAAAAAACATCTTCACGTTACCCAGAAATTGTAAAAAACATTGCCTTAATTTATGTTAACAAGGGTGATAATGAAAAAGGATTAGCTTCAATTAAGGATGCTAGAAAAGCTAACCCAGAAGATTTAGGCTTAATGCTGTCAGAAGCGGATGTTCAGCTTAAAATGGGAAATAAAGAAAAATTTACTGAGCTCATGGCTGAGGCTTCTAAGAAAGATCCTAATAATGCTGAGTTACAGTACAACCTTGGTGTTATGGCTGCAGAAGGTGGCAATGCTGAAGCAGCACGTAAGCATTACGAAAAAGCTATTGAATTAGACCCTACTTATGCTAACGCTTATTCAAATATGGTAGCATTAATTTTAGAAAGTGAAAAAGATATTGTAGAGGAAATGAATGGTCTTGGCAATAGCAGTGCAGATAACAGACGCTATGACGAGTTAAGATCTAAAAGAACTGAATTATATGAATCTGCCATTCCTTACCTTTTGAAGGTTATGGATTTGAACAAAAAAGATATAGATACTGCAAGGACGTTAATGAACATCTACAGCATCATTGGAGAAACTGACAAGTTCAAGGCAATGAAAAGTAAAATCGAGGAGCTAGAAGCCAATTCGGGGAACTAGTATTAATTTTCATAATAATCTAAACCAGCTATTTATTGGCTGGTTTTTTTATATAATTTTTTTAATGACTCGTAATTTATGAGTATGTTTCCGTTGTTCTTGGTTATAAATACCACTATGGTCTAATCTATCAATTCTAACTTTTCCGTGGGCATGAATAATATGGTGGTCTTCCATTATAATTCCAACATGAATAATATTCCCTTCTGAATTATCAAAAAAAGCTAAATCTCCAGGCTCGCTTTCTTCAATAAAGCTTAAGGCATCACCTTGAGTTGCCTGTTCAGAAGCATCTCTTTTTAAAGTGTACCCGTTTATTTTATAAACCATTTGAGTAAAACCCGAGCAATCAATACCAAAAGGAGATTTTCCGCCCCATAAGTATGGTGCATTTAGGTATAAAAACGAAGTATTGATAAGGTTTTTCTTTTCTTGTTTTCCTGTGATAGTTGTTCCATCAAAACTATGTTTAAGAATATCCAACCCGTTTAAATTTGACCCTAAAGGAAGCGTGTAAATATTCCCCTTTGAGTCCGAAACATATTCTAATAAATCATTAGATAAAGTGGGAATCTTTTTTGAAATTGAAGCGTAATCATCCGCGTCAATTGAAACACATTGTTTTGGATCTATCCAACCTTCATAATTATCAAAAGCAATTCTGACTTTATGCCAGTGTTTTCTTGTTTCAATTACCTTAAAGATATCTCCATACAATAGTTGGGTAACCTGCTCGCTACTATCTAAAGGCTCTAAGCGTACTGGTACAATACCAAGATTGCAGATTCCGTATTGCATAAACTTTTAGTTGCGCTCTATTACCATTGCGGATGCGCCACCACCACCATTGCAAATTGCGGCAGCACCTAGCTTGCCATTGTTTTGATGTAGCGCATGAATCAGTGTTACCAAAATTCTAGCACCTGAACAACCTAGTGGATGTCCAAGGGAAACAGCACCTCCATTTACATTTACGTTATCATCAGTTAATCCTAAAATTTTCATGTTGGCCAAACCAACTACCGAAAATGCTTCATTAAATTCAAATATATCTACATCATCAATAGAGATATTAGCTTTTGCTAAGGCCTTTGGTAACGCTTTTGCAGGTGCGGTGGTAAACCATTTAGGTTCTTGTGCGACATCGGCGTAGCTTTTTATGGTTGCTAAGGGTTCTAGTCCAAGTTCGTTTGCTTTTGATTTGCTCATCAGCACAAGTGCTGCGGCACCATCGTTAATTGTTGATGCGTTAGCAGCGGTGACAGTACCATCTTTTGTAAAGGCTGGTCTTAATGAAGGGATTTTCTCCATTTTTACATTACTGTACTCTTCATCTCTATCAATAACAATAGGTTCTCCGCGACGTTGTGGGACTTCAACGGGTATAACTTCATCACTAAATTTACCGTTATTCCATGCTGTTTTAGATCTCTCATAGGATTGTATAGCAAAAGCATCTTGTTCTTCACGCGAAAAACCATACTCTACAGCACAGGCATCAGCACAAACACCCATGGCATTATTGTCATATGCATCTACCAAACCGTCTTTTTGCATTCCGTCTTCCATAGATACTGGCCCAAACTTCTTTGCGCTACGAGCATGATAATAATGTGGGATAAGGCTCATATTTTCCATTCCACCAGCTACAACAATTTCGGCATCTCCCAAACGTATGGCTTGTGCACCTTGCATTACGGCCTTCATTCCAGAGGAGCAAACTTTGTTTACCGTTGTACACGGAACACTGTCTGGTATACCAGCAAAGATTGCAGCTTGGCGTGCAGGCGCTTGACCAGTTCCTGCTTGTACAACGTTGCCCATTAAAACCTCATCAACAAGTTTTGGGTCTAAATTTATTTTTTTTAAGGCACCTTCAATGGCAACGGCTCCAAGTTTAGGAGCTGCAACTGTTGATAATGAACCCATAAAACTACCTATTGGAGTTCTTACAGCGGAAACTATAACTACCTCGTTATTCATATTCAAAAAAGACTAATTTAAGATGGTGCAAAATTAGTGATTTTTTTTGTAGGCTAAATATGAAATATTAAACCAAAATGGCTTGAAGTTTATAAATTTATTACTTTTGGTTTACTATGAATGCTATCATAAATAAGTGGTACAAGAACCATGCTTTAATTTACAAAATACTTCTACTTTTAACTACCACTTTGTTTGTAGTTTATTTATTCCCAAAAACGGGTAAGTTTAGATATTCATTTGAAAAAGGAAAACCCTGGCAATCCGAAAATCTTTTAGCACCTTTTGATTTTGCAATCCGTAAAACCGAAAATGAACTTCAAAAAGAGCGTGATGCTATAAACGAAAGGAGCGAAGTTTATTTCAATGTTGACTACAGCGTTAAAAATGCGGTTTTGGAAGACTATTTAAAAGTATTTGACTTAAATTTTAACGACTCAATTTCTAATTTCCCCGATAGGCTAGTACTTTTCAATAATGGTAAAAAGTTGTTGAATGCCATTTACCAATACGGTGTTTTGAACTCTGTTTTCAATTATGAAGATGACAAATCTGTCGTTCTTGTTGAAAATAATATTCAAAAACATAAAATTAGATTTAAGGATTTATTTGAACAAAACGAAATTCGCCCTTTCATTGAAAATCATCTTATTGAAAATCAACTACAACAGTATACGGATGAATTTATTTCCTTGTTTTATGACATTGTTAAACCGAATGTTACCCTAAATGAATCTCTGACACAAAGTGCTTTGCAAGAAGCGCTATCAAAAATTTCAACTAATAGGGGAATTATTGAATACGGTACTTTAATAATTACTAAGGGTCAGGTTGTTGAAGAGGAACAATTTAATATTCTATCATCGCTTAAATCCGAATATGAATCGCAGGTTTGGAATACAACTAGTTATAATTTAGTAATCGCTTCTTATACTTTACTGGTCGCGTTAGCGCTACTCATGCTGTTGCTGTTCCTCAAAAAGTATAGGGCAGAGGTATTTAATAACAACACCAAGGTCACGTTTATATTTTTTAACATTGTGGTAATGGTTGTTTTGACAACACTTGTCATCAACTACAATTCACAATATATTTATGTAGTGCCTCTGTGTATACTTCCTTTGGTCCTAAAGGCCTTTTTTGATGCTAGATTGGGGCTTTTTGCACATGTTTTGACTGTACTGTTGTTAGGCTTTATTGTGCCCAATAGTTATGAATATATGTTTTTACAAATTATTGCAGGTATAGTTACTATTTTAACCGTATCGGAGTTGTACAAAAGAGCAAATCTTTTCATTTCAGTTGGGCAAATTACATTGATTTATGTTATTGCATATTTTGCATTTTTTGTAATTCAAGAAGGGCAAGTTTCAAATATAAAATTGGAAACCTTTGGTCTGTTTATGCTTGGTGGTTTAGCTACGCTTTTTGTGCAACCCCTAATTTATATTTATGAAAAACTTTTTGGTTTGGTGTCAGACGTATCATTGCTTGAACTTTCAGATACCAATACCAAGCTTTTGAAAGAACTTTCAAATAAAGCACCTGGAACTTTTCATCACTCATTAAATGTTGCCAACTTGGCCGAAGCATCTGCCAACGAAATTGGTGCCAATGCCATGTTGGTTAGGGTAGGAGCACTTTACCACGATATTGGTAAAATGAAAAACCCGAAATTTTTCACCGAAAACCAATCTACTGGTATAAACCCACATGATGAATTGTCCTCAACCGAAAGTTCAAAAATCATTATAGACCATGTTATTGATGGAATTGAAATAGCCAAGAAAAACAACTTACCAGACCGCATAATCGACTTTATAAGAACGCATCATGGTACGAGTTTGGTCTATTATTTTTATATGAAAGAAAAGGCACTTGACGACTCTGTTGATGAAGCCGATTTTATGTACCCAGGACCAAAGCCGTTTAGCAAAGAAACGGCTATACTGATGATGTGCGATAGTGTTGAGGCGGCATCAAAAAGTTTAAAATCTCCAACAAGTTCAAAAATTAACGACTTTGTTGAAAGTATTGTTACCAAACAGATGGAGTCGGGTCAATTTTTAAATGCCAATATTACTTTTAAAGATATTCAATCCATTAAAAAAGTATTAAAGCAAAAACTTGCAAACATTTATCACCTTCGGATTGAGTATCCGGAATGACGTTAAGTTATTTACAACTGACTTTATTTATTCGCTAAGCAGTTCCGCGAGCTTATTTTCCAAGGCTGGCCCACGAAGGTTTTTTGCAATAATTTCTCCTTTATTATTCAAAACAAACATGGACGGAATTGAATTTACGTTGTACATTTTGGCTATTGGTCCAAAATACTGAAGGTTTGATACTTGGTGCCATGTAAGATTGTCATCTTCAATAGCTTTAATCCAGGCTTCTTTTGGGCCTTGTTGCCTTGGTCTTCCATCTAAACCAACACCTATAATTTCTAATCCTTTGGCGTGGTATTTTTCGTAAGCCTTAACAACATTGGGGTTTTCTCTTCTGCAAGGACCACACCAAGCCGCCCAAAAATCAATAATGGTTATTTTGCCTTTTTTTACAACATCGCTCAAGGCTATTAAATTACCATCAGGATCAGGAGCTTTAAACTCTGGTGCAACAGCGCCAAGTGCTGTCGCTTTTTCAGCCTCTAGCCTTTGTTTAAGTACTTCAACCTTTTCAGCTACAGCTTGTCCTTCTTCAGAACTTTTAATAGCATCATCTAAATTTTCAAAAAGGCTTATTATTTTTTCGGGTTGTGAAGGGCGTCTGCGAAGCTCAGAATCAAATATTTGAAGTGTTACAAAACTATTGGAGTTCTTTTCAATAAACTCATAAGGATAGTTTTGCATTTTGGCTCTAAGCTTTACTGGATCAAGGCTGTCACTTTTTTGAATAGATGCATTTCTCATTTTTTTATTGAGGTCTTGCATTTTCGTCTGATATTCGGTCATTAGGCTATTGGATGCGGAACCAGAAATTTCAGATTTTGATAAATCATTGATATCCAATTTTAGGCTTATTTCGGAATTCTCAACCATTATTGGCAATCTGCCTCTAACACCATTAACAGTAACATAGTATAATTTTGGATTGTCTACAGCACCATCAAAAACAAAAGTTTCATTCATTATCATTGCCGTATCAACGGGCATTTGGCGTCCAACTTTGCTAAGTGTATTCAGATAAACGCGTACACCGTTGTAAAGCCCTTTTGCTTCACCTTTAATTGTGTAATCTGTTCTTGGCGCTTCTTCTTTGCAAGAAACAAATGCAATGCAAATAAATAATATAGATAATAGCTTTTTCATGGTTTTGAATTTTAGGAATACAAATATAAAAAGTTAGCTTAAAAAAATAAACGACTATATCATCCATACATTAAGTTTTCTGAATGAAATGAGACTTTAAAAAAATCAATATTTTTGCATCAAATTAACACAAATGATACCAAACGATACAATTATAGCATTAGCAACGGCATCTGGTAACGGCGCCATTGCGGTTATAAGATTATCAGGAAGTAATGCTATTAGCTTGGTTGATGCACATTTCAAATCAGTAACAAAAGGTAAATCACTTTTACTACAAAAGACGCACACTATTCATTTGGGGCATATTGTTGATGCAGCAAGAGTTATTGATGAAGTTTTGGTATCGGTTTTTAAAAACCCAAATTCATACACTGGCGAAGATGTTGTTGAAATATCATGCCATGGTTCAAGTTATATTCAACAAGAAATAATACAGCTCTTTTTAAGATCTGATGCACGAATGGCCAATCCAGGTGAGTTTACACTTAGAGCATTTGTAAACGGAAAATTAGACTTAAGCCAAGCGGAAGCTGTTGCCGATTTAATAGCGAGTGATAATGAGGCGTCTCATAAAATTGCTATGCAACAAATGCGTGGTGGCTTTTCTTCAGAAATAGCAAAACTGCGTGAAGAGCTTATGAATTTTGCCTCGCTGATAGAACTAGAATTAGATTTTTCTGAAGAAGATGTAGAGTTTGCGGACCGAAGCCAATTTAAGGATTTAATTGAGCGCATCACTTTTGTGCTTAAACGCCTTATAGACTCATTTGCCGTTGGAAATGTAATCAAAAACGGAATTCCCGTTGCTATTGTTGGCGAGCCCAATGTTGGAAAATCCACTTTGTTAAATGCCTTGTTGAATGAAGACCGAGCCATAGTATCTGAAATAGCTGGTACAACTCGTGATACCATTGAAGATGAAATCTCCATTGGAGGCATTGGGTTTCGGTTTATTGATACGGCAGGAATACGTGACACTAAAGATGTGGTTGAAAGCATAGGGATTAAAAAAACCTTTGAAAAAATTGAACAGTCTGAAGTGACTATTTATTTGTTTGATGCATTTAAGAATATAAATACGCTGGAGTCTGTGCGAATTGAAATAGAAAAAATCCGAAATAAATATCCCCAAAAACCACTATTGGTAATAGCAAATAAAGTTGATAATTTGGACGATTTACAATTAGCTGAAATTAATACAACCATTGCAGATGTACTTTTATTATCTGCTAAAACAGGATTCGGTGTAGAGCAATTGACCAATGCATTACTGAACTTAATTAATACTGGCGCATTACGAAACAATGAAACTATAGTAACAAATTCGCGCCACTATGATGCTTTACTTAAAGCATTGGAGGAAATTCAAAAAGTAAAATATGGTTTAGATACAGGTTTATCAGGAGACTTACTAGCTATTGATATACGACAAGCACTTTACCACTTTGGCGAAATTACGGGCGAAATAACTACGGACGACCTATTGGGTAATATTTTTGCTAATTTCTGTATCGGCAAATAATCTAAACTTCAAAAATATTGTTCTTAATAGCGTAAAGTACCAGTCCAACTCTATTTTTAACGTCTAGTTTCTGGAATAGTACATCTCTGTAACCATCAATGGTTTTTGGACTCAGAAACATTTTTTCGGCAATTTCCTTATAGGTCAGTTCTGAGCAAGCATGTTTCAAAAATTCGATCTCACGTTCTTTTAATGAAATTTTTTTTGTTGTTTCTTTCGATAAGGAGTTCACTAAAATATTAGAAACACTTGCAGTGTGGTAATAACCACACTTTAAGACTTCTTTTAGAGCGTGTTCTAGAACGTCTTTTTCTACATCTTTTAGTAGGTAGCCTTTCGCACCTGCACGAAGCATTTTGATTATGGTTTCGTCATTTTCATCAACAGATAGGGCAAGTACATTTATTTTAGGATAGGACTCCTTTAGCAATGCTGTGGTCTCTAGTCCATTTAATATTGGCATGTTAACATCCATCAATACAATTTCAGGTGTGTTTTTAGGGTCTTTTAGCTTTGTGAGGAGTTCTTTGCCATTTTTACACAGATACAAAACTTCAAAATCTTCGAAAGTATTTACTAAGCTGGCTATGGCTTGTGACAGCAAAATATGATCTTCAACTATGGCTACTTTATGCTTTTTCATTGTAGATATGGGTAGGTTAATGTTAGGAGCGTTCCTCTATTTTTTTCGGATTGAATTAATGTTGTTGCATTTACAAGTGCTGCGCGGTTTTTGATGTTGTCTAATCCAATTCCCGTATGGGTCTTATTGTTGATGTCAAAACCTTGACCATCATCCTTAATGCTTATAATCAGCTCTTTAGGCTTGTAATTGATGACTGCAAGTAGCTTGGTTGCTTTGGCATGTTTTATAGTATTGGAAACAAATTCTTGAAAAATCCTAAAAAAAATAATTTCTGCTTTGCTGTCAATTTCTTTTTCATTACCAATAACCATTAGTTTGGCGTCAATAAAGTTGAGCCTATTTAAACGTTCAATCTCCAAACGCACTGACTCCACAATACTAATTGTATTAAGCACATTAGGGTTAATGATCTTGGACATGGTCCTTATTTCCTTTAGAGCTTTATCCAATGTTTGCTTAATATCACTAATTTCTGCTGTATTTTGTAGCTGTATTTTTGCTAAGGTTATAAGTTGACCAATATTATCATGAAGTTCCCAACTTATGTTTTTAAAGGTTTCTTCACGTATTTCTATCTGTGTTTTTGATATTTCGTTTTCAAACCACTTCTCATTTTCTTTTTGTTCTAAGAGCAGTGCATTTTTTCTCTTTTGAAAAATTATGAATAAAAAAATCATAATTGCACAGACAAATAGTAAGGTAAATACGGCAATAATTATAGCTGTTTCTTGTCGCTGCATATAAAACCTGTTATAAAACAAAGATTCATTAATATACTCAAAATGCTACTAACATTTAATATGTATTCCAGATTTGGCATTTCAGCAAAATAGTTGCGCATTATCCTTACCGGTAAATTGCCCGTTAGATATAGCAAGTAGCCAACGCTAATGTAGATAAGCAGATTTCGTTTTATAAGCAGAATCTCGTTGCTATTTAGAATTTGACTGAAATAGAAAATAATACAGGTTATGACGGACAAGGATGCAATAAAATAGGGTATGGTTTGTACTTGCTTAGTATAATCTTGAAAAAACATATTTATAAAGAAACTCAAAATATAAATGCCGAAGAAAACAAGTATATATTTTTTATGAGTTGGCCTTTTGACATAAGTTTTATAAAGAAGAAACAAAAATGAAAAATTTAGGAGATGATAAACATTATAATATATGATGGTATAAACAACACCTTGGGTTTTAAGGTAATATGAAAAAAACTCGTTAATTGCCGTATACCATATAATGATGAGAAAGAATTTTAGGTAACCATAATTGTACTTATAGAAATACACAGTTCCTAAAATTGCCACAAGAAGCTCAACAAACTTTATTGAACTTCTTAGTGGATATGTTGTTAAATCAAATAACATGTTTTTAATCGCCTAGTGGTGGAGGCGACATCTCACCTTCATTTAATAATAAACTTGTTTTTGTTTTTTGTAAAGGTAATGCAAGCATACTTGAAAGGTTTATGCCAAATGAGGCTCTTTGTTGTTTCAGCAATCTGTTTCCAGTTTTAATGCGTTCCTCTTTTTTGTAATCTAGCATAAGGTCTTCAATAAATACAAAATCTCCTTTATAAGGTTGCTCTGGTGAACCTTCAATATAAAAAGGTACATTATTTAGATTATTATAATCTTTATCAACTTGACCTATATTTACCGTTGGAGCCATGAATACGGTTTGTTGTCTAGGATGTTTTACCGATCTTCCGTTGATGGTCTTTGCATTTGGATATGCTGAAAAATAGATACGCAATCCAGAAATATCTTTTTTTGGATTCAGCTCTTGTACATGTTCCAAAAATGTCAAATAGTCTTTTAGATCCTTAAGCGAAAAGTGCACAAACTTTGTGTCCACAAACGCACTATCCCTGTAGGTGTTTTTTAGTATCGGGTTCAAGGGCATAGTCCTAGTTTCCTGAAATTCGTTGTACATGGTAACCCCTTGTTCAACAGGGATTATTTTTTTATTGGTAATTTGGCTGTAAGCGGTGTCACTAGATAAAGAGTTAAATGTTTTTTGTGTCGGCGTTTCGCCGCACGAAAACATTAAAACCAAACATGTAATGATGAATAATGATTTAAGTGCTAGTTTCATAGTGTTAAAATTGATTATTTCTGCTAATTTATATGTTTTGTTAATTACGATCCGAGGTAAATAACCTAAGTAATAAGGGGAAAAACACGGTCTTGTTTTATTATCTTATTAAACCTGCGTATTATATTATTTATCTCATTTCTTTAGCTGATTATAGTTGGTTGTGAAACCGCCAAATTCCAAATTAGATTTATTATCAATATGATAAATATCATAATAAATTTTGAAGTTAAAATTTAATTTAGAACTTTAAAATATAACGTTATGGCAAATTTTTTATACCCTTTGTTTAATTGGACCAATGGTGTTATTATGATTGGTGTTTTTGTTTTGGTGGTTATAGTACTTATCGGCGTGCTGGTTAATTTTATGACCAGTGGAAAAGGCAAGGAAAATCATGAGACACAATGATTCAAGCCAATTAAAAAGAACACAATCGTGTTCTTTTTTTGTAACACATTCAAAAATTATGCGTCATATAGAAAAATAATATAGTAATAAACATGGAAACCAATTATCATGTCGCGCAACGCGAAGACAACCAACTTTTAATGATCACACATTTAAGTCAGCTTTTGACCTATTTCACAGGTTTTGGTGGCTTAGTTGTTCCATTGATTCTATGGGCAACCCAAAGAGAGAAAGTGCAAGGAATGAATACCCATGGTAAAGCTATATTGAACTTTCAAATCAGTATGTTGATTTATACCATAATAAGCATACCTTTAATTGTTGTTTTCGGTCTTGGTATACTTACACTTATTTTAATAGGTATAATTGCATTTGTTTTCCCAATTATAAATGCCACCAAAGCTAGTAATGGCGAGGCACCAAACTATCCATTATCTCTTAATTTTGTTAGTTAGTTATTTATTGAAGTAATGGAAATTAAAAAGGCCTGTCATTTGACAAGCCTTTTTTTATTAAAATTTCAATTTTAAGTGTTTAGCATAACGGGCATCACCAACATGGTAACATGTTCTCCTTCGTCTAGTCCATCAGTAGGTGTTAAGATACCGGCTCTGTTAGGTAAACTCATTTCTAACTGAACATTGTCAGAATTTAGATTATTAATCATTTCAGTTAAGAAACGAGAATTAAAGCCTATTTGCATATCATCACCTTGGTAATCACAGGTTAGGCGTTCTTCGGCCTTATTACTGTAATCAATATCTTCAGCTGAAATATTCAACTCTGCTCCGGCAATTTTTAATCGTATTTGGTGTGTTGTTTTGTTAGAAAAAATACTGACGCGCCTTACTGAATTTAAGAATTGGGTGCGGTCTATTACCAATTTGTTCGGATTCTCTTTTGGAATAACCGCTTCATAATTTGGATATTTTCCATCGATTAATCGACAAATCAAAACTGAATTATCAAAAGTGAATTTGGCATTAGAATCATTATATTCTATAGTTACCGCTTCTTCGCTACCAGCTAAAATTCCTTTTAAGAGGTTTAAGGGTTTTTTTGGCATAATAAATTCGGCAACTGCATCTGCCGTGACATCATTTCTAGTGTATTTGACCAATTTGTGTGCATCTGTTGCAACAAATGTCAAACTCTCTTGTGAAAATTGAAAAAACACACCACTCATAACAGGTCGCAAATCATCGTTTCCTGCAGCAAAAATGGTTTTGCTTATTGCTGTAGCAAGGATATCTCCTTCAAGGCTAGTTGTACTTGGGTTTTCTAGTTCCACTGCATTTGGAAACTCGGCGCCATCAGCATAAGCCAGCGCATATTTACCGTGATTAGAGCTAATTTCAACCGTATTGTTTTCTTCCACAACAAAAGTTAGTGGTTGCTCTGGAAACGTTTTTAGAGTATCCAAAAGCAATCTTGCAGGTAAGGCTATGCTACCTTCGGAGTCACTTTCAACGTCTATTTTTGATGACATTGTTGTCTCCAAATCACTAGCCGAAACTGTTAATTCTGATTGGTTGAGTTCAAAAAGAAAATTATCTAAAATTGGTAACGTATTACTATTATTTATAACACCGCCTAAAACTTGTAATTGCTTTAATAAATAGGTGCTTGAAACTATAAATTTCATAAGTATTGATGAATTATTTTCGTCTTTTGTTATTCTTACAAATATATCTTAATAGCTGGTTTTAATAAAACAAACTTATTAACAAAAACAGCTTTTATTTTTAGATGTTAACGCGCGTATTTTCGTTTTCGAAGCAGATTGAAAACAAAACCAAAAACACCCAATAATAGCAATGGTACTGCAATGTTTATAAATTGCCATTTACTTTTTTGGGCTTCAATTTTTTCGGGATCCAAAAATGCAATTTCTACGGTTTTCGCTCTTATGTTTATAAGTCCGTTATCATCCAACAGATAATTAATGGCGTTCATTAAAAACTCTTTGTTGCCATAGGTGCGACCCGTAATACGTTCAAAACCTAATTGAAGTGGCCTATTTCTGGAAATGTCGTTTTTAATAACATCGCCATCAGCTATAACAATCATTTTGGTTTCTGTGGATTTGTCTTTGAACTTCTCAATTTTAAATGGAAGAATTCTGTTTTTATAAACCGATGTAAACTGGCCTTCTAACAATACTGCCAGGTTTTGCTTCCCTTGATTAAATGTTGACTCATCTGGTGCTTGCGTTACAGTAGACAGCGAAATGTTTTGCAATGCACCTTTAAGTTTAGAACGCTCAGAACTTTGGAGCAGTACTGTTTTTGAAACGTTATTTTTTAGGGTATCAATTTGGCTAGTAAAATCGAATTTCACCAAATCAATATTATCACTAATTGGGTGTTTGCTAGTGCTGGTACCTAAAGGTGAATATTGCCATTGTACGGGCTGAAACTGTGTATTACTACCATCTCCAATGGCAAGCGCTATTGGTGCAGAATAGAGGTCTTTAACCAGGTTTTGGTTAATCCTAACGCCGTATTTAAAAAAGAAATCATTAAGGTTAAGATCCTTAACCGTGCTTACGGAATTTCCATTGGCCTTAAGACTGTCTTTATCCATGTTTATGGCTTCTGTTAACCATATGCTACGACCGCCATTCATGTGATACTGGTCCAATACCAGTTTTTCTTTTTCAGTGAACGCTTCTGTTGGCTTTGCGGACAATATTAAATTGTATTCATTTAATTTTTGTAAGGTACCAATAGGGTTAGTAGCAACTGAATCCAAAGTAAACGGCGCTATTTTGTAGTATGGCTTTATGGATTGCAAAAAATTTGTCAGATAAATGTCCTTTAATTGTCCATTACCTTTTAAAACAGCTATGGATTTAAACGTTTCTTTTGTTAGTTGAAAAAAGGTGTCGGTAAAATTATATTCCAATTGCTGAACAGAATTGGATACTTGGGTCTGCAAATCTTCAGTTAAGCTTTTTTTGAATAACGGAATTTTAACGGTTTTGCCATTATAACTCGCAAATCCCCATGGGAAAAGCAGTTCTTGTGTAATTTTTCCACTTACTTTTTTACTGTTTACATAAGGTTCTAAACCGCTTTGTGTAAGCGCTCTAATATTTCGTTCTCTTTCGTCTTCATTTTCAAGAGGATTGATGTAATTGACTTTTATAAGTGGGTTTAAATTCTGAAATTCATCAATGAGCTGTTTAGTTTCGGTTTGCAATAGTTTAAATTCGGAAGGCAGTTGACCTTCTAAAAACATATCAATAATCAAAGGCTTGTCTATCTTGTTTACAATGTCTATTGAAGTTTCAGAAAGTGTATAGCGTTTGTCCTTGGTCAAATCAAAACGCTTGTAAAAATAGCTCTCTATTAGATTTAAGAGTACTAAACCTATTAGCGTAAACCCTATGGTCTTTATGGTTTCTCTATTCATCAATATCAAAGGAAATGGCTTCTTTGTAAGTTCGTATAGATTTCACTATGTTGTTTTTAAATGTTATTTCAACATTGCTCTTTTCGTCTGTAAAGGCACCAGGTTCAATACCAAGTCCGTAATTCCATTTATTATTATTATGTGCTTTAGCAACATCATCCCAAGTTAACCATTCGGCTTTGCCAAGGAGCTTCTCAACTTCAAACTTGGAGATATCAATTAATGTATCAGATGAAATTGTGTGGTCTATCATCTCGTACCGCAATGCAGGTTTTTCAACCCAAGCTTCTGCATCAAAATATTTTTGGTGATGGTAAGTACTAACGATATTTATAAAAGGGTAGGCAACATAAAAGTAAACCAAAGGTGTTAAAACGAGTGCAATTAAAAATACGAGCCATTTGCGCTTATCGATTGTTTTTAAAAACAAAAACAACAGCACAAATACGATAACCATTAATATAACCATTATTGGAGTTATAATCATTTGCTATTGTTTTTTATGTTAATTGTTGAAAGTACCAAAAAAGCAATACCAACGCTTAAAAAGTAAATTAAATCTCTGGTGTCAACCACACCACGGCTCATGCTTTTGTAATGTGATGCCATTCCGAATTTTTCTAACCCAATACTAGAACCAAACGGATTAAAGCTGGCTATGCCGTCAAATCCAAAATAGAACAGAAAACAAATAAAAACGGCTATGATAAAAGCTACAATTTGATTTTGGGATAGCGTAGAAGCAAAAATGCCAACAGCGGTATATGAAGCTGCTAAAAATAAAAGACCAAGGTATGACCCTAAAGTACTACCAACATCTAAATTTCCTTCCGGATTACCAAGTTTACTAATGGTAAGTACATATAGTAATGTTGGTATAAGTGCTATGACTATAAGGATGAATGCGCCAAAGTATTTACCCAAAATTATTTTGGAGTAGGATAGAGGTTTTGTTACAAGTAGCTCTAAAGTACCTTGTTTTTTCTCATCGCTAAAACTTCTCATGGTTACTGCTGGTACAAGAAAAATCAAAATCCATGGCGCTAATAAAAAAAAGCCTGAGAGATTTGCATAGCCGTTGTTTAGAATATTGAATTCACCTTCAAACACCCATAAAAACAAACCGTTTAGCACCAAAAAAACGGCTATTACCAAATAACCTATTGGTGAAGCAAAAAATGAGTTGATTTCTTTTTTTAGCAGTGCAAGCATTTATGTTATGGTAAGGATTCTAATTTATCAACGCTCCAAGCTTCTGGTTTGGCATTAAACAACGGCTTGGTTTTTGCCCAAACAGATTGAAACAGTTCGGAATGTCTGTAATTTTCAAGATGTTGTTCAGATAACCAATAGCTATACGTAAAAAATATATTTGAATTGTTTTTGTCACGATACAGTTCTAAAAATTCACAGCCTTCAAACGCACGAATTTTTGTTTTATTGGCTTCAAAATTAGATAAAAATAAATCGGTTTTATGCTCCTGAAAACTCATTTTTACAATTCTTACCAACATAATTAAATCTTATTAAAGGTTACGGTTACGGTATCCATAGCTTTTAAACCCATTAAGGTTGTTGCGCTACCAACCGTATTGCAATTGCTCTTGTAAACAGCAATTTCCAAGTAGTTGGAAGAGTTAAACACCACAAGGGCTTTGCCTTCGTCATTGCGTTTGTCCTCTTCTATATTAAAGTTCACGATTTCATTGTAGCGTTCACGTACTTTTTGAAATTTGTAATTTCTGGCGGCAATTTCATAACTGCGTTGTTTCTGTATACTTTCAAAAAATTTCTTGGTAATATTAGTTACCACGTTGCCATAATTGTCAATGTAAATTACAGTACCAATAATTTGGTTTTTTTCGTCATTAACAAATGGCACTAAATTTTTAATAGGTTTTATGTTGTTAATAACTTTGCCAATGATTTCTAATGTGCCGCCTCTGGCAATATGGCAAGCTACCTTAACAAAAATATCCAAGACCGTAAAACTAGAATCAATCTTGTCATGGATATTGATTTCTACAATTTTCTCAGGTGCTATTTCTTGGCAAATCATACTCATTATGCCGTTATTGGCGCATATAAAGTAATGGTCGTCTAACTTAACCGCAATATGCTTATTTTCAGGACTTAACTCAGAGTCAATACCAATAATATGAATGGTGCCTTTTGGAAAACTCGAATACGCATTCTGAATAATATATGCCGCTTCTGCAATATTAAATGGCGAAATAGAATGCGAGACATCAACAATTTTCACGTCGGATAACTCGCTGTAAATAGCACCTTTAACCGAACCTGCAAAGTGATCTTTTTCTCCAAAATCGGTTGTTAATGTTATGATTGGCATCCGCTGATTGTTAATATTTTTTTTTAAAACAGACTGATTAAATTGTTAGATTTGTTTGGAACAAAACTAATAAAACTAACAGATTTATTCACTAAATACCGGTCGCTTTTGAACGAACTTATCTTAGAACTTGAAGAAATTTCACCAAAAGAATTTTTTGGTCCCCAAAACGTCAACATTACCCTTTTAAAAAAATACTTTCCAAAACTTAAAATAGTCGCCAGAGGCAATAAAATAAAAGCCTATGGCGATGAAGAACTACTTGAAGAGTTCGATAGGCGCATGACTATGCTCATGGTGCATTTTGGAAAGTATAATAAACTGGATGAAAACGTCATTGAACGTGTGCTAACAAGCCAAACCAGTGACGATTATTCAACATCAAAGCAAAGTGGTGAAGTTATTGTCCACGGCGTTGGTGGCAAGTTAATAAAAGCACAAACGGCAAATCAGAGAAAGTTGGTAGAGAGCATTCGTAAAAACGATATGGTTTTTGCCATTGGTCCTGCTGGTACGGGCAAAACCTACACTGGCGTAGCACTGGCAGTGAGAGCACTAAAAAATAAGGAAGTAAAGCGTATCATATTGACGCGTCCAGCGGTTGAAGCTGGTGAAAACCTAGGTTTTTTACCAGGCGATTTAAAAGAGAAATTAGATCCGTACATGCAACCGTTGTATGACGCCTTACGCGATATGATTCCTGCGGAAAAATTGGACAACTACATTGAAAAAGGGATTGTGCAAATAGCACCTTTGGCCTTTATGCGCGGTCGTACTTTAGATAACGCATTTGTTATTTTGGACGAAGGCCAAAACACAACCCATAACCAAATGAAAATGTTTTTGACGCGTATGGGGCGTAACGCCAAATTTTTACTAACCGGCGATCCTGGTCAGGTAGATTTGCCAAGACGTACTATTTCAGGTCTTAAAGAAGCACTATTGGTACTCAAAAATGTGGAAGGTATTGGTATGATTTATTTGGACGATAAGGATGTAATTCGCCATAAATTGGTGAAGAAGGTTATTGCGGCTTATAAAGAAATTGAAAATAGGGATTAGCGGAGTCCAATTATTCATATAAAGTCTCACAAAGCCTATCTCCAATGAATTGTTTTGCTATGATTCTGACTCGGAAATTTTAATACATGAAAAGAATACTTAAAATAGTAGTTGTAGTTTTTGCGCTGTTTATTGCTATTCTTTTTGTTACAGATAAGACGTATTTATTTGAAGGTGTTAGAGTTGTTTATCTTAGAGGAAATACAGGAGTAACAATCAATGATTTTAAAGTTCAAGAAACCAAAGTCGTTAGAGCTACAAATCCACAACCTTGGAAGTTGCATCAAAATTATAACAAGGTAGATTTGTCTGACGAAGCCAAAGATTACCATGACAAGATGCAGTCTACAGCATTTTTAGTTTTTAAAGATGGTAAATTATTATCCGAGCATTATTTTGAAGGCGGTGGAAAAGAAACTGTATCGGCACTTTGGTCCATTACGAAGTCTTACACCTCATTTTTAGCTTTAAAAGCTGTTGAAGACGGTTTATTTACGAGTATAGATGACCCTGTGAGTAAATATGTTCCAAATTGGAATGTTACTCAAAACAAACAACTTACTTTAAGACATTTAGCATCAATGTCAACCGGTTTGTTTTGGGATGAAATGGACAAACAGCCATTTTCACTTATAGCAAAGCTCAACTTTTGCAGTGATCTGGAAGAATTCGTTACAGAAGACTTATACGCCATTGGAAATCCTGGCGAAAAGCAGAATTACGATTCTGGTGGTACACAATTATTAGGCTTAGCGCTTAAGAACGTATTAAAGGATAAAAGTCTTACAGAATATTTAGAGGAAAAATTTTGGAAACCTTTAGGTTATGAACATAACGGCCTATTTATTATTGATAGTGAAGAAAATCAAAATGAAAAAGCTTTTGGAGGTTTGGTAAGTACAGCAAGAGATATTTCACGAATGGGTCAGTTGATAAATAATAAGGGTTGGTGGAATAATGAACAAATCTTATCGGAAACAGATTTAGATTTAATCACTACAACACCATATAATAATAAGAATTACAACTACGGACTTTGGTCAGGAAGTTACAACGGGATAAACTATTATTATCAATCGGGACATTTAGGACAACGCTGTATTTCTATTCCAGATTATAATGTTGTAATTACAAGAATGGGACACAAAGCATCTAAAAAAGAGAACATTAATGATGATTCTAAAGATGTCGAAGTCTATATAAAACTAGCCTTGAGTATTATTAAAAAAACTGAGGAGTCAGTTACAAATTCAGTACAATAAAAAAAATTATGAATACAATTATCGATACCAATTTTAGCTTTCCAGGACAAAAAAGTGTCTATAAAGGTAAGGTTAGAGAAGTATATAACATCAACGATGAGCAACTCATTATGATCGCTACGGATCGTTTGTCTGCTTTTGATGTGGTTATGCCAAAAGGTATTCCGTACAAAGGTCAAATCCTTAATCAAATAGCTACACAGATGATGAAAGCAACTGAAGATATTGTACCTAATTGGTTGGTGGCCACGCCAGATCCTAATGTGGCCATTGGTCATTTATGCGAACCCTTCAAAGTGGAAATGGTCATCAGAGGTTATATGTCTGGTCATGCGGCGCGCGAGTATCATTCAGGAAAACGAAAGTTATGTGGTGTTGCTATGCCAAATGGTATGAAGGAAAACGACAAGTTTCCTGAACCTATTATTACCCCAGCAACAAAAGCTGAAAAAGGCGACCACGATGAGGATATTTCTAGAGAAGACATTTTAAAGCGCGGTATTGTAAGCGAAGAAGACTATGTTGTACTCGAAGATTATACTCGTAAATTATTTGCGCGTGGTACAGAAATAGCAGCAGAACGCGGATTGATTTTGGTAGATACCAAGTATGAATTTGGAAAAACCAAAGACGGTAAAATTGTATTGATTGACGAAATCCACACACCAGATTCTTCACGTTATTTTTATGCTGATGGCTACCAAGACCTTCAGGATAAAAGCGAACCACAGAAACAACTTTCAAAAGAGTTTGTGCGCCAATGGTTGATTTCAAATGGTTTTCAAGGTTTGGAAGGGCAACAAATTCCATTTATGAGTGATACCTATATCGGAACGGTAAGTGACCGTTACATTGAGCTTTATGAGAATATAACAGGAGAAACCTTTGTCAAAGCTGATGTTTCAGATATAAAGGCTAGGATAGAGACTAATGTGCTAGCCTATTTAGAAAGCTGAAACTATTTTATTCTCAATTAAAATTTTAATACCTGTTTATTTTGAAATCAATCAAAAAAATCTCTCTGTTTACTGTATTGCTCTTATTGGCTTTTCAAAGTTCCAAAGCACAATTCATTAAAGAAAAGTCTATTGTGCCAGCAATTGGTTATGGTGTTAGTATTCCATACGATGATATGGATAATGCATTTGGTACTGGATTTCTAGCACAAGCCGAATTAAATCTTAAAGTAAAGTCTTGGTTTGATCTAAGACCATATGCAGGGTTTTTTATAACAAATGCAAGTGATGAAGATTTGGATGGCAATCCTACGAACTCAATAGTTGAATCTAAAGCTTTTTTCTTAGGTGGCAAGTTTAGGTTACGTGCCCCAATTCCTTATGTTGCACCGTTTTTGGAATTAGGTGTTGGGACTTCTATTGGGCAGTTTACTACACAAACGTTTAATGATAATATTGATAAAAGCGGTGTTTTTCTACATGTGCCATTTTCATTGGGTTTAGAATTGGGCAAAAACCACAATGTAGAACTAGCTCTTACTTATTATATTCATGAATCTTTACAACAAGCCGTTGGTGCTTTTGCAGTTGGTGTAGTGTTTCCTTTAAAATCTTAAGTAATTAATAATTATCAATTACTCATTATTAACTGCTAATCAAACCCAATTGTACGCTCGGTTTGACGTTTGGCATTTTTAACAACATCATTGTATAAAAAATCTGTTACTTCTTCAATACAGCGGTTCAGAGGGATACCAGACCAACTATGCGTACCACCATTAATAGAAAATAGGTAATAACTTTTACCAAGGCCTTTAAGGCGATCTGCAATAGCGCGTGACCCGTGCAACAGCATATAACCTTTATCATTAGGATTGCAATAATGATGTGCTGCAATATTATATGGTACTAAATTATCGTTCGTGCCATGAAACAACATTGTTGGTATAGCTTTATCTCGGTCAATGTTTTCTAAAGTTGTAATGGCGCCTGCAAAACCAATAACACCAGCTAGTTTAAAATCTTTTGGCAGAATATCGGAATTATACACATAAGCCAAATGTAAAACGGCCTCTGCGCCAGCGCTTGTTCCAGAAAGTACAATTTTTTGAGTATCAATATTGTAAAGCGAATCGTTATCAATAAAGTACTTAACAGCATAACTGATATCTTCTGCTGCGGTATCGAAGGCATTTATTTTTGCTTTGGTTTCCGTGTCGCACCCAAACCCTAAACGTTTCATAATCAATCTGTAGGATATTGACGCTACGGCATAACCACGTTGCGCCATTTGATTGGCAAATTGTATGGTGTTGCCATCATCGCGCTGACCACCAGAAAACCCACCGCCATGGACATAAATTAGCAATGGTGTGCGTTTGTTGGTAATTTTTGGTTTGTAAAAATCGAATTCTAAGGTGTTGCCGCCATCAAAGGTGTGGTAGGTGTGCGTGCTAATATTTAAAGGCAGAAAAGGATCTTTTAAATACTGTTGCGCTTTTATGCTACACGTAAAGAAAACTAAAATCAGAATACAATAAATACGGGTCATGGTCTACTAGTCGTTAACGATTTAGAATTCCTTTCATTTTATCAAACATACGTCTTGCATGCATATAAATAAAAGCATTGGTCTTAACGTAATAAAACGAGATAAAGCAAACCACAACCAAAAACAAAATTGCACCAAATACGGCCTGCCAAGGTGTTAGTATTCTACCGATTAAACTGTTAAGTCCAAATCCTGTAAAACTCCCATAAATAATAATGAAGTGAATGACATAAATTGATAAGGTTTTCTGACCAATCTTCAACAATAATGGCGGTTTTAAGTAGCGTTCCAATCCGTAGAACAGTGCAAAATAAATAAGCACATTTCCTAAACGGGTAAACAAATAATTATAGTTGGCAGATGCCGAAAATAGACTGATATCAGTCCATTTACTGAGATAATGCAAAATGTGCGAAGACCAATCAATTAAAATGTAACCCACAATAAAAAAAATGCACAATGTAACGGGTTTAAAATTGGGCTTTTCCAAATGGCGGTAAAAAGCAGATGCGATGTACGCCCCAAAAGCCATGTAGCCAAACCATGGCAATATGGTAAAAACCGAACCGTCAGATTTTGAAACATAATTGGAAAATACCAATGGTATATTGTCAAGACTCAAGTTTCTGTATAAAGGCTCGGTAACAAATATAACAGAGCCAATTACAATGGTAAATACCGAGAATACTGTTGGGTTTTTAAAACAGCAATAATACAAACCGACAATAAGTATGAGCGATAGCCCAATGATCTGCAATACATCAACTACTAAAAAATAGGTATTGAACTCGCCAACAAGCCATTGAAAAAGAGGTAATCGCAACAAATACCCAATGCCAATAAGCATTAGGCCGCGGTTAATCCCTTTTCGCATGCGTTGGTTTTCCGTGCCTTTTTCTTTCGCCTTTAATAGCAAATAGGTAAAAATCAATCCTGAAATGGTAAAAAAAGTTGGTGCAGTTATCCCACGAAAATAAGACCAAATTTCAAAAGCAAGGTATTTATCACTTTTGTAAACAGGATCCAACAGTGTGTCAATAAAATGCCCTTGCAACATCATTAAAATGGCAAATGCACGTACGGCATCAATAAAATAGAGACGTTTGGAAACCATTTAGGGTTTTGGTTGTTTGGCGTAAAACGCTTAAGGTTATGATGCTAATTTAGGAAAATGGTTTTGTTTTCTGTGGCACTTCGTTTGGTGCCGTCTAAAATTTCAACGACTGATATGTTATTTCCCAAGCCATTTAAAAGCAAAGAAATACGCGACAAATCTTTAAGCTTAGAAAGCTTGGTTCCTTATCAAATAGAAGCAGTAGCATTTGATTAATAGTATACATAACGCCTTTTAATGGTATATACAACTGTATTAGTCCCATCTAGATATTCCCTATGAGTGAAATTACTAACTGAATCTTTTTCTACCGTTTTTACAAGTGTTTTATGTGGTTTATCGCCAGCTCTATCATTTATAATGTATATCTCCTTTAAATCTTTGCCTTTATAGATAAAGTCAGCAGTAGAGTAGACCTTTATTTTATTGATTAAAGTATCCGTAATGGTGGTTTTAGTGCTTATGATTCTGTTTTGGAAATCTAATTGTTGTATGACATTGGTTTTATATGCAGTTTTATATTCCTTAATTTTTAGAGAAATAATACTGTCATTGATCATTCTGTAACTTTTAACTCTAATGGTGTCTTGACTTTCTTGATTTATGGTTATAGCTCGTTTAGATAGTGAGTCTATTGGTTTGTAATGGGTGATATCACCTAGCAATAGTGAATCACTTGGTGTGTCATACCAGTTGTAATGTTCAATTTTTTGTAAATAACCTGATTTATCAAAGTAGTAAATGTCTTTAGTGGTTTGATTAATGTCTACCATGTTTGTGGTTTCTACAATCTGTTTTGGATATCCTTTAATGTCATCAAACTCTACATCCTTAGGAAAGGGCTTTTGTGCATTACAACAAACCGTTGTAATTAGGAAAAGAAGCATAATATTTTTTTTCATAAAACACTAAATAAATTAAAATATTATTATACTGAAACAGCATAGAGGTTTAGAGATATATACTATTAGGCAATAAATCGCTCTTTGGTATATTTTGCTCTGTCATTAAGATTTAAGTAAATATATTACTGTTATTTCTAATTAGACAATCATTTATAAATGAACTTCCGTTCTTCAATCAGTGCCACACGCTCTAGTTTGTCATACATTTCACGATAAGTGTAATTGCCTTTTTCATCATACTTATAGTTACCATAAGTGAAGTATAGAGTATTGCTCGGCATGGTGCTTTCACCAAACATATTGGAATTTGTTTTCTGTGTGCTTGTTACTTTTAAGCCAATACGTTCTTCGTCATTATAGCTGTAGATTTGGTTCATAATAATATTCATATCTAACACATCAGATGAATAATTGACATTTTCATTAGTTTCTAAGTGTTTGAAGTCTGCCGTATAAATCTGTGTAGTAGTTGTCTTTTCAGTAAACTTTTTAGTTATAGTGGATTTGGTAACCAATACTTGAGTGTCGTTTTGGCCAGATCTGAATTCTTGGGTTCTAACTATGTCGTTGGTGCTGTTATCTGCAATTTCACGTTTGTTTTTACCGGTAAATGTGTAGGTCAAATCCTTTAAGGTATTTAAGCCATTGTCCTTTCCTAGTGAATCAATTTTATGTTTGACAATATGGCCTTTACGGTTAAAGGTAAAAGTGGTTAATGCTTTTCGGTTTTTGTGGGTGTCTTTTCCGTAGAAAATATAAGATGTAGTTTGTGTCATTTGCTTTGGATTGTCTTTTAAGCCCATCAACTTCCAATCGTTTGGAAATTTAGATTGTGCAACTACAGTAAAACAAAAGCAAAAGGCTAGGAGTAGACTATAGGTGAATTTCATAATAGGATTCTGAGCAAATGCCGTACCAAGATACATGAAAATACCAATTTGCAGTTTAGTTTTTCTTTAATATGCTATTTTAGCTTCACATGGAAACTTTAGACCATTTACTCAGTTCGTTTTCGTCATTAGCTTGGGGCTTGCCATTGCTGGTTATTCTTATTGGTGGTGGCTTATGTCTTTTAATTTATTCTAGGTTTTTGCCATTTCGGTATTTAGGTCATGCGATACAGGTACTGCGTGGCAAATACGATGATCCGAATGATCCTGGTCAGATTTCCCATTTTCAGGCCTTGACAACTGCTTTATCTGCAACCGTTGGAATGGGTAATATTTCTGGCGTGGCCGTCGCTATTGCTGTTGGTGGTCCAGGTGCAGTGTTTTGGATGTGGATTAGTGCCGTTATTGGTATGAGTACCAAATATTTTACATCGACGTTAGCCGTATTGTTTAGAGGAAGAGATAGTAATGGCGAAATACAAGGCGGACCAATGTATGTTATTATGGAAGGTTTGGGCAAACACTGGAAACCCTTAGCTGTTTTTTTTAGCATTTGTGGGTTAATTGGTGCATTGCCCGTTTTTAATGTCAATCAGCTCACGCAAGCTGTGAATGATATTATTCTTGTGCCACATGGTGTAGAAGTCACGTTAGTCACCAATTTAGTTATAGCAGGTGTTCTGGTAGTATTAGCCTCTGTTGTTATTTTGGGTGGCATTACCCGTATTGGTCAGGTGACGTCCAAACTAGTGCCAAGTATGGTCGTATTGTATTTTGTTTTGGTTGGAATTATTTTAGTAGGACATCATGAAGTATTGGGCTATTATCTAAAAATGATAGTCACTGATGCGTTTCAGGCAGACTACTTTCCAAAAGATGATACGTTTTTAGGTGGTGTTTTGGGTGCTTTAATTTTACACGGTATAAAACGTGGTGCATTTTCCAACGAAGCAGGTATTGGCACGGCACCAATGGCACATGGTGCAGCTAAAACCGATGAACCTGTGCGCGAAGGTTTGGTTGCCATGCTTGGCCCTGCAATTGATACTTTGGTGGTTTGCACTTTAACCGCTTTAGCGATATTAGTCACTGGCGTTTGGGAAACTACAGGTACTAATGGTGTAAGTTTAACCGCATCTGCTTTTGAAAGCACCATGCCGGTTTATGGTAAATACGGATTGGTAATTTGTATTTCGGTGTTTAGTTTGAGTTCGCTGTTTTCATATTCTTATTATGGTACAAAATGTATGTCTTTTTTGTTTGGAGCATCAAATAAGCACTATTACAATTATTTCTACATTGTAAGTATTGTTTTGGGTGCAACCACCACATTGGATATGATGATCAACCTAATTGACGGCGTTTTTGCATTAATGGCAATACCTACCATGTTGTCTACCTTAATTTTAGCACCAAAAGTTGTTAGGGTTTCAAAAATATACTTCTCTAAAATTCAGTCTGCTAAGTAGTTTTGTTTAAGTGAATTTATTTTGCGTTTGAACAAAATTAGAGGATTTGTATATATTATGCTAAATTGCTATATTTATGCTAAAATAATATATATGACTCATCGTATTTGTCCAAACTGTAGTTCTAATCAGAATGTAAAAAGCGGTATTGTTAATAATAGACAACGCTACAAGTGTAAATCTTGCAACTATTACTTTACAGTAGATAAGATAGGCAAGAAAATTGATGATTACTATGTAAATAAAGCGTTGCAGTTGTATTTGGAAGGATTAACATATCGTGAAATAGAACGTATTTTAGGTGTGTCACATGTTAGTGTTATGAATTGGGTGCGCAAGTATAATATTAAGCGCCCATACAATTCAAAATATCATCCTACGTATAAAATCTTGAATGCTGATGAGCTTTCAAAATTCTTTTCGGATCGTGAAAATTTGGCTGGAGCAGGAACATTAGTAACAGAATTGGGCGATAAATTTATGCTCATCAAATGGGAACGATTTAGGGGTTAGTTTTCAGTCTTCAGTCTTCAGTCTCAGCATTCAGTATTTAGTATTCAGTATGTAGTTTTAGTGCTGATTATGTAGTCACAACATAAGTCTAAAGTCTGTAATCTAGCGTTTAATTTCTATTGTCTAACGTCTAATATCCAATTCTTACTTCAAATTTTCAACCTAAAACTATATAAAATTACCAAAAAACTATATTAACTTTTTTTTTACGTCTTCATATATAGAATTTAGAGGTGCACACAAAACCAATATTTAACTAACTAAATCTCTAACTTTATGAAGAAAACAAGTTTAATTCTTCTTTTAACCCTATTTGCTTTTACTGGCACAACGTGGGCACAGCAAGAAGATATGGAACCTGATCATACTTACAAACCACTTCAGGTAAAATTGAATGAAGATGGCAGTAAGTACATCCGTTTTATTATGTGGCACCAAATGTGGTTGGAAGGCAATTCCGAACAAAAAAGTGCCAGATTTTCAATAAGGCGTTCTCGTTTTTTAGCGTATGCTCAAATTTCACCACGTTTTTTAATCTTGACCCATTTTGGTCTCAACAATTTAAATGCGGGAAACCTAACCGCAAATCCAAACACACAATCCGATAATCAAAGTAGTTTATTGTTTTTGCACGATGCTTGGGCTGAGTTCGCAGTTGTTCAGAAAAAACTGCATGTCGGTTCAGGTTTACATTACTGGAATGGTATTTCCCGATTAACAAACCAGAGTACATTGAATATGATGACTTTGGACAATCCGGGTGCTGGTAATTCAGACGTACGCTTATTCCCTTGGAACAACATTACCACTAGCGACCAGTTTGCGCGTCATCTTGGTATTTATGCCAAAGGTACTTTAGGAAAATTCCAATACCGTGTTTCCGCTAACAATGCCAGAAACAATATGGGTGCTTTGGGCGCTACACCATCTTACCAAGTAGACAATACAACTGGCGAAGGTATTTGGAATTATGCGGGTTACTTTAAGTACGACATCTTTGATCAAGAGTCGGATAAGTTACCTTACTTTGTTGGTACTTACTTAGGAAAAAAGAAAGTGTTGAGTGTTGGAGCAGGTTTTTTCCATCATCCAAATGCGTTAGCAGTTAATGATTTAAATGATAGAGAATCCGTAACACATTTTGCTGTAGATGCTTTTTACGATGCACCTCTAAACGAAAAATTAGCTATTAGTGCTTTAGGTGCGTACTACAATTACAACTATGGAAGCACAGATGGTTTTGCCTCTGGCGTATTGGTGCCTTCATCAGGAAGCGTACTTCACGGTCAAGTAGGCTTATTATTTAGAGATGCAAAACTAATGCCTTATTTAACCTATAATACTGCAGATTTAGACTTTACACCAAACACGAGTGATGAGTTTGGTATTGGGCTTAATTATTTTATCAATGGTCATTTTGCAAAAATTACTGCTGAATTTACAACAGGAACACGAGGTGCAACAGGTGCTGAGTCTACTAACATTTTCAGATTGCAAACACATATATTCTTATAAAAAATATCAGTTATGTCAGAAAAACAAAAACATGCAACTGCATATTGGAAAGAAAACGTAAAGTACCTTTCCATACTGCTTGCCATTTGGTTCATTGTATCCTATGGCTGTGGCATTCTTTTTAAAGATGCCTTAAACGAAATTAGACTTGGTGGCTTTAAGCTTGGCTTTTGGTTTGCACAACAAGGTTCAATATACGTATTCGTAATTCTCATTTTCGTATACGTGAGAATAATGAATAAACTAGATAAAAAATACGGTTTCGACGAATAGTTGGCCACTAAATCAAAAATATTATGAGTGTACAAGTTTGGACAATTATTTTAGTGGGCATCACATTTGCCCTTTATTTCGGAATCGCAATTTGGGCCAGAGCTGGCTCAACTAAAGATTTTTATGTTGCTGGTGGTGGTGTTTCACCATTAGCAAATGGTATGGCCACAGCAGCCGATTGGATGAGTGCCGCGTCATTTATATCCATGGCAGGACTTATATCTTTTATGGGTTATGATGGCTCGGTTTTCCTAATGGGTTGGACTGGTGGCTATGTGCTTTTGGCGTTGCTATTGGCACCTTATTTAAGAAAGTTTGGAAAATTCACAGTACCCGATTTTATTGGTGACCGTTACTATTCAAACGTTGCTAGAACAGTAGCCGTAATATGCGCATTAATCGTTTCATTTACTTACGTTGCTGGGCAAATGCGTGGTGTTGGTATTGTATTTTCACAATTTTTACAAGTTGAAGTAGAATGGGGTGTGATTATAGGAATGACAGTTGTTTTAATTTTTGCTTTTTTAGGAGGCATGAAAGGCATCACCTATACACAAGTAGCGCAATATTGTGTTTTAATTTTCGCATTTATGGTGCCAGCATTTTTCATTTCAATACAAATGACTGGAAATATAATACCACAAATTGGAATGGGTGGCACGGTTGAAGATGGCACCTTTCTGCTCGATAAATTGGATGCCCTACACACACAATTAGGTTTTAACGAATACACCGATGGTTCAAAATCCACTTGGGACGTATTTGCAATTACGCTAGCATTGATGGTTGGTACAGCAGGATTACCTCATGTTATTGTACGTTTCTTTACCGTGCCAAAAGTAAAAGATGCACGTAAATCTGCAGGCTATGCGTTGTTGCTAATTGCAATTCTATATACAACTGCACCAGCAATTGCGGTTTTTGCACGAACAAATTTAATTGAAACTGTAAGTAATACAGAATACAAGGAGATTCCAGATTGGTTTAAAAATTGGGAGAATACCGGTTTAATTGCATGGTCTGATAAAAATGGCGATGGTAAAATTCAGTATGTAGCCGGAACATCAATTGATGGAAAAAAACCAATTTATACTGATGACCGTGGAAAATATGGTGAACGCACAATTTCCAATGCCAATGCCAATGCTAACGAATTATATGTAGATAGGGATATTATGGTATTGGCCAATCCAGAAATTGCTAATCTGCCAAACTGGGTAATTGCTTTGGTCGCTGCTGGTGGAATTGCGGCGGCATTATCAACTGCAGCAGGTTTATTACTGGTTATTTCTACGTCCATTTCGCACGATTTGATAAAGAAACAATTAAAGCCAAATATCTCAGATAAAGGTGAGTTAATGTGGGCGCGTGCTTCTATTGTTGTGGCTATTATCATTGCTGGATTATTCGGGATTTATCCACCTGGATTTGTTGCAGCTGTAGTTGCCTTGGCATTTGGTTTGGCAGCTGCATCGTTTTTTCCTGCCATTATTTTAGGGATTTTTGACAAGCGCATGAACAAGCAAGGTGCCATTGCCGGTATGGTTGTTGGGATAACCCTAATGTTAATTTACATGATTGTTTATAAAACTGGATTAATTGGTGTTATGGACGCCAGACCAAAAAGCGAATGGTGGTTTGGTACCTCGCCCGAAGGTTTTGGAACAATTGCCATGTTGATTAATGTTGTAGTTTCAGTGGTGGTTTCACGTTTAACACCTGCGCCACCGCAACACGTTCAGGAAATTGTGGAGAACATTAGAATTCCGTCCGGAGCTGGCGAAGCCCAAGCACATTAATCAAAATAAAATTATCAATGATATGTCTATAATCTTGATATGTTTTAGTTAGAAGAAAACAGTACCGTGTAAAAGCGGTACTGTTTTTAATTATATTTAAACCTGTTAGGTTTTAAAGAAACCTCGTAGGTCAAAAACCATGCTTTGAAAAAACGCCACGAACAAAAACTAATTATACTCTCTATTACAGGATTCATTCTGTTGAATGTCCCGTTTTTGTTTATATATAATTCTGATGATTATATTTTAGGTTTTCCAGTATTCTATTTTTCAATTTTTAGTATTTGGTTGCTCATTATTGTGATATCCTATATAGTTTTAAAACGTCATTATGAGTAATTACGTTTTATTCGCCATTATTATTTGCTATCTAATAGCACTTTTTTTCATTGCCTTTCTTGCTGAAAAGAATTCAAAAAGCAAATGGGTTAATAACTCGGTTGTGTATACGTTATCACTGGCGGTGTATTGTACAGCATGGACGTACTATGGAAGTATTGGTATTGCAGCAAATTCTGGCATCAACTTTTTACCCATATATCTTGGGCCAGTTATTGCGGCGCCATTGTGGATTGTATTGCTTCGAAAAATCATCCGGATTTCAAAACAGCATAAAATAAGTTCTATTGCAGATTTTATTTCATTGCGCTACGGTAATCATAGGTTTTTGGGCGCGCTCGTTACTGTTGTATGTCTTATTGGGATTATTCCATATATCTCGTTACAGCTAAAAGCAGTTTCGGAAACCTTTCAAATTTTATCTGACGATAGCAGTTATGTGTCTACTTCCGTCTTTGACGATTCTACCTTTTACATCGCTGTTTTGTTAGCCATTTTTGCAACCTTTTTCGGGACACAAACCACTGATGCTTCTGAAAAACACAAAGGAATCGTAATGTCTGTGGCTATTGAATCTATTTTGAAATTGGTATTCTTTTTTGCTGTTGGTTTTTATGTGACTTACATCTTGTTTGATGGTACCGAAGATATTTATGTAAAAATGTCAACGGCAGAAAATTTTAAATCATTAACGACTATCAATAGTTTTGAAAACGGCTTCAATTGGTTGTATACTATAATGTTGTCTTTTATGGCTATATTTTTACTACCACGTCAGTTTCAGGTGTCCGTAGTTGAAAATGTTAGGGAAAAACATCTTAAAAATGCCATTTGGTTATTTCCACTGTATTTATTGTTATTCAATGTTTTTGTGATTTTTATTGCATGGGCTGGTAATTTAACCATCGGCAATGCTGAGCAAGCCGAATATTATGCCTTGTTATTACCGCTTCAAAACGGGAATACATTCCTATCTGTTTTGGTATTTCTTGGAGGATTTTCTGCGGTAATTTCTATGGTTGTAGTGGCTACTTTAGCTTTGTCAACCATGGTGAGTAACAATTTAGTGATTCCTTATGGATTCTTGGATCGGTTTGTGAAAAGCCATCCAGAACGCAATGCCAAGTATATTAAAAACATAAGACGAATTTCCATATTTTCAATCATCTTGGTTGCTTATGCATTTTATGTCAATTTTTCTTATGAATTATCACTGTACTCCATCGGATTAATGGCGTTTGTGATTATTGCACAATTAGCGCCGTCGTTTTTTATTGGATTATTTTGGAATCGTGGCTCTTCAAAAGCTAGTATTGTAGGAATTATAGCTGGTTTAGGTGTGGTATTTTACACTCTGATTCTACCTTTCTCTATTCAAGCATTTACAGGTTCAGATGACTTCGCACAATATGGGTTGAATGGCATTGAAGCATTAAAGCCTCATGCGTTGTTCGGAATAGATTTTTTAAGTCCGCCAGCACATGCCTTTTTTTGGAGCATTCTGGTTAATCTGCTTTGTTACGTAACGATTTCTGTGAGTTTAAAAGGAAATTACCGTGAACGTAATTATGCCGAAATGTACGTGGATAGTAAAAATTATTCCGATTTGCAAGATGGTGCCTTGGTTTGGAAAGGCGAAGCTTACGTTACCGATATTAAAAAAATACTTGTCAAATTTCTTGGTGACGCTAGAACAGAACGTGCCTTGAGTTTGTTTTTTAGAAAATACAATTTACCGCAAGACACTCAAATGGCTGACGCTCGACTTATCAATTTTTCAGAAAAATTACTCACCGGTAGCATTGGTAGCGCATCAGCCAAAATATTAATTTCCAACGTGGTGAAGGAAGATGAGGTAAGTTTGGTGGAAGTATTGAAAATTTTAGAAGAATCCAAAGAAACCATTGCACGTAATAAAATACTACGCGAAAAATCTCAAGAACTCACCAAATTGACCAATCAGCTTCAAGATGCTAATAAAGAACTGGTTGAAAAAGACAAACAAAAAGATGAATTTTTAGACACGGTTGCCCATGAGCTCAAAACACCATTAACAGGAATCCGCGCAACGACAGAATTATTGATGGATGATATTGATGATATGCCCACAGAGCTAAAATCACAATTCTTAAAAAATATGCTTCAAGATAGTGATCGTTTATCGCGGTTAATTCATAACATATTAGATTTTGAAAAACTATCAAAAGGTAGGGCGCAACTAAATCTTGAAAAGAATAATATCAGAGAAACCATTAAAAAAGCTATTGATGGTGTTTCACATTTGGCGTCCAAAAAACATGTTAATATTGTACATTCTAACACCAGCGATTTTTATGCCAAATATGACGAGGATAGAATCTTACAGGTATTAACGAACTTATTGTCCAATGCCTTAAAGTTTTGTGATGTAAAAGAAGGGGAAATTGTTGCAGATTATAAATATGAAAAAGGCTTGTTGGAAGTGTCTATAAAGGATAACGGTAAAGGTATTCCTGAACAAGATATACCCTATATTTTTGATAAATTCTACCAATCTAAAAACCAAAATATCATTAAACCAGAAGGCAGTGGATTAGGTTTAGCCATATCAAAGACCATCATTGATAACCATAATGGTAACATTTGGGTAAAAAACAATCAAAAAAGTGGCGTAACCTTTGGTTTTCAGCTACCTTTTAAGTAAATTGTAAAAGAATAAGCGTGATGAAAAAGATAATCATCGTTGACGATGAGCCTAATATAGTAATGACCTTGGAATACACCTTCAAAAAACAAAATTTTGAAGTGTATATTGCAAGGGATGGAAGTGAAGCTATTGAGATTTTAGAGTCGGTTATTCCGGATGTTATAATGCTCGATATTATGATGCCAAAAGTAGATGGCTACCAAACACTTCAGCATATTAAAAATGATAAACGATTAGAACATACCAAAGTGGTTTTTCTAACAGCAAAAAATAAAGCTTCAGATATTGAAAAAGGCTTAAAACTTGGAGCAGATAAGTATTTAACAAAGCCGTTTTCAGTAAAGAAAATAGTTTCAGAAATTTGTGAGCTTGTTGCTATCTAATTTCTTTTTTTGAAATAATCTGTTCTCGATAATAATTTCATTATCAAAATATAATGAAATTATTATCGAACTGACGCCTCGTCACATCGAGTGTTTTTCGAATCATGAGAAAAATGTATCGAGATGTATACAGAGTTCAAAAATAACTTTGATCACCATTGGTTTTGTGTGCAAACAAACAATGTGTAATTAAAGTTTAGAAAAATGAAACGACTTCAATTAAATGGTTTAACCTCGGATATTATCATTACTATCTATGTGGTTATAACTCTATATTTCAGATTTAAATTAGAAAAAGAAACCGCAACAGGTGCTGTAGAGTCTCTCATAATGGGGCTTTGCTTTGTTGTAATTATTTGGGCTTTAGTCAAATTAAAAGTACTCAACCCAAATTGGTTTGGATTGTTTAAAACTAAAACGTCCAAATCATGAGTTATCAAAATCTATATCAAAACAGTATTTTTAATCCAGAACAATTCTGGGCAGAACAAGCCAACAATTTATCTTGGTATTCGAAACCAAAAACCATTTTAAGTAAGGATAATTTTGGTTACCCACAATGGTTTTCAGACGGAAAACTAAACGTAAGTTATTTATGTATCGACAAGCATATTGAAGATGGATTTGGTGACCAAAATGCTATTATTTACGATTCGCCTGTAACTAAGACAAAAGAGTTCATCAGCTTCTATAAACTTCATGATGAAGTATCTAAATTAGCTGGCGGTTTACAAGCCTTAGGTTTACAGAAAGGCGATACGTGTATTATTTACATGCCAATGATTCCACAGGCATTATACGCCATGTTGGCATGCGCACGATTAGGAATCATTCATTCTGTAGTATTTGGTGGTTTTGCACCACATGAGCTCGCCATAAGAATTGATGATTGCAAACCAAAAGCAATCATTACAGCTTCAAATGGCATTGAAATTGAACGTATCATACCATACAAACCTTTTGTAGATGAAGCTATTGTTTTGGCAGAAAATAAACCTGAACATGTCATTGTATTTGACCGTAACTTAGGGGTCGATATACCTCATAAATCTTATGAAATTGATTACAAGGAATTAGTTGTAAAATCCATGTCTGTTGAGGCAATTCCATTAGAATCCAATCACCCATTATATATTTTATACACATCCGGAACAACAGGTAAACCAAAAGGAATTATTCGTGATTCTGGTGGCTATGCAACGGCGCTTAAATTTTCCATGAAACACGTGTATGGTGTCGAAGAAGGTGACGTTTATTGGGCTGCAAGTGACGTTGGTTGGGTTGTTGGCCATAGCTATATTGTTTATGCACCATTATTAAACCGAAATACCACAATTCTGTTTGAAGGCAAACCGATAAAAACACCAGATGCCTCAACGTTTTGGCGCGTTATTAGCGAACACAAAGTAAAAGTAATGTTCACCGCGCCAACCGCAATTAGAGCAATTAAAAAAGAAGATCCTGATGGTCAATTCATTAAAAAATATGATCTATCAGCTCTTAAATACCAGTTCCTTGCTGGCGAACGCTGTGATGTCGCTACGTTACGATGGACAGAACAACACCTTAAAGTTCCGGTAATCGATCATTGGTGGCAAACCGAAAGCGGTTGGCCAATGCTAGCCAATATGGTAGGTGTGGAGCAATTACCAGTAAAAGCTGGTTCAGCGACAAAACCAGTTTGTGGTTATGATATTCAAATTTTGAATGAAAACGGAAAAGAAGTTGCCTCTGATGTGGAAGGTTATGTCGCTGTGAAACTACCATTGCCACCAGGTTGTTTATTGAATCTTTGGGGAAATCCTGAGCGTTTTAAATCGGGTTATTTAAACAAATTTCCAGGTTATTATTTTTCTGGTGATGGTGGCTATAAAGATGAAGATGGCTATGTGTTTATCACTGGTAGAGTAGATGATATTATAAACGTTGCTGGCCATCGTTTATCTACTGCCGAAATGGAGGAAATTGTAGCTAGTCACAAGGCTGTAGCAGAATGTGCTGTATTTGGTGTGCATTGTGATTTAAAAGGTCAAAAACCTCTTGGACTCGTAGTGCTCAAAACGGCCGAAAATCATAACGAGGCTCAAATCGCAAAAGAAATCATAAATAATGTCCGTCATGAAATTGGAGCCGTGGCTTCCTTAAAAGATGTATTGGTGGTAAAACGTTTGCCCAAAACACGATCGGGTAAAATTCTAAGGAAATTATTGCGGAATATTTCAGACGATCTGGAGTACAATGTGCCATCAACTATTGACGATGTCAAAATAATTTCAGAAATTGAATCAGTCTACAAACAAAATCAAATAGGAATACATAACAACCAAATATCAATCTAACAAATGAGCAAATGCCTAGCAGGTTTTTTAAAACCTTTTAGGCATTGAGTAACAAAAATCAAATTATCATGAGTAATTATCATATTAAAAACTTTGAAGAGTACTTTCAGGTATATAGAAAATCAACATCTAATCCAGAATCCTTTTGGGAAGAAATTGCCGAAGAACATTTTGAGTGGCGCAAAAAATGGGATAAGGTTTTAAGCTGGGATTTTAAAAAGCCTGAAATTAAATGGTTTGAAGGTGCAAAATTAAACATCACCGAAAATTGTTTAGACCGTCATTTACACACACGTGGCGATAAAACAGCCATACTATTTGAACCAAACGACCCAAATGAAGAGGCAGAGCATATTACATACCGTCAGCTTTACGATCGTGTGTGCAAATTTGCCAATGTACTTCATGATAAAGGGATTAAGAAAGGCGATAGGGTGTGTATCTATTTGCCTATGATTCCAGAATTGGCTGTGGCTGTTCTTGCCTGTGCAAGGATTGGAGCAATACATTCTGTAGTATTTGCAGGATTTTCTTCGACGGCATTATCAACACGTATAAACGATTGTGATGCAAAAATGGTCATCTGCTCTGATGGCTCGTATCGTGGTTCTAAAACCATTGATTTAAAAGGTATCGTAGATGAAGCCTTGGAAGATTGTCCAGGTGTTGAGTCCGTTTTAGTAGCTAAAAGAATAGATTCTGACATTGCAATGAAAGAAGGTCGTGACGAATGGTTACAGCCACTTTTAGATGAAGCTTATCGTGAATTCACTGCCGAGATTATGGACGCCGAAGATCCGTTATTCATTTTGTACACGTCTGGTTCTACAGGAATGCCAAAAGGCATGTTGCACACTACTGGTGGTTACATGGTGTATACGGCGTATACCTTTAAAAATGTATTCCAATACCGTGAAGACGATGTGTATTGGTGTACGGCAGATATCGGTTGGATTACTGGTCATAGTTATATTGTTTACGGACCGTTGTGTAACGGTGCAACTACCGTAATGTTTGAAGGTGTACCGAGTTATCCAGATTTTGGTCGCTTTTGGGAAATTGTTCAGAAACATAAAGTCAATCAGTTTTATACAGCGCCAACTGCGGTTAGAGCATTGGCAAAACACGGTACAGAATTAATCGAAAAGTATGATTTATCATCACTTAAAGTACTAGGATCTGTTGGTGAACCTATTAATGAGGAAGCGTGGCATTGGTATAATGATAATGTTGGAAAGAAAAAATGCCCAATTGTAGATACCTGGTGGCAGACGGAAACTGGCGGTATCATGATTACGCCAATCCCATTTTCAACACCAACAAAACCAACCTATGCGACCTTACCATTTATTGGTATTCAGCCAGCATTAATGGATGAGCATGGTGAAGAAATTAAAGGCAATCAAGTTGATGGACGTTTATGTATCAAATTCCCATGGCCATCTATGGCACGTACTATTTGGGGTAATCATCAGCGTTATAAGGACACCTATTTCTCTGCCTATGAAGACAAATATTTTACTGGTGATGGTGCATTGCGCGATGAAGTTGGGTATTACAGAATCACAGGTAGAGTAGATGATGTCATCATTGTTTCTGGCCATAACTTAGGAACTGCGCCAATTGAAGATGCGATTAACGAACATAATGCTGTGGCAGAATCTGCAATAGTTGGTTTCCCACATGATGTAAAAGGAAATGCTTTATACGGTTATATTACTTTAAAAGATACAGGTGAAACCCGTATCCATGATAACGTTCGTAAAGAAATTAATCAGCTAATCACAGACCGTATTGGACCAATTGCGAAGCTGGATAAAATTCAGTTTACATCTGGGTTACCAAAAACACGTTCTGGCAAAATAATGCGACGCATACTTCGGAAAATTGCTTCTGGTGACACCAGTAATTTAGGCGATACAAGTACCTTACTAAATCCTGAAGTTGTTCAAGAAATTATGGATAATATGAAATAGCATACCGATAATTTTTTACCCAAACCCAGATGTCATTTATTGTGTGCAATGAGATTTGGGTTTTTTATTAGAATTCATCGTGTAAATCAAACATACTTTTCTAATTTCGTCAAAAATTTGAGAAATGCTAAAAGCCGTTTTATTTGACATGGATGGTGTCATAGTTGATACCGAACCTTTACATTATAAGGCCTATCATAAAATGTTTAGAGATGTCAATATTGATGTTAGTGAGGAACTGTATGACTCATTTACAGGGCAATCTACTATAAATATATGTCGACGTATTGTTCAGCATTTTGAGCTTAACGAACCAGCTGAACTGCTTGTCAGACTTAAACGTCAACATTTTAAGTATTTTTTTGATAATGATACTGATTTGAAGCTGATTGATGGCGTTTTAGACTTAATTAAAGACTACTATGAAAATGATATTAAATTGGTTGCGGCTTCGTCTGCTTCAATGCCAAATATCAATCGTATTTTTGAGCGTTTTGATTTGAATCCATACTTTATGGGGAAATTTAGTGGTGCTGATTTAAAACAATCTAAACCACATCCCGAGATTTTTGAAAAAGCATCAGCGCATACAGGATTTAAAAAAGAAGAGTGTGTGGTTATTGAAGATTCCACAAATGGTATTTTAGCGTCGCATAGAGCAGGTATTTTTTGCATAGGTTATAAAAGTGAGCATTCGCACGGTCAAGATTATTCAAAAGCTAATTTGGTAATTTCAAATTTTGATGATATAAAATTCCAAAAAGTACTGAATCTAGTTTAATTGCTATACTTATTGGTAATTTGAGTAACGACTTCAGCTGTTTTATTCTCTTTTTCTTTCGCTATTAAAACCGAAGGTTTTGCACGCCTTAATTCACAATCTGCAATAGCACAACGTTCGCAGGTAACACCAACGTCAACGGTTTGTATGGATTTATTATTCACGAACCTAATCTTACGTTCTAATTGCGAATTCACCTCAATGCCAATGGAAATACTTCGGTACCGATTAGCCTTAAATGGATCTGCAGTAGCAGAGGCTAGTATTAAATAGCGCTTATTCTCTTCAACATAATTTGAAATTTGCATACCAAATTCATGACTGGATTTGTTCCGTTCAATGGCTTTCAAAACTTTTAAAGACATCCAGCGCAAACAGTAATGCTCATTGGTTTCACTAGCTCTTGGCGATTGATGTTTCGCTAGGTGTAATTCTTTGTTTAAGTCAAATTCTTCAGTATCAACGTTGTAAGAAAAACGTAAAAAGAATAAATTGTTAAGCTTAAAATCTTTAGGTAAAATATTGGTTAAACGCTGATAGATCGACTCAGGTGAGGCATTATAGTTTTTAAGTAACGCTTCAAAAGTTGATTTTTTCAGTAGTTTTTTATCAAACACTGTTTTCAAATCATCAACAATAGCTTTTTTGGGCATAATTAGCGCACCAGCGAAATATGAGGCATAGAAATTATTTAAAACTTCATCAAAACTATCAAACTTAATCCACGAGAATGTGTACAAACGTTCTGTTATGTTAAGATAATTATAAGCTAATTCTTTAGCATAAATAAAGGCACGTTGTGCATCATCTGTACTTTTTGTAATTAATAAGGTTTTGGATTTAGGAACAAACACAGAACGCAAATTATCCAGTTCAGAATGTGTCTCAAGCTCATCATTATTTATAGTATAACCAAATTCTTCAATTAAAATGTCTTCAAGATCTTGTGCTGTGACGCGGTTGGTTAAATCTATGTGGTATTTCTTCGCAAACGCTAAAACGTCATCTTCTAAATTCTGAAAATAATTGTTGTTCGCTTCTTGAAACGAACGCACAGAGGCTAGGTAAAAACTCTCTTTGCTAAAGTTGTAGTTTTTGGCAATTTCAATAATGGTGCTTATAAAAGCTGTGACTTTCTGAGGTGCACTAGAAATGATATCGATAAGATTACTTTCTTGAATGCCGAATAGCTCTAGCGGAATTTCTTTTAAGAGTTTGGATTGTAAAATTTCGCCAATCGGTGCTAGATTTTTATCCAATTTTAAGGACACTAAATCGTCGTAAGGAATATCTAAATGCTCTGACAATGAAGATATTTTATCTGGTTTAGGATATTTTTTTCCTTTTTCAATTTCGTTTAAATACGACTTTGAAAGTCCAGATAACTTTGAAAGCCCAAACAATGAAAGCCCTCGTTCTGTGCGGATTTGCTTGAGTTTAAGTCCGAAAATTAATTTAATATAATCCTGTTCCATAAGTACAAATATAGTATTATTTGCGAATAATAATTTATAGCGAAAATATAAAAATAGCGAACGTTCGCTTGTTTTTTTCAAAAATTGGTTGTAACATTGTTTCATCAAAATCAATAGTCTATGGAAACTTTAGTTACAACTCAGCAAAACATCAGATTTTCTTCTACTGTAAAATCGTTCTATTCTCATTTATTAACCGAAGAAGCAACACAATTTCTTGCAGATCTTCATAAGCAATTTAATGACAGGCGTTTGCAATTATTGGAACGTCGAGAGCAAGAACAAGAGATTTTTGACAAGGGTAATTTTCCAAAATTTCCTATTGAAACAAAAGCAATAAGAAACTCTGATTGGACAGCCTCACCAATTCCAGAAGATTTATTAGATCGACGTGTAGAAATCACTGGTCCTGTAGATCGTAAAATGGTTATCAATGCCTTAAATTCTGGTGCAAAAACATTTATGGCGGATTTTGAAGACAGTAATGCACCAAGTTGGACAAATACTATGGATGGGCAACAAAATTTGATTGATGCCAATAAAAAGACCATTGAATTAATTGACGAATCTCGCGGAAAGCATTACAAATTAAATGAAAAAACCGCTGTACTTTTAGTTAGACCACGTGGTCTACACCTTCAAGAAAAGCACCTCATTATTGATGGGCAAACGCTTTCTGGAAGTTTGGTTGATTTTGGACTCTACGTATTTCATAACACCAAAACTTTGATGGAAAACAATACAGCACCCTATTTTTATTTACCAAAATTGGAGCATTATTTAGAAGCGCGTTGGTGGAATGATGTGTTTGTGTTTGCACAAAACTATCTCGGTGTTCCAAATGGCACCTTTAAAGCGACTTTACTCATTGAAACCATAACGGCAAGTTTCCAGTTAAACGAATTTATTTACGAATTAAAAGACCACATTGTTGGTTTAAATTGTGGTCGTTGGGATTATATTTTCTCATACATCAAAAAATTTCGAAACCACGAGAATTTTGTAGTTCCTAATCGCGATCAAGTCACCATGACCACAGCGTTTATGGAGGCCTATTCCAAGTTGGTAATTAAAACGTGCCATAAACGAGGCATCCATGCCATGGGTGGCATGGCCGCACAAATTCCTATTAAAAATAATCCAAAAGCCAATGAGGAAGCACTTGAAAAAGTACGTGTAGACAAAGAACGTGAAGCTAAAAACGGACATGATGGCACTTGGGTAGCGCATCCTGCTTTGGTAGAAGTTGCGATGAAAGAATTTGACAAATACATGCCAACTCCAAACCAAATTTTTAAGCCTTTTGAAGCGTATAAAATTTCTGAAGCTGATTTAGTAGAATTGCCAAAAGGCACCATAACCGAAGCTGGAATACGTAAAAACATAAATGTCGGCATCTTGTATATGGAAGCTTGGCTAAGAGGTTTTGGTGCAGTGGCACTTTACAATCTTATGGAAGATGCCGCTACCGCCGAAATATCCAGAACCCAAGTTTGGCAATGGCTGAAAAATACGGTACAACTTGAAGATGGGAGAAAGTTTGACCAACAATTATTCGATGCTTTATTCAATGACGAAGTTGAAAAAATAGTAACCGAAGTAGGTGAAGATAATATTAAAAGTACCAAATTTTGTGAAGCAGTCAAACTCTTTAAGCAAGTAGTAACACAGGAAGAGTTTGAAGAATTTTTAACCCTATCTGCATATCAACAATTGTAAAAAACAATCCCGCTTATGCGGCAACATAAAACGGGATTTCATATTAACGACAATCACCATTAATACATTTCAAAATCATGAAAAATTTACAGCAACCAAAGTATCAATCTGCATTGCAAGCAGTAAATACCATTAAGACGAAATTTGGCAACTCTTGGAATGCCATCAACCCAGCTATTGCGGCGCGTATGGATATTCAAAATCGGTTTAAAACAGGTTTGGATATTGCAAAATATACAGCATCTATAATGCGTAAGGATATGGCAGACTATGATGCGGACAATTCGCAATACACACAATCTTTAGGTTGCTGGCATGGTTTTGTGGCGCAACAAAAAATGATAGCTGTTAAAAAGCATCATAAAACAACCAGCAAAAGCTACTTATATCTTTCAGGTTGGATGGTTGCTGCATTACGTTCAGAATTTGGACCATTACCGGATCAGTCCATGCACGAAAAAACTGCAGTACCTGCATTGATTGCTGAGATTTATGATTTCCTAAAACAAGCGGATGCTATTGAATTGAACGATTTATTCAGACGTTTAGAAAATGGTGAAGATGTTCAAGATCAAATTGATAATTTTCAAACACATGTTGTGCCAATTATTGCAGATATTGATGCTGGTTTTGGTAATGAAGAAGCCACGTATTTGTTGGCTAAGAAGATGATTGAAGCTGGTGCTTGCGCCATTCAGATTGAAAACCAAGTGTCCGATGCCAAACAATGTGGTCATCAAGACGGTAAGGTAACGGTTCCTCATGAAGATTTTATTGCCAAGTTAAATGCAGTCAGATATGCCTTTTTAGAATTAGGTGTTGATGATGGTGTTATTGTTGCCAGAACGGATTCTGAAGGTGCTGGTTTAACTCAAAAATTGCCAGTTAGTCAAGAAGAAGGCGATTTAGCGTCGCAATATTTAGCTTTTGTTGATGCAGAGGAAATCAACATAGAAGATGCTAAAAATGATGATGTATTGCTAAAGCGTGATGGAAAACTGATGCGTCCAATTCGTTTGGCAAATGGCTTGTACAAATTTAAAGATGGTACAAATATCGATAGAGTAGTGCTGGACTGCATTACGAGTCTTCAAAATGGTGCCGATTTATTATGGATTGAAACTCCTACACCAAACGTGAAACAAATTGCGCATATGATGAATAGAGTAAAAGCTGTTGTTACAAATGCCAAGTTGGTGTATAACAATTCACCATCATTTAATTGGACTTTAAATTTTAGAGAACAAGTATTTGAGGATATGGTTGCTTATAATGAAGACGTTAGTGCTTATGAAAAAACTAGTCTTATGGATGCTAAGTATGATAATACAGAATTGAGCTTCCGTGCTGATGAAAAAATTAGAACCTTCCAGTTGGATGGAGCTCGCGAAGCTGGTATTTTCCATCACCTGATTACTTTACCAACGTATCACACCACAGCATTACACATGAACGACTTAACTGAAGGTTATTTTGGAAGTGAAGGCATGTTGGCTTATGTGAAAAATGTACAGCGTCAAGAAATCCGTAAAGGTGTAGCCTGTGTAAAACATCAACGTATGGCAGGATCTGATTTGGGTGACGATCATAAAACCTTCTTTGCAGGCGAAAAAGCCTTAAAAGCTGGTGGTGCTAAAAATACATCGAACCAATTTGATGCCAATAATGAAAAAGATAACACACCACAAAAAGAGCTTGCCGTTGTGGCATAGTTACTAACCTTAAGTTCATAATCTTAAGTTTTTATTAGTTTAGTTAGGTGAAAGCACACTCGGAAACGAGTGTGTTTTTATAATAACCCAATCCGTTTTACAGGTTTGAGTAAATCATTCAGTTTTAAGTCTTGGTGAGATTGTAACTTAGTAACAAGCTTTAAAAACAACAAAGCCGTAATGTAGGCATCACCAGACGCAGTATGCCTATCATGCAAGGGGATATGAAACCGCTTTGACAAATCATCCAAACCAAAATGAGGCTTACTTGTATCTAGCCTTGTTTTCTGAAATAAATGCCCTGTATCCAACACCTTATTTTTGAGTTTGGGGAAACCCAATCGTTTCAAACTATTGTTTATCATAGCCACATCAAACCCAGCGTGATGTGCTACCAATACTGCATTTTTGACATAGTCTAAAAATTGAATAATTGCCGTTTCTTCATCTTTTTTTTCGATACTGCCACCTTTTAACAAGCCATGTATCTTAACAGTTTCAGTGTTAAAATGGTCTTGTGTGATATAAACTTCTAACTGGTCAGCCACATTAATTTTAAGATTAAACACCGCAACACAACCTATGGATAAAATTCTATCATTTTTTGTGTCTAAACCTGTGGTTTCGGTATCAAAAATCACAAAGCGGATATCTTTTAAATCTTGTGGTTGCGATACTTTAAAGTGAGAGACATAAGTTTCCCAAAATTGTGGATATATTTTGCGTTTGAACCAGGTCATTTACTCTTCTTATAAAGTTCAATAGCCTTCAAATAATTTATTGCTCCATTTTTTGTTTGGTTGTACAAAAAGCCATTTAATTCAGGATAATTTGTGGAAACCCAATCTACTAGGCTGTCTCTATTTTTCACAAACTTTTCAACTTTAAATGAAACAGAGTTTCTAATAACATTTTTTATTTTGATGTCTTTAAATTGTATAATTTCTTCCATAATAATTGGATCTTTATGTAAAAAGGAAATCCGCTTATCTGTTTTTGAAATTTTTGCCTTAACAACTCCATTTTCTTCTTTAATTTGAAGTATTTCATAATTAGGTTGAAACACAGAATCCCATTTTACCCATTCGGCATATGTTTTTTGATCGAACTTCTGTTCATAACCGTCATCAATGGTGTAAAGTACATCACTTATGAGTTCAGTTATTTTTGAAGAATTTGAATTGTTGATTGCTGAATAGAATTTTTTAGCAATTTCCAATTTCTTGAGTTTAGTCTCTGAGTTTTGGCAGGAAGTAACACCAATAATTACAGATAATACGAGAACCTTTAATTTATTCATTTTTGTTTACATTAACTGAGATAGTTTAAATCGTGTTTGTATTAATTCTTGCACTGCTTTTACGGCTTTAAAACTACGCTTTAACCTTAATCGATTGCCCTTGCTCAATGAATTCACATCAATAAAACGTCCGGAATCATTATTCAGCAGACCATCTTCAGTTCTAAAACGTAATAAATCTTTAAAAGACTCAATACAAAATAAATACACATCCTTATTTTGTGGTTCTAGTTCAGCTAATTTTTGGTAACGCTCAATAGTGTTGTTTACAGATTTTATATTGTGGGATAAAATGAGTAATCTCGCACAATCCACCAAAGGCATCATGGCACGTGCTTTAATATCAAACTGGTCTTTGTGTTCGCCATCATCTTCTACTAAAAACTGTCTAAAAAAGCTCAGTGGTGGTGGATTTTGAAGTGCGTTTCTTCCTAAATAGGTCAAAAAAACGTCATGCTTGTCTATACTTTCAAAAATACTTTCAGAGAGCTGATTCACTAATTCAGAATTTCCGTAAACTCTTTCGTAATCAAAGAAAATGGTACATAGCATTAAATTATCTTGATCTGGTAGGCTAATCCAGCGTTGAAATTGTTGTTGCCACTCAAGAACTGATAAGCACCATTTCGGATTGTTGCCCATCATTTGTGCTGGACAAAGTTCAAAACCAACAGTTTCTAAGCCTTGGTTGATGTTTTCGGCAAGGTTTAAAAAGTAAGCTTTTGTTGTGTCGTATTTTGATATCGGTACATCCTCAAAAACGAGTGCATTATCTTGATCGGTAAGTAGTAGTTGTTCTTGCCTACCTTGACTTCCAATAGATAACCAAGCGAATTTTACAGGTGGTTTTTCTAAGGTTTCTGAAATTGCCAAATCAATGATTTTTTCAGTAATGGCATCATTTATCGCTGAAATGATTCGCGCTATAAAATCGATTGGAATTTTTTGCTCTAAGTAACGCGTCATTAACTGCTCGGCACGTTTTCTAATGGTTTTTAATTGCTCCTGGGATGTGCTACGTTTTACTTCTTTAATCAATACCGATGCATTATTTTCACGCAAAACAATGATATCGTGCTCGGATAAAATACCAGTAAGCTCTGTATGTATTGTGCCATCTTTTGTAATGCACAAATGAGTAATTTTATTGCGAAGCATAGCAATTTGAGCTTCAGCAACCGTAATGGTTTCAGGATAGGTAATAACTGGTGACGACATTATTGCTGATACAGCTTCGGAAATTTTGTGTTTTCCTGTGGCAATTTTAGTGCGCAAGTCTTTGTCTGTAATTATTCCGATAGGTTTTTTATTTTCAACGATTACGATAGAACCTACATGGCTTTGCGTCATAATAGTTGACGCTTCTTTTACGGTTGTACTTTTGGAGCAGGTTACAGGATGCTTGGAATAATCTGCCGATTGCACTTCTGTTAAATCAGAAGATAGTTCCGTTGGTTTTGGGGTGTCAGTTTTAAACCGTGTATTGGACACAAAACTGGCCATTAAAAATTGACTAGCATCTGTGTTACTGGTGATGTAATTTTCGAGCAATTCAGAAGAAATACTATATACTATACTTTCCTCAATAGCTTTAGCGGTCAAGACATAATCACCTTTTCGCATTAAGGCACGTAAACCAAAAATATCGCCTTCGTCACATTCATCAACCAAACTATTATCTTCTCTAAATAGACCAATAGCACCATCTCTAACTACGTAGAAATGATTGGGTACGGGTTTGTCAATTTCAAAAAGAGACTGATTTTTTTCTAAATAAACAACGTCTACAGCTTTGGAAATTGAGAATAATTCCTCTCTAGTCAGCATTTCAAAAGGTGGGAAGTTTTTGAGAAAGTCGTAAATACGCTCTGCGATGGTGTTCATTCATGCAAAATATTAAAAATGAATGAGTAGCTTTATGAGAAATGTCATGTTTGATTTTAGTTATGAAAAAACCCCTATGACTATCATAAGGGTTTTGTGATTAATTGTCGTCTTTTTTCTTTTTAAGTTTTTTACGTTTTTTCTTTTTCTTGGAATCTTCGGGCTCATACTTACCGTCAATCATTAAGTTTATTTTTTCCATATCAGCCTCTGAAATCAACTGTTTTAACTCAGCAAAATGTGCTTTGTTGAATTTATCAATGGTGTCTTGAAACTCTGCTGTAGAAGCATATTTTCTCTCGTACAATTTTGGTTGTTTATCAAAGTAATCATTAAGAGTTTGTTTAATGATTTCCATTTGAAAATTATCAGCTTCAAGCGTTTTTAAAAACTCCGCCAAGAAGGTTTCCCGTTTATCCTTCATCATTTCTTCCCGTTCTTTTTTCAAAACTTCAAGCGGGACTTGACTTTCCCTAATACCTCTATTAGGTATTAATCCACCATTTTGGAATTGTGCACTAACACTTGAAAATCCAAAAATTAATAAACAAATAAAAATAGAAGTCTTCATGTTATATTATAGTTTTTATGAGTTCAGCTGGTCTCCCAACAACAGCTTTATTGCCGTTAACAACTATTGGGCGCTCAATGAGCTTTGGATTATTGACCATTGCTTTAATGAGTTCGGTATTCGTTAATTCTTTGCCCTTGAATTCGGTTTTCCATATAGCTTCGTTTCTACGTACCAAATCTATAGGAACTATTTTTAGAGCATTGACAATATTAGTAAGCTCAGTTTCAGTGAGAGGATTTTCAAGATATTTAATAATTTCAAAATCTTTACCAGAAGTCTCTAATAAAGCCAGTCCCTCTCTTGATTTTCTGCATCTTGGGTTGTGGTAAATTTTTATCATCTTTTTTATTTTAGCAAAAATTATGCCGTATCTTTTTGTCCCATCATCATCAAATAGGCTTTTAAAAAAGGTTCTAAATCGCCATCCATTACAGCATCTACATTTCCGGTTTCATGAGCCGTTCGTACATCCTTTACCAATTTGTACGGATGCATAACATAATTACGGATTTGGCTTCCCCATTCAATTTTCATTTTGCTGGCCTCAATATCATCGCGTTGTGCCATTTGCTTTTGCAGTTCAATTTCGTACAATTGCGATTTTAGCATCTGCATGGCACGCGCACGGTTGTCGTGTTGCGAACGTGTTTCGGAGCATTGAATTTGAATGCCTGTCGGCTTGTGCAACAGTTGTACTTTAGTTTCTACTTTGTTTACGTTTTGACCTCCAGCACCACTTGAGCGTGCTGTTGTAATTTCAATATCTGCAGGATTTATCTCCACTTCAATTGTGTCATCTACCAAAGGATAAACATAAACTGAGGCGAAACTTGTGTGACGTTTTGCATTGCTGTCAAATGGTGAAATACGCACTAATCTGTGTACGCCATTTTCACCTTTTAGCCAACCAAAAGCATAATCGCCTTCAATTTCTAAAGTTACGGTTTTTATACCTGCAACATCACCTTCTTGATGGTTGAGTTCTTTTACTTTATAACCATTTTTTTCGGCGTACATCAAATACATCCGCATTAGCATACTTGCCCAATCGCAACTTTCCGTACCACCTGCACCAGCAGTAATTTGGAGCACGGCACTTAAGCTATCGCCTTCTTCTGAAAGCATGTTTTTAAACTCTAATTTTTCTATAGCATTTACAGCTATGTCGTATCGTTTAATTACATTTTCTAAAGGTGCTTCATCTTCCTTATAGAATTCATAAATTACTTCTAAGTCTTCAAAAAGAGTTTTGGCATCATTAAAGTCGTTTACCCAACTTTTCTTTTCCCGTAAAGACCGCATTACTTTTTCGGCTTTTTTTGAATCGTTCCAAAAATTGGGGTCGAAGGTTTGTTCTTCTTCGTTGGCTATTTCTATGAGCTTGGCATCTAAGTCAAAGATATTGCCTAAGTGCATCTAGACGTGTACTCAGGTCTTTAATTTGGTCTGATGTAATCATCAATTTTAGATTTTTGCAAATATAATATGCCTGTTTTCGTTTACCGAATTTTAATAGCATTTTTATATATCGTAGATTTAGCAATCAATTTTTAGTTATAAATGAAAATAGACTTAAGAAGCGATACCGTTACCAAGCCAACAAAAAACATGCTAAATGCAATGCTTATGGCTGAAGTTGGTGATGATGTGTATAAAGAAGATCCAATTGTTAATGCTTTAGAACTGCGATTAGCAGATATGTTTGGCATGGATGAAGCTTTGTTTTTTCCAACTGGTAGTATGGCTAACCAAACTGCTTTAAAGTTGCACACCAATCCTGGCGAACAGGTTATTTGCGATAAATATGCACACATTTATAATTACGAAGGTGGTGGCGCATCGTTTAATAGCGGAATTTCCTGTAAATTAATTGACGGTCACCGAGGCATGTTTACTGCTGAACAAGCCGAAGCTTCTATAAATCCACCAGATTTTTATCACAGTCCATTAACATCACTTATTGCCATAGAAAATACAACCAATAAAGGTGGTGGCGCGTGTTGGGATTTTGACGAATTAAAACGAATTAAACACGTTGCGGTTAAACACAACTTAGGGTATCATTTAGATGGTGCGCGACTTTGGAATGCTTTAATTGCTAAAAAAGAATCGCCAAAGCAATATGGCGAGTTGTTTGATACCATTTCCGTTTGCCTAAGCAAAGGTTTGGGTTGCCCAATTGGTTCTATTTTATTAGGTAATTCTGAATTGATGAAAGGTGCAATTCGTGTTCGAAAAATTTTGGGTGGTGGCATGCGCCAAGTTGGCTATTTGGCTTCGGCAGGTATATATGCTTTGGATAATCATATAAAAAGATTAGCCGAAGACCACAAAAAAGCAAGTGAAATAGGTGAGGTGCTTTCAAAAAATTCAAAAATTAAAAAAGTTGAACCTATTGAAACCAACATCATTATTTTTGAGTTGAATGATGATGTTAATGAAATTGATTTTCTTTCTAATTTAAAAGCGAAAAATATTCAAATCATCGGAATGGGAAGTAATAAACTTCGTATGGTCACACATTTAGATTATACTGATGAGATGCATGAGCAAGTTTTGGATATTTTGAAGAATTTGTAGTCAGTATTGAAGAGACCTCACAGGTTTTTGATACCTGTGAGGTCTTATAAATATGAACAATCCGATTTTCCCCTTTGAGAAATCAAAGATTCAACGAAACATAAACGGATAGTAGACTTGAATAAATTAAAATTTCCGAAGGACAAAAGGGTTTCTTTTTACAATCCAGGAATATTTGGCATCCCTTCTTTAGCTACCGCCGAAATTTCGGCCTCATGAACATTAGTTGCCTTTTCAATAGCTTTATTCAAAGTTAAAATTAAATAGTCTTCAAGCATTTCCTTGTCAGATAATAACTCATCGTCAATTTCAATAGATTTTATAGTTCTGTTGGCAGTAATTGTAACTTTAAGTTTACCATCATTACTTACTTCATCTATTAAAACAGAATGTAAGCGTTCTTTGGTTTCTTCAACTTTTTTCTGGGCTTCTTTAAGCTTGTTCATCATGCCCATCATATCTCCAAACATGGTATTTTATTTTAGGGTTATTTCAAAGCAAAATTAGTAAATTGTGCTCCTTTTTAAATTAAATAAAGTATAAAATAATATGGCGCATAATTCCGAAGTTCATCCACCAATTGCAAAAAAAATTCCAACCAAATTGGTGAAACATAATGACGTTCGTGTAGATAATTATTTCTGGATGAAAGACAGAGAAAATCCTGAGGTTATTTCTCACTTGGAAGCCGAAAATGCTTACGCCGATGCTATGTTAGCACATACCAAACAATTTCAAAAAGATTTGTTTGAAGAACTCAAAGCCCGCATAAAAGAAGATGATGAGTCCGTACCATATAAATACAATGGCTACTGGTATATTACTAAATTTGAAAAGGGAAAAAATTACCCAATCTATACACGAAAAAAAGAAACTTTAACTGCAGATGAAGAGTTACTTTTTGACTGTAACAAAATGGCTGAAGATGAAAGCTATTTTAAGCTTGCGGGCATATCTATAAGTCCAGACAATAAAAAAGTTGCTTATGGTATTGACACTATTGGGCGACGCAATTACACTATCCATATTAAGGATTTAGAAACCCATAAAATTGCTGATACTACTATTGCACAAACCACAGGCTCATCGAGCTGGGCAAATGATAATGAGACTTTGTTTTACACAAAAAAAGACGAACAAACACTACGAGCTTTTCAAATTTATAAGCATAAAATTGGTTCTAAAACCGATCAATTAATTTTTGAAGAAGCCGATGATACCTTTGGTGTTGCGGTGTATAAATCAAAATCGAGGAAGTACATTATCATAGCCTGTTACAGTACGCTAACCAATGAATATCATATACTTAATGCCGATAATCCGGAAGGAAAATTCAAAGTTTTTAGTCCACGTGTTCGAGGTTTAGAATATAGCATATCGCATTACAACACGCATTTTTACATTTTAACCAATAAAGATAAAGCTACCAATTTCAAACTTATGAAAACACCTGAAAATGAAACAGGTGTATCGCATTGGGAAGATGTTATTCCGCACAGAGAAAACACACTTTTAGAAGGTGTAGATATATTTAAAGACTATTTAGTATTAAGTGAACGCACTAATGGTTTAAACCAAATTCATATTTCGCGTTGGGATAAAACAGATGATTATTACTTACCATTTTCCTCAGAAACCTATACTTGTTATACTGGCACAAATGTCGATTTCGATACCGAAATTTTGCGTTATGGATATAATTCTTTGACAACACCAGCAAGTATCATTGACTTTAACATGCGCACTAAAACTAAGGTTGTTAAAAAAGAACAGCAAGTTTTAGATGAAACCTTCAAAAAAGAAAACTACATCGAAGAACGTCTTTGGGTAACAGCCAATGATGGTACTAAAATTCCAATGTCGGTAGTTTATAAAAAAGGTATTAAAAAAGATGGCACAAATCCGTTATTGCAATACGCATATGGCAGTTATGGCTCAACCGTTGATCCATTTTTTTCGACTATTCGGTTAAGTTTATTAAATCGTGGCTTTATTTATGTTATTTCACATATTCGCGGTGGCGAATATTTGGGACGTCATTGGTACGAAGACGGAAAACTACTGAACAAAAAAAATACATTTTCAGATTTTATTGCCTGTTCCATTCATCTCATAAAAAAACGCTACACATCTTCAAAACATTTGTACGCCATGGGCGGAAGTGCTGGCGGTTTGCTAATGGGTGCAATTATTAATGAAGCACCAGAATTATATAACGGCATAATTTCTGCGGTACCTTTTGTAGATGTAATTTCTACCATGTTAGACGACTCCATTCCATTAACAACAGGCGAATATGACGAATGGGGAAATCCTAATGACAAACTGTATTATCATTATATGAAATCCTATTCACCATACGATAATGTTGAAGCTAAAGCTTATCCCAACATGTTGGTAACCTCTGGTTTACACGATTCGCAAGTACAATATTGGGAACCCACAAAATGGGTTGCAAAACTTCGCGAATTAAAAACAGATTCAAATATAATTCTACTTAGGACGAATATGGATGCAGGTCATGGTGGCGCATCCGGCCGATTTGAAGCCTTAAAAGAAGATGCTAAGGAATTTGCCTTTTTATTTGACTTGGAAGGAATTACCGAATAAGTAAAAAAAAAGATGTAATTTTGCACGGTTTAAGACTGCAAATACTCTAATTTGTAATCGAAAAATTTTTATATGGCTGAAAGTAAAAACGTTTACAACAATGTGTTACAGCTTATTGGCAACACACCAATGTTGAAATTAAATAAAATTACAGAAGGTTTTAAAGGAAACTATTTTGCTAAAGTAGAAGCTTTTAATCCTGGTCACTCTTCAAAAGATCGCATAGCACTTCATATTATTAACGAAGCAGAACGACAAGGCATTTTAAAACCTGGCGACACTATTATTGAAACCACATCTGGTAATACAGGTTTTAGTTTGGCTATGGTGAGTATCATTAAAGGTTATGAATGTATTTTGGCAGTAAGTTCAAAATCATCTCCAGATAAAATTGACATGCTCAAAGCCATGGGCGCAAAAGTGTATGTTTGTCCTGCGCATGTTAAGGCAGATGATCCGCGTTCGTATTACGAAGTTGCAAAGCGTTTACATAACGAAATTAAAGGCTCGGTATACATCAATCAATATTTTAATAAATTAAATATTGATGCGCATTACAGCACAACAGGTCCTGAAATTTGGGAACAAACTGAAGGAAAGTTAACCCATTTAGTAGCGTGTAGTGGAACTGGTGGCACCATTTCAGGAATTGCAAAATATTTGAAAGAACAAAATCCAGATATTAAAATAATAGGTGTTGATGCTTACGGTTCTGTATTAAAGAAATATCATGAAACCAAAGAGTTTGATGCCAATGAAATTTATCCATACAGAATAGAAGGTTTAGGAAAAAATTTGATTCCAACAGCAACCGATTTCGATAGCATAGATAAATTCATAAAAGTTACGGACGAAGAAAGCGCGCACACGGCACGTGAAATTTCAGTTAAAGAAGGTTTGTTTGTTGGTTACACAAGCGGTGCCGCAATGCAAGCTTTAAAACAGTTGAATGCGCAAGGCGAATTTAATGAAAATGACAACATCGTCGTTGTGTTCCCAGACCATGGATCGAGATATATGAGTAAGGTGTATAATGATCAGTGGATGGAAAACCAAGGCTTTTTTGATAGCCAAACTAAATTGCAGGCTTCAATAGAGTATATCAAATAGCATTTTACTTAAAATATTTAGAGCCCGTAAGTTTCATTTTACGAGCTTTTTTATGTTGAATACCCTGTTGATATAATCCAGTAATAAATTATGTCAAAAGGATATTATTGCCTACTTTTGTCCATTCAACTAAACTAAAAATTAACATATTCCAGAGTGAAGAAATTTGATGAAATTCTCAGTCTGGCTGGGTTTCGAAAGCGATAATATGAAAGATTTATTTGATAAGATATACCGTGATAAAGGACCATTGGGAAAATGGGCATCACAAGCCGAAGGTTATTTTGTATTTCCAAAATTAGAAGGACAAATTTCAAACCGAATGACCTTTCAAGGTAAAGAAGTTATCACGTGGAGTATTAATGATTATTTAGGCTTGGCAAACCATCCTGAAGTTCGAAAAGTAGACGCAGAAGCCGCAAAGCAATATGGCTCAGCTTACCCAATGGGTGCACGCATGATGTCTGGTCATACCGACTTACATGAAAAACTTCAAAATGAACTAGCAAAATTCGTTAATAAAAAAGCTGCTTATCTTCTAAATTTTGGATATCAAGGTATAATGTCGACCATTGATGCGCTAGTAGCCAAAGATGATATCATTGTGTATGATGTTGATGCGCATGCCTGCATTATAGATGGCGTACGCTTGCATATGGGGAAACGTTTCACCTACAAGCACAATGATGTAGAAAGCTTAGAAAAAAACCTAGAGCGTGCTACCAAAATGGCAGAACAAACAGGTGGTGGAATACTAGTCATTTCTGAAGGTGTTTTTGGAATGCGTGGCGAGCAAGGTCGTTTGAAGGAAATCGTTGAACTGAAGAAAAAATATAAGTTTAGATTTTTAGTAGATGATGCTCATGGCTTTGGAACACTTGGAGCTACAGGTGCTGGAGCAGGCGAGGAGCAAGGCGTCCAAGATGACATTGATGTGTATTTTGCAACTTTTGCAAAGTCTATGGCTAGTACAGGTGCTTTTATAGCTGGCGATAAAGAAATTATTGACTATTTAAAATATAACTTACGTTCTCAAATGTTTGCAAAATCCTTGCAAATGCAATTAACTGTTGGTGCACTTAAGCGTTTAGAAATGCTTAAAACAATGCCAGAGTTAAAACAGAACCTTTGGAAAATTGTTAATGCCTTACAATCTGGTTTAAAAGAGCGTGGTTTTGACATTGGCACAACACAAAGTTGTGTTACACCTGTATATTTAAAAGGTAGTATTCCGGAGGCTATGGCATTGGTTAGAGATTTACGTGAAAATCATGGTATTTTCTGTTCTATTGTTGTTTATCCAGTTATACCACGTGGTTTAATTTTATTGAGAATGATTCCTACGGCCACGCATACTTTAGAAGACGTAAAGGAAACTTTAGATGCCTTTGACGCTATTAGAGAAAGACTTCAGAACGGCACATACAAACGCATGTCTGCGGCTTTAATAGCTGCAATGGGAGAATAACCCACCCAATCATATTAATAACGAAAAGCTACCACATGGTAGCTTTTTTTATAAATCCTTCCGAAATGTTTTTCGACGTTTATAAACTACAGGGCTAAAATGTTTCCAAATTTTGTGTATAGCAATATTGTCTTCTAGTTCAGGTGTACGATAGCAAGTTTGAATACCTTTCTCTACAAAGGTTTTGTAATATTCGTTGAAAATTACGGCATGTACACCTTTGTTTTGATAATCTGGATGTACACCAATTAAGTAGAATATAACGTCTTTACTATGTTTCTTAGCGTTTAAAATATATGAAAATCCAAATGGAAAAAGTTTGCCTTTAGCTTTTTGAAGCGCTTCGGCAAACTTTGGCATAACAATGGCGAATGCTACAAGTTTATTATCTGCATCAGTCACAAATTTTATATATTCTGGGTTAATGAAACTGATGAATTTTTTTTTAAAATATGCTTTTTGTATGTCTGTAATTTCAACAAAAGAAGACAGACCTGCATAAGATTCATTGAATAAATCAAACATAGCGTCTGCGTAAGGCATCACCTCTTTTGTTTTTGTGAATGTCAGCGCATTTAATTTGTAGCGTCTTTTTATAAGATCCTGTGCTTTTGCAAAGGTGTCAGGATTGACATTACTAAACGGGAATTTACTTTCAGAATATTCTTTTTCAATAGTATAGCCATGTGTTGTATAATGATCTACGTAATATGGATAATTATACCATGTAATCATTGAAGCCAAAGAGTCAAAGCCTTCTGTCATTACGCCAACCTTATCCATATTTGAGAAACCTACTGGGCCTTCAGTATATGTGAGATTGTTTTCTCTGCCTATATCTTCAACCGTTTTCAGTAATGCCTTGCTAACTTTTAAATCGTCAATAAAATCAAACCAACCAAATCTCATCTTAGGCTCTCCTTGTTTATTGACTTCCAGCCAATTAATTATCGCCGCAATGCGTCCAACAATTTCATCTCCTTCATAGGCTAAGAAAAAACGAGCTTCAGCATCTTGAAAAACAGGATTTACAGTTTTGTCAAAACTTTTTAACTCTTCGCTAATTATCGGTGGCACCCAATATTTTGAGTCTTTGTATAATTTAAAAGGAAATTTTACAAACGCTTTAAGTTCTTTTTTAGTTAATGCTTCTTTAATTTCAATCATGTACATTAATTATTGTCCGAATCATCGTCATCAAAATCCGTTTCCTTTTTTCGCTTTTTACGACGCTTGGATTTTTTCTTCCGTTGTTCATCAGCAGTACCGCCATTATCAATTTCCTTGTCTTTATGCCAATCTAAACGGTATGAAGCTCCAAAACCGATATTAAACACAGATGGTGTGTCTTTTGTGTTGAAAGCTATATTCGCATCTAGCTGAAAATCTTTGGTCCATAAATATGCACCACCAACTCTAAATATGTTATCAGCATAAAAATCACTTTGTATGCCTTGGGTTTCACCAAAAACAACCCATTGGTCACTTATAGAATGTGTTAAAGTTAAAATATATTGAAATTCGGAAAATTCAGAACCTATTCTATCCTTTAAAAAATTCATGACAAAAACCCAACCACCAGCAAAGTTGTTTTGGGTGGCTACCATAACTTTTGGGCTAAACCCTTCAACATCTGGAGCTGTAAACGGATTGTTTTTCGTATCAAAATTTGCGCCGGCATAAACCGAAACTGCTGGTATTAATGATTTCCACTTAAACTGTCTGTTTGCATGGTAACTGTACAAATTAGGTTTGTCTTCTTCTGCATTTTTGTATGGGTCATAAACCAAATACTTTGCACCAATTGTAAAATTTCTAAAATTTGAGCGGTCAGTTTCAGAGGGAACAAATGAGCTGTTGTTTGTAAAAGTATCATTTTGGTAAACACCTTCAATATTTATTTCCAACTCTTCGAACAATAAGCCGTATCTCACACTAAAGTCAACACCAAACCCTGATACTTCATAGTTTAACGGTGTGTGTTCTTCATTAACGGAAAACCCACCAAGTTCAAATTGCAATACATTGGTGCCGACAGAAAATGCAGCTTTTGATGCGCCTGGTCTATTAGAGTTTATGACTTCGGTATATTGTGCATAAGTGGTATTGAATACTAAAAAAATAAATAAAAGTGATAAATGCTTTAAAGGGTACATTACAATGGGGTTAGATTTCAAATATATAGATTTTAAAGTTTTTTTAAGGAAATATAACGGATTATAAATATCCATAATTGTATTTTTGAAACAGAAATGTAAATTATGACTTTTGCTTTATCTGCTGTTGGCTTAGCCAGAATGTTGCTTTGGATTATTGGTATTTATTTTTTAATAAAGATCCTTGCCCGCATATTTGCACCAATGATATTGCGTTACACCGCTAAAAAAGTTGAAAAGCGTTTTGGAGAGCAGTTTGGCGGATTTGGGCAACAAGCACCAAAACAGCATAATGCAAAAGAAGGCGAAACTGTAATTGACAAAATGCCAAATAGCAAAAAATCATCAAACAAAGATGTTGGTGAGTATGTTGATTTTGAAGAAATAGATTAGTCAATTATTATCTTCCAAACGGTTTGATTTCAAAATAAATAATATCTTTCAGAAGTTATAAAAATCAAATAATTTCATGTCTTTTTCTTTCAAATCTTTTTTGCCTCATATTCTAATTATTCTGGGGTTTGTTGTGGTTTCGTTGCTTTACTTCAGTCCTGTGTTGGAAGGAAAAAAAATATTCCAGAGTGATATTATGCACTATATAGGCATGGCAGAACAGCACAAGCAATTTGCCAAGACGGAAGGACAGGAAACCTATTGGACTAATAGTGCATTCGGTGGCATGCCAACATACCAGCTTGGCGCAAAATATCCGCATAACTACATAAAGAAACTGGATTTGGCTTTGAGGTTTTTACCAAGACCAGCAGATTATTTGTTTCTTTATTTTATAGGGTTTTATATTCTATTGCTTAGCCTTAAAGTCGATTTTAAATTAGCAGCTTTGGGCGCTTTGGCTTTTGGCTTTTCAACATATCTCATAATTATTCTTGGTGTAGGTCATAATTCCAAAGCACATGCCATTGGCTACATGCCATTGGTGCTTGCGGGAATAATACTAACATTCCGAAAAAAGTACATTCTTGGTGTCTTGCTCACAGCTGTGGCTTTAGGTTTGGAGATTGTTGCCAATCATCCGCAAATGACCTATTACCTTTTGTTTTTAGTTATTGTTTTGGGCATAGCTTATTTGATTGACGCATACAAAAAACAAAAATTGCCACACTTTTTTAAATCCATTGGTTTGTTGACTATTGCTACGCTAATAGCGGTTGGTCTCAATGCCACAGGTTTAATGGCTACAAAAGAATATGCAGCTGAAAGTACTCGTGGCGAAAGCGATCTTACTATAAATGCAGATGGTTCCCAACGCGAAATTACTTCTGGCTTATCAAGAGAATATATCACCGAGTACAGTTATGGAATTTTAGAAACATTTAATCTTTATATTCCATGTTTTATGGGTGGAGGCAGCTATGAAGATGTTGGTAAAGACTCTGAAACGTATAAAGCTTATTTAAATCTTGGAGCATCTCCAATAGAAGCCATTGATGCTTCAAGAAGCGCTCCAATGTATTGGGGCGATCAAACCATTGTTGAAGCACCTGCTTATGTTGGTGCGGTCATTATATTTTTGTTTGTATTAGGTTTATTCTTAGTAAAGGGGCGACTGAAGTGGTGGCTTGTTGGAGGTGTGTTTATGTCATGGTTGCTGTCTTTGGGAAAGAATTGGTTTTTTGTCGAAAACCCAAGCCCAGATAGTAATCCGATAACTAATTTTTTTATCGATTATGTGCCACTCTATGATAAATTTCGTGCTGTGAGCTCCATTCAGGTTATTTTGGAATTGTGCATTCCTATACTTGGGATTTTTGCTTTGGTAAGGTTGTTTAATGATTTTCAAAATAATGAATACAAACTAAAAGCACTTAAGCGAAGTCTCATCATTACTGCAGGAATTGCACTATTATTTTTGGTTGGACATTCTGTTTTATTAGATTTTGAAGGTGCTAGGGACGACCAATATGCTCAAGCTTATGGGCAAGCCTTTGTTGACGCATTGGTTGAAGATCGTAAATCGCTATTAGTTACCGATAGTTTTAGGACTTTGATATTGGTATTGCTTTCTGCAAGTGTTGTTTATGCTTACCTCAAGCGAAAGCTATCGCAAAACGTGACCATTCTTTTTTTCGCTATACTCATTCTATTTGATTTAGTTGCCGTTAACCTTAATTATGTAAATGCTGATAATTTTGTTTCGGCGCGCAAGGTTGACAAACCCTACCAAGCAACAACAGCTGATAAAAACATATTAAAAGATGATGGGCATTTCAGAGTTTTGGATGTGTCCTCAGACGGACAACGACGCCCGGCAAGAGCTGCATATTTTCATAATTCGCTATCGGGTTACCATGCCGCTAAATTAAAGCGGTTTGAAGCTTTGTTTGATTTTCATATTTCAAAGAACAATCCAGAGGTGCTTAATATGCTGAATACCAAATATGTGATTTTAGGAGATGAATCAGGTAGAGTAGAAGCATCATCTCAATACACGCAACCCAATGGCAATGCATGGTTTATTTCAAAATTACGACCTGTAGCATCAGGAGATGAAGAGATTTTAGCCTTGGACAGCTTAAAGACAAAATCCGAAGCCGTTATTTTAAAATCTAGTTTTAGTGATAGCAAACTCAATACAACGTATAAAGTGGATTCTGTTTCTCAAATTATCTTAATGGATTATAAACCCAACCATTTAACCTATAAATCTCAAAATGAAAATCAAGGTTTTGCAGTTTTCTCAGAAATGTATTATAACAATGGATGGAATGCATACATCAACGGAGATTTAGTCCCACATTTTAGAGTAAATTATGCGCTACGTGGTTTAAATATCCCAAAAGGAGACCACAAAATAGAGTTTAAGTTTGAACCAAAGGTCGTAGCAACTGGTAGTAAAATAACCTTAGCAACTTCTATATTATTAATGGTGCTGATGGTTGTTGGAGTTGTTTTCGGTATAAAGTCCTTGCGTACAAAAGCCGATTAATGACTAAAAAAGTACTTATTGTAACGTATTATTGGCCACCGGCTGGTGGTCCAGGCGTACAGCGTTGGCTTAAGTTTGTGAAATATCTTCCAAAATACGGCATTGAACCACATGTATATTGCCCATTAAATCCAAATTATCCTATTGTTGATAGTACCTTAAACAAAGAAGTGCCATGTGATGCCATAGTTGTAAAGCAACCTATAAAAGAGCCTTACGGGTTAGCAAGTCTTTTTTCAAAAAAAAGCACTTCAAAAATCAGTTCAGGTATTATCCCATCAAAATCAAAGCAATCTTTTATTGAAAAACTATTGCTTTTTGTACGTGGTAATTTTTTTATTCCAGACGCTCGCAAACAATGGATAAAACCATCGGTCAAATTTCTTTCAAAATATCTAAGAGAAAATCATATTGACACAGTTATAACTACAGGACCACCACATAGTATGCATTTTATAGGTTATTACCTAAAGCAAAACTTTAATATAAATTGGCTGGCAGATTTTAGAGATCCGTGGACTACAATTGGTTATCACAAATCGTTAAAACTTACTAGTTGGGCGAAAAAAAAGCATTTAGAACTGGAACAAAAAATAATGCAATCGGCAGATGAAATTATTGTAACAAGCCATAATACTAAGTTAGAGTTTCAAGTAAAAACAGATGTACCCATTACCGTTATTACCAATGGTTATGAAATCAATGTTAAACCCGAAACTATAAAAGACTCACAATTTACTATTTCACATATCGGGTCGCTGTTGTCGGATCGCAATCCAGTAGTATTGTGGAAAGTTTTACGGAAGTTAGTTTCTGAAAATGAATCGTTTTCAAAATCCTTTCAACTCAATTTAGTTGGTGTTGTGAGTAATGACATACTAGAGGCTTTAAAGAAATATGATCTTTTTGAATATGTCAACCAAGTTGGTTACGTAAGCCATTCTGAAGCTATTTCCTGTCAACAAAACTCACAATTACTAGTGCTGATAGAGATAGACAGTGATGAAACAAAAACCATAATCCCAGGAAAACTATTTGAATATATGGCATCCCAAACACCTATTTTGGCTATTGGACCAAAATATTCAGATGTTGAAAAAATAATAAAAAGTACAAATACGGGATCTTATTTTTTATACAAAGCCGAAAAGGAACTTGAAACCAAACTATTAGAGTATTTTAATGCGTATAAAAAAGGTGCTTTAAAAACAGCTCCGATTGGTATCGAAAAATACAGTAGAGAATATCTAACGGGAAAACTGGCAAAACTCATAAGCCACTAAAAAAGAACATCCCGCAAGTAGCTTTTTGAGCTTACACTTGCAGGATGAATCTAACCAACCAAAAAAATCATTTATTATCCACGGCTTCTTCTAGTATTGCTTCTGCCAGATCTGTTCGAGTTTTTTGCTGAACTTGATCTCTGCTTTACAGAAGTTGCCGATCTACTTCTTGATACATTACTTCTTTGTCTTACTTGAGGCTCATTGGCCTTGCGCACTTGGCGCGATTTGTTAGACGTTACAGAAGTAGTGTTGTTCCTCTTTCTTCTATTAGACACAGAAGTTCTATCTCTGGTCACATTTCGTGTTGAAATACTATTAGTTCTCTCATTTCTGCTCGATCTGTTTGTTACAGCAGTTCTGTTTCTACTTCTATCGGTTCTATTATTGCTAACCGTATTTCTACGCGTCGTATTAGTTCTTGTAGCTACGTCAGACCTGCGATTAGTATTTCTGTCTCTAACAGTACCGTTAGTATTTCTACGCGATCTGTTCGTACTTTCAATTCGAGACCTGTGACTGCGCTCTATGGCTAAGTTTCGCTCTCCAACGCGTCTACCTATATTGCGTTCTGTTTGGTTTCTTGGTGTTTGCGCATACCTTCTGTAGTGATCTCTATTAGCTCTTATTCCAATAGTGTTACCACGACGACCAAAGTTGTTAAAGTGTCTTACATTATTCCTGTAAGGCCTATACCAAACGTTTCGTATAGGTCTGTAAAACTGTCTGTAAGGCCTAGCATTAACCACACAAAAGTTTACTGGAGGAAAGGCGTAAAACCTGTGCCAAGGTCTGTGTACATAAAACCTATTGAATCTATTGATAAACCCAGTATGTCGAAGGAATACGTTTCCGTTCCAAAATAGGTTTAGTCCACCGATGCGTGCAACACGACCAATTCCGTTATAATTGATAATGATATTACCAATCTGCGCAACGCGTCCCCAAGCATCATAAAAAATAGGTGTATTCTCTACTTGTATAACCGCACCAAAACTATCATACTGTACCCAAGGGTTGTAGTTAAAACCTGTATTGAAGCTAAATGCTACGTTATTGGTTCTCAATCCAAAATTGATATTTGGTGCAAAGTTCTGAGCGTAAAAATCAAATTGTCCGTCAGGGAAAACGGCAAATTCAATTCCGTTTTCAACAAATATGAACGAATTACCATAACCGTTCACAAAAGTTGTTAATGAAGCATTGGCTTCGGTTGTGTTGGTTGTTGCAATTGCCGTGGTACTAACCGACACCAAACAGGCAATTAAAAATAGTATTCGTTTCATAATTAGTGGTTTTAAATTAAACTCAATAATTAAATAGCAATCAGCGTGCCAATCTTTCAAGTTACTGTTAATCATGATGTTAAGAAAAGTACGTGTTAAATTGTTTGGGTTTTAAGAAATATTTGCACTAACTGGCAAATACATTCAAAATTTGTAACTTTCCGTTGCCAACTTTTCATACATATGGAAGAAGAAAAAATAAATTGTCAAAACTGCGAGAAACCCTATACTGATGGTTTTGATTTTTGTCCGCACTGTGGGCAAAAAACTAATGAAGACCTTACCATTGGCGTTTTGTTTTATAATACAATTGCAAATTATTTTTCTTTTGATGCTCGTTTTTTAAAAAGTTTTATTCCATTAATGTTCAAGCCAGGATATTTGGCAAAACGATTTTTAGAAGGTAAGCGCTTATTGTATCTCCATCCGGCACAGATGTATCTATTCGTCTCGGTTATTTTCTTCTTCTTGTCATCGTCAACCGTTGCACGATGGGAGAAAGAAGCCAACTCCATAAACGAAAAAATTGTAAAAGCACCTTTAGTATCAGATTCATTAAACATTAAAAAACCAAAACTGGACTCGGTAACAAAACAAAAAATCCTCAAAGATTTAAAAGACAACCAGACTGCATTAGGTATTAAAGATGAAGACTTAAAGCTTGCCGATTCTGTAATGCAATCTGATATCGAGGACATGGATGTGACCTGGGATTTTGACAAGCAAAAAATAGACTCTTTAATTGCTACTGGTGCCACAGACCAAGAGTTGTACAAAGCCATGGGAATGCCAGATGATGCAGGATATTTTAAACGCGGTATGTATAAAGGCGCATTAAGTTTGGCAAAGGGTTCAGGCGCTGGAAGTATTTTACGAAGAGCTTTTGATGCCGTACCCATTTCTATGTTTATTCTGTTACCGCTTTTTGCTTTTATTTTAAAACTATTTTATTTTAGGAGAGGTCGTTACGCACACCACTTGGTATTTAGTTTCTACTTCTTTTCATTTCTGTTTACATTATTCGCAATGCTTATAGCCGTGAACAGATTTCTATTTCCTATACCGGAATGGATAACTTGGTTAATTGTACTATCTACGTTCTTTTATTTTTATATAGCCTTACTTAAGTTTTACCAAAGGCATTGGTTTACAACCTTCATAAAAAGTGGAATAATAACGTTTATTTTTATGTCCTTTGTAATCCCAATTACGGGCGTATTGTTAATTATGTTTGGAATGTTTGAAGGGAACTAAAGTGATTTATAATACTCAAAAGCTTCAAGGGTTACGGCTTCGTTCACTTCGCAATCAATTATTGGGCTACCAATTTTTTCCAAAAGCACAAATTTTATAACACCATGGCTGTTTTTTTTGTCATGCTTCATAAGCTTTAATATTTGTGGTATATAAGCATCATTGATATCTACTTTTGAAAACGTCCTGAGTATTGATGTTGAAATTTCCTCGAGTTCAGGTTCTGATAATCCGCATATTTTCGAAGAAATATAGGCTTCTAAAATCATTCCGATGGCAATAGCTTCACCATGAAGTAAAGGTACATCAGTATTGAGGTAAAAACTTTCTATGGCATGGCCTAAGGTATGTCCGAAATTCAGTATTTTTCTAAGCCCTTTTTCATTTGGGTCTTCACTAACAACATTATTTTTTATGACTACTGAATCGTAAATCAGTTTATCCAAATCCGAAATATCCAGATTTTGAAGATTATTCAGTGTATTCCAATAGGTTTTATCATAAATCAAACCGTGCTTTAGCATTTCGGCAAAGCCAGAAACCATGTGGTTTTGAGGTAAAGTGCCTAAAAACGAAACATCTATTAAAACCATTTCGCCTTCACTAACGACTCCAATTTGATTTTTCAATGCACAAAGATCAACACCAGTTTTGCCACCAACGGATGCATCAACCATTGCCAATAAAGATGTTGGGACATTGATGTAACTAATACCGCGCATGTAGGTACTCGCCACAAAGCCACCCAAATCCGTAACCACGCCACCGCCAAGGTTTATGAGTAAACTTTTTCGGTCTGCCCCATACTCTGACAAAGCTTCCCAAACACCCATACAGATATCTATGGTTTTGTGTTCCTCGCCATCTGGCATTTCCATTACCTCTACTTGAATATTGCCAGAGTCTAATTGTGACAAAAACTGCGGTAAGCAAGCATCATGAGTGTTGGTATCCACCAAAATAAATATTTTGGATGGCGAGGTATCTTTAATGAATGTGCTAAGTTCAGAATACACTTTTGAATTAAAGTGAACGACACCGTTTTTGGTAGTAATGGACTGCATTTTTGTTATCTTTATTTGGCATGTGAAAATACTTCCTTTTTTGAAAAAAATCAGGACTGTAATATTTATTTTTGTGTAAACTCTACTTACAAAATGAAAACAAACACGTTGTTTGAAAATACCGAGACGGCATTTGCCTTAAAATCTGATGCTGAATTAGAACGTGCCTATTTTCTGTTCAAGCTCATATCCAACGAGCCATTGGTGCGTATTGGCACTGCTGTAACCAACTTTGCGCTTAAGGCTAGTTTGCCCGTTGAAGGTTTAATTCGCTCAACGGTATTTGATCATTTTTGTGGTGGTGTAAATGCTAATGATTGTTTGCCAGTTATTGAGCGCATGTATACCAAAGGCGTGAGCTCTGTATTGGATTATTCGGTTGAAGGCAAAGCCTCGGAAGATCAGTTTGATGATGCGATGGCCAAAATATTAAAAATCGTTGATTTTTGTAACGAGCGTGACGCTATGCCTATTGTAGTGTTCAAGCCAACGGCGTTTGGGCGTTTTTATCTATATGAAAAAAAATCTGAAGGTATTAGGCTTTCGCCAGAGGAAGAAGAAGAGTGGAGCAGAATAGAGGCTCGGTTTCATAAGGTGTGTCAGTATTCAAAATCAAAAGACGTGGAAGTGCTCATTGATGGTGAGGAAAGTTGGATGCAAACTGCGGTGGATGACTTGGTTGAACTAATGATGAGAACCTACAATTCCGAAAAAGCCATTGTTTACAATACATTGCAACTGTACAGATGGGACAGACTGGATTACCTAAAGGCATTGCACCAACGCGCCAAGGAAAACGGTTTTAAAATTGGCATGAAAATAGTCCGTGGGGCTTATATGGAAAAAGAACGCAATAGAGCAGAAGAATTGGGTTACCAATCGCCCATTTGCGAAACAAAAGAGAAAACCGATTTAAACTTTAATGCCGGACTTCAATATATTTTAGAAAACAACAATGATATTTCCGTTTTTATCGGCACACATAACGAGCATAGCTGTTATATGGCCATGGAGCTGATGGAGAAGTTAAACATTGATAAATCCAACAACAATGTTTGGTTTGGTCAATTGTATGGTATGAGTGACCATATCAGTTATAACTTGGCTAATGAGGGCTACAACGTGGCAAAATATATGCCGTTTGGCCCAGTTAAAGATGTTATGCCTTATTTAATACGACGAGCTGAAGAAAACACATCTGTTGCAGGACAAACCAACAGAGAATTGGCGCTCATTAAAACCGAGCGTAAACGTCGTAAAATTTAAGATTTTTAGAAGTCAGTAGATAGTTGCAAATCAAAAAAAGAATGTCAGGCTGAGCGCAGTCGAAGCCTAATTAGTCATTCGAATAGTTCTCGACTGCGCTCGAACTGACATCAATCTATATTTAAACTTTTGAATTTTATTTATAGAAATAGTATATGTTGAACTAATGACATCTAATAAACCTTTTTGAAAGTTTTATTCGCCTGTGAATTCAAGTGTTAATACTTCTGCAATTGAATCACAATTTTTGACTTTCATTATTACTTCTCGCTTTTTGTAACTATTTTCAATGACGTAAGTTTTACATGGCTTGGAATTGGTATCGCTTTCCGAAAAATCAACATCTCCGTATCGTATAAGTTGCTTTACTATGGTGCTATCTAATTTTTTGTCATTGATTACCGTTGCCACTTCATTTGCGTAAATAATTTCCTTAGAAGCAATGTTTTTGACCGTTCGGGCATTTGGGCCATAATCACAAGACGCATCTTTTCCGTTTAAGAAAAAAAGTAAGATTATAATACCTATTGAAAACCCACCAAGATAGTAACCTAGCCGTTGTATGAACTTCATCTTAAAATAATTTCAGTGCAAAATTACTGATAAAATAGGGAAGAGGTACGCAATAGTTTGGATTAAAAAATCAAAAGGTTGGCATCGCTAAAATCCAATCCAAACCAATCCGCCACCGATTTACTGGTTAAAATACCATGGTAAAAGTACAAGCCGTTGCGCAAGCCTTTGTCAAACCTTAACGTGTTTTCAATACCGCCATTTTCGCCAATTTCCAACAAATACGGTGTAAATATGTTACTGATAGATACAGACGATGATCTTGAATAGCGCGCAGGAATATTAGGAACACAATAATGGGTTACACCATTGTAATCAAACGTTGGATGGTCATGTGTTGTAACTTCGCTAGTTTCAAAGCAACCACCCATATCAATGCTCACATCAATAACTACTGCGCCAGGTTTCATTTGGTCTACCATGGCTTTTGTAACTACAATTGGTGACCGATTTTTACCTCTAACAGCGCCAATGGCAACATCGCAACGCTTAAGGGCTTTTAATAGGTTTTTTGGTTGCATGGTAGACGTGTAAACCGTTCTGTTAACATTGGATTGTAAGCAACGTAGTTTCGTAAGTGAATTGTCAAACACCTTAACATTTGCACCAAGACCAAGTGCGGAGCGTGTTGCAAATTCACCAACGGTGCCAGCACCCAAAATGACCACCTCAGTTGGTGGTACGCCACTAATATTGCCAAACATGAGTCCGTTGCCACCATTTACGTTGGATAGCAATTCTGAAGCTACAAGTATAGAAGCTGTCCCAGCAATTTCACTTAATGAACGTACAGCAGGATAAGCGCCATCGTCGTCCTTTATAAACTCAAATGCCAATGCTGTTATGCGTTTTTCTGCCAAAGCCTTAAAATAAGCCTTTGATTGTGTTTTTAACTGTAATGCAGAAATTAAAATGGTTTGCGGATTAATAAGCTCTATTTCTTCGATTGATGCAGGCTCAACCTTTAATATTATGGGGCAGGAGAATACCTTTGCAGTATCTTTTGTAACCTCGGCACCAGCTTCACTATAGGCTTTGTCGTTAAAATTTGCGCCCAATCCAGCACCAGACTCTACCATAACCCTATGGCCGTTTGCCGTAAGTGCAGAAATAGCATCTGGTGTAAGGCAAACCCTTTTTTCCTGAAAGTGGGTTTCCTTGGGGATGCCAATAAATAAATCTCCTTTTTGTTTTAGGATTTCCAAAGTTTCTTCTTGGGGCAGAAGCTGTGCTTTGGTAAATGGCGATAAAGGTTTGCTCATTTTTGCTATTGAATTATTAGATAATTCAAATTACGAATAATATTTCAAACTGTTACAACTAAAAATACTGCTTTATTTTGCCCCAAAGAGTTTTAGGTTTTATCATAAACTCGGCTTCAAGCTCTTCCATGGTTTTATCGGCGTAGTTTATTTTATTAAAAATTTGTGCTCTAATTAGATAAATTGAAGGAACAATAACTATTAAAACTGGTAAAAGAGCAAGAAGTTGATTTTCGTCTATATATAAAACGTCAGCGCGATAGGTATTTATTATTTGGAAGATGAACATTATGATAGGCACTAAAATTACATGATACCACCAATGGCGACATGTAAAGAACCAAATAATGAGTAATATTAATGGTAAAATTTTACCAGTGTATACCCACATAGCGTATCGTGCGTCTTCCCAAAAACCAGACTCATAAGTAAAAAAAGAAGTGCTCCAAACTTCTCCAGTTGGAACACTTTCATGTAAGGTGTATAAAAGAGGTGTGGACACAATTATCGTAGCGACTATTGAGCCAACTACCGCACTCCTACTTAAACGGTATTTATCCGTTGGTAACGAGTTTTCTTTTTCCTTTTCTAATTTCAGTTGTTGTTTGTCCATCTAGATCAATGATATTTGTTGCTTCCACAGTAAATAACATTCCACCAAAAATGGCAATGGCTAGGATTAATTTTTTAGTTTTCATAATTCAAGGGATTTATTAATTAATTAACACTACAAATTTATAGTGATAATCAAGGCTTTAAAAGCACATTGTTGTTAAAACCCTTTGAATTTAAGATTTCTTTTTACGGTTTTACCGTAGTAGCTGTATCCTATATTATGCTGGAATGCTTTGTTTTACTGGGTTACATAAGTTTTCGTTTTGGTTAAATTTTCTGTATTTCTGGTTAATTTGAGGGTTCTTTTTTCTGGACTAATTGTTAAAATTTCTATAAGGGCAACATCGTTTGGTAAAATGGCTTCAATTTGTTGGGGCCATTCAATATATATCCAGTGATTGCTGTGGAAATAATCTTCAATACCAAAATCCAATGCTTCTTCTAAGGTATTCAACCTGTATAGATCAAAATGGTACAGGGTGTCATTTGGTAGCTCATATTCATTTACCAATGAAAATGTTGGGCTAGAGGCTTTATCATCACTGCCTAAAGCGGTTAAAAGCGCTTGAATAAGTGTTGTTTTACCAGATCCAACTTCGCCATAAAACAGAACTACCTTGGTTTCAAGGGACTGGAGCACTTGCTTTGCAACATGCTCTATTTGCTCTAAAGTATATGTAATATGAAGTGAATCCACTTTTAATAAATGTATTATCTATTGCAATGATACATATATTTTACAGGAAAACCTAGAAAAAAGTGTATTTCATCGGATTTTTTTGCTTTACATGGATGTTATCGTGGTTCTAAAACTACAAATGGAATAATCATTTCCTCTAAGGATACACCGCCATGTTGGTAAGTGTTTCTATAATAACTGACGTAATGGTTAAAGTTATTGGGGTATGCCAAAAACAAATCACTCTTTGCAAAAATAAAAGAACTACTCATGTTTATGGATGGCAAATGTACAGACTTAGGGTCTTTTATGGCCAATACATCCTTATCGTTATACGTTAAGCTTCTGCCGGTTTTATAACGCAAGTTTAAGCTCGTATCCCTATCGCCAATAACCTTGGTCGGTGCAGTGACGTTTATAGTGCCATGATCGGTTGTTAATATAAGTTTAAAGCCTAATTGCTGGGCGAGTTGTATCATTTCCAGCAATGGAGAATTTTTAAACCAGCTTTGTGTCAAGGATCTGTATGCTTTATCATTTGAGGCCAACTCTTTTACGACTTCCATTTCGGTTTTGGAATGCGACAGCATATCTACAAAGTTGTAAACCACTGCGCTAAGGTCATTGTTTTTGAGACTTCTAAAATTTTCAACCAGTTTTTTACCAGATTTTAAATTGGTTATTTTGTGGTATTCATGCGATATGTGCGATAGTCCCAATCGGCGTATCTGCTCTCTTAAAAAATCGGCTTCATGAAGATTTTTACCACCTTGATCGGTATCGTTTTTCCAATATTGTGGATACAGTTTTTCCATATCGCTGGGCATTAAACCAGAGAAAATGGCATTTCTGGCATATTGTGTTGCCGTAGGTAAAATACTGTAAAACGATGTTTCAGAAGTTTTTTTGTAATACGTATTTACAATAGGTTCAAAAGCACGCCACTGATCATAACGAAGGTTGTCTATAACAATTAAAAGAGTAGGTTGCTTATCTGTAATTTCTGGGACAATCTTTTCCTTAAAAAGGTTATGGCTTAATAATGGTGCGTCTGCGTTTGGTGAAAACCAATCGGTATAATTTTTTTCTATGAATTTCCCAAATTGGATATTGGCCTCGGTTTTTTGGGATTCCAGAATATCGGTCATGCCCACATCTTCAATATTTTCTAACTGCAGTTCCCAATAAATCAATTTTTGATACAACTCAACCCATTCCTCATGACTATTTACCATGGTTAAATCCATAGCGATTTTTCGAAATTCTTGCTGATAATTGGATGTTGTTTTTTCCGAAACCAATCGTGAATGGTCCAAATTCTTTTTCAGGCTTAGTAATATCTGATTTGGATTTACTGGTTTTATGAGGTAATCGGCTATTTTATTGCCAATCGCTTCTTCCATAATATATTCTTCTTCACTTTTTGTAATCATTACTACAGGTAAGTTTGGTCGACGCTCCTTAATTTCGTTTAAGGTTTCCAATCCAGTTAAGCCTGGCATATTTTCATCCAGAAATACAATATCAAAATTAGTATCACTTATAAACTCTAAAGCTTCTGTACCACTTTGGCATTTGGTTACGGCGTACTGTTTTTGCTCAAGGAATAATATATGTGGCTTCAACAAGTCAATTTCATCATCAACCCAAAGAATATTTATAGTGTTCATGTATATTTGTTTTTTGATTAATAAATAGCAGTCGCTTGTCTAGTAACAAACTTAAAATATTTAACGACCCAATTTACGGTTTTATTACAATCCCAAATGCTCTGATTTTTGAACTTATTGAGCATAGATATTTTCAACGTTTGAGGCGTATAACACAAATGGGCATGTCTTATTTAGTGTATCCAGGCGCGCACCACACCAGATTTCACCACGCATTAGGAAGCATGCATCTTATGCAAAAAGCAGTGAATGTACTTCGTTTTAAGCACGTTAGCATTTCTGAAGCTGAAGAAACTGCATTGTACGTAGCTATTTTATTGCACGATATTGGTCATGGCCCATTTTCGCATGCCATGGAACATAGCATAGTTGATGGGATTTCCCATGAGGATATTTCATCACTATTTATGGAACAGCTTAATATGGAATTTAACGGAAGTTTAACGCTGGCCATTGAAATGTTTAAAGGTCAGTACAAACGAAAATTTATGTGCCAGTTGATATCTGGTCAGTTAGATATGGATAGGGCAGACTATTTAAAGCGAGACAGTTTTTACACTGGAGTAGCTGAGGGCAATATTAATAGCGAGCGTTTGATAACCATGCTTAATGTAATTGACGACAGGTTAGTGGTTGAAGAAAAAGGTATTTATAGTGTTGAAAAGTTTTTGATTGCCCGTCGTTTTATGTATTGGCAAGTATATTTACATAAAACAAGTTTGGTAGCAGAACAGCTTTTGATGCGAACGCTAAAACGTGCCAAAATAATTGTGAAAAGTGGTGTTGAACTTGAAGCTAGTGCTCCACTAAATTATTTTCTTAAAAATGATGTAAATGCTTCAAACTTCTCTAAAGATGAATTGGAAGTTTTTTCAAAGTTAGATGATTATGATATAGTCACAGCACTAAAATCATGGCAAAACCATGATGATTTTGTGCTTAGCAATTTATCTGAAATGTTGATAAACAGAGACTTGTTGAAAGTAAAGATAAAGAGTAAACCTGTAAAGAGTAGCACATTAAAAACACATGCCCAAATACTTGTAGACAAATACGGCATAACACACGACGAAGCCTCATATTTTGTGTTTCAAGGTGAAATTTCCAACACAGCCTATGATGGTAAAAAACAAGGTATCGATATATTACTAAAGAATGAAAAAGTGAAGGATATTATAAAGGTGTCGGATCAATTAAATATAAAACCTTTAAGCAAGCCCGTAATAAAATATTATATCTGTTACCCTAAAAATAATATGTAACACATTTTTTCTATTTTTGCCAAATCCAACCAATACAATAAACATAGCACTTGAAATTTACAGCACAACAGATAGCAGGTATTTTAAACGGCACGGTAGTTGGTAATCCAGAGGCAGAAGTTTCCAAGCTTTCAAAAATTGAAGAAGGCACTAAAGGATCTTTAACATTTTTGGCAAACCCAAAATACAGGCCTTTTATTAATTCAACAAAAGCATCCATCACCATAGTAAATGAAGACTTTGTGCCAGAAGTTGCATTATCAACAACACTTATAAAAGTAGAGGATGCCTACAAAGCATTTACAAAACTGTTAGAATATTACAACCAAATTAAACTTAACAAAAGTGGCGTAGAACAGCCATCATTTATTTCAGACTCTGCTACTGTTGGAGAAAATATTTATGTTGGTGCATTTTCATACATTGGGGACAATGTAAAAATAGGCGACAATGTAAAGATATTTCCAAACTCATACATTGGAGATAACGTTACTATTGGAGATAATACCATAGTGTTTTCAGGTGCGAAAATTTATTCGGAATGTAGTATTGGTGATACTTGTGTGATAAATTCTGGAGCAATAATTGGTGCTGACGGATTTGGTTTTGCGCCGAACGAAAAAGGTGAATACTCCAAAGTACCACAGATTGGAAATGTCATACTTGAAGATTATGTTGATATTGGTGCAGGAACTACAATTGACAGAGCAACTCTAGGCTCAACAATTATTAGACAAGGTGTGAAGTTGGACAATCAAATCCAAATAGCACACAATGTAGAGATTGGTAAAAACACTGTAATTGCTGCACAAACGGGTATTGCCGGTTCAACTAAAATAGGCGAAAACTGTCAAATAGGTGGACAAGTAGGTATCGTTGGTCATATTACAATAGGAAATAATGTTAAAATTCAAGCCCAATCTGGCATAGGTCGAAATATTAAAGATAATGAAGTACTGCAAGGTTCACCAGCTCTAGGTTATGGTGATTACAACAAATCCTACGTGTACTTTAAGAACCTACCAAAAATAGTAAAGACAATAAACGAAATTGAAAAGAAAGTAAATGGCGATAGTTAAAACGGAAACGCACCAAAAAACCATTCAAAAAGAGGTTAGTCTCGAAGGTGTAGGACTCCATACTGGAGCAAATGTGAAACTAGTCTTTAAATCCGGAGCACCTAATTCTGGTTTTGTTTTTGAACGTGTAGATTTAGAAGGAAGCCCAAAAATAGAAGCAGATGTCAATTATGTAACCAATACGCAAAGAGGTACTTGTCTTGAAAAAAATGGTGTTACCATACAAACTTGTGAACACGTTTTGGCGGCATTGGTTGGGCTTGACATAGACAACGCTATCATAGAACTTAATGCCTCCGAACCACCAATAATGGATGGTTCTTCAAAGTTTTTTGTTGAAGCCCTGGAAAAAGCTGGTATTATAGAGCAAGAAGCTTACAGAGAGGAATATGTTGTTTCTGAAGTTATTTCTTATACAGACGAAGAAACAGGCAGTGAAGTTATTGTAATGCCTTCTCCAGAATATAAGGTAACAACAATGGTTGATTTTGGAACCAAAGTCCTTGGAACTCAAAATGCAACCCTTAACAAAATATCTGATTTCAAAGACGAAATATCTGAAGCCAGAACATTTAGTTTTTTACACGAAATTGAAATGCTCCTTGAGCATGGACTGATTAAAGGTGGTGATTTAAACAACGCTATTGTGTATGTAGACAAGGAACTGTCACCTGAAACCATGGACAAATTACGCGTGGCATTCAACAAAGATAATATTGCCGTTAAGCCAAATGGAATTTTAGATAACCTTACCTTACATCATCCAAATGAAGCGGCAAGACATAAATTATTGGATGTTGTTGGCGATTTAGCTTTAATCGGTACACGAATTAGAGGAAAGGTAATTGCTAATAAGCCTGGTCATTACATCAACACACAATTCGCTAAAAAAATTGCCAAGATTATTAAGAATGAAAGACGGAATAATGTTCCAGATGTTGATTTACACGCCAAACCCATAAAGGATGTTAATCAAATAATGGAAATGTTGCCGCATAGACCACCATTTTTGTTGGTAGACAAAATAATGGAACTATCAGAACAACACGTTATTGGCGTTAAAAACGTTACCATGAACGAACCGTTTTTTGTTGGGCATTTTCCTGGAGCGCCAGTTATGCCTGGCGTTTTACAAATAGAAGCCATGGCACAAACAGGTGGTATTTTGGTACTAAGCACAGTTCCAGATCCGGAGAACTATTTAACCTATCTTTTAAAAATTGATAACGTAAGATATAAGCATCAAGTTGTACCAGGTGATACCTTAATATTTAAATTAGATTTAATGTCACCAATTCGTAGGGGTATTTGTCAAATGCAGGGTCGTGCCTATGCCAATGGCAAATTAGTATCCGAGGCCGAAATTATGGCGCAAATTTCAAAAGTAAAGTAACATGAACCAACCCTTAGCATACGTACATCCTGGAGCAAAAATTGCAAAAAACGTAGTCATTGAACCTTTTACAACAATCCACAACAATGTAGTAATAGGTGAAGGCACATGGATTGGTAGTAACGTTACCATAATGGAAGGTGCCAGAATTGGCAAAAACTGTAACATCTTTCCAGGCGCTGTAATTTCCGCAGTACCACAAGATTTAAAATATAATGGTGAAGATACCACTGCCGAAATAGGAGATAACGTTACTATTAGAGAATGCGTTACCATTAATAGAGGTACTGCTGACAGAATGAAAACCGTTATTGGAAATAATTGCTTGATTATGGCATATTGCCATGTAGCTCACGATTGTATAGTTGGAAACAATTGTATCTTCTCCAATAATAGTACGTTAGCTGGTCATATCAATGTTGGTGATTATGTTGTTTTGGCAGGTATGACGGCCGTACATCAATTTGTGTCCGTAGGTAATCATGCTTTTGTTACTGGTGGATCATTAGTGCGAAAAGATGTACCTCCTTATGTAAAAGCCGCAAGAGAACCATTATCATATGTTGGTATCAATTCGGTCGGTCTAAGGCGACGCGGATTCACAACCGAAAAGATTAGAGAAATACAAAGTATTTACAGAATACTTTATCAAAAAAATTACAACAATACCCAAGCCTCGGAAATTATTGAAGCCGAAATGGAGGCAACTTCAGAACGTGATGAAATTCTTCAGTTTATAAAAAATTCGCATCGTGGCATCATGAAAGGGTATTTCACTTCAAATTAAACTTAAAAATTTATGGCATCTACATCAGATATAAGAAATGGGTTATGTATTCGATATAACCATGATATTTATAAAATAATTGAGTTTCTTCACGTAAAACCGGGCAAAGGTCCTGCTTTTGTAAGAACAAAACTTAAAAGCGTAACCACAGGGAAAGTGGTGGATAATACGTTTTCCGCTGGTCATAAAATTGATGAAGTCCGAGTTGAAACCCACAAGTTTCAATACTTATATAATGATGGAGATACCTTTCATTTTATGAATACCTCTGACTATTCACAAATCCAACTTCAAAAGGCAACGCTTGACGCACCAGATTTAATGAAAGAAGGTGAAATTGTTACGGTTTTAATTAATACCGAAGATGATTCGCCATTATCAGTTGAAATGCCGGCAAGTGTTATACTTGAAGTCACTCATACCGAGCCAGGCGTTAAAGGCAACACGGCGACCAATGCTACAAAGCCAGCTACGGTTGAAACAGGTGCCACTGTTAATGTGCCACTTTTTATAAACGAAGGCGATAAAATAAAGGTCGAAACAGCTAAGGGCACTTACAAAGAAAGAGTTAAAGAATAAGTTGAAATTTCCAAGACCATATAATCTAAAAGAAATTGCATCATTAATTGATTGCGATTATTTAGGTGCTGATGATTTCCCCGTTTTGGGAATTAATGAAATACATGTTGTACAAGCTGGCGATATCGTTTTTGTAGATCATCCAAAGTATTACGATAAGGCATTAAATTCTAAAGCAACCATTATTCTCATAAATAAAGAAGTAGAATGTCCAGAAGGAAAAGCATTGTTAATATCTGACGACCCTTTTAGAGACTTCAACAAACTCGCTGATTACTTTAAACCATTTAAATCGGCTTCAGATTCTATTTCTGAAACTGCTAAAATAGGTGATGGTAGTGTCATACAGCCAAACGTATTTATCGGTCACAATGTTACAATAGGGAAAAATTGTGTTATCCATTCCAACGTCAGTATTTATGATGATGCTGTAATTGGAGACAACGTAACCATTCATGCTGGGAGTGTTTTGGGAGCTAATGCATTTTATTACAAAAAAAGACCAGAAGGCTATGACCGTTTAAAATCTAGCGGTAGAGTTGTTATAGAAAATAATGTTGACATTGGCGCTTCATGCACTATTGATAGAGGCGTTACAGCAGACACCAGAATTGGTGAAGGTTCAAAACTGGACAACCAAATTCAAATAGGGCATGACACCATTATAGGTGAAAATTGTTTAATTGCTTCCCAAACGGGTATTGCAGGTTGTGTGGTTGTTGGTAACGATGTTACTATTTGGGGGCAAGTTGGCGTAACAAGTGGTATTTTTATTGGAGATAAAACAGTTATTTCTGCAAAAGCTGGAGTGAGTAAATCCCTTGAAGGGAACAAACATTATTTTGGAATTCCAGCAGAAGATTTCAGAACAAAATATAAAGAAATTGCAGCGCTAAAACGTGTTCCTGAGCTTTACGAAGAGTTGAAAAAATTAAAATCTTCCAAATAGCATTTCATATTAATAAATACTTCTAAAAAAGACTTATTTTTGCAACGTTTTTAATAAAATATATCACATGAGTGTTCTAGTAAATAAAGATTCAAAAATAATTGTACAAGGTTTTACAGGTAGTGAAGGTACGTTTCACGCTGAGCAAATGATTGAATACGGTACTAACGTTGTAGGTGGTGTTACACCAGGCAAAGGTGGTCAAACACATTTAAACAAGCCTGTATTCAACACCGTTGCTGAAGCTGTTGAAAAGGTTGATGCAGATACCACAATAATTTTTGTGCCACCAGCTTTTGCGGCAGATGCCATTATGGAAGCGGCAGATGCAGGAATTAAAGTAATTATAACCATTACTGAAGGTATCCCAGTTGCCGATATGATCAAGGCTGCTGATTATATAAAGGACAGAGATTGTAGATTGGTAGGACCAAATTGTCCTGGCGTTATAACACCAGGTGAAGCAAAAGTTGGTATTATGCCAGGTTTTGTATTTAAACAAGGTAAGGTCGGTATTGTATCAAAATCTGGTACATTAACTTATGAAGCTGCTGATCAAGTTGTAAAGCAAGGTTTAGGTATTACTACAGCCATTGGTATTGGAGGAGATCCAATTATTGGTACAACAACTAAGGAAGCTGTGGAATTATTGATAAATGATCCTGAAACTGAAGCAGTTGTTATGATTGGTGAAATAGGTGGGCAATTGGAAGCTGATGCTGCCAATTGGTATAAAACAAGCGGCAGTAAAAAACCAATTGTTGGTTTTATTGCAGGTGAAACTGCTCCTGCCGGTCGTACTATGGGACATGCGGGTGCTATTGTAGGCGGTAGTGATGATACTGCGCAAGCAAAAAAGAAGATTATGAGTGCTTGCGGTATTCATGTTGTAGATTCACCAGCTGAAATAGGTAAAAAGGTAGCTGAAGTATTAGCATAAGCTGTTAAAATAAATCTAAATATAACACGTTATCAATCCGTTGACTTTATATTAGTCAACGGATTTTTTCATATAATTAACCAACTCAAAATGAAACATTTTAAACTCTTTTCTTTAGTGTTTACTATAGCACTATTTGTTTCCTGTAAAAACAATTCAAAAGGCGATTACACCGTCAACTCCAAAACTGATGCAAATGGTTTTACTTACGAAACCGTTGATAATGACCCAACTGGACTAAGACTTTACACCTTAGATAACGGTCTAAAAGTCTATCTAGGTAAAAATGAAGAAGAACCTAAAATTCAAACTTTAATTGCTGTAAGAGCTGGTTCAACTTATGATCCTGCGGATAACACTGGTTTGGCACACTATTTAGAACACATGGTTTTTAAAGGTACCGATGAAATTGGAACAACAAACTATGATGAAGAGTCTAAACTTATTAAGCAAATTTCAGACTTATATGAAGCCCACAAAGCTGAACAAGATGAGGAAAAGAAAAAAGAAATCTATAAAACTATAGATTCTGTTTCCTTAAAAGCATCAAAATTGGCTATTGCCAATGAATATGACAAAATGGTAAATTCATTAGGTGCAGAAGGTACAAATGCATTCACATCTAACGAACAAACCGTTTATGTAAACAAGATTCCTTCAAACGAAATTGACAAATGGCTAATGGTTGAAAGTGAGCGCTTTAGCCAAGTGGTACTACGCTTGTTTCACACAGAATTAGAGGCTGTTTATGAAGAATTTAATAGAGGTCAAGATAGTGATGGGCGCAAGCAGTACTTTGCAACATTGCAAGGTTTGTTTCCAACACATCCTTACGGAACACAATCTACCATAGGAATATCCGAGCATTTAAAAAATCCTTCAATGGAAGCCATAAATGCTTATTTCGATAAATACTACGTTCCTAATAACATGGCGGTTATTCTTGTAGGAGATTTAGATTTTGACGAAACCATACAAAAGGTTAATGATGCATTTGGCAATTATGAGAATAAAGAATTAAAACACCCAACATTCCCTGAGTTAGACCCAATTACCGAGCCTGTTAAAAAAGAAGTTTATGGGCCAACATCAGAGTCTGTTTATGTGGCGTTCCGATCTAAAGGAAAAGGTTCTGAGCATGAGGTTATATTGACTTTGGTGGATTACATGATGGCTAATTCACAAGCGGGTTTAATAGACCTTAATCTTAACCAAAAGCAAATGGTACAGCAAGCGTCTTCGTTTACAAATTTTGATAATGACTATGGTTTCCATCTTTTGTATGGACGTCCAAAAGCCGGTCAAACTTTAGATGAAGTTAGAGACTTATTATTGGCCCAAGTAGATAAAGTGAAAAATGGTGAATTTGATGATTGGTTGATTGATGCCGTCATCAACGATTTACGTTTATCTCAGATAAGACAGTACGAAAATGCATCTTCAACAGCTTACGCTTATTTGGATGCCTTTATTGGTTTCCAGGATTGGAAAGACAGAATTGCAATGTTAGACCAAATGAAAGGTATCACTAAAGAAGATGTTGTAAAATTTGCAAACGAGTTTTATGGTAATAACTACGTTGAAGTTCATAAAATAAAAGGTGAAGACAAGTCTATTGTTAAGGTAGAAAATCCAGGAATCACTCCAATTGAACTGAACAGAGACAAGGAGTCAGAATTCCTAAAAACGTTCAACTCTAAAACATCACCAGATTTAAAGCCACAGTTTATAGATTACAAAACAGCGATTAAAGAATCTGAGATGGCCAATGGTGTAAAAGTTTCTTATGTTGAAAATCCTAATAACGATATCTTCAATTTGAATATCATATTTGATATGGGTAAAGACCATGACCGTATGATTTCTTTGGCCGCAGGTTATTTAGACTATTTAGGTACCGAAAAATATTCACCAGAAGAATTAAAGCAAGAGTTCTACAAATTAGGCATTAGTACTAATTTCTTTTCATCAAGCGATAAAACCTATGTTGGTATTTCAGGTTTAAAAGAAAACTTAGATGCTGGTTTAATGTTATTGGAAGATTTATGGGATAATGCCAAGCCAAATCAAGAAACTTACGATAAGTACGTTGAAAGCATTTTGAAAGGTAGAGAAGATGGCAAAACCCAAAAAGGAAATATCTTCTGGAACGGTTTAATGAGTTATGGTCAGTATGGTGAAAACTCAAGATTGCGTAATATTTACTCTGAAGCAGAATTAAAGGAAATTACTCCAACAGAACTTGTTGAGAAAATTAAGGGAATGCGCAACTATAAACAAAGAGCATTCTATTACGGTAATGATTTAGAAGGCGCTATGGCCTCAATGGAAAAGCACCACAAATTACCAGAAAACTTATTGGATTACCCAGAGAAAACTGAATATGTCAATTTAGAAACAGGTGGTAAAGTTTACTTTGTAGACTATGATATGGTACAAAGTGAAATTATGTTACTGTCAAAAGGAGATACTTTTGATCCTAAGAAAATGGCAGCATCAAGATTGTTTAATACCTACTTTGGTAGCGGATTATCATCAATAGTGTTCCAAGAAATTAGGGAATCAAAATCTTTAGCATATTCTGCATTTTCAAGTTATCAAAATGCTAGTGAAGCTGGAAAACCAGATTATACTATGGCATATGTTGGTACACAAGCCAACAAACTAGAAGATGCTGTTAGTGCCATGATGGAACTTATGACCAACATGCCAGAAGCTGAGGATCAATTTAATCAAGCGAAGGAAGCAACCTTAAAGAAAATTGCTGCACAACGTATTACAAAGTCAAATATATTTTGGACTTATGAAGGATTAAAAAAGCGTGGCATCACCAATGATAATAGAGAAGAAATGTACAATACCATTAAGGATATGACATTAGAGGATTTAAAAGCATTCTTTGATGAAAATATAAGCGGTAAAGAATACAATGTTATGGTTATTGGTAACAAAAAGGATATGGATTTCTCTGCACTAAGTAAATTAGGAGAAATTAAAGAGTTGGATATTGACTATCTATTCAATTACAACCAAACTGAAGATGTTAAGCTATAAACGAAGCATAAATTAATAACTTAAAACCTCACAATTGAATTAAATTGTGAGGTTTTTATATTTCAAAAGTGTTGGAATACCTATATTTGGAACTAGGTTAAACAACAATCAAAATTAACTGATCAATGAAATTATTAGAAGGAAAAACAGCTATAATAACAGGCGCCAGTCGTGGTATTGGCAAAGGCATTGCAGAAGTATTTGCAGATAATGGCGCTAACGTAGCGTTTACTTACAGTTCGTCTGTAGATGCCGCAAATGAACTTGAAACGGCATTAAATGCCAAAGGCATAAAAGCTAAAAGCTATCAAAGTAACGCAGCAAGTTTTGATGATGCACAGCAATTGGCAGAAGATGTAATGGCAGAATTTGGCTCCATTGATATTTTGGTAAATAATGCCGGTATAACCAAGGATAATTTACTGATGCGCATGGGCGAGGAAGATTTCGACAAAGTTATAGAAGTAAATTTAAAATCTGTTTTTAATATGACAAAAGCGGTGCAACGTACCATGCTAAAACAGCGAAAAGGCTCTATCATCAATATGAGTTCTGTGGTTGGTGTTAAGGGTAATGCCGGACAAACCAATTATGCGGCATCAAAAGCAGGAATTATAGGGTTTTCTAAATCTGTTGCGCTCGAATTAGGGTCGCGAAATATTAGAAGCAATGTCATTGCACCAGGCTTTATAGAAACCGAAATGACCGCCAAGCTAGATGAAGAGACCGTAAAAGGTTGGCGTAATGCCATTCCTTTAAAACGTGGTGGCACACCAGAAGACATTGCAAACGCTTGTGTTTATCTAGCTAGTGATTTAAGCGCTTATGTTACAGGTCAAGTTTTGAATGTTGATGGTGGCATGCTAACATAAACACCAGTTTTACAAAGTATTCATGGATAATAAAACAATTTTATCTCTTATTATAATAGTTGTAATAGCGCTTTCCATAGCGCTATTTCAGTATAGATATAAAACACCTAAGCATCGATTAAATTGGTTATTTACTGCGTTGCGTTTTGTTACTGTGTTTTCTGTTTTGTTGCTTTTGCTAAACCCAAAGTTTAATGCAACAACATACTTTAACGAAAAACCTCATCTTGTCCTTGCTGTAGATAACTCTGCGTCTATTTCTTTTCTTGAAGAAAATAAAAATGCGATTAAAGCCTATCAGAATTTAATATCTAATAATGAAATACAACAACGGTTTAATGTTGATGTGTTTAAGTTTGGAAAAGAATTTGGTACTTTGGATAGTCTTCAATTTAAGGATAAAAGCACAAATATCTCTAACGTTCTAAAACGTTATAAAGAGTTATACAGAGACAAAACTGCGCCACTGGTATTGTTTACTGACGGAAACCAAACACTTGGAAAAGATTATCAGTATGAGACCCTAAGTATTCAAGACCCAATTTTCCCTATTGTAATTGGAGATACAACAAAATATTCAGATTTGAGTATCAGTAGAGTAAATGTAAACCGCTACGCATATTTAAAAAATAAGTTCCCTATTGAAATTTTTACGAATTATTCAGGAGAAACATCTGTAAAAAGCATATTAAAAATCATTTCTGGTAATTCTGTTTTATTCTCAAAACAATTGGAATTTAGCCCTAAAAAAAAGACACAAATAGTCAACACTGCAATAGAAGCAAACCGTATTGGGTTATCTAAATACCGGATAGAATTGACACCTCTAGAAAATGAAAAAAACAGAAACAATAATCTTAAAAATATTGGAGTAGAGGTTATAGACCAAAAAAACAACATTGCCATTGTATCCGAAATTGTTCACCCAGATTTAGGCGCCATAAAGAAAGCCATTGAAAGTAATGAACAACGCAGTGTCTCAATATTAAAACCAAAGGAATACCAAAACAGTACAAGTGATTTTCAATTGGTAGTACTTTATCAACCTAACACTAGCTTTTCAGAAGTATTTGAGAAGATTCAAAAGCAAGCCAAAAATACATTTACAGTAACAGGAAATTCAACGGATTGGAATTCACTCAACAATCTTCAAACCTTATTTAACCAAGAAATTACCAATCAAACAGAGCAATATCAAGCACTTTATAATAAAACCTTCAATAGCTTTATTGTAGATAATTTGAGTTTTGAAGACTTTCCACCTTTAGATTCAGAGTTCGGGGAAATCACATTTAACGTACCGGAGGAAACCATTTTATTTAAAACAGTCAATGGTAACAACTTAGCCCAACCTTTACTGAGTATCATGGAATATGATGGGCAAAAACATGGAATATTACATGGCGAAGGTATTTGGAAATGGCGTGCGCAAAGTTATTTGAATTTGGAGAGCTTTATGGATTTTGATAATTTCATGGGGAAACTCATTCAATTCTTAAGTTCTAATAAAAAAAGAAACCGCTTGAATACGGATTACAAATCCTTTTATAACGGTGACGAGTCCATTATTATCAATGCTCAATATTTCAATAAAAATTATGAGTTTGATGCCAATGCCAATTTACAGATAACGATTGTGAATAAAGCCAATAACTCAAAATCCACCTATCCGTTTTTGCTTAAAAACAATAGTTATAGCATTGATTTAACTGGCATTGATTCTGGCGACTATAAGTTCACAATTGAAAACATGGATGAACCCATTAAAGTATCAGGAGCTTTCACTGTATTAGAATATGATGTTGAACAACAGTTTTTAAATGCTGATTTTGAAAGACTTGAAACTTTAGCTTCTGAAACTGAAGGCATTCCGTTTTTTGCTAACAATACAGATAAATTAGTTAATATTTTAATTAATGACGAGAGATTTACAACCATACAAAAAAGCAAGCGCGAAATAATACCGTTAATAGATTACAAATATCTATTGGCAATAATTGCTTTAGCCTTATCTTTGGAGTGGTTTTTAAGAAAATATAACGGTTTAATTTAAAACAATAAATAAATATGGATAAGTTGCCAAAAATTGGGCTACCAATTATCATTGGAGTTGTCATTTTAATCATTGCATTAGCAAAATCAGCGGTCACCATTGATTCAGGTGAAGCTGGAGTTTTATTCGAGACTTTTGGAGATGGCGTTGTAACTGATGAGCCACCATTAGGAGAAGGTTTCCATCTTGTTTTACCATGGAACAAGGTTTATGTTTATGAGGTGAGACGACAAGAAATTTTTGAAAAAATGAAAGTTTTATCGTCAAATGGATTGGATATTCAGCTAGACGCCTCAATTTGGTATCAACCAGATCAATCAAATTTGGGTAAGTTACACCAAGAAATAGGTGAAAATTATCTTAATCGTATCATTCTGCCAACTATGCGTTCTGCAGCAAGAAGTGTTGTAGGTCGTTACACACCAGAGCAATTGTATTCAAGTAAAAGGGATGCTATTCAACAAGAAATATTTGAGGAAACCAAAAAAATAGTGGATGATCAATACATTATTATTGATGAAATATTAGTGCGTGATGTAACCTTGCCACCTACCATTAAGGACGCCATAGAAAGGAAGTTGAAACAGGAACAAGAATCCTTAGAATATGAGTTTAGATTGGTAACAGCTGAAAAAGAAGCAGAAAGGCAAATTATTGAAGCCCAAGGTAAAGCTGATGCTAACAAGATATTGAGTGCTTCGCTTACAGATAAAATTCTTCAGGATAAAGGTATAGAAGCTACAAATAAATTAGCAGAATCACCAAATAGTAAAGTGGTTATCATTGGTTCTGGCGAGAGTGGAATGCCAATAATATTAGGAAATCAATAAAAATTTTGTTAATCACTTGGAATTGTGAATATATTTTACAAAACTTTGTTTAAACAAAATAAAGAATGTTAAACAATCAATTACATCATCATTTTCAGGTAATCGCTCAAGCGAGGTGAAGATGTATTGATTAATTCAACATATTTATACAAACCCGTTTGAGAATATCAAATGGGTTTTTTTATTGACTCTATTGATGTTCTCAAGACAAAAAATTTAAAATGAGTACACTTAAAATTGCAGTTCAGAAATCAGGTCGATTAAATCAAGATTCTTTAAAGATTCTTAAAGAAATTGGAATTTCGATAGATAATGGTAAGGATCAACTTAAGGCTTCAGCAAGAAACTTTCCGCTTGAAGTATTTTATCTTAGGAATGGTGATATACCACAGTATTTAAGAGATGGTGTTGTAGATGCAGCTATAATTGGAGAAAACGTATTGGTAGAGAAGGGCGATGATATCACAGTTGTTGAAAAGCTTGGATTTTCAAAATGCCGAGTTTCTATTGCAGTGCCTAAATCATCTGATGCTAAAAGTCTCAAAGATTTAGAAGGAAAGAAAATTGCAACATCTTATCCTAACACAGTTAACCAGTTTTTAGCAAAGAATGACGTAAATGCCAATTTGCACATTATTAATGGTTCTGTAGAAATTGCACCAAATATTGGATTAGCGGACGGAATTTGTGATATTGTTTCCAGTGGAAGTACACTATTTAAAAATGGTTTAAAGGAAATTGAAGTGCTCTTAAAATCTGAAGCGGTATTAGCAACTTCACCAAAAATTTCACCTGAAAATCAGGCCATTATTGATAAAATTCAGTTTCGATTAAAATCTGTTTTAAGAGGACGTGAGAATAAATACGTGTTATTAAATGTGCCAAATGATAAGTTAGATAAGATTGTAAATATTTTACCAGGTATGAACAGTCCAACAATTTTGCCTTTGGCTAAAGAAGGTTGGAGTTCGTTACACTCCGTTATTAATAAGAATGATTTTTGGAATGTTATTGATGAGCTCAAGGCTAATGGTGCAGAAGGCATTTTAGTTTGTCCAATAGAGAATATGGTACTTTAAACTGTCATGCTGAACTCGTTTCAGCATCTCACCATTAAATTGAATTTTGTCATGCTGAGCGCAGTCGAAGCATCTCATTAAAAGAAATCGAAAAATGAAAACATATATAAATCCAAACAAGTCTGAATGGCCTGAACTTCTGAGTCGCCCAACCAAAACGGTTGATGATATTGAAGCTATTGTTAATGATGTTTTTACTGAGGTAAAGATCAGTGGTGATAGCGCTATAAAGTCATACACATCCAAGTTTGATAATGTAGATCTTGATAATTTCGTTGTTTCTGAAGCGGAAATAGAAGAAGCAACAGAACGCATGTCTAAGAAGCTTAAAAAAGCCATAAAGTTAGCCAAGAGTAATATTAAGGCGTTTCACAAAGCGCAAAGAACAGATAAGGTAGTCCTTAAAACGATGAAAGGTGTGACCTGCTGGCAAGAAAAACGACCTATTCAGAAAGTTGGTTTGTATATACCTGGTGGAACAGCACCTTTATTCTCAACGGTTTTAATGTTGGCTATTCCTGCTAAAATTGCAGGTTGTAAAGACATTGTATTATGTTCACCACCAAACAAAGAAGGAAAGATTGCTGACGAGATCTTATATACAGCGAAACTTTGTGGTGTGACTAAAATTGTAAAGGTAGGAGGAATCCAAGCGATTGCTGGATTAACCTTTGGTACAGCATCTATTCCGCAGGTCTACAAGATTTTTGGTCCTGGGAATCAATATGTAACTGTGGCTAAGCAATTAGCAACAAAGTATGGTGTAGCCATCGATATGCCTGCAGGACCAAGTGAATTATTGGTAATGGCAGATGAGTCTGCAAATCCGGCTTATGTAGCATCAGATTTATTAAGCCAGGCTGAACATGGATCAGATAGTCAGGTTATTCTTGTAACGACATCAAAGAGATTTGCAGAAGAAGTCAATACGGAAGTTAAATTACAATTAGAAGCTTTACCAAGAAAGGCTATGGCTACAGATGCCATCAGTAATTCCAAATCAATCGTAATAGAAAACAACGAAATAGCGCTCGAGCTGATTGATGCTTACGGTCCAGAACACTTTATTGTTGCTACAAATGATAACGATTACTTTGTGGAAAATATTGGGAACGCAGGTTCTGTCTTTATTGGTGATTACACACCAGAAAGCGCTGGTGATTATGCTTCTGGGACAAATCATACATTACCGACTAATGGTTTTTCAAAGGCTTATTCAGGTGTTAACTTAGATAGTTTTCAAAAGAGCATGACTTTCCAGAAAATATCTCAAAAAGGAATTAAAAATATTGGACCTGCTATTGAGTTAATGGCGGAAGCAGAAGGGCTACAGGCTCACAAAAATGCAGTAACATTACGTTTAAAAGACTTAGAATCATGAATATAGAAAATCTACTTCGTGATAATATAAAAAGCATTAAGGCTTATTCATCGGCTAGAGATGAATATAAAGACGCCTCTGCTGATATGGTATTTATTGATGCTAATGAGAATCCATTTCAGTCAACTGTTAATCGTTATCCAGATCCTCAACAAACAGCTGTAAAGGAAAGACTGTCCTTACTTAAAGGTGTTGAGAAGTCACAAATACTTTTAGGCAACGGTAGTGATGAAGTTTTAGATTTAATCTTCAGAGCCTTTTGTGAACCTAAGGCTGATAATGTCATTACACTTCCACCAACTTATGGCATGTACAAGGTTTTAGCTGATTTGAATGCTGTCGATATCATTTCAGTTGAGTTAGATTCTAATTTTGAGCCTAAAGTTGATGAGATTCTCAAAGTACAGAATAGTTCTTCAAAGCTCTTATTCTTATGCTCACCAAATAATCCAACAGCAAATAGTTTCACTGCTGATAAAATTGAATCTTTAATCAAAGGATTTAAAGGAATCGTGGTAATTGATGAAGCTTACATCGATTTTTCTGGTCAAGAGAGTTGGGTAAGTCGACTGAGCGAGTTTCCAAATCTTATTGTTACGCATACCCTTTCTAAGGCTTATGGCTTGGCAGGAATTCGATTGGGGATTTGTTATGCGTCGGAATTCATAATTTCTGTATTGAACAAAATAAAACCACCATATAATGTTAATCAATTAACACAGACTAGAGCGTTAGAAAGACTTGAGGCCATTAGAGATGTGGAAAATGAGGTTGTAAACATTTTGGAACAACGTAAAAGGCTTAGACAAGAATTAGCTTCTATATCATTTATAAAAGAGATATACCCATCTGATGCGAACTTTATTTTAGCTAAGGTAGACGATGCCAATTTGCGATATAACCGGCTTATTGAAAAAGGTATTGTAGTGCGAAATAGAACAACGCAACCACTTTGTGAAAACTGCCTACGTTTTACAGTAGGTACGGCGGAAGAGAATGAGAAATTAATCGCGAATATGCGATTAATTTCGAAATCCTGAACTTGTTTCAGGAACTGATTAAACCAACTAAAATGAAAAAATATTATTGCTACATCATATCAAACAAGAATAGAACAGTCCTTTATATTGGTTATACGGAGAATATTGAAAAAAGGCTTGAAGATCATAAAAAAGGAAAAGGAACAGACTTCACAAAGAAGTATAATGTCCATGAATTGATTCATTTAGAAGAATTTGAAACAAGGAAAGAAGCTAAAGCAAGAGAAAAACAACTCAAGAATTGGCATAAACAATGGAAATGGAATTTGATAAAAGAAACCAATCCAGAATTAAAAATAATAGAGATAAAATAATAAGACCCTGAAATTAATTCAGGGTTGATTAACAAGTTAATCATGAAACCAGTATTATTCATCGACCGAGACGGCACACTTATACGTGAACCAGCAGATGAGCAAATTGATTCATTTGAGAAGTTAGAGTTTTACCCTAAAGTATTTCAATACTTAAGTAAAATAGCTAATGAATTAAATTTTGAAATCGTAATGATAACTAACCAAGATGGTTTGGGTACTGAGGTGTATCCTGAAAACACGTTTTGGCCTGTGCATAATTTTGTAATTAAATCATTTGAACAGGAAGGTGTTGTATTTGAAGAGCAATTTATTGATCGAACATTTGCAAAGGACAATGCACCAACACGTAAACCAAATATTGGACTTTTGACCAAGTACTTTTCCGATGACTATGATTTAGCAAATTCATTTGTTATTGGTGATCGCCTTACAGATGTTGAGTTGGCCAAGAATTTAGGCGCTAAAGGCATTTTTATTAACGATAATACAAATCTGGGAACAGACGAAGTAACTGTTAGTAATTCAGAACTTGATAAGTTTATAGCTCTTGAATCTAATGATTGGGGAGAAATATATGAGTTTCTAAAAACTACTGAACGCAAAGGCAGTATTGAGCGTAATACCAATGAGACTAAGATTAAAATTGATTTAAATCTAGACGGTGTTGGGCAAAGCAATATTGATACAGGCATTGCCTTTTTTGACCATATGCTAGATCAAATTGCAAAACATGGTCAAATAGATTTAGATATTAAAGTCAATGGAGATTTAGAAGTCGACGAGCACCATACTATAGAAGATACAGCTATCGCACTTGGAGAAGTATTTGCTACAACGCTTGGTAACAAACTAGGTATTGAACGTTATGGCTTTTGTTTACCAATGGATGACTGCTTAGCACAGGTTGCTATAGATTTTGGTGGAAGAAATTGGCTGGTTTGGGATGCTGAATTCAAGCGCGAGATGATCGGTAAAATGCCAACGGAAATGTTTTATCATTTCTTTAAATCCTTTACTGATGGTGCTAAATGTAACCTCAATATAAAAGTAGAAGGAACCAACGAACACCATAAGATTGAAGCTATTTTCAAGGCCTTTGCAAAGGCAATTAAAATGGCTGTAAAGCGCAATGTGAATAAGATGATTCTACCATCTACAAAAGGTATGCTCTAATGGATTTGAAAATAGTCAATTACGGTGCTGGTAATATTAAAAGTATTCAGTTTGCTTTTCAACGTTTGGGTTTTGATGCAGTTTTAACTGCTAATCCAGAAGCTATATTGAAAGCCGATAAGGTTATTTTTCCAGGTGTTGGGGAAGCGAGTTCTGCTATGCGCAAATTAAAGGAAAGTGGATTGGATGCTTTGATACCTGAACTGAAACAGCCTGTTTTAGGTATATGTTTAGGGATGCAATTAATGTGTAATTCCACTGAGGAAGGTGATACA
>CAYSVY010000005.1:0-84047 GCA_964434705.1 uncultured Flavobacteriaceae bacterium
CAGAAGTAGATACTTTAGGAGACTTAGTATCATTTAATAAAAACGATTTAATGAAGTTCCGTAATTTTGGTAAAAAATCTTTAACAGAGCTTGAAGAGCTTGTAAATGTTAAAGGCCTTAATTTCGGTATGGACTTAAGTAAATACAAATTAGATAAAGATTAATTAATCATATTTTGCTCTTCCGACTGAAACTTTCGGAATTTGGTAGCAAGATGATAAACAGAAAGTCATGAGACACGGAAAAAAATTCAACCATTTAGGACGTAAGTCTGCGCACAGAAAAGCAATGTTGGCTAATATGGCATGTTCTTTAATAGAGCACAAACGTATTAACACAACAACAGCTAAGGCAAAAGCTTTAAAGCAGTTCATTGAGCCAATGATTACAAAGTCCAAATCAGACACAACACACAACAGAAGAGTTGTATTTTCAAAATTGAGACAAAAAGAGGCTGTAACCGAATTGTTCAGAGAAGTAGCCGTTAAGGTTGGAGACAGACCAGGTGGTTACACCAGAATTATCAAATTAGGAAACCGTCTAGGAGATAACGCTGACATGGCAATGATAGAGTTGGTTGATTACAACGAACTTTACAATGCAGGTAAACCAGCTAAGAAAACAACAAGACGAAGCAGACGTGGAGGCAAAAAATCAACAACAGCAGTGCCACCAGTTGATACAAAAGCTTCAAACGAAGAAGAATAAAATGTTGATAAGCATTAATAAATTAAAGGATAATCTATTTTAGATTATCCTTTTTTTATGGATTTTTGTATAACAACGGTAATATGGGCGTTCCACAATTAGTAAGCTAATTGGTCGCGCTTTCACTACTCGCTTCCAGACAGTAACCGTCTGGAGAGCTCAGACAAGCCGTTCAATCGCTAACGCAAACAAATAGATAAACGACAAAGTTTTCAATATTTAAAGCATGAAATATAAGCAAAGAAAAAAAGCACTGATCCTTTTGGCAGATGGCACCATTTTTTACGGTAAATCAATAGGTAAAGACGGTACGGCTTTTGGAGAAGTTTGTTTCAATACAGGTACTACGGGTTATCAAGAAATTTTTACCGATCCATCCTATTTTGGACAGCTCATGGTAACCACAAATGCTCATATTGGAAATTACGGAACAAAATCAGATGAGGTAGAGTCCAATTCCATAAAAATTGCCGGATTAATTTGTAAAAATTTCAGCTTTGAATATTCAAGACCATCAGCAGACCATTCGCTAGAGGAGTTTTTTAATAAGCACAATACCATGGCCATATCAGATGTAGATACCAGAGCTTTGGTAAGTTATATAAGAGATAATGGAGCAATGAACGCGGTAATTTCTACGGATGTTGATAACATTGAAGAACTTAAAAATCAATTAACCCAACAGCCCAACATGGAAGGTCTGGAATTAGCATCAAAAGTTTCTACTAGCGAGCCTTATTATTTTGGAGATGAAAAAGCAACCTATAAAATTGCGGCCTTAGATATTGGTATAAAAAAGAACATTCTCCGAAACTTGGCTAAAAGAGATGCTTACATAAAAGTATTTCCATACAATGCAAAATTTGAAGACTTAGAAGCATTTTCACCAGACGGCTATTTTTTATCAAACGGACCGGGAGATCCTGAACCGTTGTTAGAAGCACAAGAAGTAGCTAAGGAAATTATTTCAAGAAACAAACCACTATTTGGTATTTGTTTAGGACATCAAGTTATTGCATTGGCTAATGGTATTTCAACCTATAAAATGCATAATGGACACAGAGGCATAAATCACCCTGTTAAAAATCTAATCACTGGTAAAGGTGAAATTACTTCTCAAAATCACGGATTCGCCATAAATCGTGAAGAAACCGAGGCTAATGAAAATGTGGAAATTACACATGTGCATTTAAATGACAATACAGTTGCGGGAATTAAATTAAAAGATAAAAACTGTTTTTCCGTTCAGTATCATCCGGAAGCAAGTCCAGGCCCCAATGATTCTACCTATTTATTCGATCAATTTATTCAGAGTATCAAAGAGGCTAAATAATCTTCATTAAGCATTTTATGCTTTACAATTTAAACGTTTTTAAGTTAATATTATCTAAAACTAAAAACAGGCTAGTTTATACAAAGCTATATTTGTAGTAAAAGTACTATCGTAATATTTTTTAGAGTAGTTAGTACAATAGTTTATGAATATTAATTTAAAGTTAGCTTTTACGTTTAGGTAAATCACAAAATTATTACCCGTGAAAAGTATCACTTTACTCATTAAAGGTGCCCGATGACTCATTGAGCATTTTAAATAAATATAGAAACAGCTAGTTTTGAAGCAAAACTAAAACCCACAAATAGGCATGCAAAACCATCTATTCCTTAAAAGAAAATATATTGTAAAATGTATACTTTCGGTTTTTCTACTTTTCGTAATTGTTTTTCAATCTTATGGTCAACAATCCGATAGCATTTCGGACAAGGTTTCCGATGCCTACGCGAAGTATTTTGGGCTTCCCAGGGAAACCCTTTTCACGCACCTCAACAAGACCTCTTTTTTGGTTGGCGAAAGCGTTTGGTTCAAAACCTATGCTAGGGATCGTCACGAAGATAAGGTATCAAAGGCGACGACAAACATAAACGTCGGCCTATATGATAGTAACGGTAAATTGGTTAAAAAAGATTTGTGGCTAGCGGTGAATGGCAGTGCAAATGGTCAGATTTTATTGGACTCGACCTTTACCACTGGTGATTACTATATCAAAATTTCCACCAACTGGATGCGTAACTTCATAGAGCCTGATAGCTTTATTCAAAAGATTACCATTTACGGTCAAGAATCCATGCCACAGGCCAAGCTAGTGGATAATGAATATGATATACAGTTTTTGCCTGAAGGTGGATACATGGTCTCAGGCGTATCAAATGTTGTCGGTTATAAAGTACTCGATAAAAATGGAAAAGGCGTCAAGGTACAAGGCTTTGTTTATGGTCAAGATGGAAATGAGCTAACAAACTTTAAAAGTAATGTATTTGGTATGGGAAGGTTTCTGTTTACGCCAGAACCCAACAGAAACTACACTGCTGAGGTCTACCTTCCAAACGGTACAACAGAAAAGATACAGCTTACGGGCATAAGGGAAAGAGGATTCAGTCTGCAAGTCAACGCCTTAGGACCTAAGAACGTAATAGTTAGCTTAAAGACCAACAAGGCCACCATTTCAGATATTGCAAATAAACCTTACCGTTTGGCTATTCACAAAGATGGTAAGATGAAGACAATACGGTTTAGCTTTGGTAATGCACTAGACAAGACCTTGCTGATACCAAAAAAAGATCTGTTCAATGGTGTAAATATCTTAACAGTCTTCGATGATACGGACAGACCTATTATGGAGCGCATTATCTTTAACGACGATTACAGGCGCTCGGGTTCAAAATTTACAATCAGTCAGGTAAAGAAGGAAAATGACTCACTGGTGTTCTCTATATATGGTGTTTCTCCCAATGGATCTGAGGCAGGTTCGCTTAGTGACCTTAGCATATCTGTGCTTCCTGAAACCACAGAGGCTTATAAACCAGAGCATAACATACTCACCACAAATTACTTGAGGCCTTACCTAAAGGGTACAATAGAGAAGCCTGCCAATTATTTTGGCGAGGATACCAGAAAAGTAAAATACGACCTTGATTTGTTGTTGCTTACACAGGGATGGAGCCGTTACAACTGGAACGATATTTTTAACAACGCACCAAAGCCTGTATATAACTTCGAGAACGGGCTTACCTTGAGTGGCAGGGTCAACAGTCCCAAGGATATATCATCTTTGACCGTTAAGCTTCCTGGTCTCATGGGCTCTGGCTTCTCCGATATAGAGGTAAAACCAGATAGGATGTTTGCCCTAAACAACCTTTATGCCTACAATGATGAGGAAATAGGTATATCGTACACGGACAAAAAGGGAAGCTTAAAAAAGCCAAATTTATATGTTAGCTATATGCCAAAAATAATAAGTGAAGTGTTGAACTCAGATGTGATTAATTCGTCAAGGCAAATCATAGAGACTACTAAACCAGATTTTGAATTGAACAATGATTTCTTTTACGATGAGGATACCGTTAAATTAAATGAGGTCTTGATAACTGGTACAAAAAAGAAGAATAAAGATGTAAATCAAACCATATCAGCACAATTTACTTTTAAAGATAATTATACACCCATTACTGAAGAAGAAATTAGGAAGTTTCCAAATATTTTAGATGTAATTGCTTATAATGGCTATTCGGTAAGAAGAACTCAAGACGGGAGAGTTTTAATAACAAACCTAAATCCTTCTTCACCTAATTCATCGGGTACACCAATTGTGTATTATGATGGTGTAAGAGTACAGGATTTTACATTCTTATTTGGTTTAAGGTCTAACTTTGTTGAAGGCATAGTTATCGATCGTTTAGGCTTTGGAATGGGGGTTGACGGAGCCGAAGGCGTAATCCGTATTTTTTCTAGACAGACTCCGTTAAACAACGCCCAAAAGAAATCCAATAATTTTGCTTTTTCAAGTAGAGTTGAAAATGGATTTAGCAAATCAAAAACGTTTTATATGCCCAAATATAAAAGCTATTCTTCAAAGGCATTTAAACAATTAGGGACAATTGGCTGGTTACCTAACGTATATCTATTGGAAAATAAATCAGAACTTTTTAAAGTCTTGGATACCAATACTGACAATGTCAATTTCTACATTGAAGGCTACGATACAAATGGTGACCTGGTTTCACAAGTGGTAAAACTCAATACAGAATAATATGAATGCTAAAATCCCTTGATAAAAATGCGACAAAATTCTGTTTTTATTGCACTTTTTTTTGGCCGCAATCCTTTTCGTAAATATTAATCGTATTAATGATTTTTGTCATTTAAATGGATAATCATTTTTGTAACTTTACAGCAGTAATTATTAATACAAAAACGACTAAAAATGAGCATAATCATTAACATACATGCAAGGCAAATTTTAGATTCAAGAGGTAACCCAACAGTAGAAGTTGATGTTACAACAGAAAATGGAATAATGGGACGTGCAGCAGTACCTTCGGGAGCTTCAACTGGTGAGCACGAAGCTGTAGAGTTGCGTGATGGTGGTGACAGTTACATGGGTAAAGGTGTATTAAAAGCCGTTGAAAATGTAAATTCAATAATTGCTCAAGAGTTGTTGGGCGTTTCTGTTTTTGAGCAAAACAGCATTGATCAACTCATGATTGAGCTAGACGGAACTCCAAACAAATCAAAACTAGGTGCAAATGCAATTTTGGGTGTGTCACTTGCTGTAGCAAAAGCAGCTGCAAACGAACTTGGAATGCCGTTATATAGATACGTCGGTGGTGTTTCAGCAAACACGTTGCCAGTACCAATGATGAATATAATTAACGGAGGTTCACATTCTGATGCACCAATTGCTTTTCAAGAATTTATGGTAATGCCAGTAAAGGCTAAGAACTTTACACATGCCATGCAAATGGGAACAGAAATCTTCCATAACCTTAAAAAAGTTCTTCACAATAGAAATTTAAGCACTGCCGTTGGAGATGAAGGTGGTTTTGCGCCAACATTAGATGGAACTGAAGATGCCTTAGATACTATTGCAAAAGCTGTTGAGAATGCAGGATATAAATTTGGTGATGAAGTTATGATTGCTTTAGATTGTGCAGCGGCAGAGTTTTATGTAGACGGTAAGTATGACTATACTAAATTTGAAGGCGATAAAGGCGTAGTGCGCACAAGTAAAGAACAGGCCGATTATTTAACTGAGTTAGCTTCTAAATACCCAATAATCTCAATTGAAGATGGTATGGATGAAAATGACTGGGACGGCTGGAAATACTTAACAGAAAAAATAGGTGATAAGGTGCAGTTAGTTGGGGACGATTTATTTGTGACAAATGTAGAACGTCTAGGTAGAGGAATTAATGAAGGTATTGGAAATTCTATATTAATTAAAGTAAACCAAATAGGCTCATTAACCGAAACCATTGCAGCCGTTAATATGGCAAAAAATGCGGGCTATACTTCTGTTATGTCTCATAGATCTGGTGAAACAGAAGATAATACAATTGCAGACTTGGCAGTGGCTTTAAATACGGGTCAAATTAAAACGGGGTCTGCATCGCGTAGTGACCGTATGGCAAAATACAATCAATTGCTTCGTATAGAAGAAGAGCTTGGTGAAACAGCCTATTTCCCTCAAGAAAATGCTTTCAAGGTTAATTAGTGTTTCTAAAATAAATTAAAAAAGACCTTTCATATTGAAAGGTCTTTTTTATGTCCTTGATTTGTGTTAAATCCATTTTAATACTGCTCGCGAAATCGTTTGAGTTTTTGTACTTTTGCACTACTTAAATTTTAAATAAAAATTCATAAATGTCAGACAAAGCTATTCTAGAAATTGACGGTAACAAGTACGAGTTTCCAATTGTAAAAGGTACGGAAAATGAAGTCGCTATTGATGTAAAAGCGTTAAGAGGTTCAACCGGTGGCGTTATCACTATTGATCCTGGATATAAAAATACCGGAAGTTGTGAAAGTGCCATTACGTTTTTAGATGGTGAAAAAGGTATTTTGCGTTATCGAGGTTATTCAATTGAAGAATTAGCAGAAAAAGCTGATTTTCTTGAAGTAGCCTATTTGCTGATTTTTGGTGAATTGCCAAATAAAGCAGAACTAGACAAGTTCCATGAAGATATTAAGTCGCATTCTGTAGTCGATGATGATGTAAAGAAAATAATTGATGCCTTTCCAAAATCGGCGCACCCAATGGGTGTTTTGGCTTCGCTTACTAGTGCGTTAACAGCCTTTAATCCTTCATCGGTTGACGTTAATTCAGAAGAGGCAATGTACAATGCCATAGTTCGTATTCTAGGTAAATTCCCAGTGTTGGTGTCTTGGACTATGCGGAAAAAACACGGCTTGCCTTTAGAATATGGAGATGATAATTTGGGTTATGTAGAAAACGTACTCAAAATGATGTTTAAGAGTCCTAATAAAGAATATGTTCAAAACGAAATTTTAGTAAATGCTTTAGATAAACTATTAATCTTGCACGCAGACCATGAGCAAAACTGTTCAACATCGACGGTTAGGATTACGGGTTCATCTCATGCAGGTTTATTCGTTTCTCTTGCGGCAGGAATATCTGCACTTTGGGGACCATTGCATGGTGGTGCAAACCAAGCAGTACTTGAAATGTTGGAAGCTATTAAGGAAGATGGTGGCGATACCAAAAAATATATGGCAAAGGCAAAGGATAAATCTGATCCGTTTAGGTTAATGGGCTTTGGACACCGCGTGTACAAAAACTTTGACCCACGCGCCAAAATCATAAAAGTTGCGGCAGATGAAGTCTTGGCAGATCTTGGTGTGGAAGACCCAATTCTTGACATAGCAAAAGGTCTTGAAAAAGAAGCACTGGAAGATCAGTATTTTGTAGATAGAAAACTATACCCTAATGTAGATTTTTATTCAGGTATCATTTACCGAGCTATGGGAATACCAGTTGAAATGTTTACCGTTATGTTTGCACTTGGAAGACTACCAGGTTGGATAGCACAATGGCGCGAAATGCGACTAAAAAAAGAACCAATAGGTAGACCTCGCCAATTATACACTGGTGAAACCTACAGAGCATTTAAGTCGATTTCAGAAAGATAAATTTCTATAAAAGCTCCATTCGCTTAGCATGGAGCTTTTTCAATTTCTAAGCTAAACCTTCACAAGCAACGTTTATTACAAAATCAGTATGTATTCCACCTATAAAATTCCTGAGGTCATGGATTTAAACATAACCAATGAAACATCTCGATTGCGAGCAGTAATTCTTGGTACAGCTTTGAGCAATGGACCAACACCAGAGCCCGAAGACTGCTATGACCCTAAAAGTCTGCAACATGTTTTGGCGGGAACCTACCCAAAAGAGGAAGATATGGTAAAGGAAATGGAAGCTGTGGCAAAGGTTTTAAAAAAATACGATGTAGCGGTTTATCGTCCTGAAGTTATTGAAAACTATAATCAAATATTTGCGCGTGATATCTCATTTGTAATTGAAGACAAAATCATTATTGCAAACATACTTCCAGATAGGAAACGTGAGGTCGAAGCCACCGAATATGTTTGGACTCACGTTAACAAAAAAAACAGGATAATATTACCAGATGAGTGCCATGTTGAAGGTGGTGACGTCATGCCTTGGAACAATTATATTTTTATCGGTACTTATACAGGTGAAGACTATCCAGATTATATAACCGCTCGTACCAATATTGAGGCAGTAAATGCTATACGAGATTTATTTCCGCATAAAAAAGTAAAATCCTTTGAGTTGAGAAAATCCAATACGGATCCTTACAATAACGCTTTGCATTTAGACTGCTGTTTTCAACCCATTGGAAAAGATAAAGCCATTATTCACAAAAATGGATTTTTGCTTGAAAACGAGTACAACTGGTTAATAGATTTTTTTGGGAAAGAAAATGTCTTTGAGATTGACAAGACTGAAATGTATAATATGAATAGCAACATTTTCTCTATCTCTGAAGACGTCATAATTTCAGAAAAAAACTTTACCCGTTTAAACACCTGGTTAAGAGCTCAAGGTTTTACTGTTGAAGAAGTACCTTATGCCGAGATTGCAAAGCAAGAAGGTTTATTAAGATGCTCCACTATGCCATTAATAAGGGATTAGTTTTTAATCCGTATAGTATTTATTACTCGATTTCTGTACGTTTTCCATTGTTTGGAAAACTCTAAGTTTTTTGATTTTTAAGCTTTATTTATTAAATAGCTTCTGCTAAAAAATATCAACTTCGATTTTTAATTCTGGGTTATCACTAACCACATATTGCGAATGTACAATTATTTTTTTCTTGCATTCATCAAGTTTATAGGGTAATATTTTAGGAATTGTAAGTCCGCTTTGATTGCCTTCCAAAATTTCGTTTTTGTAGACTTGAATTTTAGTATTTACATTTAAAAATGCATTTTTTGGAATAGCGTCTTTTTTGATAACCGTTTCGTGTTTCGGAAATTCAAAGTTGAATTTTGAACTTACACCTTCTAAAGTTTTTTTGCTAAGTTCAAAAAGATGGTCATGGGTAACGTAATCTTTTGGTACAAGCTGATCAGAGCTTGAACTTTTATCAGTAGTAAGTGTCAGTTGTATCTTCTCAGGAATAAATACTGTATCGGGTTTGCTCTGTTGCATCAAATTAAAATAAATAGAAACTAGCTGTTCCTTATCTAGTGCACGTTGCATGGTTTCACTGATTATGATATCCGGCACATTGGTAACAGACATATTTGAAGCATCTTCACTTTGATACGTGATTGTATAGTCCTTCAATTTCATACCCTTAATTACACGTTTAAGTATATTTAAGCTTTTAGGGTTTATTTCTACAAAGTCATAAAAAATCTTCTCCTTTGGGTATCTTACCATTAAGGGTAAAACAAGTGTTGCAAATGGTCCTGTTCCTGCATAAAGAACTCTAATATTTTGCTTATCCTTAACTTTGTCTTCAATGGCTTTTTGTACACCTCTAATAAATTGCCTTGTTCGCATTATATCATCAAGACACATGGCTGCCCAAAACGTGCCCAAAGCTTTGCCGTTGTTGAAATGTATGTCTTCTCTTTTCTCTAAAGTATCAAGCTCTTCATTTACAATACTTAGCAATAACTCCTTATAAGCTTTTGTAGCATTACTAAGTGCATAATAGTCAAGGTTGTCATCAAAGTATGGCGCGGTAACTTCAATGAGTTTTTTATGTAAGTCTTGCATTTAGGTCTGGTTGGTTTATTTTATGTACAAGTTACAACCTATTTTACAAATCTTGGCCAGCGTTTCATGTAAGTTATAAAACGATTGCCCAGACCTTGACTTTTAAGATAGGATTCAGAGACTGGCGTGTTTTTGATTTTAAAGTTTGGGTTTTCAGTAATTTGAATTGGAAAATCATAATGCAAAATTGCTGCTCTTCCAATGGTTACAAAATCGACTCCAGATTTTAGCAAGGTTTCTATTTGATCTGAAGAGGTGATTTTACCAGAAACCGTCCATTTGATAGATTTAAAATCAATTGCGTTAAAATGGTCTAGCAAGGTTTTGTTTTGTATGGTGTCTTCAGGATGTTTAGAAACATCCCAAAGTGAAATATCCAAAAAATCTACTCTGTTTTGTTTTATTAAATCTTTACAGATTTGTTTTACCTCTTCTAGTTTCATCCCAAATCTTTCTGGAGATAATCTCACACCGATTAAAAATGACACACCGCACTTTTCTCGGATACCTTCAATGATTTCAAAAAGTAATCTACACCTGTTTTTTAAACTACCACCATAACGGTCCTCACGATTATTGATTTCCGAACTTAAAAATTGTGTGAGGATATAGCCATGCGCACCGTGTACTTCAACACCATCATAACCTGCTTTAAGTGCTCTTTGTGCAGCTTTGACAAAATCGTCTTTTAGTTGGTCAATTTCTGATACTGAAAGTGCTCTAGCGTTAAATTTATCGTTTTGTGACGCAGAAACGGGTTGCGTATTTATAAGGTCTTTTGGAGAACGCATACCTGCATGATGCAATTGAATTATTGCAAGGCTATTGTAAGCCTTTATGGATTGAGCTAACCGTTTATGACCTTCAATCTGTGCGTTGTCATAAATACCCAATTGGCCTGGGAAACCTTTTCCTGTAAATTGCACGTGAGATGCACACGTCATTGTAATTCCAAAACCACCTTTAGCTCGCATTGTTAGCCATTGAAACTCAGTATCGGACAAAGTGCCATTTTCATTACTTTGCGTATTGGTCATGGGCGCCAACATGAATCTGTTTTTCATGGTGACTCCATTTTTGAATTTTAGAGGTTTACTTGATTGTAACATTGGTAGAAAAGTAATGCTATTTACCGTAAATGAAATAATGGTTTACCAATTCAATATATTCGCGTTTGGCTTCATCTTGAGAAATATCCTGAACCTGAAATAACGCATTGGTTTTAAATGCGTTTATAATAGGCTTCCTGCTACTTGGTCTGCCATAATCGTTAGTTGCTTTTTTGTAATAGGCATACAAGCGAAGAAGAAAATCTGCAGGAAAAGGCTCTGTGTAGTCATTGACACGTTTTACGGCATCTTTAAATTCCTTATCTAAATCTGTTTGGCTCATTTCATTTCGGCAATGACCGATTCTCCACCTTTAACCTTTTGGTTGAGTGTTACTTTTATATCTGCACTTAAAGGTAAAAATAAATCCACTCTTGAGCCAAATTTTATAAATCCAGAATCTGCTCCTTGTTTTACCTTTTGGTCAACCTTTGCATAATTAACTATACGTTTTGCAAGTGCACCTGCTATTTGTCTGTAAAGTACTTTTCCAAATCCGTTATTTTCAACAACTACTGTGGTTCGTTCATTTTCTTCACTAGCTTTAGGATGCCAAGCTACTAAATATTTCCCCGGATGATACTTGCTAAATGTAACGTTGCCAGCAATTGGATATCTTGTGACATGTACGTTTAAAGGCGACATAAAAACAGAAACCTGAATGCGCTTGTCTTTAAAAACTTCATTTTCCTCTACTTCTTCAATGACTACAACTTTACCATCAACAGGCGAGAGCGCTTGCTTCTCGTTGGCATGAGTATACCGTTTTGGGTTTCGGAAAAATTGGAGAATGAGTACCAAAAAGACCAATACTAAAATCATTAAGCTTTTTCGTAACCATTCAATATCAACAAAGGCATCTATACTGAAAATTACAGCAACAACAATCACAAGTGTAATTAAAATAATTTTATGACCTTCTTTATGAAACATAACTTAAAATTCTTAGAAATAAATATATAAACGGAGCAGTAAAGATAATACTATCTAACCTGTCTAAAAGACCACCATGACCCGGCATAATGATACCGCTATCTTTTACATTGGCCTGCCTCTTAAATTTTGACTCTATTAAATCTCCTAAAGTGCCAAAAACACTTATAATAATTGCAAGTATCAGCCAACTTGTAAAATCTAAACTTGAACTAAATATTGAAATAAAATAGCTTGAGATACAAGCGAAAAATAAACCTCCTAAAAAGCCTTCAACCGTTTTTTTGGGAGAAACACTTGGAAACAACTTCTGTTTCCCAAAGTTTTTACCTACCAAATAAGCAAAGCTATCATTCACCCATATTAAAATAAAGCACCCTAGCAAAAGCATTGGCTGAAAGGTATTGGTGTAATTTGCAATAAGCATTAAAAAAACAAAACCACTGCTAAGATAAAACGTGGTAGCTATATACCTTTTTGATTCAAATAACGGTATCTTCTTCTCGGCGAATAGGTCTTTTATTAGTAGTAGGTTTACAAAAATGGTGATCACCAATAAAATTTGGATGGTTTCATTTTTACCAATGTTATGATTACTTACTATGCACCAATACCAAAAGCCCGAATATAAAACCGTATAAATGATATGTGGTACAAACGATTTTAAACGAATAAGATTGTTAAACTCTACCAAAGCTATAGATCCAAAAACATACAGCACAATAACTAAAGAATGTTGCCAGTACATAGACCCTATTAAAAGCGTTATATACAACAAACCAGAGATAGTTCTCGTTGCTAATTCTTTCATTTATAAGTCTTCTAAGAGCAGTAAATACAAATTTTTGGCACTACTTCCGTAAGATAGAAAATCGTTTTCTTCAGTAGTTTTGAAGTGCTTAATTGTAGTAATATTTGTAGGTATTTTATTTTTGTTTTGTCCTTTGATACCGTTTAAGCCTTCGCCAATATTTTCAACCAGTTGACTTGTTGTGGCATAAACTATAAAATTGTGCGGTAACTCTTTTAGTTTTTTTTCCGCAATTTGATTTGACGATATTAAAAGTGAACCGTCATCAGAAATCAAATATTCACAGGTGGTCAAAAAGTAGTTGGCTTCTACTGTTTCTTTTGTAATGTCAAACCCGAAGGTTTTGAAAAGGTCCTTCAAGCGTTCATCCAAAAGAAAAACTTTTTTATTGTGCCAGTCATTCTCTGTTAATATATTTTCAAGACTTGAGGTAACTTCATCAAAATTTTCGCAATAGAGAAATTTACCTCCATTGGCTTTAAAATTTATAGTAAATCTTTCATCAACAGGGAGCTTAATATCGGGCATGTATTTGCCTCTTTCGTCATTAGGAATTTCCTCTTTGGAACTTTTTTGTTTTTTCCCAAAGATTTTTCTAAATAAGCTCATTTGTCAGCACTGTTTGGACAAGTAAATGGATATGTAGTCCAAATATAAAAAAACTTAAACTATCTGTGAGACAATTTAAGTTTTTTCGTTGATGTGCTTAGCTATTGAACTTAGTTATTCCTCTTCTTCAACTAAACTGGTTTTGTCATTTTTTTCAAATGGCCTTTTACCAAATATCTTTTCAAGATTATCCTTGAAGATCACTTCTTTTTCCAGAAGCACTTCTGCCAATTCAGTGAGCTTATCTTTATTTTCTTCAAGAAGTTTTATAGCGCGTTGGTATTGCTCCTCAATAATATCTGAAATTTCCTTGTCAATAAGTACAGCAGTTTCTTCACTGTAAGGTTTTGTAAAGCCGTATTCTTGCTGTCCGGACGAATCATAATAGGTTAGGTTTCCAATCTTGTCGCTTAGCCCGTAGATGGTAACCATTGCCCGTGCTTGCTTTGTTACCTTTTCCAAATCGCTCAACGCACCTGTTGATATTTTATTGAAAATAACCTTTTCTGCGGCACGGCCACCCATGGTTGCACACATTTCGTCAAGCATTTGCTCAGGTCTAACTATAAGTCGTTCTTCTGGCAAATACCATGCGGCGCCAAGAGATCTACCTCGTGGAACTATGGTTACTTTCACAAGCGGTGCAGCATGTTCTAACATCCAGCTTACGGTAGCATGACCAGCTTCGTGAAATGCAACAGCTCTTTTTTCTTCTGGAGTTATTATTTTGTTTTTCTTTTCTAAACCACCAACAATTCTGTCAACAGCATCAAGGAAATCTTGTTTGTTTACAGATTTCTTTCCTTTTCGCGCTGCAATAAGCGCAGCTTCGTTACAAACGTTTGCAATATCTGCACCAGAAAAACCAGGTGTTTGTTTTGCCAGAAATTCAATATCTAAGGTTTCTTCTTTTTTTAATGGACGCAAGTGTACTTCAAAAATTTCTTTTCTTTCGCGCACATCTGGTAGATCTACATAGATTTGGCGGTCAAAACGTCCAGCTCTCATTAAGGCGTTATCCAAAACATCTGCCCGGTTGGTAGCAGCCAAAACAATAACATTGGTATTGGTACCAAAACCGTCCATTTCAGTAAGTAACTGATTTAAGGTGTTTTCACGCTCATCATTTGAGCCAGAAAAATTGTTCTTACCTCTTGCACGTCCAATAGCATCAATTTCATCTATAAAAATAATTGAAGGTGATTTTTCTTTGGCTTGTTTGAAAAGGTCTCGTACTCTAGAGGCACCAACACCAACAAACATTTCAACAAAATCTGAACCCGATAGAGAGAAAAAAGGCACTTTAGCCTCGCCCGCAACTGCTTTAGCAAGCAATGTTTTTCCTGTTCCTGGAGGACCAACCAATAATGCACCTTTAGGTATTTTACCTCCAAGTGAGGTGTATTTTTCTGGGAACTTCAAAAAATCAACAATTTCCTGAACTTCTTCTTTGGCACCTTCAAGCCCGGCAACATCCTTGAACGATGTTTTAGTATCTGTTTTCTCGTCAAATAATTTTGCTTTGGATTTTCCTATGTTGAAAATTTGTCCACCAGCACCGCCACCGGCACCAGAAGACATACGTCTCATAATAAAAATCCAAACACCGATTATTAGAATAAATGGCAACAGGGAAATTAAAAAATCTCCAAATGCATTAGATTCCGTTGTAAAAGAAATAGGGACGTTTATATTGTTGTCCTTCTTTATCTGGTCTATACGTTCTTGAAACAATTGAAGATCACCGAATTCAAAGTTATAATTTGGCATATTTGAAGACGCCATAAAACCTTTTGGTACGGATTTTTTATGCTTTTCGAGTTGCTCCGCTTCAGATGTTAAGAAAACCCTAGCTTTTCTTTCATTTACTATAACAACCTTTTCTACTTCACCATCTTCAAGGTAGCTAAAAAATTCACTAGGATTAATTTCCGCCCCACCTTGACTTCCAAAGGTACTACCGCCAAAAAGCTGTATTCCAAGTATTGCGGCTATGATAATACCATATATCCAATACGGATTTAGCTTAGGTTTGTTATTTGTGTTTTTGCTTTTATTGTTGTTTGCCATTATAGCTTAAATTAATTGTTAGATACTGGTTTCAATAACAGTGGATTTTGCATCACCCCAAAGACTCTCTATGTCGTAATATTCTCTGACATGCTTTTGGAAAACATGAACAACCACATTAACATAATCCATTAAAACCCATTCTGCATTATCTTTACCTTCTACATGCCAAGGTTTGTCTTTGGTAGTTTTGCTTACTTGTTTTTGGATTGAATTGACTATTGCGTTGACTTGGGTGTTGGATGTGCCCTCGCAAATGATGAAATAATCACAGACTGTATTTTCAATTTCCCTTAAATCTAAAAGTGTAATCTCTTTTCCTTTTACGTCTTCAATACCACTTATTATTGTAGTAATGAGCTCATCAGCATTACTATTTCGTTTCGTCATTAAATTGGTTTAAATTTATGCATAGTTATTATTTTTTTAGTTCTTGTTATCTCTATTTGTCATAAGAAAACTATAAAAAAACCGCTGTTTCAATGTATATAATCAAACTTGATGCCATCGACACTACTAATGGTTACTTAAAGGAGCTTAGTTCCAAAAAAATGCCTAAGGATTTTACCGTGGTTATTGCAGATGACCAAACTAAAGGTAAGGGTCAAATGGGTACAACTTGGCAATCCGAACCTTTAAAGAACCTTACATTTAGTGTGTTTAAAGATGTTTCACACATTGGAGTGACACAGCAATTTTATGTGAGTATGGCATGTGCGCTTGCCATTGTAAAAGCACTAACAGAATTGAGAATACCAAAATTGAGCATTAAATGGCCTAACGACATTTTGGCAGTAAACAAAAAAGTAGGCGGTATTTTAATCGAAAACATTATAAAGAACAATAAATTACAGGGCACCATTATTGGTGTTGGAATTAATGTGAACCAGCGTTATTTTACCGATTTACCCCAAGCGTCGTCATTATACGCCTTGACAGGAATTGTTTACAGTAAAGATGAGGTGTTTCACCGGATAATTGCACATTTGGAAACCCACCTGAATTATTTGGAAGCGCATAACTTCAATATCCTTCAAGAGAAATACGAGGCACATTTGTTCAGGTTAAAAAAACCTTCAACTTTTGAAATGCCAAACGGTAAAACCTTTAGTGGCTACATTAAAGGTGTAACACAAGATGGGAAGCTCCAAGTATTGTTGGAGGACAATATAAGTAAGGCTTTTGATTTGAAAGAAATAAAACTGCTGTACTAAATAGCAGGTTTCATGTTGGTGACAAGTGTTTCGATAAACTTGCTTATTGGACCTTTTACCATCATGGCCATCATGGCATTGAATTCTCCTGCAAAAACTAATTGTACTTCGCTTTTACCACCATTGAGTTCTTGAATGTTGCCAGTTAAAGAAAAATCTAACTTTCCACCGTCTGCACCTAAAATAATTTTATTATTTGCTACGGCTTCTTTTTTCTTTAAAATTATCTCTGGCATTCCTTTTAATGCAAACAGGAATTTATCTTCTGCTAAAACTTCAAATTTGCTGATGTTCTCGGGCATTAATTTCTCAAAGTTTTTGACATCTGACAAAAAGTTGAATGCCTCTTCGGCAGATTTATCGAGTGTTATTTTTGGAGATTCTAAGTTCATAGGTTTTTAATATTCTTTGTTTAGGCTATTCAAATTGCGTTCCATTTACTTGGATTGGCATTCCATAGTGCTAAAATGTCTTGTTCTTTTTCTGTAATGTAATGCGTGTCCAGTGCCTGCTCAAGTAAATTTTCATAATTGCCCAAAGTGTACAGCTCAATATCCTCAGCTTTGAAATTTTCAGAAGCAACATCAAACCCATAGGTAAATATGGCAACCATACCCTTAACTTTTAATCCTTCTTCTTTCAAAGCTTTTACAGCATTAAGGCTACTTTTTCCTGTACTGATTAAATCTTCAATAACCACAACGTTTTGACCTTTTTCGGCAAAGCCTTCAATTTGATTTTTCCGACCGTGTTTTTTAGCTTCTGGTCTAACGTAAATAAAAGGTAAATTAAGGTATTCAGAAACCAGTGCACCTATTCCAATGGCACCTGTGGCAACACCTGCAATAACATCTGGCTTGCCATACTTATCTTCAATATGCTTGGCCATAGTCTCTCGGATATACGTACGAATCATCGGATAGGATAAGATAATTCTGTTATCGCAATAAATTGGGGATTTCCATCCAGAAGCCCATGTAAATGGCTCCTTTGGTGATAGTTTTATGGCGTTTATCTGCAATAATAATTCTGCAGTTTTTTTGGCAGTTTCTTTGTTGAAAATCATGCTGTAAAATTAAGAATTTTAAACGGCTAATAATTTTAAATTAAAATAATTTTCAATTACAATTTTAGTAACTTAAAAACTATATTTTTACCAAACTAAACACAAACTGTGCCAATTGATGTATACCATTTTTGTTGGAGACAAACCTATTATTTTAACTACGGAAGTTGTTAAGGAAAAGGATTTTAAAACTTACCTGCTCAAATCTGTCGATTTGGGACGAGTGATAAGAATGCTGAACCGAACCAAGCTAAAAGCGGTTTACTTGGTTGGCAAGAATGAAAATAAACTATTAAAGCAGTTTTTAAAAAAACTACCCAATGTCATTGCTGGTGGTGGTAAGGTTTATAATGCCAATGATGAGGTTCTGTTTATATATAGAAATGATAAATGGGATTTACCTAAAGGTAAAATTGAGTCTAAAGAATCTATTGAAGAAACCGCCATTAGAGAAGTTGAAGAAGAAACAGGAGTTACCGGTTTGGAAATTACAAAACAGCTTCCCGTAACCTATCATATTTTTAAAAGACGCGGTCGTTATCGCATAAAAATCACCTATTGGTTTGAAATGAAAACCGAATACAACGGCAAACTTTTTCCACAAGAAAAAGAAGGTATTACCAAAGTAAAATGGCTTAATGAAAAAAAGATAAAAAAAGCTATGGCCAACAGCTACGCTAACATCAAATTATTGGTTTAATGCAATCTGTATATAGGATATTGCAGATGTGCCTTTTCGTAATGAGGCGAATTTTTGTGTAACCAATCCAACTGCGCGTACCAATTGTTGGCAAAATCTTTATCTAAGCTTTTTTTTAAGTTGAATTTAATTTGCAACCTGGGATTGGAAGCTAAAAGCAATTTAGCCTTGTCTTCCCAAACATAGGGTGAAAACCCTTCTTTTTGTTGCAAAATGGTGTCAAAATAGTTCCAATTGAAAAAGGAATCTGGTGCATGTGGTTCTAAGGTTTCTAAAAGATAACGAATGCCTGCTTGGTTAGTGTGCACTATAAAATCACCAGCTTTAAATTTTACGTTTTCTTTTTTGCTTTTTACTCTTGTATTGTAGTGCCGGTAATGTCCTTCATAAGGATTTTGCCTGGTTTTGTAGCTGTCTATTTTATAGGATTCAACATTTAAAATTGAATCTTTTGAAAGTGTATTAATTGCAATAGCATTGTTTTTTAGCCTGTCAATAATATGATGTATGCCTTGTGGGATAACATAGGCTTTCGGGATTCTTACAGAATCTGACGCTTTATAATAATTTTGATATTTTACAGTCTTTACAAAAGGTTTATTGCGATTATATTTTAGCCGTTTACCGTTTGTTAAATCACTATCAATATATTCGCCTTCATAGCCTTTAAAATTTAAATCAGTATGTTTTGTGGTGTCTATTTTCCATGCTATTGGATAATGATCATCTGCGCTCCATATATTTTGCTGTTCTTTTCTTAATAAAGAAATAGTTTCTCCATGTTTATCTGTCAATTCTACAAGACTGTGAATAAGCTCGTAAGTGCCTTCAACACGATTTTTATATGGTTTTAGCATGTGGGTTTCAACCATCATTCCTAAAGTATTGAACAATGTTGTATAGCCTGTTGAATATCTTGGTGTATCATTAAATTGAACAAACCCGGAATCTGGTGTTCTGTTAAAAACGTTCACATACGGTGTAATGTCCCATTCTTTTTTTTGCAAGTTTAGTTCCAATTGTGGTACAAGACTATCATGAAGAAATCTCCCCAACGGACCGCCAAGCTTATTATGCTGGGTAAATAAATGTGTCAACGTATATTGGTAATCAGCGCCGTTGCTTACATGTGTGTCAATAAATACATCTGGTTTTACAAAGTGAAAAATTGTAGCAAAAGTTTTAGCGTTTTTAGTGTCCGCCTTTATAAAATCTCTATTAAGGTCATAATTACGTGCATTGCCACGAAACCCATATTCATTTGGTCCATTTTGATTAGTGCGCGATGTTGTGTTTCGGTTTAAACTGCCACCAACGTTATAAATAGGTATTGTTGCAATAATGGTACGTTTGGGAAGCTTTAATTTTCTGTTGGCAAAATCCCTGAATAATAACATTGTAGCATCAATACCGTCAGACTCGCCAGGATGAATGCCGTTGTTGATGAGGATAATTCTATTGGTTTCTCTTAGCTTTTCAAAGTTGGGTTCTGTACCATTTGGGTTTAAGGTTACAAGGTGCAAGGGTTTTCCCGAGTCAGTTTCGCCAATGGCTTTTATTGTAATTTCAGGGAAGTGCGTCGCCAAGCTTTCGTAGTATGAAATGGTTTCCTCATAGGTTGCGGTTTCAAGCCCGTTTGACTGCTCAAATCTGGTTTGTTGCTCAAAAACTGATGTTTCGCTTTTGGGATTACAAGCACATAACAGGATGCAAAAAAACAGTAAATATCTCATTTTAAGACTTTTTCGATTATAGGTCAAAATTTATTCGAAATTAAAGCTTTTGATTGTCAAAATTTAAAAATACCGCAATTTTAAGACGGAAAAAGAATTAAATTTGCGAAGTTTTCAAAGTAGTTTAATGAGACAAACCACAGATACCATATTAATGATTAGGCCAATTGCGTTTAGGATGAACGAGCAAACGGCAGTGAATAATTATTTTCAAGAAGATATTTCTATACGAAACTCACAAATCAACGCCAAAGCACAGCAAGAGTTTGATGATTTTGTAGAGAAGCTTCGTGCTGTAGGTATTAATGTTATCGTTGAAAGTGATGATGAACTTATGGATACGCCAGATTCTGTTTTCCCAAACAACTGGGTGAGTTTTCATAATTGTGGCGATGTTGCCATTTACCCAATGTTTGCCGAAAATAGGCGAAAGGAAAGACGAGAAGAAGTTTTCATGAGACTGGAAAATGAAGGCTTTATAATTGAAAACCTCATTGATTATACATCTGCCGAAGATGAAGGTCTATTCTTGGAAGGCACGGGAAGTTTAATATTGGACCGTATAAACCGTAAAGCGTATTGCGCACTTTCGCCAAGAGCTGACGAAGAATTGCTGATTGAATTCTGTGAAGATTTTGAATATACTCCGATTATATTTACAGCAAACCAAACCGTTGATGGTCAACGCCTGCCCATATACCACACCAATGTTATGATGTGTATTGCTGAGACTTTTGCCGTCATCTGCCTAGATAGTATTGATGATAAAAAAGAGCGAAAAAATATAACCAAGCAACTTAAGGAAGATGGAAAGGAAATCATTTCCATTTCTGAAGTGCAAATGCACCAATTTGCTGGAAATATGTTACAATTAAGAGGAGGTAATGATAAACGGTATTTGGTAATGAGCCAAGCGGCATATGATAGCCTTTCAGAAGACCAAATAAAAACCATTGAAAACCACTGTGCTATCTTATCCAGTTCGTTGGAGACTATTGAAACCTGTGGCGGTGGCAGTGCGCGCTGTATGATGGCTGAGGTGTTTTTGCCGAAAAATTAGTACTTCAGACTCTACGCTTTTTACTGAAATTCTAATCCAGCTTATTAAAAATATAACCTGCTTTTTCTGCGCCCCAAACATAGTTGCCATCGGCGTCAAAACCACGATCCCAAGAAATAATTTTATCTTCTAAAATCTCAACTTCGCTACGTGCAAATGAAGCACCGCGCATGGTGCTAACGCATGTGGTATCTCCTGTTTTTCCTTGATAGTGGTTTTTGGTAAGACGTTTCAAAACCACAGCGCAACCTTCTTTAAGCGTGATATCTTTTGGTGAAATGGAGTCAAAGACTTTTGGGGTTTTCCATTTGCCAATCCAAAGTGAGTCTGTTTTAAGCATATAAACCTCTGAGCTAAATGTGCTATCGGTTAGTTGGTTTATTTTATAAACACGCTGTCTGTAAGGTCTATTTTGCATGGCATTGAGTGCTTGCTCTACATAGAGGTAATGGCCTTTATCTTCCCAAATAGGATACATGTGCAATGAAATGTTGTAATACGAAGAGTCAACTTGGGACTGTATTTCGGAATTAAAAGACCCTTGCATTAGGGTATGTAATTCTTGTAAATAGCTTTCGTTTAGTTTTTGTTGGTCTTGGTTTGTTTCTCTTGAGTCTTTACAAGCTTGTAATAGCACTACTGCTAAAATAAAAAGGGATAAGTTTTTCAAAACGTGATTGATTTTGTTACGCCTTAAAGGTAACAAAATATTAGCTTGATAATGGTTCTTTTGGTAGTTCAATAAAAAACTTACTACCAATGTTTGGTGTGCTTTCAACCCAAATTCGTCCTTTGTTAAGTTCAACCAAATCCTTGCAAATGGTAAGTCCTAAACCAGTGCCTTTTTCATTTTCAGTACCAATGGTCGTGAAATTTTTCTTGGCATTAAACAATTTTTTGATGTTCTCCTCGGAGATGCCAATTCCTGTATCTTCAACACAGATAAGAACTTTACCGTTATAATCTTGATTGGATATGGTAATCACATCACCTTTGCCAGTAAACTTAACTGCGTTTGTGATAAGGTTTTGTATAACAATTTCCAGCATACTTCTATCTGCATAGACAAACTCGCGTCTAGATTCGTCAATGAGTATTATGCCTTTGTCCTCTACTTTTTTCTCAATTAATGACATTTTAATGTGAAAAACTTCTTGGATATTAAACAACTCTGGCTTTGGCTGTAAATTCTGCATTTGTGATTTAGACCAATTCAATAAATTGAAAAGTAGAGAAGATGCATTATTGGCATTTTCGCTCAATTCGGGGATAAGTTCGTTAAACTCTTCTTTAGAAATACCATCATCTTTAAGTAAATCTAAAAACGCCTTTATGGAAGATATAGAGTCTTTAAGGTCATGGGACACAATGGAAAACAATTTGTCCTTTACTTGGTTCACTTCTTCAAGTTGGGCATTGCGTTGGGTGAGTTCTTTGTTTGATTTTGATAAGGATTTAATAGTCTTAGTGTCTTTTGAAGATTTTAAATAACTGAATATGAGAAGTACCAATAAAAAAACAAGCCCAGCAATTAGGCCATAAAGTATCAGTTGCTGATTTTTGGTAAGTGCTGTTTCAGGTTTAGCATTTAGATCCTCAGCGATTGGCTTATTTTCAATTAGAGCCGGCACTTCAGGTTCTGGATCTTCTTTGATAGGATATGCGCTTACGCTCGCTTCTTCCTTTTCTTTATCCAATTCGTTTTTAAGTGCATAGTATTGGTTTTGCCAATTGAAGGCATCTTCAAAAAAGTTACGTGTTGAGTCAAGTTTGGTATTCAGTTTAAGATTGTAGAGCAACTCTTCTCTATTATTTATCTCCTTTGATAGCTTATAAGCTTCCCATAGCTGATTTTCAGCACGTTTTAATCGACGTTGTTTTATATTCAGATCGCCCAAGGCATTTAACGTCATTAAAATACCTTCTTTGTTTTTACGCTGTCGATTATAAGTTAAGCCTTGGCTTAAATAGTCTGCAGCATCGTCAAATTTGTCAGTGGCCAAATAAGATTTCCCCAAACTAGATAGTATTTCTCCTTTTAGATCCTTGTCAGTTTCAGCATCTAAAAGTGTTAGCATACGCTCATAGCTATCAATAGATCTGATATGGTCTTGTTGTAAAGCATAAAGATCGCCAAGGTTTTTCAAAGCTATTTTCATACCATTGAGATCGTCCAATTGCTCATTAATACGCAATGCTTTTTTATTGTACTCTAAAGCTTTATCATATTTTTCGGTTTGCAGGTACGCCTCTGATAAATTCCCATAGGCTTTTTTCAATTCTTCGTTAAGTGATTTTTCTTCAAATATCTGTATTGCTGATAAAGCGTTTCTAAGTCCTATTTTATAATTACCACGTTTAATTTCAATAGTTCCAAGGTTATTGTTAACCCTTGCGATATTTAGTGTGTCATTTATTTTTTGAAAATAAGTTTTGGCCAATTCAAAGTTGTTAATGGCTTTTGAGGTTTCTTTGCGTTGGTCATAAATAAGCCCTTTTATAAAGTTGCTTTGCGCCAAGCCTTTGTTGTAGTTTAGGCTTTTGGATAGTTCTGATGTCTGATCAATAAACAACAGTGCTTTGTTATAATCCTCAATAGCATAGAGTTCATTAATAAGTAATAATGAAGTTTCGACTTTGGTGGAATCTTGGTTTTGGTAAGCTAAACGAACAGTAAGACTATCAATTTTTGCATTTTGCGCAAAATTGAATAGTGTAGAAAGGCATATAGCACAAAGTATCAAATGCTTCATACGGTAATACTTACTTTACTGCACGGCGTTGATTTTTGGTGTTGCAAACTTTCTAAGAGGGATTTGAAAATTGAGGCGACCACAAAAACAAAAACAACTGTGTTAATGTTTATTTATTTGTTGTTAACTAACAACGTTAATTAATAGCATACCAAAAATGACCAAATGTTGGCATAATTGCTAATTTTTAGGATTTATGGCCAATAAATCAGACGAAATGTAGGTTGAATAAAATAAAAAAATAAACCGTTCGATTAACGGCAAAAATCATGGCAGAACTACGCTTTTATCGATGAAATGCATACTGAGTTTAATTGCTTGTTTTCAAGTTAGTTGCTTGTAAATACATCTAACGCTTGAAGTGCTTTTAAATCAAAATCAAATAGACATTGGTTTTCCCATACAGAGCCTTGTGTAGATGTTGTTTCATTATTTGGAAACGCTACCCAATCTGGTGCCCAATAGCAAAAGCCAACACCTTTATTGTTAGGGATGGCATTGATTGTGTCTGTCAGCCATTGTAAATAGGCTTTTTGGCCTGCTGGTGTTGGTGGAAACTCCGATAGTGTTTGACCTATGCTTCCAATAAAGTTGGTCTGATTATCATTCCACTCTAAAGTGAATGGGTATGCCACTTCAACCATTAAAATATCTTTATTGAAAGTAGTCGCCAGCTCAGCAAGTTTTTCTTGAACAAGTTGTAAATTTTGAGTGTGAAATTGTGGATAATATGACAAACCAATCATATCAAAATCAAGATTAAATGTCTGCAGTTCATTAAAAAAGAAAACGGCTTCTTCCACATCAGAATGATGAAGCATAATTTTAACCTGGTTATTTGAATCAACTTCTTTTATGCCACGAATAGCCTCAGATACCAAATCTGAATAATTACTCCAGTTGTTGCTGAAACTATCCCAAACGCGACCATAATCCCATAAAAACCCACTATTGGTTTCGTTACCAATCTGAATGATTTCTGGAAGCGTATTTTGGTCTTTAAGTTGCTGAACCACATCTTTTGTGTAGTCGTAAATAGCTAATTTAACTTCTGGAAACGTCATATTTTGCCATGCAACTGGCGGTGTTTGCTCACTTGGATCAGCCCAATAATCACTGTAATGAAAATTGAGTAGAAAAGCCATGTTTTTTGCTTTGATGCGTTGTGCGTAACCTTTAACATCATCCAAGCCATTTTCACCATCCTGAGGCGTGTGCCATAATTTTAAACGTACTAGATTTGTGCCTTTTGACGCAACAAAATCAAGTAGTTCAACAGTATTTCCGTTCGCATCCTTATAATTTATGTTATAATCCTCTAATTCACTTTGAAAGGATAAATCCATGCCACGGTAGGCTAAGGCATTGCCGTTAGGTGTCGGGTTTTCATTATCAGGTAGAGTTGTGTTGTCATTTGAACACGATAGGAAGAAAAGTATTATTATCAGAAATTTAAAAAACTTCAACGCAATAAGTGTTTTAAAAGTTAAACATAAAAATAATAAAAATATATCTTTGCCTGCGTTTGTAAACGTCATATAAATCTATAGAATGAATCTTCAAGATACACTGCAAATACATGTAAAAGAAGCTGTTAAAACGGTATTCAATAAAGAAATTGAGTCCATCGAGTTTCAAGCTACCCGTAAAGAATTTGCTGGTGATATTACGGTAGTTGTTTTCCCTATGTTGCGCGTCATTAAAGGAAATCCTGTAGTTATTGGTGAGCAAATTGGACAGTATCTGCAAGATAATGTAACATTGGTCAAAGCATTTAATGTGGTTAAAGGCTTTTTAAACATAGAAATTGCTGATGCCTATTATATTAACTTTTTCAAAAACATAACAGATAACCCAAATTACGGTATTGAAAATCAAACAGATAGTAAAGCCGTTATGGTCGAGTACTCTTCACCTAACACCAATAAACCATTGCATTTAGGCCATGTGCGCAATGTGCTTTTGGGATACAGTGTGGCAGAAATTTTAAAAGCTTCAGGAAAAAAGGTGTACAAAACCCAGATTATAAATGATAGAGGTATACATATTTGTAAAAGTATGTTGGCTTGGAAAAGGTTTGGAAATGCTGAAACACCTGAGTCAAGCGGATTAAAAGGTGATAAACTTGTTGGTAATTACTATGTTGAGTTTGACAAAGCCTACAAGGCCGAAATTTCAGAGTTGGTTGCTCAAGGTCAATCTGAAGAAGATGCCAGAAAAAATGCCCCTATTTTATTAGAAGCCCAAGATATGTTGCGCTATTGGGAAGCAGGAAACTCTGATGTTGTGGCGCTTTGGAAAACAATGAACAGTTGGGTTTACAGTGGTTTTGAGGAAACATATAAAAACATAGGAGTTGATTTTGATAAGAATTATTACGAAAGCCAAACCTATTTACTGGGTAAAGAGTTCATTGCAGAAGGCTTAAAATCTGGTGTGTTTTATAAGAAAGAGGATGGTTCAGTTTGGTGCGATTTAACCAGTGAAGGCTTAGATGAAAAAATTGTATTACGAAGTGATGGTACTGCAGTTTATATGACTCAAGATATTGGTACGGCTATACAGCGAATAAAAGATTATCCCGATGTTGGTGGTATGGTGTACACCGTTGGAAATGAGCAGGATTACCATTTTAAAGTCTTGTTTTTAATCTTGAAAAAATTAGGATTCGATTGGGCAAAACACCTTTATCATTTAAGTTACGGCATGGTAGATTTGCCTAGCGGAAAAATGAAGAGTAGAGAAGGAACTGTTGTCGATGCTGACGATTTGATTGCTGAAATGGCGAATACCGCAAAAGAGATTTCTAAAGAACTAGGCAAACTCGATGATTACTCTGAAACTGAAAAAAAAGAACTCTATCGCATCATCGGTTTGGGTGCGTTAAAGTATTACATACTCAAGGTTGATCCTAAAAAACGTATTCTTTTTGACCCAAAAGAATCTATTGATTTTCAAGGAAATACTGGGCCATTTATTCAATATACCTATGCTAGGATACAATCCATTTTACGAAAATCTGATAATATTGAAGATGTCACGCTGAACGCTGTCGAAATGTCACTCCACGAAAAAGAAAAGCAGTTACTAAAACAACTAGAACAATTTCCGTCTATTGTTCAAAATGCTGCTGAACAGTATAGCCCAGCTTTAATTGCAAATTACACCTACGACCTGGTTAAAGATTTTAATTCTTTTTACCAAAATGTTTCTATTTTGGGGGCTAACTCCAATACCCAAAAACAGTTTAGAGTAGCGCTTTCAAATATTGTGGGCAACACCATAAAAAATGCCTTTTCACTTTTAGGGATAGAAGTCCCAGAAAGAATGTAAAGCCTACAAGTTTTAATTGTATTTTCCTTTGAAATTTAGTGCCTGTTGCACATGTGCTAAGTGATGGTTACTGTGCCACGCGTAAGTACCAATGGTTTCTTCAATAGTAAATGTTTTAACATGTTCAGGATGTGTAAACTTTCGTTTTAGTTGTTCATCTGTGAGCTTACTGAGTATAATCCCCAATTTCTCGTGTATTCCGGTAAGTATGTTAAGCGATGATTGTATGGGTGCGCTATAATCATTGAGCTTTGCCCAACTGTTTTCAAGATAGGGCTTAATTGTAGGTGAATTTTCCGTAAGTGCCAGTTTAAAACGTATAATACTATTTATATGGCTATCTGCGCAATGGTGGATAACCTGTTTTACAGTCCAGCCGTTTGGTCGGTATTTGTAGTTAAGTTCTTCTTCCGTTAGCCCGTTTGTAATAGCTTTTAGCTTTTCTGGAAATGTTTTAAGATCGGAAATCCATCCTTCAATAGTTTCTGGCGTTATAGTTTTGGGAGTTGTAAATTCTCCAATGGGATACTTTAAGTCGTAAAGCGGATCGTTTTTCATTTTACAAAATTAAACTTTAGATGTGTTGTCTCTTAAGTGATTGCTTTGTTTGGCGTTCATGTACACAATAGGTGTTGCGTAAATGACAGGCATGGAATCTGGATATTTCAATTGTAAAATTTCGTCTATTGTATTAAATAAAAGTGCCTTTGTGGTGCCAATAATCAAAACCTCTTTTATACTTGTAAGTTCGCCATTATCATTAGGATGACGACCAGTAACATCGTTAATTATCAATTCATTGGTTACAAGTTTTTCCTCATACAACAATGTGGTTATTTCTTTGGCTTGATCTCTGTTTTGACATATAATTTGAAGCTGTATCATTGGTGCTATAATTACAACTTATAAGTTACGGCTAAATAAGAAGAAAATCAAAAGTTTAACCTAAAGCTAAAGTTTGGTGTAAATTCTAATGCTTTGTTGTTATTTTCAATAATATTTCCCGAATTGTCTTGAGTAAAAAACCGGTTTATGGTATTTTTTCGGTTTAAAATATTCCATATTGAAGCACCAAATTCTGCATTCGTTTTATCGGTAACAGGAAACGAATAGCGTGCAGATAAATCTACACGAACATAACTTGGTATTCGCATGGCATTTGGGGCATTGTACGTTATGCTGTTAGGGTTGTTTTGTATGGGTGACGGTTCTGTAAATGGTCTGCCAGAGTGCCAATTTACTGCGCTGGCTACCTTAAACCTGTTGAGTTCATAGGCTAGAGAAAAATTTACAACGTGCCTTATATCCAAATTATTGGGAAATGGATTTCCTGAGTTGAGTTGTTCAAATTCAAAATCGTTTTTACTAAACGAATAGCTTAACCACGTACTGAAGTTTTTAAACTGTTTGTTCACTAAAATATCAATGCCGTTAACGCTGTAATTGCCGATAGCATTTACAAATTGAAATTGATTTTGAAAACCTTGTGTTCTTGAGGTTATATCTATTACTCTTTTAGTATACACCTCGGCACTCAACAGCCAACCTTTATTTTTGTAATTCATGCCTAATGAAAACTGATTGCTTTTGGTTATAGGCACTTCGTTGTTGTCTGCCAATTGCCAGCGTCTTTTTTCAACTCCAAAAAAGTCTTGTTGCAAATCTATAATTTGAGTAATGGTTTGGCTCTTGATTTCGCCCATGACTTCAATCCTGAAATGGTCAAGGAATTTTTGTGAAAACGATACTCTTGGCTCGAATAAAATTTCACCAAATTTTTCGATATAATTGCCCCGAAGGCCAATACGTCCGTACGTGCTTTTAGATGCCGAAGTGAATTCAGCCTCACCAAAAATAGCGTGGGTCTTTATGACTTCTTTTATAAAACTTCTAAAAGGTGGTATTGACACATCTTCAAAATTGGTAACGCCAACCTCGTTAAACTGATATCCTGCATTGATATTGAGGTTTTTATCTACTGCTTTTTCAATATTAAACCTAATGCCCATATCATCAACTTGGTTTTCTTGGGTAAGTTCTTGAGTTGTTGTGTTAATTATATTATTGCCTAGTAAGGTGTAGTTGGAATAATAGATTTGTGCATTGGTTTTTGTGGACGAATTCCATTGTTTGGTATAAGATATGTTGCCAGCATAGCTTTTTTGACTTAATCTACTTTTAGAACCTTCTTGAAGTGTATTCCCGTCGAAACTATTTTCTTCATATTCAAGTTTATTGTAAAAGTTAACGAAATTTACCCTTAACTTAGAATCTTCATTAAAGTCGTAAAGAAATTTAGCATTGACATCATAAAAATAAAACTGTTCGGTTTGCCTTAAATCATTTTGGTTAGATTCAATAGCTCCTAACTCGGAATTATTAAAAATACGATTGAAATAAGCATCATAGGTTGGTGTTGAAAATACATCGGTAAAAGATCTTCGGGCTGAAAGTTGCAACTCCATTTTTTTTGAAAACGGAATTCTTGAAAAACCATCAATACTCAATAAGTTTGTGCCAATACCATATTCAGGAGTTGATGCTATAGTATCCGAATTATTTATGCTGATAAGGCTTGATACGCCAGAGCCGTATTTGGCTGAAGTGCCGTTTACGGTTACGTTGATCTCATTGGTTAAATAGGGATTGAAAGCAGAAATTAACCCGAAGAAATGTCCGGTTTGGTACATTCTTATACCTTCAAACAAAACCAGGTTTTGGTCATTGGTACCACCACGAATATTTAAATTGGATATACGCTCATCAACACTAAAAATACCAGGCAGATTTTGAATGGTTTGCAGTATATCTGGCTCTACAAGACCTGGTAAAATCGAAATGTTTTTTGGATTTATTTCAATTTTCCCATCTATGTGTTTTGACAAACCGCGTGTTAAGTAGTTTTGAATCGTAATTTCATCCAGCCTTTGTAATGTGTACGTTGTTGCTGATTTGGATAAGCTATCTTTTTGGGTAACCGCATAAAACCTCTCGCTAAGCTTTGTGAATTGTAAATTGGTATTTGCCCTTAAATAATCTAGGGTTTTATCAAGGTTTAAATCTTGATTCGGTGGTTGGATACTTATGGTTTTGACAAGCTTATCGGCGTAAGAAAAACTAATATCGAATTTTTGCTCAATATTTTTTAAAATAATACTGAGCTCAACAAGATTTTGCTTTGTTTGAGACATACAAAACCATGAGAAAAAAAATAAGACAACAAAAATATTAGCCTTGCATTTACTCATTTTTTAATACAATGACATCATTGGTTTTAGAGTAGTTGATGCCTAAAGGTAAAGTTATGGATTTTAACGCCAAGTCCAGGTTGTTATGCGTAAAACTGCCTGTAAATAATTGACTATCGTCTACATCATCCAGTTTAACCGTTATGTCGTATTGTCGTTGCAACTCATTGATGACCAAGCGTAAAGGACGGCTTGAAAAACTACTTTCATTAGCCGTCCATTTGGGGATTCTATTTTTTTCTTTTTCGTTTGCAATTATTTTCCCATCGATTACGGCAAATTTTTGGCCAGGCTTAAGGGTTATATTTTCGTTATTATATGTCACAGCAACTGAACCTTCAAAACAGGTAACTTCGAAGACGGAGTTCCTTTGCTTAACATTGAATTCCGTTCCCAAAACGCTTACGATACCGTTTTTGGTTTTTACATCAAATTTAGCTCCTTTGGCTACTTTGAAGAATGCTTCGCCATTTAAAAAAACTTCACGCGTATTATCCCAATTACCATGGCTATATTGTAGTTCTGAAACCGCGTTTAATTTTACACTTGAGGCATCAGGCAATGTTACATCTTTCTGTTGGGCAATTAGTGTGTCTATCTTTACATTATCATCTGCAGTAAAATAATAGACGCCAAAGCCAACAACCAAGACGGCTACTAATTTTAGTAACGGCTTTAGCCACTGTTTTTGTGTATTCTTATTTAGCTTGTTTTTGACTGTTTCAAGCTCACTATCAACACTGTAATCTGGTGCTTTGAAGTTTTGGAGCGATGTGTTTAGGCGCACAATCTGCTTGTAATCCTCCAAACGCTCAAAAGCTTTTTGTTCTTCAGAACTCAAGTTGTGGTCTAGCCATTTTTTTATCAATTCTTCTCTTTGCATCATTATGCCTTTACGTTTATATAACAGTTAAACTGTATTTTTTCCTACCACTTACTTTAAAAAAAAGAATAACGGCGTACTCTATATTGCTTACTATAATTCATCAATATCTTTCCTTAGTTTTCTTAATGCACCATAAATACGCTTTTCAACGGCTTTGACGGAAATGTCCAAAAGCTGTGCAATTTCTTTAAAGCGTTTGCCTTCAACTCTGTTGAGTAAAAATGCAGTACGTTGCGCTTCTGTGAGTTTAGCTATGGCATCTTGTAGCTTTTGGTGGTATTGTTTTTCCTCTAGCTTAAACTCGGGATTTTCGTTTGTACTTTTTTTTTGAGGTAGTTTTTGGTGTTTTAATACTACTTTATTGTGTGCAATTACATTGAGCATTAAATTGTTACCTGTTGTAAATAAAAAACTTTTTGCTTTCTCAGGAGAAATCTTCCCGCAATTATCCCAAAGTTTAATAAAGGCATCTTGCACAATATCTTTTGGGTTGAGGTTGCTTCCGTATTTATAATATAAAAAGTCGTGAAGGTTTTTGGAATGCTTTTTAAAAAGCGATTCAAACATATGCTCTTCACAGATATTGTCTTGTAGCGGTTTTGCCATCAAAATTGTTTAGCAGAGCATAAATTTAAAAAAAATAGATGTTGTTGGGTAGGAGTTTTTAAACTTGATTTGTTCTATAAGAAAATCAAAAAAAAATTAAATCATGAAAAGCCACATCAAATCGTTACTTGCCGTTTTCTTTTTTGCCCTCACTATATTTTCTTGCCAAGATGAACTTGTGCAGGTTACACCGCCAGAAGAAGCAGAAGCCATAACACCTAATTCCGCATTAACTAATTTAATGTTTAGAACATCATCAAATAATGTAAGTGCAGATAATGTATTGGATAACACCAATTGTTTTTCAGTAGATCTTCCGGTAACTGTCGAAGTTAGTGATATTACCATTACCATTACTACACAAGAAGATTTGGAAGAGCTTGAAGATATTTTGGAAGATTTAGACGACGAGCTTCCAGAATTTATTTTCCCAATAACCATAATTTATAGTGATTATTCACAGTTGGTCATAGAAAGCCAGGAACAGCTAGACGCACTTTTAGAAGACTGTTTTGAAGATGATGATGTTATTGAATGTATTGACTTTGTTTACCCAATTTCATTTTCGGTATTCGATACAGATTTTGTAATCATCGATACTATAACCATAAACAACGACGAGGCACTTTATGAGTTTCTTGATAACTTAGAAGACAACAACCAAATAGTGGGTCTTAATTTTCCTGTAACCTTACAATATGCAAATGGTGATACTTTAGAGGTCAATTCTAATTTAGAACTCTCCAACGCTATAGAGTCTGCTGGTGAAGATTGCGGAGAAACAACAGATATATGTAATCCTGACGAAGTTGAAGCATGGCTTAAAGAGTGCAAATGGGTTATTGAAACCTACACGAGTTTTCCTGAGTTTGAAGATTTTAAATTCCAGTTCAATGAAGATTTTACGTTTGATATTATTATAGACGATAATCAGGTGTTTTCTCAAGGAAATACATGGCAAGTCACTGAGGACAATGGCATTGTGTATTTGTCACTTACTACTGAATTTGAAGATTTTGGTGGTAACTGGGAAGTTGTAGAATGCGATGATGACGAGCTATACTTTGTTAAAGACAACCAAACTATGGAAATTGAAAAGTATTGCGAAGAAGATGTTAACTGTAATTATGACGAAATATCTGCGAGCCTGCAAGAATGCGAATGGTATGGCGAGTCCAGTGTTGTCAACGGACTCATAGAGGATTTAATATTTACTGCAGATGGTGAAATTAAAACAAGCGATGATTTAACAGTTATCGGTAGCTATAGTTTCAGTATTGTAGGAGCGTACACTTATATAGATTTTATGTTCAACTCCGAATATCAGAATTTAACAGGTCAATGGAAAGTTGTAGAATGTGAAGATGAAGAGTTACAGCTCATACGTGATAATGACTCACTATACCTTGAACAAGATTGTGAGCAAGACGATAATGATATTTTTGAGTGTTTCGATGCTTTTGATGCCGTAATTGCAGTATGTGACGATAATAACGATGGCGTAGAAACAGTGGATTTAACCATAGCCTTTGCAAATTGCACTGCGACTGATGATTTTGAATTTAGCTTTTACGAAACTTCAATGGATGCCGATAATGAAATCAATAGTATTGCAAATCCTGAAGCCTACACCAATGTGAGCAATCCTCAAACGGTTTACATTAGAGTGGATGACATAAACTCAGATGAGTATGAAATATTCGAGATAGATATTTTACTAGAAAATTGCACAACACACTCATGTACTGAAGAAGACGTTGATGGTACTCTTATGAATTGTGTTTGGATTCCCGAAACTTTTAATGGCGATGATCACTTAGATGATTTCGAATTATTATTTGGGCAAAACCAAGAGTTAGTAGTTACTAATACTATTACTAATGAAACCGTAACGGGCAATTGGTATACTGAAGGAGGAAATAATGGTGAAGTATTTGTATTTATTACTGGAGTAGCAATGCCAGAGATACAAGCTATAAATTTAGACTGGACTGTGGTAGAATGCTCAGATGAACAATTTGTACTTCAAAGCAACAATACCACCATGGTATTGGAAAAAGAATGTGACTAATCTGCATAAACATATTTAAGTTAGTAATTTTAGTAAGTTTAGGTTGATAAAAAGGGTTGCTCGTTATTGAGTAGCTCTTTTTTGTTGTCTTAATGTGTGATTATAGTAACATTAAAAAACACAATGCTTAGAGATATCACGGGTAAATTCTTAAATTTGCAACCTCATAAAAATCGATATTATTTATGTTCAATAATTTAAGCGATAAGTTAGATAAAGCCCTACACGTACTCAAAGGCCATGGAAGCATTACTGAAGTTAATGTTGCCGAAACCTTAAAAGAAGTGCGTCGTGCGCTTTTAGATGCCGATGTTAACTTTAAGATTGCAAAAGAATTTACCAATAAAGTTAAGGAAAAAGCCCTTGGTCAAAATGTACTGACGACTTTACAGCCAGGACAGCTAATGGTCAAAATCGTAAAGGATGAGCTAACCGAACTCATGGGTGGCGATGCTGAAGGCATAAACCTTTCTGGTAATCCGAGCGTAATTTTAATGTCAGGTTTGCAAGGTTCTGGTAAAACTACTTTTTCTGGGAAGCTTGCAAATTATCTAAAAAACAAGAAAACCAAAAAACCATTATTGGTTGCTTGTGACGTCTATCGTCCTGCGGCTATTGATCAGTTGCATGTAGTGGGTGATCAAATCGGTGTTGAGGTATTTAGCGATCGTGGCAATAATGATCCTGTAGCTATTTCACAAGCGGGTATAGCCCATGCCAAAGCAAATGGGCACAATGTTGTAATCATCGATACTGCTGGTCGTTTGGCAGTAGACGAAGCCATGATGACCGAAATATCGAACATTCATAAAGCCATTCAACCTCAAGAAACACTTTTCGTGGTAGATTCCATGACGGGTCAGGATGCTGTAAATACTGCAAAAGCGTTTAATGACATTTTGAATTTTGACGGCGTCATCCTAACCAAGTTAGATGGTGATACGCGTGGTGGTGCGGCTATTTCAATTAAGTCGGTTGTAAACAAACCAATTAAATTTATTGGTACAGGCGAAAAAATGGAAGCCATTGATGTGTTCTATCCAGCGCGTATGGCAGATCGTATTTTGGGTATGGGAGACGTCGTGTCTCTTGTTGAACGTGCACAGGAACAATTTGACGAGCAGGAAGCAAGGAAACTTCAGAAGAAGATTGCTAAAAACCAATTTGGTTTTGATGATTTCTTAAAGCAAATTCAGCAGATTAAGAAAATGGGTAACATGAAGGATTTAATAGGTATGATACCTGGTGCTGGAAAGATGATGAAAGATGTTGATATTGACGACGATGCCTTTAAAGGTATTGAAGCCATAATACATTCCATGACGCCAAAAGAACGCACCAATCCTTCCGTTTTAAATTCAAGTAGAAAAAAGCGTATTGCAAAAGGCTCCGGTACATCGGTACAAGAGGTAAACCAATTATTGAAGCAATTTACCCAAATGAGCAAAATGATGAAAATGATGCAAGGTGGTGGTGGCCGTAAGATGATGCAGATGATGAAAAATATGCCGAGGTAGCGTTAAGTAACAAGTACTAAGTTTAAAAGTAGCAAAACTAAAACCTAAAATCTAACACCTAAATGACCATACTCGACGGAAAAAAAATAAGCAACGACATTAAAAACGAAATCAAGGCTGAAGTTGATAAAATGAAAGCTAATGGAGAAAAAGTTCCTCACTTGGCTGCGGTAATTGTTGGCAACGATGGTGCAAGTTTAACGTATGTAGGCAGTAAGGTTAGGGCATGTGAGCGAATTGGTTTTGAGTCTACACTTGTAAAAATGCCCAACACCACTAGTGAAATTGAATTACTTGATAAAATTGAAGAGCTAAACAACAACGAAGAAATTGATGGTTTTATCATTCAATTGCCTTTGCCTCCACAGATTAATACGCGTAAGGTATTAATGGCCGTAAACCCAGATAAAGATGTCGATGGGTTTCACCCCACAAACTTTGGGAAAATGGCTCTGGATATGTCAACTTTTATTCCGGCTACACCATTTGGTATTTTAGAGTTGTTAGATCGTTATGGTGTTGAAACAAAGGGCAAGCACACTGTGGTCATTGGTCGTAGCCATATTGTTGGTCGCCCGATGAGCATATTAATGGGACGCAAAGGGTTTCCGGGAAATTCAACTGTTACCTTAACGCACAGCCACACCAAAAACATTACACAGATTACTAGCCAAGCTGATATTATTATTTCCGCTTTGGGTATTCCAAATTTTCTAAAGGCCGAAATGGTAAAAGACGATGCGGTTATTATCGATGTTGGTATTACGCGCGTACCTGACGATTCGGATAAAGGCTATTACATTACTGGTGATGTGGATTTTGAGAATTGCAGTAAAAAAGCGAGTTACATCACACCTGTACCAGGTGGCGTTGGCCCTATGACTATTGCAATGCTTTTAAAAAACACCTTATTGGCCAGAGAACGTCACAGAACAGAACTAAAATAAAGAAAAGACACAATAAGAAAGCCAGCAAATAGCTGGCTTTCTTATTTTCTTATTGTTGTTGTAAATAAAGCATGACTTACCAAGTAACTTTATTCAACCAAAACGAATCGTTACGTGTGGTAACAAAATAGATCAAGTTGAAATCCTTGACCTTCTCCAAAGATTTTGGTGCAATGTATGACGAAACTGCACCTTGGTTTTCATCATATTTTGTATCAGGTCCATTCCAAGTTATCTTTTCTTCAAAACCATAAAATCGAGATATTCTAAAACCTGTATGGTTGTAAAATGTAACCAGTCCGTTTAATGGTACAATTGCTAATGATGCGCGTTCGTTCAATTGATTTTTATATGTTTTGGCATTGTTTAACAATTGCATATCCTTTAACGTACCTTTTGTGTCCATGTTAATGAAAATTGTTGGTCCATGATTGTATAGGTAATCCAGCTCCATAGAGTTGCCTTCTCTAAACTTGCTACTGTAGGTTTGTTTTTCTCCAACGATGTAAAGGTCGTCGCCAAATACATGTGTAAAAATAGGCGCAACGCTATTTAGGTTTTTAACAGGTTTATTGTTAACGTTAAACGCATGTTTTCCCAATAGCTTATCGTTAGAAATATCGAATAAAAACACACCAGAAGTTGCATTGCCATCATCAGAATTATTATCTACATAAGGCACTTTGCCGTCAAAATAAAAGCCTGCCAATAAATGATCAAAGCCCAAATTGATTAGTGTCGTGTTTCTCAAAAAGAAGTTAGGCTCTGAAAGTGGCTTTTCGTTTATTTCTGTATTATTAATTGAAATTAAAGATGAAATTGCTTTTTTGGAATTATACTTAAATCTTTTAAGTAAATACACAATACCATTATTGGACACATGAAGGTCTTGGTTGTGCGCACGTTCGCTTTCTAAGCTTAGTTCGTGTTCTGCTTCCCAAATAGGTTTAAGATCTGTGCCATATGTCCATACTTTTATGCTTTGTTTCATCTTTTTTACAAAAGGCATGCATGCAAGTACGGCAATTTGTTGTTTATTGTCTGAAACAGCAACTTCAATTTGGCCCGATTTTGAATAGGACGAAATAGGATAGGAGGCAATAATACTCGCGTCAGAAACCGTGCTTGTTTCATTATCGAAAACTTGGGCATAAACGTTTCTAATCCCTTTTTTCTTGCTCATGGAATTAGAAATGAAAATAAGCTTGTTATCCAATTCAATAACCTTGTCCAAATCTGCCGCACGAAGTTCTAACTTTGGTAAATTAAAACGTTTGGTTTCAAAAGCACTCAGTTGCTGATCGTATTTGGTAACGGTTATTTCTTTCTGATTGTCTTTAAAAACATTGTTTAAATAACTGTATGTTGAAAACCCGTATGGTGTGGCAAATGCAATGTTGGTTACGGCATTTGGGTGACTTTTCTCATAAACGGTACTCGATTCAATTTTATAGTCTTGCCCATATCCTATTATGAATAAGCTTGCGATAAGTATGGATAAAATTCCTTTCATTACAGTTTGTATATCTGGGTTTCTAAGTTGGCTAATCTATCTTCTTCGCTACTACTCATATTAAGGTCTATCATGTGTTCTTGCATTTTGGCTAACGTTGCTTCAGCTTTTTCTTTTTGACCCAATTGCGTTTGAATATTAAGTAGGTTGAAGTAGATGGATTTTGCAACTGTTGCATTGTAAAGTGCTTTTTTATCTGAGTAATCTACCTTTTTCAATTCTTCTGCCCAGATACCTTCAGCTTTTTCCAAGTCTCGTATTGCAATGGCTCTTCTGTCTGCTGTTGCGGTTTTGGTCATTTTTCTAAATGCGGAAATCGCTGTGATTTTTGCGCGTTCCAACTGGTCGTATTCTCGTTTTCTGTTTTTAGGAAATTCAATAACAATGGTTTTTTGTGTTGGCGTATAACCATAGATATCATTTATGTAAGCTTCAATATCGGTCAGTGTTTTTTTAACATTGTCCTTTTCGTAACGATTTAGGTTTATGGTGTTGGTAGATGAAGATGTTAAAAATTTGGATTCTTCGCCAAACATTTTTTCCTCTTGTACTTGTCCGCTTACCATAACAGTTAGCTTTGCAGGTTGCTTAAAAAAGGTTTGTCCTGCATTTTCTTGAAACTCCATTTTTTCAAGATCAATAGTAAAAAGTAAGCCTTCACCTTTTTCAAAGCCGTTTAAATTGATGTTATCGCCAAGTGCGTCTTTATCAAAAATTAAATAATCTGCAAGATTAGGTTCTCTATAAACAGGTTCAGAAGGCTCAACATATTGAGGTCTTGCAGGTGTTTTTAGTTTTGGTTTTTTGCCTTGGTCCGTAAGCGCTAATCGTTCTAATAATGAAAGTTCCTTAAAATCTTTCATCTCGGCATCATAGTTTTCTTTAGCCTGTTTTACTTCTGCATCATAATTATCCAATTTTTCTTGGTAGTCTTTTTTACTTTCTTCCAAAACGTTTTGGTAATTGGCCTTTTCTTCTTCAAAATCTGCTAAAGATTGTGCTTTAACATCTTCAGTAGTCATTGTATAAGGTATATTTACAACAACAGAGTAGTTTTTGATAGAAACGTCAAGCTCTACTTTAGGATTGATAATATCGTAATAGGTAATTTTTTCTTCTTGAATGCGTTGCGCAAAATTAGCTGTGCTTAATGTAACAGCAACTAAGAGTAATAGTTTTTTCATTGATGTGATTTTTTTGTAAATGTAAGTTTTAATATTTATTGGTTGTTGGTGTCAATTATTGTGCCAACGTTATAATATTTTATTTAGCAAACAACTGACTCATATCCTTAAACGCTTTAAACTCTAAGGCGTTGCCACTTGGGTCTTTAAAAAACATAGTGGCTTGTTCGCCAACTTGATCCTTAAAACGAATGTAAGGTTCAATAATGAATTCGATACTTTTTGATTTTAAGTGTTCAGCAAACTCATGAAATTTTTCCCAAGGTAAAACCACGCCAAAATGTGGTACCGGAACGGCTTTGCCATCAACTGCATTGGTGTGTAAATCTTCTTCTGTTTTTGGTTTATAGTGAATAACCAACTGATGTCCAAAGAAGTTATAATCTACCCAATGGTCACTGCTTCGGCCTTCTTCAAGATTTAGGATATTGGTATAGAAGTTTCGGCATTCGGCTAAATTATGAACAGGAATGGCCAAGTGAAATGGTGATAATTTTTGCATAATTAACGTCTATTTTTTTTGTTTTGCTGAGGTTGAAACGTTTTTGAAGACTCGCTTATAAGCTTGCTCAAGGTTTGAAATTCTTCAGAAGTCAGTTCGCGGTATTCGCCAACTTTGGTATCTAATTCAATATTCATAATACGAATACGTTTCAACGTTTGCACCTCGTAATTTAAATAGTTGCACATACGACGAATTTGCCGATTCAAACCTTGCGTTAATATAATACTGAATGTGAAACGGTCAATTTTTTTTACCTCACATTTTTTGGTACGTTGTTTTAATTCTTCCAAATAAATTCCACCAGCCATGCGCTCAATAAAAGTTTGCGAAATAGGTTTATCTACCGTAACCACATATTCTTTTTCGTGGTTGTTACTAGCGCGCAATATTTTGTTTACAATGTCGCCATCATCGGTTAAAAGAATTAAGCCTTCGCTGGGTTTGTCTAATCTGCCAATCGGAAAAATGCGTTTTGGGTAATTTATAAAATCAATGATATTGTCTTTTTCAACACGCGTATCTGTTGTACAAACAATGCCAACGGGTTTGTTAAAAGCCAAATAGACAAAGTCTTTTTTGCGCTCGCCAATAATTTCGCCATCCACTTTAACCACATCGCCATCCATTACTTTTGTGCCCATTTCTGGCACTATGTCATTAATTGTCACGCGACCAGCATCAATGAGCCTATCGGCTTCTCGGCGCGAGCAGTAGCCAGCTTCGCTTAAAAATTTATTGAGGCGTTTGGGTTGCGACATTATATAAATGTTTGTTTAACCCGGTGTGTATTTTGATTGAAATTCGTCAGTTTGAGTGATTCTTTCAGTTTTTTTGACTGAAAAAATTGTATCGAAAAAGAATTTCAAGTTAAAAAAAACCTATTCTCGATACTTTTTCCGATGGAAAAAACTCGAATTGACGGTTTTTTATAGAAATCTCAAAACACACATTGAGTTTATTTGGGTAAAGATAATTCCATTTTATTGAATTCAACAGCATCTAAATGTCCCATTTTTGTTTTGTCTTTTGTAATAAGATGCATGTGTAAAAACGAATCGTGATGCGTAAAAACACCTTGATCGTTTTCAGAATAAAACCCAATAATCGTCACATCTTCATGGGTTAAATTATAATTTACCTGACCTTGATGTGCTTCTTTTGGCGTACTTACTTTGGTACCTTCAGGCAAATTTTGAATATGGATTTTTGCCGAATTTACTTGACCTTCAAGCTTAAAAGCAAACGGAACTTCAATAGTTTCTGTTGTTGTTTTGATAAATTGTTCTAAATCTGAAATTGATTTTACTGCTGATGGTAGCGTGATAGTTTTCCATTCCGTAACATTAGTATGCACAAAAAACGGTGCCAAAACCTTATCGGTTTTAACAACAATCATGGTCGTATCACTTGTGGCTTTAGATACAAAAATATCACCATTATTTATTACAATTTCACCTTGCAGATAAACTTGCGGTCCTAAACCGTAAAGACCTTTTTTTGTTAAGGTGTCTAATTGAATTTTGCCAAACAATTCGCCTTTCCACATCACATTTTTCATGGCGCTTGTGGCAGTGACTTTTGGTAGTTTTTGGCTATGGTTTGGTTTACTTTTATCAGATTTACAACTGTAGACACCAATTAAAAAACAACTCAGAATAATAGCAAAATTGATTCGGGATTTAAGCATTTATAAAGCTGATAATTTTAGGAATTAAGGATACATCTCTTAAACCATGGCCAAAACCATTGGTGCTAATTAATTCGGAATTTTTAAACCGATTATGATACAATAAGGCATCTTCAAACGGAATAATTAAATCCTTTTTATCATGAATAATTAAACCGTCAATAGTAAAATTTGAGGTAAAGTTAGCAGACGAAAAATAACTAACAGGTTTTTTAAAACGCTCTAAAACAATGTTGTCTAAACCGTTTGAAATCTTTTGATTAAAACCCATCATGCTTTTATAGCGCGAAAATACACCGGTAAAATGTGCTGGTGCGCCAAGTAGCACTAATTTTTTAACCGTTTCTAAATTATGGTTATGCATAGCAAAAACACTGGCCATACCACCGACGGAATGTCCAATAATCACATGGGGTTTGTAGTGTTGCGCTACAACGGTTATACATTCTGAATATAAAACCGCATTAAATTGTTTGCCGTCCGATTTTCCGTGTGCTGGCGCATCTAAAGCAACAATGTTATAACCTTCGGTTTTAAAAGCTTCAAAAAGATAATTCCAACGCGAAGCATTACTTTCCCAACCATGCGCCAATAAAATGGTTTTGGCCGTTTCGTTTCCGGTATGGTAGTAGGTTGTTATTTTTAAACCATCATAGTCTAACTGATTTTGTACAAAGGCATCCATAAGTTGGGTTTGCTTTGCCGTATAACGACCTTTGCGCGGTGTGGCAAATAGGCTTAAGGCTTTTTTTGATGCAAATCTTGGTGCAATTACGCTTGTCGCATTTAGGGTTTTGCCAATGGTTTTTATAAGTTTTTCGCTCATTAGGGGTCTTCTCGGTTAACAGTATCTATAGAAAATGCAGGCATGCAAATGGCTAAATATTCGCAAGGTTCATCAAACGGATTGGAATATTGCAAACGTGTATTTTTATTGACTTTTATGGATTGTCCAGCTTCCAAAATTATAGTTTCGCCATCAATTATAAATTGCTTTTTGCCTTTTATTATGAAGGTATATTCATCAAATTCAGGTGTTTGAAAAGGCTCGCTCCAACCAGGTGGCGCCACCATGTGTGCAATACTTATTTTAGAATTTCCGTCACTGGCCAAACCAAAATGTTCTTCAATGATTTTTCCATCATCGGTTGGAACAATGAATGGTGAATTTTGGATGGTGTAGTTTTTTTTCATTTGAAATTATTATTTCGAATTCATTTTCAATCTCTGTTTTTGAGCCTCTAATCGCAAAGATTCGTTTTCTGGGTTAGCCATATGTTTTTTTTCTGCTTTCACATATTCTGGATAGTTTCGGTAACGTATATCTAATAATGTTTCGTCTGGAATAAGTAAAAAGAAAAGACCCGAAAAGCCAATAATAGTGAGCCTCATTAAAAATAACGAATAAAATTTATTGCTAGATGCAAATTGTTTGATAATGCATGTAAGGAGTATTATGAGCAAAAAAATGAGGCTCATGTATAAGCCCTGATTTCCATAAGGCCATCTTTGAAATTTGAACAAAATATATATTATAGTCATTGATAGAATAACACCAGTGAAGGTAGTCCCTGAAAGCCTAAGCGTACTTATATTTTTAAAACTCCCTTTTTTGAAAATATGCCTAAACCTAATGTTGTTTAATAATGCAAATCCCAAAAAGAAATACAACAAAGACAAGGATAGCATGAATATGGTAATGATAAACGATGCATATGGCATTAAAAAAGCCAGGCTCAGGATCATGAAGACCATACTCAAAACGCCTAATAATTTTTCAAAAAACTTCATTAAAAATGCATCATAAAAAATTTCACCTTGGCATCATCTGGGATTTGAATTGGGTCAATTTTTAGACTCATATCAAAACGCATATTGGCAGGCAGTTCTTTTTTGTCAATAGTAAAAGTCGCGTCTAATTCATCAACATTGACGACCACAGAATTAATTAAATTTGAAATTTTGGAAATCTTGTAATTGTCATTGATATCCTTAAAAGTACTGGAAATTGAAATATTTTTTTCGGTTTTAAACCTAGGATCAATAATGTTAATTGAGCTTATGGTGGCGGTGGAGTCTAAGGCTTCAGTCGGGGAAATACTCAGCAGTTGATTACCACTTTTATCATAAATATCAATAGTGTTTATACCGCCAACGAAGCTATCATCTTCCTTAAATGTTTTTATGGAATCGTTGGCAAAAATGATTTTTAGATCTTTGACTTGTGTAGAATCGTTAAGTAGGCCAACTTGATGTTTTGCTACGGCAAAAGGGTTAGCAACTTCATCTTTACAAGCAACTATTAGTAATGGTAATAGTAAAAGTATAAAGTATATTTTTTTCATTTTGAAAATTTAATTTTAGTTCAATCTAACAATCTAACAATCTAACAATCTAAAAATCTAAGAATCTAACTATTATCTCATCATCTTAGTTAAAATTCCTAAAACACTGCGTATCACTGTTGGGCTGGTCAATACTTTAACCAATGGGTTTTGGCGTGTACTTCGTCTTCGAGTTGAGCGTCTTGTGCTATTTTTAGATTTTGCTTTTTCCAAAGCTTCTTTTTCAGCTTTAGCTTTGGCTTTGGCTTCTTCGGCTTCGGCTTTTTCTATTTTTTCATTCAATAATTCATAAGCACTTTCGCGGTCAATTTCTTTGTTGTATTTTTTTGTGAGTTCAGATTTTGAAAGCAGTTTGCTCAATTCCATGTCGGTTAAAATATCCATTCGGCTCATGGGTGCGCGCATCATGGTAGCCGATAATGGCGTTGGACGTCCTTTTTCATCCAATGCGGATACTAAAGCTTCTCCAATTCCAAGTGATGTTAATACTTCTGCGGTATCGTAATATTGAGAATCTGGGTAATTTTCGGCAGTCAATTTTATGGCGCGTCTGTCTTTTGCGGTAAAGGCGCGTAAGGCATGCTGTACTTTAAGACCAAGCTGACCCAAAACTTCTTCGGGTACATCGGTTGGGTTTTGCGTAACAAAATACAAGCCAACACCTTTACTACGGATCAGTTTTACAATACTTTCAATTTGGTCCAATAAAGCATCGGAAGCCTCATTAAAAATCAAATGCGCTTCGTCAATAAACATGATGAGTTCTGGTCTGCCACTATCGCCTTGCTCTGGAAAGGTGGAATATATTTCTGCCAGTAAACTCAACATAAAGGTTGAAAATAGTTTGGGCTTATCTTGAATATCTGTTAAACGAATGATGTTGATATAACCACGACCATTATCATCAATGCGCAATAAGTCTTGCGTATCAAAGGAGGTTTCTCCAAAAAACAAATCACCACCTTGTTGTTCAATTTCAATGAGCTTTCTAAGGATTGCACCAGTTGATGCTGTTGAAATGCGACCATATTCTTTTTCAAATTCTTTTTTGCCTTCGCCAGTGGCATATTGTAACATTTTTTTGAAATCCTTTATATCTAAAAGTGGCAGTTTGTTATCATCACAATACTTGAAGATTACTGAAATAATACCGGATTGGGTTTCGGTAACGTCTAAAATTCGAGATATTAAAACAGGGCCAAATTCGCTGATAGTGGCACGTAAGCGCACACCATCTTGCTCGGAAAGTGTGAGTATTTCAACAGGGAATTTTTTTGCTTCAAAAGGCAATCCAATTTTTTCATGACGCTCATCAATTTTTTGATGTCCAGGACTTGGTTGTGCCAAACCACTTAAATCGCCTTTAATATCCATAAGCAAAACAGGTATGCCTTTTTCCGATAAATTTTCGGCCAAAACCTGTAACGTTTTAGTTTTTCCGGTTCCTGTTGCACCAGCAATTAAACCATGACGGTTCATGGTTTTTAATGGCACATTTACAAAAGCGTTGGTCATGGTTTCGCCATCAAGCATTGCAGAGCCCAAGGTTATGTAGTCGCCTTTAAAGGTGTTTCCGTTTTCAATATCCTTTATGAATTTCGCCTTTCTTTCCATTTTTAAGTCCTTTATTTTAAAGTATGCCCAGTGCTATTTTACTTTTTCCGTGTAAAAATACTTTAATTTTGGTCAAGTTTAAAACCTAAACAATATGAAGTTTGCCCAAATACTTGCACTGTTTTTTTTAGTTGCTTTTTTTTCTTGTACGGTTAACACACCTACGCCGATATTTCATGAATCTCATGAAAAAAGCCGAGCAAATATGCCGTTTAGTGATGCTGTTGAAACTCAAGATTTATTGTTTCTTACGGGACAAATTGGTAAAAATCACAAAACAGGACAATTAGTTTCTGGTGGAATTGAGGTCGAAACAATTCAAGTGATTGAAAACATCAAAGCCGTTTTGCAATATCATGATCTATCTTTGGATAATGTGGTAAAATGTACTGTTATTTTGAAGGATATTGAAGATTTTAAAACCTTTAATTCTATTTACATAAAACACTTTACCAAGAAACCTGCGCGTACAACCTTCGAAGTCTCAGATTTAGCTGGCGGTGCTAGGATTGAAATTGATGTTATTGCATCTAAATAGTATAAAGTTTATAGGTGTAAAGTCTTGAGTCGCACTTGACTTGGATAGTACTTCCTACTTTATGCTGAATGACTATCTTTGCCACATGACAAGAAGAGAACAGCAAGCATTGATTGACAAAGGCTTACTATTGCCACTAATGGAAGAGTTTTATACAATTCAGGGTGAAGGTTACCATAAAGGAACAGCCTCATATTTTATACGCATTGGTGGTTGCGATGTCGGTTGCCATTGGTGCGATGTTAAAGAGAGTTGGTTGGCAGAGTTGCATCCGCCAACTGCAGTTGAGGCCATTGTGGAAAATGCCGTGAAATACAGTGATACTATTATTGTCACTGGTGGTGAACCACTAATGTGGGATATGAATCCGCTAACCGAGCAGTTAAAAGCTAAAGGTGTAAAAACGCATATTGAAACATCTGGCGCCTACAAGTTGACAGGTGTTTGGGATTGGATTTGCCTATCGCCAAAGAAAAACAAGTTGCCAACCGAAGAAATGTATTACAACGCCAACGAGTTAAAATGCATTATCTATAATCGTGATGATTTTAGGTTTGCAGAAGAGCAAGCTTCAAAAACAAATGAAAATTGTATCTTATATCTGCAACCAGAGTGGAGCAAACGCGAAAAAATGATGCCACTCATTGTGGATTACGTTATGAACAACCCAAAATGGAAAGTTTCATTACAAACCCACAAATATTTAAATATCCCCTAAAATGACTTTTGAAGGCATTAAAAACTACCGTGGCGAAGCTTGGGCGCCAATGAAATTTCCTAAGCAACACAGCATTCACCCTTCGGAAATTATTTACATATCTAATTACGGTAGGTTAATTAGGATAGTCAATAATCAACCAAAGATTGTAAAACCCTATAATTTAAACGGCTATCCACACATAAAAGTAAAGACAACCGAACAGAAGATTTACCGAGGTTCAAAACGGTATATCTTTAAGGGTTACTATCTGCACAAGTTAGTGGCGCAACATTTTTTAGAACAGAATGATGGTATCTATGTTATTCACCTAGATTATAACAAAACCAATAACGAAGCTAGAAATTTACAATGGGCTACAAAGCGTGAAAAAGAATTGCACCAATGGAAAAATCCAAAATTTATTGAAGCAAAAGCAAAAGTAAAGCGACCCTATGCAAAGCTCACCGAGAATAATGTAAGGTTGATAAAAAAGATGATAAACGACCCCAACCGAAAAACACGTTTAAAAATTATTGCTAAGCGGTTTGGTGTGTCATTAAATCAATTGCAACGTATTAAAACAGGCGAAAATTGGGCAGATGTGCCGTCGTTATAAAAGAAAAGAGCTGCCTCAAAACCTATTTTAGTGTCATTCTGAGCGCAGTCGAAGAATCTTATGTAATTCATAATCAAGACATTTCAACTGCGCTCTCCCGAAAATTCGGGAGTGACTTAAGCTTGAAATTTGTACTTTTTAGTCAGCCTGTTTTTTGTTAAAGTATTTATCGTTTTATTTTGTAAAAGGTACAGCAACTCTTTTGTCGCCCCAACCTAAATGCAGATGTATGGCGCCGTCAGATTCTTCAAAAGCCATTGAAAATGCTTCCAAAGATTCTTTACTTGTAGTCACAGGAACAGACAAACGTGCCACATCATTTTCCTGCTTGTAAAAATAACTACCCCAAACATTAAGATCAGTATTGATAATCGCGATCCATTCTTTTTCATTAGGAATTACGTAAAACGTGTACGTGCCAGCTTTAACTTTAGTATCGCCAAGCATCATATCTGTGTACAATGTTAGCTCAGCAGCTTCATTTGCGCCAGTTCTCCAAACTTTGCCATTTGGTGCTAATTTTTCTAGCGAACGACCTTTTAATTGTGGACGACTGTAAACAATTTTTATTGCTTTGTCAGCAATTTTATAATCTACAGGAAAAGATGCAACATCCATTGGACTTTTATCTAATGGTCTAAACTTTTGAGCATTGGCTCCAAGTGATACAAGAATTGCAAATGCTAGAGTTGTAAATAGTTTTGAAATTTTCATAATGGAATTAGGTTAAAAATTATTGTAGTTATTATTCAAAGTGGTCGTAATTAAACACTAAAATTTACAGTTTGATAGTTTTATGTTGATGGATTCCTTGTTTTTGTTTCATTTTTATATAAAAAAAGTACTTTCAAGTTTTATTTTGAAATTATTAATAATTTTATTGTTTAATTATTGAAACTTTCAATTCATATTTGTTCCATAATTAATAAAGTTAAAATATTATGTGCGGAATTGTATGTGCGTTCGATATAAAACAGAAGCAAGAAACCTTAAGACCACAAGTTTTGGAAATGGCAAAAACCATTCGTCATCGTGGACCAGATTGGAGCGGTATTTACAGCGATGATAAAGCCATCATGGCTCATGAGCGTTTAGCCATTGTAGATCCTGCTTCGGGGAAACAGCCTTTATTTAGTGCAGACAAAAAATTGATTTTAGCAGCAAATGGCGAGATTTACAACCATAGAGAATTACGTGCCCAATTTCCAAAATTCGATTTTCAAACGGAAAGTGATTGTGAGGTGATATTGGCATTATATCAAAAAAAGGGTGTTGATTTTGTTGACGATCTCAATGGTATATTTGGCTTTGCAATATATGATGTTGAAAAGGATGAGTATTTTATTGCACGCGACCATATGGGTATCATTCCATTATATATGGGTTGGGATAAGTTCGGAACATTTTACGTTGCTTCTGAGCTTAAAGCGTTAGAAGGCGTATGTTCCAAAATCGAATTATTTCCTCCAGGACATTACATGAGTAGCAAGGATGGTGAGTTGGTAAAATGGTACCGACGCGATTGGATGGAATACGACGCTGTGAAGGAAAACGAAACCAGTATTGCCGAAGTAAGGCAAGCCTTGGAAGATGCTGTACATAGGCAATTAATGAGCGATGTACCTTATGGCGTATTATTATCTGGCGGATTAGATTCTTCTGTAACCTCAGCAATCGCAAAAAAATATTCTGAAAGACGCATTGAAGCTGACGACAAAGAAAAAGCGTGGTGGCCACAGTTGCATAGCTTTTCGGTTGGGTTGGAAGGTTCTCCAGATTTGGCAGCAGCACAAAAAGTAGCTGATCATATTGGTACGGTACATCACGAAATTAAGTTCACCATCCAAGAAGGATTGGATGCCATAAAAGATGTGATTTACAATATCGAAACTTATGATATTACTACCATTCGCTCTTCAACACCAATGTATTTGATGGCACGTGTCATAAAATCCATGGGTATAAAAATGGTATTATCTGGTGAAGGTGCCGACGAGATTTTTGGTGGGTATTTATATTTCCACAAAGCACCGAACGCACAAGAATTCCATGAAGAAACCGTACGTAAAGTAGACAAATTACATATGTACGATTGTCTGCGTGCAAACAAGAGTCTTATGGCTTGGGGAATTGAAGGTCGTGTGCCATTTTTAGACAAAGAGTTTATGGATGTAGCTATGCGTTTAAATCCAAAAGATAAAATGATCAATGGCGAGCGCATGGAAAAATGGATAATTCGTAAAGCCTTCGAAGATATGTTACCAGAAAGCGTCGCATGGCGCCAAAAAGAACAATTTAGTGATGGTGTAGGTTATAGCTGGATTGATACGCTAAAGGATATTGTTGAAAAGGAAGTAACTGACGAGCAATTGGCAAATGCAGCATTTAGATTCCCAATTAACACACCATTGAACAAGGAAGAATACTATTACCGTTCAATTTTTGAAGCGCATTTCCCAAGTGATGCGGCAGCATTAAGTGTGCCACAAGAGGCAAGTGTTGCTTGTAGTACAGCAACAGCGTTAGAATGGGACGAAGCTTTTAAAAACATGAATGAACCGTCTGGACGTGCGATTGCCAATGTGCACGACGAGGCTTACTAAAACGGCTAAGTTTATAAAGATTTAAAAAAAGGTACAACGCTGTTGTACCTTTTTTTTGTAACTATTCCTTACATTTATGTACACATATAATAACCTAACCAACATCTACTTAGCTATTCTACTCTCTAAAACCAACCCATATGGGATTATTCTGGGATCTTATCCAACAAAGCGAAATTGAAAAACAAAAAGACAAAGCAGAATCTTTGGAGCAGCGCGTTGCTGATTTAGAAAACGAACTGGAAACCACCAAAGATTTATTATTAAAAACCTTGAGGCTGTTAGAATCGAGATCTGGGCAGGATATTGATAATGATGGTGTAATAGGGTAGCCGTGATTAAATTTTTCCGTCATATTCGTCGCTCACTAATCCAAGAAAACCAAATGGGGAAATACTTTAAATACGCCATTGGCGAAATACTGCTAGTGGTTATAGGGATCTTAATAGCACTTCAAATTAACAATTGGAATGAAAACCGTAAAGATAGAGCTACAGAAGCAGATTATTATTGTAGAATGTTAGATGACTTTAAGCTTAATGAAAAACTAATTAATGATAATTATGAACTCATAACCAACAAAATAAAACTCACCAAAGCATTAATTTTAGATTTAAATACTTTACCAAATGATAGAAGTACAATCCTCAACAAGTTTGTAGCAGCTATAAGACAAGACGTTTTCGTGCCCAGTACCATTGTTTTTGAAGATTTAACCTCATCAGGACAACTAAAAGTGTTGAAAGATATTGATTTGAAAAACAGACTCATTGAACACCACACATTTTTAAACAACACTTTAAAAAATTTATCAGAAAATAGAAATGAAGTACTTAAGAGATATGGAAATTATGACCTAATAACTGAAGTAGGATTTCAAGATTTAGAGTATGTAAAAAAAGAACTTGGAGCGGAACTTATTACTTTTTTACCAAACATTAATTGGGTTAACGACCCAGAACATCCGTATTTTATAAAATTTCAAGATAATCTTGTTTTTATTTTGGGTATGCAAATAAGGCAAAAAGCATTTATATCTAGGTTACAACAAGAAATACAAGAGCCTATAAAACTATTAAAGGCTAAAAGCTGTAATTGATATGATTAAATTCTTCAGGCATATCCGTCGCTCCTTAATTAACCAAAACCAAATGGGAAAGTACTTCAAATACGCCATTGGCGAAATTCTACTCGTAGTTATAGGAATCCTAATTGCACTTCAAATTAACAATTGGAATGAAAACCGAAAAAATATTGAAACAGAACAACAAATTCTTTTGAGTTTAAGAGAAGAACTCAAACAAAATATAAAGGAACTCGAATTTGACCATGCTTTAAATGAAGGATGTTTAGATGCCATTGTTGCGTTAATGAATTTAGACCATACAAACCCATTTAACACAAAAACTGTTGACAGCTTGATAGGGCAAATGTTTAACTACGCCACATTTGATGCGCGACTTGGTGTTATGAATGACATTATATCTTCTGGCAATTTAGAACTTATTAGAGATTCTAAATTAAAATATGCCCTAAACCAGTGGACCGGAGAACTTGACGATTACAAAGAAGACATTATTGTAAGAAGAGAATTTTGGGTAAATAATTTACCCAGAATAATGTACAAATTTATACCAATGCGAAATGTAGATGCCTCTTTGAATAGGTCTGATTACAAACGTGATATTAGTATTCAACCAATAGAAGTTCCGAAAGAAAACTACGTGGATTTTCTGTCTAACCTAGAAGTTGATAACATGCTGTTTGATTATTATATGAATCAATCTTTTGTTACCGTAAACGAAAATAACATCATGCAGTTTTTACAAGACACTTTAAGTTTAATTGAAGCCAACATACAAGATGATTAAGTTCTTTAGAAAAATCCGCCAAAAACTACTTCAAGAAAACCGTTTCAACAAATACCTACTCTATGCCATTGGCGAAATTGTATTGGTGGTTATAGGAATTTTAATTGCGCTTCAAATCAACACTTGGAATGAAAATAAGAAGATAAGGGCAGAAGAAAAAAAACTCATAACAGGTTTAATACAAAATATTGAAGAGGACATTAAGAGTTTAACAGCAATGACAAAAAGTGATAGCATTTTTATAGATGCCAATCGAATATTATTGAGTGCATTGAAAGATGATTCGATACGGAGAAACAAACCCTTGCTAAAACAAAAAATTTATGAAGGCTCATTTTCGTCCAGTTTCGTACCTAGTCAAATCACGTTTAACCAAATGCAATTTTCAGGTAAGTTGAATTATATCTTAAACGATTCCATTAAAAATAAAATTCAATCCTACTATGATAATGTTTCAAATGTAATGGACTTTCAGGAAACTAACCTTAATATTATATATATCGCTGGTACTGAACTAATTCCTTTTATGGATGTTAATTCAGTACTGCAAAACCGTTTACCAAATTTCGCAAAAATGGAAGTGGACGCCTTTGATAATTCATTTTTTTATGAATCTACACAGTCTGATAGAGTAAAAGAGTTTGCAAAGAAATCGACCTTTAAACAAGCGCTAATGGTGCCATTATATTCAGCGCACAACAAATTACTTCAAGAAGGCATAGCCTTAAGGGAACGTTTAATTCAGTATTTAGATGAAAACTAACGAACACACAGAAATACGTACCCATGATTAAATTCTTCCGTCATATTGGTCGTTCACTAATCCAACAAAATAAAACGTTTTGTCATTCTGAGCGAGAACTGCGTTCGAGCGTGAGAATCTCATTATGTTTAAATTTAACAAACAGATTTTCACGTCTCGCTTTGCAATCGCTCCTCACAATGACATATCAACATGATTAAATTCTTCCGTCATATTCGCAAATCATTAATCGAAAAAAATCAAATGGGAAAGTACTTTAAATACGCTATTGGCGAAATTATCCTTGTGGTTATTGGAATTCTGATTGCACTTCAAATTAACGATTGGAACCAAGCTAAGAAAGACAGAAAACTAGAAGCACAATACTATTGCAGACTTTTGGAGGATGTAAATCAAGATTTGGTAAACTATAACGATTATGTGGCTCTATTAAATGAAAGAATAGACGACAATAACACCTTAATCCAAAGGCTACAAGACGATATAATGCAATTAGACAGCATTTCACCGCTTATTCTAAAATCTGTAAAATACTCAAATAGAACTATTACAGCCACTACAGATGCTTTTGAGGATATAAAATCTAGCGGTAACTTAAATATTATAAAAGATTTATCTGTAAAAAATCATTTAGCAGATTATTACAAGACTTTAGCAAATACAAGCGCTGTTATAGAAGGTAACGGAAAGTCAATTACAGATAAGCGGTTTTTAGAAAGTGAGGATGTCATAAGTTATGGATGGATAAAACTCTTAGAAAACGTTAATGCTATTGACACATCAAAAGTTAACCTTAAAGCACTAAAGTCTAAGATAAATTTCACGGATGACGTTAGATTAAAATTAACAAACGACGCTGTCTTTTACTTAGGCATCAACTCTCGCAACAAACAATTGTTGGAATTGCTTGAAAAAGAAATATTGTCCATGATTGATTTACTCAATTCGAAATGTGAAAATAGTGATGATTAAATTTTTTAGAAAAATACGATATAAGCTTATGAGTGAAAATAAGACTGGTAAATACTTTAAATATGCCATTGGAGAAATTGTATTAGTAGTAATTGGGATTTTAATCGCATTACAAATTAATAATTGGAATGAAAAAAATATTGAAGAAAATAAGATTCAAACAATATATGGCATCATTACCAAAGACTTAGAATCTGATGTTGTTAAAATACAAGGTATAATAGATCTTTATAAAAAGAGAGAACCCTATTTACAACATATTCTAGACGATAAGCTTACCAAAGAAGACTACATAGATTCTACATACTTTAATTTAATTACCTATGCTCCGAGAATTTCTGTTTCTACGCGAGGTTTTAATCTGCTAAAAAATACTGCAAACGATAAAGCGGTTAAAGATAGTCTGCAACTATCTTTAACCGAGTTTTATACATTAACAATGGGTAGATTTGAATTTTTGCATAACTATATGATTTCGGATATAGAAGATAATTTCTCCAATTGGAAGAATAATTATACTTGGTATTCCGACTACATTCAGCGTAAAAATTTAGATATGTTCATTGAATATACTTTAGACAATACTAACTATAAAAACAGGATCGCGAATTATTATTTTGTTCATTACAATGTTTCTATAAATTACCTACAGGACTTCTTATCACAGGCAGATTTTATACTTAATGAACTTGAAAATAGCAATGATTAAATTCTTCCGTCATATTCGTCAACAACTAATCCAACAAAACAAAATGTTTTGTCATTCTGAGCGAGAACTGCGTTCGAGCGTGAGAATCTCATCATACCTAAGCCTTAACAAACAGATTGTCGCGTCGCGCTTTGCAATCGCTCCTCACAATGACATACCAAGATGATTAAGTTTTTTAGGCATATTCGCAAATCACTAATCCAACAAAACAAAATGGGCAAGCCTGCCTCGCCGGCAGGCAGGTACATTAAATACGCCATTGGTGAAATTCTATTGGTAATGATTGGTATTTTGTTAGCACTACAGGTGAATAATTGGAATGAGGAAAGAAAGTTAAGAGATACCGAATTGACTTATATCAATAATATCAAAAGAGATTTAAAACTTTCAATTACAGAAATTAACCAATTTATCGATAGACGTAATTCCTTAATTAAATCTGCAGGGGCAGTCCTAGAACACTTTGATGGAAAACTAGTCGAAGATTGGAATACTTTTAATAAGCATCTTGTAGACATCTATACATGGCAAAGTTTCTATCTAATTGACAATACCTACCAAGAATTAAAGAACTCAGGTAATTTTGCTATTATCTCTAATGACTCAATCAAAAATGAATTACTGAATTTGGACTTACTCTATAAAAAATTAAAGACTTCCGAAAATCATTGGAGACATGACGCAGAACAAACATTATATCCAGGTAGTTATGAAAAACAAGATATAAGTTCTATGTCAAGGAATTACTTCTTTCAGAAATCAAACGGAAAAATGGGAGCATTTGGAAATTTAAGCGAAGATACCTTTGGAGGCATATTTAATGACCAAAAACAAAAAAATGGTTTTGCTTTTGCAATAAACAATTTTGAAATAATGAATGGACTATTTTTACAAATGAATAAAAAATGTGAGGAGATTATTTTACTCATTGATTATGAATTAAATAAATAACGAAAGTACAACAATGGCTGTACTTCATTATAACTAACCAATGATAAAATTCTTTAGAAAAATTAGACAAAGACTGCTCTCTGAAAACAATTTCAGTAAATACCTGATTTATGCAATTGGAGAAATTGTGCTTGTAGTTATAGGGATTTTAATTGCCCTGCAAATTAACAATTGGAAAGAGCAACGCAGAGAAAATATTGAAGAACAAGCTATAATAAAAAGACTTGAAAAGGAATTTAAATCGAATAGAGAACAACTTCTTGATAAAATAGAATTCAGAAATACTTTGATTGAAAGTTGTAGGCAATTATTAGACTATTTTGATAATCCAGAAAACGCTAAACGCGATAGTATTCTGGTTTTTTTAAGTACTATTCAGCCACCAACCTTTGATCCTATTCAAAACGACTTGGTTAGCTCTGGAAATATTGAAATTTTGAAAGATGAAGCCTTAAAGCAACTATTGGTTAACTGGAGCACTGATGTAATTCAGCTTCAAGAAGTAGAGCGAATATTTCTCAGGTTTTGTGAACAGAGATTCTACCCTTATGTAAATGAAATAGATATACAACGTGATATGGCATACACCTTTTTTAAAGATGTACCTAAAAACTTATTAGACCCTAGACAAGTTAAAAACCTTGTTCCTGGAAATTCAAAACTCATTACTAGGACTACAGATGAACTTTTGAGAGATTCAAAATTAGAAGGTAAGATTGCTTGGGCATTAACCCTAAACCTTTTCAATAATCAAGAATCCGAAACACTATTGAAGCGTATAGATGGTATTCTTGAAGCTTTAGATGGCCAAATAAAAAAATAGCGAAAGCGTGATTTCCACAGGCAGGCAAAAAGCGAAACAATGATGAAATTCCTTCGTCATATCAAAAAAAACACATATAACCAAAGCCAAACGGAAAAGCCAAAACCAACAAAGCAGGCACTAAATAATCTGAATTATGAAAAAACCAACCAAACACGTAACACTTCTTTCAACACTTTTGATATTGATTTTTGCACTGCAAAGTTGTGAACAGCAAAAAAAAGGTGACACTAAAGACGTAGAAAAAGAAGTCAACTACAAAGTCGAAAAACCTGAATACTTTCAATTACGTCCAGAAGTTGAAAAAGCATACGGATATACTCATGCAGTAAAAATAGGAAACAGCATTAAAATTTCTGGAGCAGTAAGTATGGACGAAAATGGAAACCCAACCGCAATTGGAGATATAGAACAGCAAATGAAAAACTGTTATGCCGATTTAGAAAAAATCTTAACCCATTATGGTTGTACCTTTGATGATGTTGTAAAAGAAGACATTTTCACCACTGATATGGCACAAATGCTCGAAAAATCTGCTTACCGAGCTGAGATATATAAAAACAAATTCCCAACAGGGTCTTGGCTTGAGGTCAAAGGCTTGGCATTACCAGAATTTATGGTAGAAATTGAACTCGAAGTACACAAATTTGAATAAAAAATGAGCCCAAAAGATGATTAAATTCTTTCGTCATATACGCTGCTCACTAATCGAAAAAGCCAAATAAAAAAGTACTTTAAATATGCTGTTGGCAAGATGTTTTTCTAAAGGTTAATTATTCATTCATAAGTAGAACTTGTTAGTAGCACTAAACATTAATTAAGTCAAAATTACATACTCTTAAAACGTATACCCAACCCTCAAATCAAAAAAATCGGCAACATGCCCGTGGGCTTTTACGCTAAAGCCTGCAAAAATATGTTTGTTGAAATTGTAATTCAGGGTATAACGTTGATACACATCATTATTAATGCGATATTGGTTAAAGTAATAAATACCCAGTTGCTGGCTAAACGTAACGCGACCCAACCAAAACTCATGGCCTAATAGCGCGCTAGCTTGTAAAAAACTGACATCTCTGTTTTCTTGGTCTATTAATTCACGTCTTGAAAAATCGAAAATAAATTCGGTGCCTCCAGTAAGGGCACTTCTTCTTCCAATCCAACGGCTGTATTTACCTTCAAACCCAAAAACGTAAAATTTATCCTTGTCGCCAACATTGGCATTGCTCCAACCCGAAAAATGAGTCACCGTAATACGCTCTTTCTGTTCTGGTGGTTTGCGCCTATCTACTTTTGCTAAAGTTGGATAAGTAATATCAGTTAAACTTTTATTGACACCAAGACTAAGCGTTGGAAAATTGAGGCCTTTATTAGGCGTGCTTACACCACCATTGGATGTGTGGTTGTAATTTGCTGTGAGTTTTATATTGAGTCTGTTATTTAGTCTGTAATTTAGGCCAACGCCTGCTGCAAGGAAAAAACTGAGATCAGTGCTGTAAGCTTCATTAAGCGGATTCGTTTCTGCATCAAAAGGTTGGCTTAAGTAACCACCACCGAGTGCTATTCTAAAAAAAAGATTTGTACGCTTTTTGGTCCTAAAGTAGGGCTCAATAAAACCCGAAGCAAAAACACTATAACCTAATACATCTGGGTTGTCCCAATTCCAATAAGCTAAATTAACACCAACTTTAGGGAAACAGTTACAGAATTCCCACGCTTTTTTGGTTAAAAGTTGTTTGCTCCATTCTACGTTTATGCCATATGGATTGGCAGGGTCTAACAACTGTAACGTTTCGGTATGTCTCAGAAGGATGCCATACTCCAAATTTACACCAATAAAAGTTGGTCTACTCTCAACAAATGTTGAGTCGGTTTGCGCTTTGGCACTTTGATAAAAAATGATAAAGCATAAAATGAAAATCCATGGTCTTACTATATCAAAAATTTTGTAGACGGTCACAGCAATTTCTTTTTTAAAGATACCTAATTAAGAATTTATAATTTAAAATAATGGCTCTAAGCAATTTTTTGTTTTATATATTTTTAAAGCCTTAAAAAATAAACCAAAATCAAATTTAAGGCGCTTTTTAGCGCTTTTAACGAACTTTTATGTTTTTAACAATTGTTGATAATTATTACGTAAAGTGGTTAAAAAGCTGTTTTTTCACTTTAATATTTCGTATCTTTGATAGTACTCAAAAGAGACGCATCAGCGTCTTTTTTTATGAAGATATAATAAATAACTAAGTCATTACAAATATGAGCGAAGAAAACAAAAAACAATACTCCGCAGACAGCATTCAGGCACTCGAAGGTATGGAGCATGTTCGCATGCGTCCATCCATGTACATTGGTGATGTTGGTACACGTGGTTTGCACCATTTAGTGTATGAGGTGGTGGATAACTCAATTGATGAAGCACTTGCCGGACATTGCGATAATATTACTGTTACCATAAACGAAGACAATTCCATTACCACGGAAGATGATGGTCGTGGAATACCAGTAGGTCTGCATAAAAAAGAAGGCGTTTCCGCACTAGAGGTTGTAATGACCAAAATTGGTGCTGGTGGAAAGTTTGATAAGGATTCCTACAAAGTTTCTGGTGGATTGCACGGTGTAGGTGTAAGTTGTGTTAACGCACTTTCAGAGCATTTAAAGGCCACGGTACATCGTGAAGGTAAAATTTGGGAGCAAGAATACGAACGAGGTAAAACCATGTACCCTGTAAAAACGGTTGGTGATTCGGATAAAACGGGAACTACTGTAACCTTTAAGCCAGATCCAACAATTTTTACCCAAACTCTTGAGTATAATTATGATACTTTGGCTAGTCGTATGCGTGAATTGGCTTACTTGAATAAAGGCATTACTATTCATTTAATTGACAGACGCCATAAAAAAGAAGATGGTTCGTTTGAAGGGGAAACATTTCATTCTGAAAATGGCCTACCTGAATTCGTAAGATACTTAGACGGAAATAGAGAACCGTTGATGAAAGATGTCATAGCTTTCGAAGGTGAAAAAAATGGTGTTCCTGTTGAGGTTGCTATGGTTTACAATACGTCTTATGCTGAAAATTTACATTCTTATGTGAATAACATCAATACACACGAAGGTGGAACACATCTTTCCGGTTTCCGCCGTGGTTTGACACATACATTAAAAAAGTATGCCGATAGCTCTGGGATGTTAGACAAATTGAAATTTGATATTTCTGGCGATGATTTTCGTGAAGGTTTAACCGCCATTGTTTCAGTTAAAGTTGCTGAACCACAATTTGAAGGCCAAACGAAAACCAAGCTCGGTAACCGTGAGGTTTCTGCATCAGTAAGTCAAGCCGTTTCTGAGATGCTTACAGATTATTTGGAAGAACATCCAGACGATGCTAAAACCATAGTGCAAAAAGTAATTTTGGCGGCACAAGCACGTCATGCAGCGCAAAAAGCGCGCGAAATGGTGCAACGCAAAACCGTTATGAGCATTGGTGGTTTGCCAGGAAAATTAAGTGACTGTTCTGAGCAAGACCCAGCCAAATGTGAAGTTTTCCTTGTTGAGGGTGATTCTGCAGGTGGTACAGCCAAACAAGGTCGAGATCGTGCTTTTCAGGCCATTTTGCCTTTACGCGGTAAGATTTTAAATGTTGAAAAAGCCATGCAACATAAAGTGTTTGAGAATGAAGAAATTAAAAACATCTTCACTGCACTTGGTGTTACTATTGGAACAGAAGAAGATCCGCGTGCACTAAACTTATCAAAATTGCGCTATCACAAAATTGTAATCATGTGTGATGCGGATATTGATGGTTCACATATCGCAACGCTGATTTTAACATTCTTCTTCCGATACATGAAAGAACTGATAGAGCAAGGTCATGTTTATATTGCAACACCACCACTATATTTGGTAAAGAAAGGTACCAAGAAGCAGTACGCTTGGAACGATAAAGAACGTGACGCTATTGTGGAATCTTTTGGAGGCAGTGCCAGTGTACAGCGTTATAAAGGTCTTGGTGAAATGAATGCTGAGCAACTTTGGGACACTACTATGAATCCTGAATTCCGAACGCTACGACAAGTACAAATAGATAACGGCACAGAAGCAGATCGAATTTTCTCAATGCTTATGGGAGATGAGGTGCCACCTCGTAGAGAATTTATTGAGAAAAACGCTATTTACGCTAATATTGATGCTTAGACATTAATTAGAAACAAAAAAACACCCTTTTGGGTGTTTTTTATTTGCCAAAAGTTGTTGTCTGAACCTACATATTTATCGCAAAAGTTATTATCTTTAAAAACAAACATTTTTAAACCAACCATCCAATGCGCTATTTTCTGATAGTACTAGTTTTTATTTGTTATGCACACTCCACATCTGCCCAATCCAAGTCGTTTAAAATAGGCTATTTATTAGATAAGTCATCTCCAGAAATTGAAGCACTGCTTGCCGAATTGTCCAATGAGATTTCTGCAGTTGTCGGACAGGATGCCACTATTCAATTTCAAAACCAATCATTGATTAACGATTTTGATAAAACCAAAGCACGAAACCACTACAATCAATTATTGAGTGATGATACAGATATTATCATTGCTTTTGGTATAGTGAACAATGCCGTAATCTCAAAAATTGGTGTATACACTAAGCCAACTATTGTTTTTGGTGCGTTAAGTACAGAATTAGTAGCTGATGTACCTGAAACCTCAAATATTTCAAATTACACATCAATAATTACAACACAATCATACACTGATGATTTAAAATTATTTAAAAAATTAGCAAACCCTAAAACTGTTGGTATAGCTATTGAAAAAGCTTTCATGGATAACCTACCCATTCAGGAAACATTTAAGGGTATTGGGCAAGAATTAGGGCTTTCCATTAAAATGATTCCTTTTCAGACTACATCAGATATTACTTCGAATTTAGATAATATAGACGCACTTTATTTAGCAGGTGGTTTTTATTTGTCAGATGCTGAAATGAAACAATTGGCAAATGTTTTTATTGAAAAAAAGTTGCCTTCGTTCACAACAAATCCAGTAAAAGATGTTGAAAACGGCATATTGGCAAGTAATCATGACCAATCCGAACTCAATCAGTTTTTTAGACGCATTGCATTAACGGTTGAATCTATTGTAAATGGCGAAGAATTATCTGGACTCCAAACACGTCTGGAATCCCAAACGAAACTAACCGTTAATTACAACACAGCCGAAAAGATTGAACTTCCATTAAAATATAGCCTTATCGCAACAACGTCATTTGTTGGGAATCCACAAGAAATTGTAGCAGACAAAACATATAATCTGGTTTCGGTAATGCAAGAAGCTATAGCTGAAAACCTTGAACTAAAAGCGGTAAATAAAGATGTTGAACTTGCTGGCAAGGATGCTCAAATTGCAAAAGCCGATTATTTACCCAATGTTACGGCAAATGCCTCAGGTAGCTACGTAGATCCTGATTTGGCTGAGGTAAGCAATGGGCAAAACCCAGAGCTGTCTACCAATGGAAGCTTGGCTTTTGAGCAGGTTGTTTTTTCAGAATCTGTAAACGCCAATATAAGTATTCAAAAATCGTTACGTGAAGCTCAAGAAGAAAATTACAATAGTGAAGCTTTAAATACCGTATTCAATGTTGCTACAGCCTATTTTACAGCACTGATTTTAAAAGCTAATTTGGCCATCCAATCTCAGAATTTGGAATTGACAAAGTATAATTTAAAAATTGCCGAAGAAAACTTTGAGGCAGGCCAATCCAGTAAAACCGATGTGCTTCGTTTTAGGTCTGAAATGGCTCAAAATACACAGCAAACGGTTGAGGCCATAAATCAACTGGAACAAGGTTATTATACTTTAAACCAATTGTTGAATAACCCAATTGACTCCAAGATTGACGTTGAAGAAGCCGAATTGAATTCAGGTATTTTTAGCAATTATAACTATGAGCAGTTAGGCCAGTTTTTAGATGATCCCAAACTTAGAGTCCCATTCGTAAAATTTCTCATTCAAGAAGCAATAGCCAATGCTCCTGAACTTAAGGCGTTGGAATATAATATTGAAGCTACCGAGCGTAGCGAAAAATTATTTGGTGCAGGCAGATTTCTTCCAACAGTTGCCCTTCAAGGCCAATACAATTATGAGTTTAGCCGTTCTGGTGTAGGCACTGATTTCCCAACGGGCTTTCCGGCTATTCCAGATGGTTTTTATACCGTTGGCTTAAATGTGTCACTCCCTATTTTCAATCAGAACAAACAAAATTTAAACCAACAGATAGCTTCAATTCAAAAGGAACAATTGGAACTCAGCAAGTCTAATGTATTGCTAAATATTGAAAAAAACATCAACGATGCTGTTTTGGAACTGATAAACCAAATTTCAAATATCCAACTTTCTGAAGTGTTTGAAGAGACAGCAAAAGAGGCTTTGGATTTAACGCAAACATCATATTCAAACGGTGCGGTAAATATTGTACAGTTGCTTGACGCTCAAAACAATTATTTACAAGCCCAGCTTGCAAGTGCCAATGCAAATTACAATTATCTGTTAAGTGCTATGCAGTTAGAACGTTCTTTGGGGCTTTTCTTTCTGCTTCAGGACGAGTCTGAGCGTGATGCTTTTAAACAACGTTTTTTAGAATTTACACAAACCAATGACTAACCTTATAAATACAAATACAGACATGCCAACAAAAAAGCTTTTAATTACAAAATGCCTTGCGCTTATGTTATTGATTTTGGGCTGTGGAGAAAAAGAAGTAAAACAAGAACCAGTCTTAAGACCAGTTAAATATGCAGAAGTCAGTTATTTAGGTGCTGACGAAACGCGCATTTTTTCTGGTATAGCCCAAACCGAAAAAATAGTGAATCTCAGTTTTAGGAGCAGTGGTATCATAACCACGTTAGACATGAAATTAGGGCAACGTGTTAAAAAGGGACAGCTTCTTGGTAAACTAGATAACGTATCGGCTAGGTTGAGCTATGAGTCTGCAATAGAGTCAAAGAACAGTGCTGAGTCACAAATGAACACAGCAAAATTATCTCTTGATCGTATCCGTAAACTTTATGAAAAAGGAAGTGCTTCATTAAGCGATTATGAAAGTGCCAAAAATGCATACAGAACTGCAACTGCAAGTTTTGAATCTGCTAAACGAAGTGTTGCCATTCAACAAGATCAGATACGGTTTGGTTATTTATATGCTCCAGAAGATGGAGATATAGCCTCGGTTGGAGCTGAGGTTGATGAAAATGTTTCGCCAGGACAAACCATAGGTGTTTTAAATGCAGGTACAGCTATTGAAATTTCTTTAGGTCTGCCTGAGTCTGTCATTAATGCCGTGGAAAAAGATATGAACGTCAAAGTATCTTTCACTGCCATAGAAGATGCCGTTTTTGAAGCTAAAGTTACTGAGGTAGCACCAGCCTTGGACAGAAATACATCAACCTATCCCGTAACCGTAACTGTAATTGATAAAGATGTACGCATTAAAAGCGGAATGGCGGCAAATGTAATCTTCGAATTTGCTGATGATTCAATCAAAAAAAATCAGTTGGTTGTACCGGCAAACGCAGTAGGAGAAGACGGTAATGGAAGATTTGTCTTTCTTGTTGAAGGCGATAATAATAGCGCCAAAGTAAAAAAGCAACCCGTAAAAATTGGTAATCTGATGCCACAGGGTTTTGAAATTATATCCGGCTTGAAGGTTGGTCAAAAAATTGCTACTGCGGGCTTACAAACCTTATTGGACGGACAAGAAGTAAAACTCAATTAGTAACCGATGAATTTAGCGGCATTTTCAATAAACAGAAACCGGATAACATTTACGGTACTTGGCACAATTATGTTAATGGGAATGGTTTTTTACCAATCATTATCCAGAGATAGTATGCCACCATATACCGTAAGGGTAGCTACTGTTGTGTCTTCTTTTCCTGGTTCTAGTCCAGAGCGTGTTGAGCAATTAGTGACTGACAAGGTTGAAAAAACGGTTCAGGAACTTCCAGAACTAAAGGAAGTTTCTAGTACTTCAAGATCAGGTTTATCTGTAGTTACAGTTGAGTTGAAAGACCAAGTAAAACCCGAAGATTTGCAGTCGGTTTGGGATAGGCTTCGAAGAAAATTATCTCAAATTCAAGGATTGCCTTCAGGAGTTAAGCCAAATCTTAATGATGATGGGATTGGAGAAGTTTTTGGTATTGCAGTTGGCTTGGTAATCGATGGGTTTTCCTATGCAGAAGCTAAAGATTATATAGATGAGATTAAAGATGATTTCATAAAGCTAGATTTAGCAGCTAAAGTTGAAGTTGGAGGTATACAAGATGAACGTGTATTTATTGAGTTCGATAATGCCAGATTGAAGGAATATGGCCTTTCAGCTTCAAAGCTTCAAAGTATTATTGGTTCTACTAATATTCTGAGTTCAGGTGGTCAGGTTAATCTTGGTAATGAACGCATAATACTGGAACCAACGGGTAATTTTAATTCTGTTGATGATATAAAAAAGACATTAATAGCTGTTGGTGATGGTTCTCAACTTGTTTACTTAGGAGATATCACAACCATAAGTCAAGGTTACATTGATCCGCCAAACCAATTGGTTACAGTTAATGGACAAGAGGCTATTTCTATGCATGTAAGCTTAAAAGAAGGCGCCAATATAATTCAGCTAGGTACAGATCTCGACGTTGTTATTGAAAAGTGGAAAACAAAACTTCCCGTAGGATTAGAGCTTAAACGATTGTCTTCTTTGGATACCTATATTGATAACAAGATAAATGATTTTATTGTCAACTTAATTCAATCCATAAGTATTGTGCTTATTGTAATGCTGGTATTTCTAGGTTTAAGAACTGGTGGCATTATTGCAAGCTTAATACCAATGGTAACGATAATGACGCTCATGTTAATGGGAGTCATAGATATGGGGCTTAACCAGGTTACATTGGCAGCATTAATTATGGCATTAGGTATGATGGTAGACAATGCCATTGTAGTGGCTGAAACCATTATGGTGAAAATGGAAAACGGTATTGATGCTAAAACCGCGGCAATTGACGCCTGTGGCGAGTTGTTTACGCCATTATTGATTTCAACTTTGACAACTTCTGCCGCATTTTTAGCCTTTTACATGGCAGAGTCTACAATGGGAGATATTGTCGGACCAATATTTGTTGTAATCTCTTTGGCATTGCTATCATCATGGATATTGGCATTAACGGTTATCACGCTATTGTGCTTCTTGTTTTTAAAGGTTACACCGAAATCTGAGAAAAAAGAAAGTATAATAGATAAAGTCATTAACAAGCTGAAATTATATTACAAAAATCTGATTCTCATCGCGCTTCAGTACAAACGATTGGTATTATTCGGAATAATTGGTGCTTTCTTTTTATCTCTTGTTGGATTTGGTGGTATACCGTTCGTGTTTTTTCCAGATAGCGACAGAAATATGGTAACGGTAGATATTAATCTACCGCAAGGCACACGTATTGAAGCTACACAAGATGTGATAAAGGGTATCGAGAAGTTTATAACCGAAGAGCTTAAAGTAAGCGAAAGCAAACCAAATGGTATCACGGATTGGTCTGCTTATATTGGTGAAGGTCCATCTTCTTACGATTTGGGATACACTACAGATGAGCCAGATCCAAGTTATGCACACATATTAATTAATACTTCTGATTTTATCTACAATAACGATATTGTAAAAAAACTGGATAATTACTGTTTTAATAATTTCCCCAATGCTGATATTAAAGTAGGACTTTTAGGTTCTGGTGGCGGAGGCACTCCAATAGAAGTTAAGATTTCGGGTGAAGATCCTGATGTGTTAGCGAGTCTTTCTGAACAGACAAAACAAAAATTGAAATCGGTTTCAGGAACCAAAAACGTAAAAGACGATTGGGGTCCAAAAACCAAAAAATTTGTTGTAAATATTGATCAGAATAAAGCCCAAATGGCTGGCGTAAGCAGTTCGGATATTGCTACGTCTTTACAAACCGTTTTAGATGGTTTTCAAACTGGAGAATATAGGGAAGACGATAAGTCAATTCCAATTTTAATGCGCAGTAACCAAAGTCAGCAACAAACATTGGCTTCAATAGAAACATTAAATATCTACGCTCAGAATTCTGGTAAAAGTGTACCGTTGTTGCAAGTTGCCAGTATTGAACCGCAATGGCAATATGCAAAAATTAAGCGGTTAGATATTGACAGAACTATAAATGTAAGTAGTGAATTGAATGCCACGGGAAATGCATCGGCAATTATGAAAGAGATGACGCCTTACATGGAAGAGGCTTCACAAAGTTGGCCAGATGGCTACACCTATAAATTTGGTGGCGATGCTGAAAATACTGCTGAAAATATGGGTGCGGTGATTAGTTATTTGCCGTTGTCTGGATTTATTATCATTCTACTGCTAATTATTCAATTCAATTCCGTTAGAAAGACAATAATGGTCGCTTCAACAATTCCTTTAGGAATAATTGGCGTAGTAGTCGGTCTGTTGATTTTTCAAGAGCCTTTTGGCTTTATGCCATTTTTGGGAGTAATATCTCTAGCTGGTATTGTAATTAACAATGCCATTGTATTGATTGATCGTATTCAAATTGAAGAGAATGAACTCAAGCGCCCTATTGAAGATGCCATAATTGCCGCTTGTCTGCAAAGGTTTAGACCAATTCTTCTAGCAACATTCACAACAGTTTTGGGACTTATACCATTGTATTTAAGTGGCGGGGAAATGTGGGAAGGAATGGCAGTAAGTATTATGATAGGTTTATTGTTTGGAACAGTGATTACGTTGCTGTTTATCCCTTCGTTTTACAGTATTTTATTTAAAGTCAATTATAAAGATTACAAATTCAACGAGTCCATAATGACCGATTAACTTTGCAAATAAATAAGTTATACCCATATCGTTTTGAGTTGTTTTTTGGAACACAGTTGGTCATTTTATTTGGTTCAATTGTAATACCAATTTCATGGTTTGAGCACTGGTTTATGCCCGTGTTTTTATTGCTGAATTTAATGTCGGGTATACTTTTGGTGTCCAAAAAACTATGGTTAAAGCGGTTATTGCTGTTATTGTTTGTTTTCTCTTTAGCTATTGAATCTACCAGTCTAATTTCAAACCTTGAGCATTTAAATAAATCAAAGCTTGGTTTTTACTTCCTGTTTTATGGCGTTGTGACTTGTGAAATTATTCGGCAAGTTTGGAAAACAAAAATTGTTGGCAAAAATGTTATACTAGGATTGATAAGTGGCTATATTTCGCTTGGTCTTCTTGCCTTCTTCTTATGTTTTACAATTGAAATTTTATACCCTAATTCATTTTCGGGATTAGATTTAAGTAATAGTGCAGAAACAGACATTGATGAACAATTAATGTACTTTAGCTACATAACTTTAATGACAATTGGTTACGGAGATATAACACCTGCTTCTGCCGTAGCTCAAAAAGCAACACTTTTCATTGGTCTGACAGGGCAATTTTATTTGGTGGTTTTGACAGCAGTTGTGGTCGGAAAATACATTAATCAAAAGATATCTTCCAGCTAGGTTAAAAGCATCCGAGAATTGCAAATTGACAATCCGTAATAATTCAGCGCCATTTCAATATTCAGAAATTTTGAATCAAACAAAAGAAATCAACAAAAGTATGAGCTTAATTTCTTAAACTAAAACCATTAGTATGACATTAGTCATGGAATATTAACTGTTATGCATTAATTTTGCAATTCAAATTTTAAGTAACGTTTTAATATAATAATTATGAAAGTAACCGTTGTTGGCGCAGGTGCCGTTGGAGCAAGTTGTGCAGAGTATATTGCAATCAAAAATTTTGCTTCTGAAGTTGTAATCCTTGATATAAAAGAAGGCTATGCCGAAGGTAAAGCCATGGATTTAATGCAATGCGCGTCCTTAAATGGGTTTGATACCAAAATAGTTGGAAGTACCAATGATTATTCAAAAACAGCAAATAGCGATATTTGTGTAATTACTTCTGGTATTCCTCGTAAGCCTGGTATGACAAGAGAAGAACTCATTGGTATCAACGCAGGTATCGTAAAAACAGTTTCTGCAAGTTTGGTAGAACATTCACCAAATACCATAATCATAGTGGTGAGCAACCCAATGGATACCATGACTTACCTAGTCCACAAAACAACGGATTTACCAAAACATAAAATAATTGGTATGGGTGGCGCTTTAGATTCTGCACGTTTCAAGTACAGATTAGCTGAAGCTTTGGACGCACCAATAAGCGATATTGACGGAATGGTTATTGGCGGACATAGTGATAAAGGTATGGTGCCGTTAACATCTCACGCTACACGAAACAGTATTAATGTTTCTGAGTTTATCTCTGATGAGCGTTTAAACCAAGTAAAAGAAGATACTAAAGTTGGTGGTGCAACATTGACTAAGTTATTAGGAACATCTGCTTGGTATGCACCTGGTGCTGCAGTATCTGGATTGGTTCAGGCTATTGCTTGCGACCAGAAGAAAATGTTCCCTTGCTCTACATTGTTAGATGGTGAATATGGCTTATCTGATTTGTGTATTGGCGTTCCTGTAATATTAGGCAGAAACGGTATTGAAAAAATAGTTGACGTACCATTGAGTGATGCTGAAAAAGTACATTTAAAAGAAAGTGCTGAAGGCGTTAAAAAAACCAATGGCTTGTTAGAGTTTTAGACTAAACTGAAAATCAATTAAATAGATAAAGGCTGTAGAAATACAGTCTTTATTTTTTATATTCGCACCGTGAAATTAAAAGGATACATCCTATTACTGCTCGCAAGTTTTACATTGTTGGGCGTTATTGAGTCGCGAAATCTTGACCCAAATCAAGAAATCGTTATTCAATTTGATGGTCAAAGCCATAATAGCTTGGATGTCGGTTTATCGATTTCAAATATTACCGAAAGACTTGCAGAAGTAGGTGCGCATAACCTTCAAGTGCATGAAACAGGTAATGGGCTTTACCGCATTAGTTATCATGCCTCTTCAAATACAAAGTCCATAAAACAACTATTGTCTATTGATAATTTAATAGTTGAAACAGGAACTTCGAAAGATAAAAATGAGGAATATAGTTTCGATATTTTTGAACTCAATGCCAAAACAAGCTCTGGTTGGGATTTTGATGGCCAGCTTGTAAATCAAATTACTTATAAAAGCGATAGATATTCCAATCCGGATTACTACAAGTATTTTGCAGATTTTGCAAAAAAGGAAACATATTCAGTTTCCGAAATATGCAATTTAAACGATCAAAATAAGAATGCAATCCAAGCATTCCATTCGTTATACCACACGCTCGAGGTTCGTGCTGGACCAATTTCCTAGGCTACTTTTCAGTTTTTGGTTGATAAACAATAACATCAGTCAAAATATCCATCATTCATAAAACAAAAAAATAAATTGTCGGGCTTTGTGCTAAAGTATATATTTGCCCGTCTTAAAAATTCATATAAAACTATATAAAAATGCAAAACAAAGGATTAGTAATTCTATTCGCTATTTTGTTTGGTTTAGTGAGCATCTATCAATTGTCTTTCACATTCAAAAACAATCAAATAGAAGATGAAGCAAAAGCATTCGCAACTTCAAAATATACTGATGGTAACGATATCAGTACAGCAGAAATAAGATATTTAGATTCACTGAATAATCTTGAAGTTTATAACATGCTTGGGGTAAAACAATTTACCTACAATGAGGTGAAGAACAATGCCATGAATTTGGGTCTTGACCTAAAAGGTGGTATTAATGCCATCATTGAAATTTCAGTAAAAGACATCTTAAAAGGATTGGGCAATAACAGTAAAGACCCCATGTTTAATCAAGCTTTGGAAAATGCTGTTGAGCTTCAAAAAGATTCCCAAGAGCCTTACATTGAGTCTTTCTTTTCAGCTTATGACGAGCTCAAAGGCGATGTAAATAACAAATATCGTGAGGTGTTTGCCAACAGAGACTTGGAAGAGGTTAAAATTAACATGACTGATGATGAGATTAAACCAATACTTCGTCGTAAAGTTGATGAATCCATAGTCTCAGCTTTTGAAGTATTACGAAACCGTATTGATGGTTTTGGTGTTGTGTCACCAAACATTCAGCGTTTAGGAAACTCAGGACGTATTTTAATTGAATTGCCAGGTGCAAAGGATAAAAAACGTGTAGTAGAAATCATTACTAAAACAGCACAATTACAATTTTGGGAAACATACAATACCCAAGATTTGGCAGGGTATCTTTTACAGGTAAACCAAAGATTGGTTGAAGCCCAAAAAGCAAATAATGCTTCTACTGACACTACGGAAGAAGATGAAGCTGCTGAAGAGCAAGATTCATCAAGCAATAGCTTGATCGATGATCTTACCAACCAGATTGAGCAAGATTCTACAAATATTCAAGATGATATCAACCCATTAGGCATCCAGAATTTAGGAGCTGGCGGACCAGTAATAGGAACCTTCTTGGAAAAGGACAAAGAAAGCGTAATGCAACAGCTTAACGCCAATAGAGATTTGTTGCCAGCGGAGCAACGCTATGCGCGTTTTGCTTGGGGATTAGCCGAAGATGACTCTGAGTTTATTGACCTTTATGCCTTAAAGAGCAACCGAGATAATGAACCGCCTTTAAGTGGTGCCGTTATTACGGATGCACGTCAAGATTTTGACCAATTAAATCGTCCTGCTGTAAGTATGCAAATGAATGCCAAAGGTGCTAAAGTTTGGGAAGAAATGACCAAAGTAGCTTATGATACTAGAGGCTTTATTGCTATTGTATTAGATAATATTGTGTATTCTGCACCAGGCGTAAGCACTGGGCCAATATCTGGCGGTAACTCTCAGATTTCAGGAAACTTCACCATTGAAGAAGGTAAGGATTTGGCCAACGTTTTAAGAGCTGGTAAGTTACCGGCATCGGCAGAAATTGTACAAGCAGATGAGGTTGGTCCATCATTAGGTCAAGAAGCCATTGACTCTGGTATTTCATCTTTTGGTATTGCATTGGTGTTTGTACTTATATGGATGATCTTCTATTACGGTAAAGCTGGAGGATTTGCTGATATAGCTTTGTTGTTAAACATACTACTCATATTCGGTGTGCTTGCAGGACTTAATGCCGTATTAACGCTTCCTGGTATTGCTGGTATCGTATTAACAATTGGTATTTCGGTAGATGCCAACGTACTTATTTTTGAACGTATACGGGAAGAGTTAGCAAAAGGAAAGGCTCAGAAATTAGCCATTAAAGATGGTTTTGCAAACGCCTTGTCGTCAATTATTGATGCCAACGTAACCACATTCTTAACGGCAGTAATATTATTTGTATTTGGTACTGGGCCAATCAAAGGTTTCGCAACAACCTTAATGATAGGTATTTTAACATCACTGTTTACCGCAATATTCATTACCCGTTTGTTAATTGATTGGTACGATGGTCGTGGAGGTAAAATTGACTTTTCAACGGCGCTTACAAAAGGCTTCTTGCAAAATGTGAATATCAACTTTTTGGGCAAGCGTAAAATTGCATACGTCATTTCAGCAGTTTTAATTACCGCAGGTATAGCCTCATTATTTACAAACAAATTAGATCAAGGAATCGATTTTGTTGGTGGTAGAACCTATCAAGTACGTTTTGCACAATCAGTGAGTACTGAAGAAGTTACCGCAACATTGAATGACCCATCTGTATTCGGTAGTGCCGAGGTAAAAACAATTGGTGCTGATAATCAATTAAAAATATCTACAAAACATAAGGTTGAAGACAATTCTACTGAAGCTGATGAAGAAGTGCAATCAAAATTATTTGAAGCCTTAAAACCATTCTTACCAGATGGAATGTCTTATCAAGAATTCCTAGATGGTTCAGGCGATAAGAAAATTGGTAAAATGCTATCAAGCAAAGTGAGTCCAACCATTGCAGATGATATTAAGACATCATCATTCTGGGCAATCTTAGGATCGTTGGTTGTAGTTTTCTTATATATCTTAATCAGGTTTAAGCGCTGGCAATTCTCACTTGGTGCCGTTGCAGCTGTATTCCACGATGTGTTGATAGTACTCGGTATCTTCTCCCTAACATGGAAATTTATGCCGTTTAGTATGGAAATAGACCAAGCGTTCATTGCGGCTATTTTAACGGTAATCGGTTACTCGCTAAACGATACCGTGGTAGTTTTCGATAGAATTCGTGAGTTCCTTAATGAGCATACAAGCTGGGAATTTGGTAAAACAATAAATGCTTCATTAAACAGTACATTAAGTAGAACCTTGAATACCTCTTTAACAACATTAGTGGTATTATTGGCAATGTTCTTCCTTGGAGCTGACTCATTAAGAGGATTTCTATTCGCATTAATCGTCGGTGTATTAGTTGGTACGTATTCATCGTTGTTTATAGCAACACCAATAATGTACGATACTGCTAAAACCGGTGATGCGGCAGAGTCGTTAAAGAAAAAGGTAAAAGAAGAGGATGAGGTGGAAGAAGCCTAAAACCTTTAATAAACTATAAATTTTAAATCCCGGGTTTTATAGCTCGGGATTTTTTGTGTGAAGCTATTTCCAGCTTTCACTACTCAATCTTTTTTGTGCAACAGGCAAAGCACAAAAAAGGATTTCAAACACACCGTTCAATCTGGGCTAAAATAACGTGAGTTTGACTTAAGAAAATCAATGTCAGTTTGAGTGTTTTTCGAAGAAAAATGTATCGAAAACAATTGGTTTTTCTATTCAAAAAGCTATTCTCCATACAAAAATCTCATGATTTTTACTCGAATTGACACTTTTTGAAGAGTAAAATCCTTACGTCAAACTCACATTAAAACAGAAATAGTCTCATTTCAAGATTTCAAAATCAACTTTATCACCAACTTGTAAATTCCAAGTTTCGGACAAACCGCCATTTACTTCCAAAACATATTTGGCGGGCGAGTTTGATGGCAAAGAAGTTTCGTTAAAAGGTTTTGCATTTTTCTGAAAGCTTACAATTGTACTATCAGCACTTATGTAGATAATATCAAGTGGAATGCGCGTGTTTTTCATATAAAAACTTCGCTCTGATTCATTAGGAAAAATGAATAGCATGCCTTGAAGATCTTCCATGCTATCACGATACATTAAACCCGTTTGTATCTGGTAACTGTCGTCCGCAACTTCAATGTCTAGTTTTGTAATTATAGAATCGGTTTTGGCTTTTTTAAGTTGTAGCTCGCCTTCTTTTTTAAATTTTACGACAATAGGTTTGGACTCTTTTACGTTTTTGGAATCTTTACAAGCAAAGTTCAGTGTCAATCCAAATACAAGTAATATGCTAAGCTTTGTTTTCAATAAAAAAAAGTGATTTAACTCTGGTTTACTTTTGGCTTATGCAAAAACATAAAATATAAACCTATGAGTATAAAAGGTATGCTCAGTATTTGCCCATTGTTTATAACATTACCTATGGCATCTGCTAAGTATTCGCCACCTTGAGGTTCTTTAAAATACTCTATTACAAACCTAATGGACCAGAGTAAAACTAAAAACAGTCCAAATAGGAACCCTTGCTGTTCAGATTTTTTGGTTTTCCAATAAAAGTAAAACAGAGCGAGGAATACAAAAATATAACAGAACGCCTCATATAATTGAGCAGGATGTCTCGGGGCAGTTTCTCCCAATTGTTTAAAAACTACGCCAAAATCTGTTCCGGTGTACTTTCCTATAATTTCAGAATTGATAAAATTTCCAATTCTAACAAAAACGGCACCCAGTGCAACAGGTATCACCACGCGGTCCAAAATCCAAAGCACGGTGCGTTTCAAAACTTTTTTATTGTAAAGGTACATGGAAATAATCATAGCGATAGCTGCGCCGTGGCTAGCCAAGCCTTGAAAGCCTGTAAATTCTAAACCACCTTTAAATCTTACAGGTAGAAAAACACTGAAAAAATCTTCAAGAAACAAATCGGGTTGGTAAAAAATAACATGGCCTAAGCGTGCGCCTATCATTATTCCCAATACCGAGTAAATCAGTAAGGAATCTAGTGATGCTTCAGACTCTTTTTCGTTTTTGAATATACGCTTGGTAATGTAAAAACCCAGTACAAAAGCTGTAATCCACATTAAACTGTAAAAATGCAGTTTAAAAAAGCCTAGGTCAATAAACTTTATGGGATCCCATTCAATTTGCAATAAAAACATACTGTAACATTTATGGAGTAAATATAGCATTTTGAACGGTATTGCATATTCAATTAACTATATATTAATTTTCTTTAGGAGGCACTGGGTCAAAACCCTTTCCGCCCCATGGATGACAACTAAAAATCCGCTTCAATGCCAGTTTGCCACCTTTCCAAAGGCCATGGACTTCAAGTGCTTCTTTGGAATAACTGGAGCAAGTTGGCTGATACCTACAAGTTGCAGGTGTTAAAGGTGAAATGAAGGTTTGGTAAAACCTAATGAGCAATAAGAAAGGATATATTATGATTTTTTTTAGCATTATTTTACGCTAAACGTGGTGCCATCACGGCCATCTTTAAGCTCAATTCCGGCTTCTGCCAATTGATCTCTAATTTTATCCGAGAGTGCAAAATCTTTGTTAGCTCTGGCTTCTTTTCTTAAATCAATTAATATTTGAACTGCAGTACTCAATGTATTGGTTTCGTTATTAACCTCTCCAACTTTTTCAAGACCCAAAATGTCAAATACAAATGTATTAAGTACTACTTTTAAAAGTTCCAAATCATTTGCTGTTATTGTTGCGGTCTTGTCCTTAGCTTGATTTATAAATTTCACAGCTTCAAAAAGCGTAGCAATCAAAACGGGTGTGTTAAAATCGTCATTCATGGCATCATAACACTTTTGTTGCCACGATTCAACATCAAAATTTGAACTATTACCGGTTTCTAAATTGTCTAAATTTTCTACAGCATCCATCAGTCGGTAAAATCCTTTTTCACTGGCTAAAAGCCCATCATTAGTAAAATCTAAAATACTGCGGTAATGTGCTTGAAGCATAAAAAATCTTGCAACGCTTGGCTCAAACGCTTTGGAAATATTTTTGTTTTCGCCTGTGAATATTTCATTTGGTAGAATAAAATTACCGGTAGATTTTGCCATCTTCTTTCCGTTCATTATCAACATATTGGCGTGCATCCAATAGTTTACGGGCGCTGTGTCGTTACATGCCTCGGCTTGGGCAATTTCGCATTCGTGATGCGGGAACTTTAAGTCCATACCGCCACCATGAATGTCAAATTGTTCCCCAAGATATTTGGTGCTCATTGCGGTACACTCCAAATGCCAGCCAGGAAAACCATCGCTCCAAGGCGAAGGCCAGCGCATAATATGTTGTGGCTCCGCTTTTTTCCAAAGTGCAAAATCCTGAGGATTACGCTTGTCCGATTGTCCGTCTAAAGCACGCGTGTTGTGTATTAAATCTTCAACTTTACGCTTGCTTAAAATACCGTAAGGCTTTGATTCGTTGTATTTTAAAACATCAAAATATACCGATCCGTTAACCTCATAAGCCAATCCTTTTTCAATGATGGACTTTATCAGTTCAATTTGTTCAATAATATGGCCAGTTGCTGTAGGCTCAATACTTGGTGGTAGAAAATTGAACTTGTTAAGAATATTGTGAAAATCAACCGTATAGCGCTGTACAACTTCCATGGGTTCAATGGCTTCAAGTCGTGCCTTTTTTGCAATGCGGTCTTCGCCTTCATCGGCATCATTTTCTAAATGGCCAGCATCTGTAATGTTTCTTACATATCTAACTTTATAGTCCAAGTGTTTTAGGTATCTAAACACCACATCAAACGACATAAACGTACGCACGTTGCCCAAATGCACATTGCTGTAAACTGTTGGTCCGCACACATACATACCAACATAGCCTTCTTCAATAGGTTTAAAAACTTCTTTTTCTCCAGTAATGGAATTATAAATTTTAAGCTCTTGCTTTTGGTAAAGTGACATGATTAAAGATTGATGCAGTTAAATTTAGGACTAAGTAATACTATTTATGGGAATTAGAAAAACGTATTTCTAGAATTCAGTGTCAAGTTTTATGTAATCCAGAAATTCGCGACGTGTTTCTTTCTCTTTAAACTTTCCGCCAAATTCTGAAGTTACGGTGCTACTGGCCACATCTCTGATGCCTCTTGAATTAACACAAAGGTGCTTAGCATCTATGACACAGGCAACATCTTCAGTATTAAGTACATTTTGCAGTTCTCTAACAATTTGAATATTCAAACGTTCCTGAACTTGAGGGCGTTTTGCAAAATAGTCCACAATGCGGTTCATTTTAGACAAACCAACAACCGTACCGTTAGAGATATAGGCCACGTGGGCTTTTCCTACTATGGGCAATAAGTGGTGTTCGCAAGTGGAATAGACCGTAATGTTCTTTTCAACAAGCATTTCACCGTATTTATATTTGTTTTCAAAGGTGGAAGCGCTTGGTTTGTTTTTGGGGTCTAAACCAGAAAATATTTCATTTACAAACATTTTGGCAACACGTTTTGGCGTACCGCTTAAGCTATCATCATTAAGATCCAAGCCAAGTGTTTCCATAATATGCTCAACATCGGTTTTAATACTTTTTATTTTCTCTTCATTGCTCAAAGTAAAAGCATCTTTCCGCAAGGGTGTTTCACTGGACGTACCTACGTGGTCGTCACCGATAGAGTCTATATCAAAATCGTTTTCTAACTTCATAATTCTCATTTTGAAATAAGTTGCAAAGATACGTAATTAAAAAGTGCAAACCACCACTAGGGATTTTACAATTACACCTGTTATATAGTTGTATAACACTGTTTTATTAGTGTTAACACAATTTTTTTTAAGTTGATTTGAATAATCCTTAACTTGTAAGAGCTTTAAAACCAATAAAATGCTGAAAAATACAGCCATCAGACTACTAGTACTTTTTGCCCCTTTAACACTAATTTCCCAAATCAATACACCTGGCGGGCTAACCTGTGATGACGCAGGACCAATTTGTTCTGACACATCGGGTAGTTTTATATTTCAAAACACTTTTCAATCTGGTGTTGATTTAGGAAACATAGCCTGTTTAGGCAATGCGCCTGATCCAGCTTGGTTTTTTCTAAGAGTTGAGCAAGCGGGAGATTTACAATTTGTCATTAACCAATGGGAAGACATAAACGGTGATGGCCTTAATAACGACGGGCCAATGTCGGGGATTGATGTAGACTTTATTGCTTGGGGTCCATTTACTGATGCTAACGGAAATTGTGGTGCTTTAAACTTTAATTGCCCAACATGCCCAAGTAACACAAGCGACCCCAACTTTTACCCAAATGATCTTGATAGTTCTAATATAATAGACTGTAGTTATGATCTTGTTTCCTCTGAGAGTTTTACTATTGTTAATGCACAACCCTTGGAATTTTATATTGTTTTAATTACAAATTTTGAACAACAAGAAGGGCTTATTGAGATTGTTCAGACCAATATTGGTGATGCTGGTGCAGGCACAACAGATTGTTCTATAATTAACGTTGATGGTATTTTGGGTCCTGACCAAAATATTTGTGATGGTACGTCTGCTGACTTAAATGCAAACCCAAATAGCGACCCTACTTTTGTTGATTTTACTTGGGAATATGACGATGGTACTGGCTTTGCCCCAATAGCAGGAACTGACGGTTTGTCAATGATTTCGGTAAGAGATGCAGGTGAGTACCAAGTTACAATAACAAATAGTACAGGCGATTCCGATACAGATATAGTCGAAGTGGTTGTAACGCCCATCCCAATAGTTAATCCCGTTTTGCCACAAGATGCATGTGATGATGATAACGATGGTTTCTTTGACTTCAATTTTAGCACATTAACAGCCACAGTTACTGGTACGCAGACAGATGTTGAAGTTAGCTATCATAATTTATTAAGTGATGCACAAATGGATATGAGTCCCATTGTTGGTTTGTATGAAAATGCTGTTGCTAACACTGTCGAGACTATTTTTATTAGAGTAGAAAGTACCATAAATAGAACTTGTTTTGCTACAGGGCAATTTGACATTAATGTTTTTGATACACCAATTGCTAACACCGTTGATCCACAATTAATTTGCGATGACAATAATGACGGATTTTGGGAGTTCAATCTGGATGCATTACGTACCACAGTATTTGGGAGTCAGTCTGATACTGATAATACAGTAACATTTCATCCCACTTCTGGAGATGCGATAGTAGGCTCAAGCCCTTTGCCAAATTTATATACCAATCAAATGGCTTATGAACAAGAGACCATTTTTGTAAGAATTGAAAATAATGCCAATCCGGATTGTTTTAGCACTACAGATTTTATTACAGACGTATTCGACCAACCAGTAGCAAATACCGTGCTACCGCAACGAGTTTGCGACGATAATAATGACGGTTTTTGGCCATTTGATCTGAATACTTTAGAGCAAGATGTGCTAGGCAGTCAATTAGACACACAGTTCAATGTGACGTTTCACAGATCACTTGGCGATGCTATGAATGATAGTGGCGCACTTACTAGCCCATATACTAATCAAGTGGCTTACGATGAAGAAACCATTTTTGTACGCATAGAAAATGTAGATAATGAGGATTGCTATGAGACATCAGATTTCACGATTCAAGTCTTTCAGCAACCAATACTATCACCAGATGTATATGAGCTTTGTGATGACGCAACAGATGGCGATGATACCAATGGTTTTGTGGAGTTCAATTTAATATCAAGAGATGATGATATACTAAACGGACAAGATCCAACACAGTTTACGGTAACCTATTATGAGACTCAGGCTGAAGCAGATGCTATGATGCCTGCAATTGATAAAACTGCACCCTACTTAAATGCTACAGCTAATAACGACCAGGTTATTGCTAGGGTCACTAATAATGATAATACTAACTGTTATGCTACAACAACTCTAGATTTAGTCGTAAATCCGCTTCCAGTATTAATATCATATATGGTAGAATTAAAACAATGTGATGACGATACAGATGGTTTTGCGGATTTTAACTTAGCCCAAGCAGAATCGTTACTATCTACAAACGCTGTTAACGAAACATTTACATATCATCTCACACAAGCACAAGCGGAAAGTGGTATGGGTTCAATACCAAACCCAACCTCATACACCAACCTAGATCCATCGACTAATCCAGATACTTTATTTGTGAGGATAGAGACCAATAATGGTTGTCATCGTGTTGCCCAGTTAGATTTACTAGTGGCTACCACAGCTATACCAAATGGATTGGAAATTTTATACGAAACCTGTGATATTGGTAATGTAGATAATGACATTGCCAATGGTGTGGAAACTTTCGATTTTAGTGATGCAGAAGCTCTAATAAGGGCTCAAGTCATGTTTCCCGTTGGTCAAAACCTCATTTTTTCATATTATGAAACAAGAGATGATGCTGAAGCTGAAATAAACGCTATACCTGATATTTCAAATCATAGAAATGATGCATCCCCATTTGAACAGGAAATCTATGTTAGAGTAGATGGTAATATAGAAAACGATTGTATCGGGCTTGGCGTACATGTCCGTTTAAGAACTATAAATCCTGAGCCAAACACAAATCCAGATGATATAGTTTTATGTGATGATGTCACGGTTGGAGATTTGGTTGAAGAATTTGATTTGACCGAGAATGAGGCTTTCATTTTAAACAGTATTCCTAATGTAGAGGCAAGCTACTTTTTGGATTACAACGATGCGCTAAATAACGTAACTGCCAATGAAATAACTGCACCTGAAACGTATAATAATACAAATCCAAACGAAACCATTTATGTTAGGGTGGAAGATACGGTTTCTGGTTGTATAGCCATTGTAGATTTTGATATCACGGTCAACCCTTTACCTAATGATGATATTGTACTAGATGATATTTTTGAATGCGAAAACAATACGGATTTTGTTTTCGAATTTGACCTCGAATCCAAAACAGATGAGATATTGAATATACAAGATGATCCATCAAATTACACGGTTACTTATCACGACTCACAACAAGATGCAGATAATCTTACAGATCCGCTAAGTAGTCCTTTTTCAAATACAATAAGTCCAACCCAAACAATATTTGTAGCCATTACCAATAACACAACAGCTTGCTCCATTAGTACATTAACTTTCAATGTTGATGTGCAAGAAGGTGCAGAAGCTGCAGATATTTTATATGAAGAATGTGATGTCGTTGGCGATAATGATGGTTTTACGCAGTTTAATTTGGAATCTATTGAAGATCGTGTACTTGATGGGCAAGACTCAAATGCGTTCAGTATTAACTTTTTCGACAATTTTGATGACGCTTTTAACAACAACCTTTCGGAGAGGTTGCCATTATTATATGAAAACCTCACTGTAAACACTCAGGTTATTTACGCTAGAGTCAGCAATAACATAAGGCCAGAAGAGTGTTTTGCAGTTTCTGAGGTTACGCTTCAAGTTAATTTGTTGCCTATCTTTTCTTTAGAAGACGACTATATTTTATGTCTCACCAGTACTGATGAAGCTGCAGTGCCAGTACCACCAGAATTAGAAACAGGTTTATCAGAATTAGAATATAGCTTTGAATGGAGCCTTGATGGAACTGTATTACCAGCTCAAACAGCTTCAAGTTTAATACCAATACAAGGTGGTACATATATGGTTGAGGTAACAAATACTAGTACAGGATGTTCGGATACAGATGTCACGGAAGTTATAGAAAGCGGATTGCCAGACACCTTTGATGTCAACATCACATCTCAGGCATTTACAGGGAATAATATGATTATTGCTACAGCTTCAGGAAATAGCACTTATGAGTTCAGTTTAGATAATGGACCTTGGGAATTGTTTGGTGAGTTCAATAATGTTACTGGCGGAACGCACACTGTTGCAGTCCGTGACGTAAACGGATGTGGCATAATAACTCGCGATATTGTGGTTATTGATTATCCTAAGTTTTTCACACCTAATGGAGATGGTAATAATGATACATGGAATATCAAAGGAATTTTTACACAGCCAACAGCTTCTATTTATATTTTTGACCGTTATGGTAAATTGTTAAAACAACTAAGCCCTACAAGCCCTGGTTGGGATGGCACATTTAATGGCAATGCCATGCCAAGCAGTGACTATTGGTTTACCTTGGAATATATTGAAGAACTTACGGGCGAACCAAAAACCCTAAGTGCCCACTTTGCATTAAAGCGGTAGTTTTCATTTGTGAAGTCAGTTTTTGTAAATTTTAATATATACCCAGAAACGTTAATCTTTTAACTTGTCATCGATAAATTAACGGTTGTTCGTTAAAATTTTATTAATTTTCTGCTCTTTTAAAAATGATATAATAATGCTATCCAAAAAATTACTGTTATGTCTTGCTGTATTTGGCTTTGTGCTTATCAGCTTTGGACAAAACAAAACACAACAAATCCATACCAAATTTGACTCAAATATCAATAAACCTTTAACAACTCAAGAAAAAGCTTTTATAAATGAAGTTTATGGCGAATATGCCCAACGTGCCGTTTACGGTAATGAGACGCAGTTAAAGCAGATTAAGCAAATATTGCGACATAGAGTAGTAATTGAATATCATGAGAAAAAGGACTTGAGCTCTCTAACACCATTATCCCAAGTTAAATTGGTTAATGACATCAATAGCAATATCAGACGCGACGCGGTTTTTAACCCAAAGACGTTTAATCCGTTGAAATACGATTTTAACTTTTTTTCACGAAGTAGAGTGACCCATTATTGGGTGGACAACACACAATACTTAATTACCATTTTACCACAGCATTAAACACACCTGCAATGATTAAAAAATTAGTTTTATATTTATTCTTGTTATCTGCATCGGTCATTTCTGCCCAAGATCTTAACATGCAAAACGGAACGTTCAATCAATGTTCAGGTGTGTTTTATGACTCAGGTGGAGCAGGTACAAACTACGGAAATAATGAGGATTTTGAAATAACCATTTGCCCAGACGTTGCGGGCGAAAATATACGCCTAGACTTTACGGCCTTCAATACCCAACCTGGTGGCATTGATTTCATGGAGATTTTTGATGGTAACGATACATCCGCACCACTTTTAGGGACGTTTTCTGGTAGCGGTGCTTCAAGTCCTAGTGTCATTGAAGCTAGTAGTGCTAATACTACTGGTTGTTTAACCATTACCTTTTCTTCAAATGGGAATGGAACACTAGCCGGTTGGGCAGCCAATATCAGTTGTATTGTCCCTTGCCAAAATATTATTGCAAATGTAGATAGTACAGTTCCGGGCTTACAAGCTGGAAACCTACTGGTAGCAGATGTTAACGATACGGTCACTTTTAATGGTAGCGGTACATTTTCAGATTCTGGTGCTGGTGCTACTTATGAGTGGGATTTTGGAGATGGCAATACAGGCACTGGTGCTACAGTAAACCACACCTACACAGCATCGGGCATATATACAGTAACGTTGACTATAACAGACGCAAACCCAGCAGGTTGCCAAAGTACAAATGATATTGGTCTAACTGCTCAGATTGGAGCATCTACACCAGGTAACCCATTTGTAGAGGCAGGTAACGATGTAGATTTAGATTGTGATAATCCTTGTACAACCTTATCAGCCACATTTTTAGATATTGGAGATACATCAACTTATACTGTAACGAGTATTCCTTTTGTGCCACCATTTTCATTTCAAGGTTTAAGTAATTCTGTAAATACAAATATAGACGATAGATGGGGTGATGTCGAAGATTTACCTTTTGAATTATGCTTTTTCAACAACATTGAAACGCAATTTCAAGTGGGCTCTAATGGTGTAATTCGTTTTGATGTAGATGCAGCAGATACCACAAATGATTTTAATCCAAACAATATACAGTTACCAAGTAATGCAGATCCTGCATTGTCTGAAGCAAATGTATTTACACCTTTGCATGATATAGATCCTTCTGCAGGTAACGGTAGTGATGAAATCGCATGGGAAATTATAGGTGCAGCTCCAAATCGTGTGTTAGCTGTAAGTTTTTATAATGTTCCAATGTGGCAGTGTGGTTCTGCATTGGCAACTCATATGGCGGTGTTTTATGAGACGACTAATGTGATTGATATTTATGTTCAAAGCGCTCCTTTTTGCGATAGATGGAATAATAATAAAGTTATTGGGATTCAAAATGATGCCGGTACCGAAGCCTTTGTTCCACCAGGACGAAATACTAATGAAGGTGGTGGATGGACGGCCTTTGATGAAGCTTGGCGTTTTACACCTTCGGGAAATAGTATTGTAGAATTTGCTTGGTTGGATAGTAATGGTGATGTGTTAAGTAATGACCCAAATTTTCAGGTATGTCCAACGGATCCATCAACGACATATACGGCTCAAGTAACTTATCAATCTTGTGACCCAATGACACCTCCAGTAATTGTAACGGATGAAGTTACCGTAACCACACAAAGTCCTTTTAGCATTGATTTGGGTTCAGATTTAGATTTATGTGAAGGAGACCCAGATGTGTTTTTAGATGCAACGTCTGCTGGAGCAGTTTCTTACCAATGGGCACTCGATGGGGCAGACTTACCTTTGGAAACAAATGCAACTATTACTATAAGTTCCCCAGATTCTGGTGTGTATTCCGTAGTAGTTACGGATGCGGCAAACTGTACGGGAACAGATTCAGTTGAGATTAATTTCTTTTCAACACCTGTATTGTCAAGTACTTTAGATGCAACAGTCTGTAGCGATGCATCTAGTAATATTCTTTTGGATTTAGATTCTGGTGATGTGGCCTCAACAACTTATAATATTACAGCAATTAATAACAATGGCTTAACAGCAAGCGCAGGAAACCCAGTTATCGGAAACGGCTTTACGGCCAATGAGATAGAGGATGATGCTTACACCAATACCACAAACGCACCGGTAATGGTTACTTATACCATTGTTCCAGTAACAGGAAATTGTGTTGGTGTTCCAGTAGATGTTGATATCACTATCAACCCAGAACCAGTTTTATCGACTACCTTGGACGTTACGGTCTGTAGCGATGAGCAGAGCAACGTCACGTTAGACGTTGCACCCGGAAGTGTCGGCGCAACGAGCTACAACATCACGAACATAAATGCCAACGGCTTGC
>CAYSVY010000005.1:84147-173834 GCA_964434705.1 uncultured Flavobacteriaceae bacterium
AACGAAATAGGAGACGATGCCTACACGAATACCACAGGCGCGCCCGTAGCGGTAACCTACACCATTGTTCCAGTAAGCGCGGACAATTGTGAAGGTGATGCCTTTGATGTTACCATTACCATCGATCCAGAACCGGTATTGTCAACCACCTTGGATGTAACGGTATGTAGCAACGAGCAAAGCAATGTGGTATTGGATGTTGAACCGGGAAGCATTGGCGCATCAAGCTATAATATCACAAATATAAATACCAACGGCTTGATAGCCAGTGCGGGAGCACCAGTAACGGGAACAGGCTTTATGGCCAACGAAATAGAAGACGATGCCTATATAAACAGCACAAACGCTACCGTAGTAGTCACTTATACCATTGTTCCGGTAAGTGCCGACGGCTGTGTAGGCGAAGACTTTGACGTTAATATTACTATTAGCCCAGAACCTATATTGTCCACTACTTTAGACGCCACAGTTTGTAGCGATGAGCAAAGCGGCGTGATACTGGACGTTGAGCCGGGAAGTATAGCCGCAACGACTTACAATATTACTGCAATTAATAACAACGGCTTGGTAGCAAGTGCGGGAAACCCAGTTATCGGAAATAGCTTTACGGCCAATGAAATAGAAGATGACGCTTACGAAAATACGACCAATGCACCGGTTATCGTGACCTACACCATAGTGCCTGTAAATGCGGACAACTGTGAGGGCAATCCTTTTGATGTGAATATCACTATCAACCCAGAACCCGTATTATCGACGACCTTGGACGCTACGGTCTGTAGCGATGAGCAGAGCAACGTCACGTTGGACGTTGCACCGGGAAGTGTCGGCGCAACGAGCTACAACATCACGAACATAAATGCCAACGGCTTGCTGTCCAGTGCAGGAAATCCAGTTACGGGAACAGGCTTTATGGCCAACGAAATAGGAGACGATGCCTACACGAATACCACAGGCGCGCCCGTAGCGGTAATCTACACCATTGTACCAGTAAGTGCGGACAATTGCGAGGGCAATCCTTTCGACGTTACCATTACTGTCGATCCAGAACCAGTACTGTCGACCAGCCTCGATGCTATAGCATGTACAGATACACAAATCGGTACTGTTTTAGATGTAGAACCTGGAAGTGAAATGGCAACTACATTCAATATTACGGCCATTAATTCCAATGGCTTGGTAGCCAACAGTGGAACACCAGTAATAGGAACAGGCTTTGGAGCAAACGAAATTTCGGACGATGTCTATACTAATACTACTAATGCTTCTGTTGATGTTATTTACACCGTTGTTCCAGTGAGTGCCAATGGTTGTGAAGGTGAGCCTTTTGATGTCACTATAACCATCAATCCAGAACCTATTTTAGCAACAAATTTGGATGTTACAGTTTGTAGCAATGACCAAAGCGGTATTGTATTAGATGTTGAGCCAGGAAGTATAGCCGCTACGACTTACAACATTACTGCAATTAATAACAACGGATTAACAGCCAGTGCAGGAAATCCAGTTATCGGAAACGGCTTTACGGCCAATGAAATAGAAGATGATGCTTATACCAATACAACAGGTGCGCCAGTTGTAGTAACCTATACTATTGTACCCGTTAGTGCAGAGTCTTGTGAAGGTGATCCATTTGATGTCAATGTTACGGTAGACCCAGAACCTACCCCAAATTATACCAATTCCATAACAGGAGATCCTCATGAAATCAGAGTGTGTGACGATGACCCAACACAACTTTTAGTGGAGTTATTCGATTTAACGCAGTTAGAGGATGATATTATACCAGCTAGCTCAGGATATAATGTGGTTTATTTTAGAACTGAACAAGACGCTATCGATAGGGTTAATGGTATTCCTGATCCAATGAATTATCCAAATATCGATCCTGTTGAGACTATTTATGTAAGAGTTGAAAATGCGTTCGATTGTTTTGTAATTGTAGAGATTGAGATTGAAGTATATCCGCTTCCAGATGCAAGTGCTCCAGTTTCAGATATATTAGAATGCGAAAACGATACTGATTTCTTGTTTGATTTTGTTTTAAATAATCAAATTCCAGAGATCCTTGGCCCAAATCAGAGCGAAACAGATTTTGAAGTCACATTTTATTCTACACAAATTGCAGCAGAAACTTTAGACCCAACTTTTTTATTAGATGGAAATTCTCATGAAAATATAGGTAACCCTCAGCCAATTTTTGTGGTTATTACCAACAGAACAACAGGTTGTCGTGCTACAGGTCAATCCTTTAATATTGAAGTACAAGAGGGTGCCGATGCTACTAATGTGGTTTATGAAGAGTGTGATGTTGTAAATGATAATGATGGCTCTACTCAGTTTGATCTAGATTCTCAAATTCCATTGATTTTAGGACCAGATCAAACCTTAGCAGATTTCAGTGTGGATTTTTATGCTGATTTTGATGACGCCTTAGCTGGTAATATCAATACATTACCATTATTGTATGAAAACGTTGAAATACCAACTCAAGTAATTTATGCAAGAGTTAGTAATGTATTGAATCCGCAAGGCTGTTTTGAAATTGCTGAAGTCACCCTACAAGTTAATCTTCTTCCAATTGTAAATTTGGAACCAGAATATACATTATGCTTAACGAGTAATGATGCAATTGTTGTAGATTTACCTCCGATTATTGATACGGGACTATCAAGCCCAGAATACACGTTCCAGTGGAGCTTAGATGGTACGGAATTAACAGGCGAAACTTTTTCTACTATAGATCCAACACCTCATGGAGGCGGTACTTACTCGGTTGTGGTTACTGATGTGAGTACATCTACCGTAACTGCTTGTGCTGACACATTCACTACTGTGGTCATTGAAAGTGGTATACCTGATAATTTTGACGTCACCGTCACATCTCAATCCTTTACGGGCAATAATATGATTGTGGCTGTCGCAACGGGTAGAGGAACTTATGAGTACAGTTTAGATGATGGTCCGTGGGAATTATTTGGTGAGTTTGATAATGTTACAGGCGGTACGCATACCGTTGCAGTACGTGATGTAAATGGATGCGGCTTAATAACTCGTGATATAGTTGTCATTGATTACCCAAAGTTTTTTACACCTAATGGAGATGGGAATAATGACACATGGAACATTAAAGGTATATTTACACAACCAACAGCTACCATTTACATTTTTGACCGCTATGGTAAGCTACTAAAACAATTAAGCCCTACAAGTCGCGGTTGGGACGGAACATATAATGGCAACGCAATGCCAAGTACGGACTATTGGTTTACCTTAGAGTATGTTGAAGAGCTAACTGGCGAAACCAAAACCTTGAGCTCGCACTTTGCCTTAAAACGTTAAAGCCCATCCTAAATCCTTCCCAATGGGAAGGACTTTAATGATTTTGAAAACAATTAGCCTCGCATTTGCGAGGCTAATTCGTATATTTTATAAATAATAATAATTACCCGTTCATGGAAATCAAAAACTCCTCGTTGTTACGGGTTTGTTTAAATCTGTCTTGGATGAATTCCATCGCCTCAACAGGATTCATGTCTGCTAAATACTTTCGCATAATCCACATACGTTGAATAGTAGCATCGTCCAATAACAAGTCGTCACGTCTTGTGCTTGAAGAGGTCAGGTCAATTGCAGGGAATATACGTCTGTTGGCAATTTTACGGTCTAATTGCAACTCCATATTTCCTGTTCCTTTAAATTCTTCAAAAATAACTTCGTCCATTTTTGAACCGGTTTCTGTTAAAGCAGTAGCAATGATAGTCAAGGAACCACCATTTTCAATTTTACGTGCCGCACCAAAGAAACGTTTAGGCTTGTGTAATGCATTGGCGTCCACACCACCAGAAAGTATTTTTCCAGATGCCGGTTGTACCGTATTATAGGCTCTTGCCAATCGTGTTATAGAATCTAGCAAAATAACAACATCATGGCCACATTCTACCAAACGCTTCGCCTTTTCCAAAACAATATTGGCAATTTTAACGTGTTCATGCGCTTCCTTGTCAAAAGTAGAAGCGATAACTTCACCACGAACATTACGTTGCATATCGGTAACTTCTTCAGGACGTTCGTCAATTAAAAGTATCATTTGATAAACTTCAGGATGATTGGCAGCGATAGCATTGGCAACATCCTTTAAAAGCATGGTTTTACCTGTTTTTGGTTGCGAAACAATCATGCCACGTTGTCCTTTTCCAATGGGTGAGAATAAATCCATTATTCTAGTAGAAATGGTACTTTGTCTTTCGGCAATATTGAATTTTTCCTGAGGAAAAAGTGGTGTCAAATGTTCAAACGCTACTCTGTCTCTAACAACTTGTGGACTCAATCCATTGATTTTACTTACTTTGATAAGAGGAAAATATTTTTCACCTTCTTTAGGTGGCCTTACATGACCTAAAACGGTATCTCCAGTTTTAAGCCCAAACAAACGTATTTGGGATTGTGAAACGTAAATATCATCGGGTGAAGTCAGGTAGTTGTAATCAGATGACCTTAAAAATCCATAGCCATCTTGCATAATATCCAAGACACCTTCACTTTCTATAATAGCATCAAATTCAAAATCTGGCTCTCTATACCTGTTACGGGTATCTTTGTTGCCGTTGTTTTTTGAGTTGTTATTGTGGTTGTTGTTTCTGTGATTATTTTTCTGGCGTTGCTGACGGTTGTCTGAACTATTGGTTTTGTTTTTAGCGCCGTCTTCTGTCGGTCTATTTTGCTTAGAGACATTTTCTTTACCACCATTATTAGTTTTGTCATTATTTTCTTTTGACTCACTCTTTTGAGATTCATGGGGTTTTTGTGTTCTAGTACGTTTTTGACGTTGCTGATTGCTTTTATTATCGTTTTCAGGGGTAGTTGAAGTATCCTGTGCCTTAAAGGCTTTCACTGCAGCAGGATTTGAAGCTTGGTAATCCAGTATTTGATAAACCAGATCTAATTTTTTTAAACTTCGATATTTGGGTACTTTTAGTTGTTTTGCAATTTCCTGTAATTCAGGCAGTTTTTTTGCTTTTAACTGTGAAATTTCAAACATTGGTATATGTATATGGAATTATAATTTTGATAGTGATTAATTAAAATTTTCTTATGAAATAATTAAAAAGAAAATGAGAATTTCAATCGGAAGAAGCAATCTATAAATACTTGACTTATATATTACTATTGCAATAATACAATTTTTATTTAAAATTTGAGATATCTTTTAAAAATAACTGCTAATTTTGTAATTCATTTTGAAAATCTGTAATGATTCAGCGCATACAAACATTATATTTAATACTTACTGCAATTATATCTGCAGGTTTAATTTTTGTATTTCATCTTTGGCTTGGTGAAGCCAATTCCATTGTGTATGCCATTGACGTTCCATTGGTTTTTGGTCTGTTTTTGGGTGTTGCGCTATTGGCTTTAATCGCCATATTTAGGTTTAAAAATAGAAAGTCTCAGTTTATTTTGGGACGACTGAATATAATATTGAACTTTATTTTACTAGGAGTTCTTGTTTACGAATCATCAAACTTACCTGGAGAAATCGATTTTTCTAAGAAGGGTATTGGGGTGCTTCTTCCTATTTTTTCTATCGTGTTTTTAGCCTTAGCCAATAAGGCCATTAAAAAGGATGAAGACCTTGTAAAATCTGTTGATCGTTTACGTTGAGCCTAAATCTTAGTAGTATTAGTGCGAAAAGCCCGGAGTTAAAACTTCGGGTTTTTTATTTTAAGTGTTTTCACCCTTGATTTACAGGTTATTGACTCTTTTTAACCCCAAAGCTTACTTCTAATTTTGATACTCTAACCAAAAAATAAAAAGTCATGAAAAATTTACTGGAAGTTGCTATCAACGAATTTGGAATAAAGGAAATAAAAGGACTTGAACACAATGCACGAATAGTGCAATATGCTCAAGATTCTAATTTTCCTTGGATTACAGATGATGAAACACCTTGGTGCAGTACGTTTATGAATTGGGTAGCCTTGCAGGCTGGGCTTAATAATTCTAATTCTGCCGCTGCAAGATCATGGCTAACCGTAGGTTTTGAAACCAATAGCCCAGAACCAGGAGATGTTGTTGTGTTTTGGAGGGAAAGCATACATTCTGCATTTGGCCATGTTGGTATTTATATGGGATATTCTAAAGATCATTCGCGGATTTATGTTTTAGGTGGCAATCAAGGAGACGCTGTGTCTATTTCGGCTTATCCTGCTGAGCGTTTGCTAGGCTTTAGACGCCCTACCAATAGCAACAGTATAGTATTGCCAGATAGCCCAATCCGAAAAGGTGAAACAGGTACTCATGTCATAGCTATTCAAAATGCACTAAAAATATTAGGTTTCAGTCCTGGTACTTCAGATGGTATTTTCGGTCCAAAAACGGAATCAGCCATAAAGCAGTTGCAAGCTACTAATCAAAATTTAAACATTACAGGTATTTACAATGCGGACACAAAAAAATATATGGAAACCTTGTTGGCAGATAAAGGTTAGTGCTTTATGCTATCGTTTTAGTTCAATGACTTCAAGATTCTCAATTTTTTTTCCGTGAATAGTAAATCTAAGCATTGTTCTTACTTTATGAAATCCATGTTTGCCAATAGCTCCAGGATTCATGTGGAGCAGATTCAATTTTTTATCTGGCATAACTTTTAGAATGTGCGAGTGGCCACAAATAAACAGTTTGGGTGGATTGCTTTTGATTTCTGCTATAACCCGGTTGTTGTATCGTGGTGGATAGCCACCAATATGAGTTATCCAGACATCGATATCTTCACAATGAAACCTAAGATGTTCGGAAAATTCCGATCTCATAGTAGCATCATCAATATTACCATAAACCGCACGTAATGGCTTTAAGGCTTTAATCGTGTCGGTAACACGCCTATGACCAATATCTCCAGCATGCCAAACTTCATCGGCGTCCTTTACATATTTTAAAATGGTATCATCAATATGACCATGCGTATCGGATAGCAAAAGTATTCGCGTCATAATTTATGTTGTATTGCTATTGGAATTGTAATGAAAGCCATTGTTTTATTTAGTATTTCTTTAGGAAGAAAATGAATTATCTTTGTGTGCTAATCACAAAAGTAGAAGTTTCAGTTGAGATATTTTCTGGAGTTGGCATATAATGGCAAAGCATATCACGGTTGGCAAATTCAACCTAATGCAATAACGGTTCAAGAAACAATTGAAAAAGCACTTTCAACATTGTTAAATGCACCAATAGGAATAACAGGTGCTGGCAGAACCGATACAGGCGTGCATGCCTCGCAAATGTTTGCTCATTTTGATTTTGATTCAAAAATCAATGAAAAAGACCTGGTTTACAAGTTGAATTCATTTTTACCAAAAGACATAGCAATTATAGATATATTCAGGGTAGTGGATGATGCCCATGCAAGATTTGATGCTTTAAAGCGAACATACAACTACAACGTAACGACCAAGAAGAATGTTTTCTGCTTCAATTCTGCTTACTATATATCGCAAGAACTAGATGTTGAAAAAATGAACGAAGCCTGTAAAATCCTTACGGAGTACAAAGATTTTCAGTGTTTTTCAAAATCAAATACCGATGTTAAAACCTACAATTGCACTATTACTTACGCAAAATGGGAAAATATAAACGAGTTGTTGGTGTTTACAATTTCTGCAGATCGGTTTTTACGCAATATGGTTAGGGCTATTGTTGGAACGTTGATTAATATTGGATTAGGAAAAACAACGTTGACAGATTTGTGCGACATTATTAAATCCAAAGATAGAAGTAGAGCCGGTTTTTCGGTACCTGCACATGGACTGTTTTTAAACGAGGTACAATATCCAGAGCATATTAAATTTGAAACCCCTAAATTACAATCCAATTAAAATTAATGGCAGATAAGGCAAAGAAAATATTCGATCTAACACTCTTTAAGCGACTGCTAAACTATATAAAGCCGTACCGTTCCATATTCATATTATCTATTGTTTGTGTTGTTGGTTTGGCTTTGTTTGGAGCAATGCGTCCTAAAGTATTGCAAACTGCTGTAGATACACAAGTAGCACCGCGTGATTTTGATGGGTTTTTATTTTACATCCTAATTATGCTCGGTCTCTTGGTGTTAGAGGTCATATGCCAATTGCTGTTTATTTATTATGCCAGTTGGTTAGGGCAATCGGTAGTTAAGGATATCCGTGTAAAATTATTTAGGCATATGCTTAAATTTAAAATGACCTACTATGATAAATCTTCAGTGGGCGTTTTGATAACCCGAGCTGTCACCGATATGGAACGCATTGCGGATATATTCGGTCAAGGGCTGTTTATGATTTTTAGCGATATCCTAAAAATGGCAGTCGTTGCAGGATTCATGTTAGCCATGAATTTGAAACTCAGTTTAATTGTTTTTGTAACCTTGCCTATAGTGGTTTTTGCTACTAAGATTTTTCAAAAATATATGAAGCGTGCTTTTGAAGATGTACGTACTGAGGTTTCTAACCTCAATTCATTTGTTCAGGAACGGGTTACAGGAATGAAAATTTTACAGCTTTTTACGCGTGAAGATACTGAGTACAAAAACTTTGTTCGTATTAACGAACGCCATAAAAAAGGTTGGCTAAAAACGGTGTGGTACAATTCTATATTTTTTCCGATTGCTGAGTTTTTATCATCCTTAACCATGGGCGTTATTATCTGGGTTGGTGGTGTTAGTATTATATCTGGAGGCACGGCTTCTGTTGGAGAGCTGATGGCTTTTGTCATGTTTATTCCTATGTTGTTTAGACCGTTAAATCAAATAGCCAATAAGTTTAATACCCTGCAAATGGGCATGGTTGCTGCGGATCGGGTATTTAAAGTGCTGGATACGGATTCTCAGATTGCAGATAACGGAACTGCTATTGCACAACATTTTAAAGGTGAAATACAACTCAAGGATGTTAGGTTTTCTTATATAAAAGACGAAGAAGTACTTAAAGGCGTTAGTGTTAAAATTAAGTCAGGCGAAACTGTAGCCATTGTTGGTGCCACAGGAGCTGGAAAATCAACCATTATTAATTTGTTGAATAGGTTTTACGATATTGACTCTGGTGCTATTGAGATAGATGGAAAGAATATTCAAACCTTTACTTTAGAATCGCTCAGAAACCAAATAGCCGTAGTGCTTCAAGATGTATTTTTGTTTGCAGATACTATTTTGAACAACATAACGCTCAACAATCCTTACGTTACTGAGGAAGATGTTATTGAAGCCTCAAAAGCTATTGGAATACATGATTTTATTTCAAGCTTGCCAGGTGGTTATCACTATAATGTAAAAGAGCGTGGCGTTATGTTATCGTCTGGCCAACGGCAATTGATTTCGTTTTTAAGGGCTTATATGACCAACCCGAGTATTCTTATACTTGATGAAGCCACATCATCTGTTGATGCACATTCGGAGCAGTTAATCCAAAAGGCAACAGATAAAATTACAAGTGGAAGAACTTCAATTATAATTGCGCACCGTTTGGCAACAGTGCAACAAGCAGACAAGATTATTGTTATGGATAGTGGCCAAATTGTTGAAATGGGAACGCACCAGTCACTTCTTAAAAAAGAAAACGGCTATTACAGAAATTTATATGAAGTTCAGTTTTTAAAGGCTGAAGCTGTCTGATCTATCTCTTTGGCACAAAATCTTGAAGGCTGTAATCACCAGAAAGCAATCCAAAAGCAAATAGGCCAACGGAATATATCATATAAATTATACCCAGAATACAGAAAAAGATCATCAATTGCGCAATAAATTCAATGCCTCTAAGTTTGCTCAATCTGTATAAAACCCAAGTTATAAACACACCCAGTAGAAATAAGAAGATAAATGAAAAAGTCAGATATAAGCTTGGTATGAACAATAGAATAAGTATCGAAGGTATAAATGATGAAAGACTAAACTGTGCCATTGCATAGGTAAATGCAACGATGCGTTCGGTAAAATTATAGTTTTGTTGTTTCAATATTAACCAACTAGAAATGACAAACATTGGTATGTATGATAAAAATATAAATGATGAAAACTCTGATGAAAAGTTAGCTATTTTTCCCTTGACATTTTCATCTATACCTTGATTAAATACATCAAAATCCATCTGAAAATTTACTTTTTTCATTATGAAAAATGTCACTCCAGAGAGTGTAAGGGCAATACCTAAGTAACTAATAGGGTTAACATAACGTCTTCGAATACCCGAAATATAACCGCCAATAACTTCATCGGGCTTTTTGAAAAGATCCAGAAACGTTCTCAGTAACTTATTGTCATAGTTGAAAAATGTTTCACTAATATGCTCAAATAAATTTCTGAAAGTCAGTCGGTTTCTAATGACTTTAGCGCCACAAGCATGGCAATAATCACTACGTTCTACAAGTGTTAAACCGCAATTTTTACAATTCATACTCATGTACGTTTAGTTTTAAAAAAAATGACCAGCAAAATATCCAATACCGTATGCTAAAATTGAAATTACGATACCTAACATAAAAAAACCTACCATAATCAACATATAAAAAGCAATGGCATTCCAGATGTCTAGAGCAAAAACACGTTTTAAGGTATAAAAATGATAGGCAAATACCAATAGTGAAACCAATCCAGAGATCAACAGATAATTCAAACCAAAGCAGAGAAAAAGTATGCTCAGTAATGCAGTAATTATGATGACTTGTCCGTAGTAATAGATATTAACTACTAAGTGTTCCGTAAAATTAAATGCCCATTTTGGGCGAATGATAAAATTGGCTACCCATGACGCCAATGCATAAAATGGTATGGTAATGATATAAATAACACTTTGATATTGATTAACTTGTTGAAAGCTCTCTACTTCAAACTTAAAAGGATTGTTTTTTGCGTTTTCAGCGGTTTGCAAATTGCCATCTAACGATTCCAAAAGTTTAAAGGAAGATTCCAGTTCTTCCTTAAAAAACGTATTCATCAAAAACACTTGAATACCAACAAGCGTTAGTGCAATGGCAATATATTGTAACACATCAATGTATTTTCTGCGCGTACCAGCTATATAGCCGTTAATAACGTCCTCAGGTTTTTTGAATAAGTTTAAGAATGTTTGTAAAAACTTATTGTCAATGGAAATAAACTGCTCATTGATTTGTTGTACAAGCACTGATGGTTTTAACCTGTTGCGTATATGTTTAGCGCCACAATGCGGGCAGTAATTATGATAATCTTCAAATTTGGTATTACAGTTTTTACAAATAACCATTAAATAAGATCTTTTTTGATTTTATCTATGAGCTCTTGGGTTGTTTGGTACATTACAAACTCGCCATTAACAATATAGGAAATTTTACCTGTCTCCTCACTGACGGTTAGCGCAAGCGCATCGGTTTTTTCGGTTATACCAATGGCGGCACGATGTCTTAACCCAAAACGCTTTGGAATAACTTTATCATTATTTACCGGTAAAATAACACGTGTGGCCTTTACCACGTTATTGTCAATAATTATTGCGCCGTCGTGTAACGGACTGTTTTTAAAAAAAATACTTTCAATAATGGGTTGCGATACCGTTATGTTCATTTCATCTCCAGTATTGGTCAAAAAATCCAAGCTGTTGTTGCGTTCTAAAACTATCAGAGCTCCAGTTTTGGTACTGCTCATTTTTTCACAAGCATTTACAATAGCGACTACATCAACAGTAGTTTCGGTATCGCTATTTAAAAATTTAAAGTTTTTGAAAATACGTTTTTTGCCGCCTAAATTAGTTGAGCCTACCATTAGTAAAAATTTGCGTATCTCTGGTTGAAAGACCACAATTAAGGCAATGATACCTACTTTCATAAATCCATCCACAATACGGTAGAGTAGGTGCATGTTGAGATAATCGGTAACCAGCCAAACTATATAAATGACCAGAATACCAATAAAAATATTAATGGCTACAGTGCCTTTTACTAACTTGTATATGTAGAACAAAAGAATTGCGACCAAAAAAACGTCTACAAAGTCAATTAGCCTAAAGTCCCAAAGTTGCAAGTCGTTCAAAAGGTTAGAGGTTTTTTGGGTTGATATGCTAATTTAAGCAATTATGTTAATAAATGAATTCGTTTACGTTTATTGAAATACTTGATGAAGTCAATTTTAATAATTCGGATTTAATGGTGACATACTCTTGAAAACTAATAAAGTCTTCAAAAAGTAAGATTATATTTTTGTATTTCATGTCTTTAATATTTGTTTTTAAACCTGAAAAAGAATCATATTCGGCAACATAAGTTTTAAAATCCGAATTTAAATTTGACACTGAAATTGTCTTGTTTTTGCTGAAATAAATTAATGAAAAATCTTTTGAATTCTCTTTTACAAAGTTTATGAAATCTGGATTTTTAACCTTATAGTTCACATCCGTAAACTCCAAAAACCCCAAATTCCCAATACTTTTATCGTTGCAGGTAAAATAATTTTTAGCATTTTCATTTTTATGCATGGATGCTTTATGTCGCTTGTTTTGTAGATATTGCAAATGAGGCCACATTTGCTTTAAAGTCAATCGTTTATCAACATTCACTAACCAGTTGGTTGTGCTTATTAAGTTTTTTCTGTTAAATTCCGTAGAATCGGGTTGGGTTTCGTCATAAAAAATATAGGCTGGCGACACATCTAAAACCTCGGTAATTTTTGCATCTGTAATTTCTGGCAGTTGTACAGATTTTTTTTCGCCACAATTCAAAAGAAAAACAAAGACAATAATAAATAAATAGCGCATTTAATTTTGGTTTAGTCGGTTAAACAAAGTAACACATTCCATTGCTTCTTTAACATCATGAACCCTAAGTATGCTTGCACCGTTTAGCAAAGCTATCATATTTAAAGCTGTTGTTCCGTTTAAAGCATTTTTAGCATCAGAATTTAAAGTTTTATAAATCATTGATTTTCGGGAAACGCCAGCTAAAATAGGTTTATCTGTAATTTTTAGGAGTTCCATTTTGCGCAACAACTCAAAGTTTTGTTCCAAGGTTTTGGCAAATCCAAAACCCGGATCAATAATAATATCATTCATTTTATGCTTATGCACTTCAGCAATGCGTTCACCAAAATAGCTCAAAATCTCTTTAACTAAATCCTCATAATTAGTTTGTGCCTGCATGGTTTTTGGATTGCCACGCATATGCATCATAATGTATGGTACACCAAGTTTACCAACAGTTTCTATCATTTTGGTGTCCAATTTCCCTGCTGAAATATCGTTAACTAAACTTGCGCCAGCTTCAATGCTTTGTTTGGCAATTTCACTTCTAAAGGTATCTATAGAAATTAAAGTTTCTGGAAAGTGTTTTAATACCAATTCTACTATTGGCAAAACCCGATTTAATTCTTGGTCTTCCGAAACAAAATCAGCGCCGGGACGCGAGCTGTAACCACCAATATCTATAAAAGTTGTACCATCATTTAGCATGGTTTCAACCTGATTTAAAATCGCAGATTCGTCCTTATAACTGCCACCATCGTAAAACGAATCTGGTGTTACATTCAAAATCCCCATCACTTTTGGCGTGCTTAAATCAATGAGTTGGCCTTTGCAATTTATGGTCATGTATAACTTCTAACTTTAAACTTTTGAACTTTAAACTATTTAGGCGAAATTTACGCAAAAATTAGCTGAAAACAGATGCAAAATACCTCAAAACAATACGATGCTGTTATAGAAAAATGTCGGAGTCTTTTTATTAAAAAAATGAGCGATTATGGTAGCGCATGGCGTATTTTACGTTTACCGTCATTAACCGACCAAATTTTTATTAAAGCGCAACGCATTCGTGGTTTGCAACAAAATACCGAACATAAAATTGATGAAGATGAAACAAGCGAATTCATTGGGATTATCAATTACTGCATTATGGCGTTGATTCAAATTGATAAAGGAGTTGTGGAACAACCCGATTTGCAAACGGATGAAGCTATTTTGCTTTACGACGAGAAAATTGCACTAACCAAGCAACTCATGCTTGATAAAAACCATGATTATGGCGAAGCTTGGCGCGATATGCGCGTAAGCAGTTTAACCGATTTGATTTTGCAGAAACTACTGCGCGTAAAACAAATTGAAGATAATGCTGGCAAAACTTTGGTAAGCGAAGGCATTGATGCTAATTATCAAGACATGATTAATTATGCAGTTTTTGCTTTGATTCACCTAAATGTTAAATAGAAATATATCATTGTCAGGTTGAGCGCAGTCGAAACCTTGTTAATTTTAAAAAGATTCCGTAACAAGTACGGAGTGAAATAAAAAAACATGAAATACATCGTACACATTAGCCGAATTTTTGTCGGCGTTTTATTCATCATTTCAGGATTAATTAAACTAAACGACCCATTGGGGTTTTCCTATAAACTCCAAGAATATTTCAGCACGGACGTTTTAAACATTCCGTTTTTAGAACCTTATGCCTTAATCATTTCGGTGTTTGTCGTAGTATTAGAAGTTGTGCTAGGTGTGTTTCTACTTATTGGCTACAAACCCAAATTCACGGTTTGGAGTTTACTGGGCATGATAGTGTTTTTCACCTTTCTCACGTTTTATTCGGCGTATTTCGATAAGGTAAAAGATTGCGGTTGCTTTGGCGATGCCTTAAAACTAACACCTTGGGAAAGTTTTACCAAAGACGTAGTGCTTTTAGTCTTTATTTTAATTCTGTTCTTCGGAATTAAGCACATTAAACCTTTGTTTGCAAAACTGCCAACAACAACAATTGCACTGTTAAGCTTTTTACTGTCGTTATGGTTTGGCTATCATGTGTTAATGCATTTGCCGGCGAAAGATTTTAGAGCTTATGCCATTGGGAAAAACATACAACAGCAAATGTTAGTACCAGATGATGCACCAAAACCTGTTGTGGAATACATATGGAAATTTAAGGTCAATGGCGAAGAAAAAGAATTTGTAACCAATGGTACCTATCCAACTGTTGAAGGTGGCGAATATGTTGATGTCACAACAAAAGAAATAGACCCAGGTTACATTCCACCAATTCAAGATTTCACGATTGAGTCTACTGATGAAGATTTCACGACTTATTTTCTTGAAAAAGAAAATCTGGTCATTATTGCCATGTACAATGTACTATCTGCCGAACCTGATGGCTTGGCAAAGCTCAAAACGTTTTCAGATGATGCCATCAAAAAAGGATATACAGTTATAGGATTATCAGCCTCAGGCGAAGATGCCAAGCAACAATTAAAAACAGAATACAACCTCAATTTTGATATTTATCTATGTGACGAAAAAGTGGTAAAAACCGTTGTACGCGCCAATCCTGGAATTGTAATTTTAGAAAAAGGAACTGTTATTAACAAAGCCCATTGGAACGATATTGAGGATATTAATTTAGAAATTTTACCAAATGCAAATATGGAATTAAATCTAGATTTAAAGAATGAATTAGACGAAATTTTAAAAACAGATCAAGGCGTTAGGCAGATTTTTGTAGCAAAAACAAAAGAAGAAAAAGATGCTATTGCAACAGGTTTAGGTTTACCAATTAAAGATAACGATTCTGGATACATGCAACTTTGGCATGAAGTCGATTCTTTAAATCTTATAAAAGTTGAAAAAATAATAAAGGAATATGGGTATCCGAGCAAGACAATGGTTGGCGAACCATCAAATGAAGCCGTATGGTATGTAATTCAGCACTCAAATAAAGAAAAAAATGAACAATACTTTCCTTTAATCAAGGAAGCTGGCAAAAAAGGAGACATCTCAATGAGTGCTGTAGCCATGATGGAAGATAGATTGTTAATGTATCAAGGGAAACCTCAAATATATGGCACACAAGGCAGAACTTTAGGAATGAATACTGAAACACCGATAGATATAATTTGGCCAATTGAAAATCCAGAAAAGGTAAATGAATTAAGGCAAGATGTTGGTTTTCCTAATACAGTTCAAGAATCAGCCGAAAGTATGTTGGGTGAGAATTACGTATTCAAATTTTATACTTTAGATGAAGTTAAAAAATTAGAAAACGAATTGAAACGAAACTAAAAATCTATTTATCTAACTATCCTATCCGACAGTCTAAAAACCTAATCATCTAACAATCTGTTCAACTATCTCCTAAATAAACTCTTTTACGCATTACTCACATTACTTGGAGTAGTAACCGTTATATTTCTATTGTTTACAGTCTTGCCAGGCGATCCTGCCAAAATGATGTTAGGCCAAAGCCAAACTGCTGAACAGGTAGAAATCGTTAAACAAAAATACGGCTTCGATAAACCCATTGGCACACAATATTTGTATTACCTAAACGATTTATCGCCAATCTCATTTCATTCCACAAAATCCAAAGACTACACCTATTTAAAGGACAATAAATATTCAGCGCTAAAATTAGTTACAATAGGCAATGTAACCACAGTTTTAAAATGGCCGTACCTGCGCGAATCCTTTGCCAAGCAAGGCAAAAAAGTAAGTCAGGTTATTGGAGAAACATTGCCAAATACCTTTGTTTTGGCAGTTTCGGCAATAGTCATAGCCATTATTTTGGGCTTAGTTTTTGGTGTTATTTCCGCCTTAAAAAAGGATACGTGGATTGATAAAACCATTCAAATTTTCAGTACTTTGGGCATGAGCGTGCCATCGTTTTTTAGTGCCATTTTGTTTGCATGGTTATTTGGTTTTGTATTGCATAAGTATACAAATCTTGAAATGACAGGAAGCCTTTACGAGCTTGATGATTTTGGTGAAACCGTAAACATCAAATGGAAAAATCTCATATCGCCAGCAATCGTTTTGGGCATTAGACCATTAGCGGTCATTATTCAACTCATGCGTAATTCATTGTTGGAGATTATGAACCAAGAGTACATCAGAACTGCAAGAGCTAAAGGCTTAAGCGAATTTCAAGTCATTAAAAATCACGCTATTAAAAATGCTTTAAATCCAGTGGTAACGGCAATTTCGGGTTGGTTTGCCTCTTTGTTGGCTGGTGCAGTTTTTGTTGAATATATTTTTGGATGGAATGGTCTCGGAAAAGAAATCGTCAATGCACTAAACACCTTAGATTTACCCGTAATTATGGGTGCTGTTTTGGTCATTGCCACAAGTTTTATCATCATAAATATTCTCGTCGATTTAATTTACGCTTGGCTTGACCCAAGAGTAAAACTAACGTAATTATTAGATGATATTTGTCAACTATAATTCCTCATCAAAACCTTACTTTTGTAATTCAAAATATATTTAGAATACAACACACATCTATTATGAGAAAACATATCGTTGCCGGTAATTGGAAAATGAACAACGGTTTATCGCAAACGCAAACCTTAATAACCGAGCTTAAACAGCATACCATAACCTCAGACGCCGAGGTTATGATAGCACCAAGTTTTACCAATTTATTTTCAGCTTTCCAAGGCTTGCGCCAAGACAATATCGAAGTCGTGGCACAAAATATGCACTTTGCCGAAGATGGCGCCTACACGGGCGAAGTCAGCGCAGGCATGCTACAAAGCGTCGGCATCAAAACCGTAATTTTAGGGCATAGCGAGCGTCGCGCTTACTTTAACGAAACCGACGAAAGTCTCGCAAAAAAAGTCGATACAGCCATTGCGCACAACATGCGTGTTATTTTCTGTTTTGGCGAAGAATTGGCAGACCGCAAAGCTGGCAACGAAGAAACTGTCGTAAAATCACAGATTAAAAACGCACTCTTTCATCTCGGCGCAGATGCCTTTAAACACATCGTTTTGGCATACGAACCCGTTTGGGCCATTGGCACTGGCGAAACCGCCACGCCAGAGCAAGCGCAAGACATGCACGCCTTTATCCGTAAAACTTTGACAGACAAATATGGCGACCAAACCGCAAAAAACGTGTCTATTTTATATGGCGGAAGCGTAAAGCCCAACAACGCCAAGGAAATTTTCAGCAAGCCTGACGTCGATGGCGGACTCATTGGTGGCGCATCGCTAAAGGCCGAAGATTTTTTCGCTATAGTCAACGCGTTTTAAAACTTTAATTTGGGCGTTTACGCCTTCGCTAAAGCTACGGCGCACCGCGCTTTCCGTTGTATCTTTTTATTTAGGTGCCTTGATTTGCCTTCAAACACCATAATAAAAAGGATGCCACTTCAATCGCTAACGCGGGCAAACCAATGGTAGTTTTAGTATAATCAATAATCGTAAATCGACAATCATAAATTCACAATGTCAACACCAATCTACATCGGTTATAACTTTACAGTAAAGCCATTACAACCAGCAACCGAAATCCTCATAGCAGAACTCGGTTACGCAGGTTTTGAAAGTTTTGTAGAAACCGAAACTGGCGTTACGGCATACATACAAAAACAAGATTGGAACATTGCAATATTAGATAACATTCACATCCTAAATTCCGAAGAATTTGAAATCACTTTCACCTTTAACGAAATAGAACACACCAACTGGAATGCCGAATGGGAAAAAAACTTCAATCCAATTGTCGTCGATAATTTGGTAACCGTACGCGCACCATTTCACCAAAAACCCGATACAAAATTCGATGTAATTATCGAGCCCAAAATGAGTTTCGGCACAGGACATCATGAAACCACGCACATGATGATTCAGCATATCTTAAAAAACGATTTTAAAGACAAAACCGTTTTAGATATGGGTTGCGGTACTGGCGTTTTAGCCATTTTGGCGGAAAAAGTTGGCGCCTCAAACCTCGATGCTATTGACATTGACCATTGGTGCTATTTGAATAGTTTAGAAAATGTGGAACGCAACAATTGCAATAAAATCAAAGTTTACCAAGGTGATGTTTCGCTTTTAAAAAACAAAACTTATCATGTTATCATTGCTAATATCAACCGAAATATATTGTTAGCAGATATGCACCAATACGCCACATGTTTAAACCAAAATGGCATGCTATTTTTATCAGGGTTTTACCAAGCTGATATTCCGTTAATTGAAGCCGAATGCAACAAACACATGTTAAAATTGACGGATACTATACAAAAAGGTGATTGGGTATCGTTAAAATTTATAATTTAGTAGGAATAAAAATCTTTTTGTCACACTGAGCGCAGTCGAAGTGTCTCCTTATTCACAAAAAGCTTATGAGCACAAAAGAAAAAGAATCGGTAGAGTTACTTATTGAAGAAGACGTAGTTAAGCAAAACGAAATTGTGTTGTTTAATGACGATGTCAACACTTTTGACCATGTTATTGAAACTCTTATTTATGCCTGCGACCACACGCCAGAGCAAGCCGAGCAATGCTCAATTATTGTGCATTACAAAGGAAAATGTACCGTAAAAACCGGACCTTATGACGATTTAAAACCGCGATGCTCTAAACTACTTCAAGCGGGTTTAAGTGCGGAGATTGTTTAATTAAATTTAGATTAGGCTATGGCTTCTAATTTAATCATGCTTTCATTCAAAAATCCTGTTATAGATTCTTTAAGTAAAGATTTATCTGATTGCTCTACGACTTTTGCAATGTAATTGTTTTCTCCAGAATAAAATAAAATTTCCATTTCACAATATTGCATTTTATCACCTGAATAGTAAAAAATTTCACCTGCAAAATTATCTGATTCAAATTGTATTCCTTCACTAATTGGATGGCGTTTAGAAGGATTGAATTTTAATATTTTTAACTTTGAATATTTAGAAATTGGATGCTGATTAAAAGTATTCTCTATAAAATCTAAATAGTTCATGGTTCAAAATTACTTTGTCATTCTACCAACAGCACAACTCACAAAGGATTTTGCTTTTTTACCAAGTGTGTTTGTATCTCCTACTATCGGATAACCTAAGTTAGATAGTTTTTCTTTGGCAGAATCAAATTCTGAGTTTGACTCATAATCAAAGCTAACTTCATCACTTTCGTTATTGACTTTTACATTAGAAATACCAACAAGTTTTGACAGTTGTGTTACAATTGTATTTGCACATCCGTGGCACTTTAGGTTTTGTATTTGTAGTGTTGTTGTCATAATTATTTAGATCATTAGAAAGTTAGATTTTTAGACCTGCAAGGTTTTACTTCGCTTTGCTCAGTTATAAACCTGCAAGGTCTGTTTTTTAAAGCTCTGATGGACACACAAAATCCGTCATTGGTAAATCTGTTTTTTTAATGGCACCAAAACCACCAGCAATATCCACCAGTTTATCAAAACCACGTGCTTTTAAAATAGAAATCGCAATAACCGAACGGTAACCACCAGCACAATGTACGTGATAAGTTTTGTCCTTTTCAATTTGATTCATATTGTCGTTGATATAGTCTAATGCAAAATGCTGTGCATTTTCTAAATGCTTACTTTGGTATTCGCCATCTTTACGAACGTCTAACACATTTAAATTGCCTGAGTTCATTCGGGTTTCAAATTCTTCAGCTGAAATGGATTCTAAAGTTTCAATATCTTTTCCAGCGTTTTTCCAAGCCTCAATGCCACCTTCAAGATAGCCCAACGTATTGTCGTAACCAACACGCGATAAACGTGTAACGGCTTCGGCCGATTTTCCTTCGGGAACAACTAAAACTATGGGTTGTTTTATATCGGTAATTAATGCGCCAACCCATGGTGCAAAACCGCCATTTAAGCCAATAAAAATTGAGTTTGGAATATGGCCTTTTATGAAATCTGCTTGCGGACGAACATCCAATACCAATGCGGATTCGTGATTCGCCAAAGCCTCAAATTCTTCAGGGCTTAATGGTGTATCACTAGTTTTTAAAATGGTATCAAACTGGTCGTACCCATTTTTGTTCATCATGGCATTTTTAGCAAAATATTGTGGTGGTGGCGCAATGCCATCAAGCACTTCTTTCACAAATTCGGCTTTGGTCATATCGGCACGTAAGGCGTAGTTGGTCTGTTTCTGTTCGCCCAAAACACCAACGGTTTCTTTACTTAAATTTTTACCACAAGCAGAACCTGCGCCATGCGCTGGATATACAATAACATCATCTGCCAAAGGCATTATTTTATTACGAAGCGAATCGTAAAGCATTTCGGCTAAATCTTCCTTTGTTAAGTCGGATTTTATTGCTAAATCTGGTCGGCCAACATCACCTAAAAACAAAGTGTCGCCAGAAAAAATAGCATGGTCTTTTCCGTTTTCATCTTTTAATAAATAGGTTACGGATTCCAACGTATGACCTGGCGTATGCAATACTTTAATGGTGAGTTTTCCAAGTTGTAATTCTTCGCCATCTTTGGCGGAATGGATATCGTATTCGGTTTTAGCACCTGGACCAAAAACGATGGTTGCCCCAGTTTTTTTCGCCAAATCAACATGGCCAGAGACAAAATCGGCATGAAAGTGTGTTTCTAAAATGTACTTTATTTTGGCATTATTAGCCTTTGCTTTGTCAATATATTGCTGTGTTTCGCGCAATGGATCAATAATAGCAACTTCACCTTCAGATTCTATGTAATAGGCGCCTTGCGCTAAACATCCTGTATATAATTGTTCTATTTTCATGTTTAAACTTTTCTTATGCAAAGTTATGAAACTTCCGTTTTTGAAATGTGACTTTTATCACAAAGCTTGTTAAAACAGTTCTTTAAATAATATGACAATTGCCATGATGATTGTAAAATACCCAAAGCCTGTTTTTAGTCGTTTTGCACTTAATTTCTTTGCAATCGCAAGTCCAATAAAAATGCCAATAATTGATATTCCTGTAAAGCGCAATAAAAAACTCCAATCGATATCCAGTGTTTTAATATCGCCTGTAAAACCTATCAAAGATTGAATAGCAATGATAAATAACGATGTGCTAATGGCTTTTTTAATGGGTAACTTTACTAATAACACCAATGCAGGAACAATTAAAAATCCACCGCCAGCACCAACCAAACCTGCCAAAACACCTACGCCAGTAGCTTGTGTAAAAATGGCAAAGTAGTGCGATTTATCTAAAGTTTTTATCTCAGTCTCCTGCGGAATGGGTTTAGATTTTATCATGGACCAACCTGCTAAAAACATAATAAAAGCGAATAGTAACATAATGAAAATACCATTGGAAAACTCGAAAGTATTGATTGTAAAAAGCACATCGGGCAAATTGGGAATTACCAATCTGCGCACCATGTAAATGGTAATTATAGATGGTATGGCAAATACAATAGCAGTCTTAAAATCGATACGTTTTTTTCGAATATTCCTTATGGTACCAACTGAAGCCGTACTGCCAACCACAAAAAGCGAATAGGCAGTAGCTACAATTGGATTATAGCCTAAGAGATAGACGAGTATTGGTACGGTTAAGATGGAACCGCCACCACCAATAAGTCCCAAAACGAGGCCAACAATTAGCGCTCCAAAGTAGCCAATGATTTCTGTGGTTTCCATTTAATGTGGTAATTTATCTCGAATAATGCCGTAAACAAATGTACCCAGAATTGCTGAAGCAATAACAATAAGCATTGAAAATACGCCAGTGCCAACCAAAATATACATTGGTCCAGGGCATGCACCACACAACGCCCAACCTAAGCCAAAAATACTTCCACCGATGATATATCTCACAAAGCTTTTATCCTTTTTTGGAACGTTTATGGCTTTGTTTTCCAAAGTTTTAAATTGAATTTTTTTAGAAACGAAAAGCAGAATAATTCCTGTTGCTACTGCAGTTCCGATAATACCATACATGTGAAAAGATTGAAATTTGAACATTTCGAAAATGCGATACCACGATACAGCTTCGGATTTAACAAGGACAATTCCAAAGAAAATGCCAACCAAAAAAAACTTAATATACTTTGACATACTTAAAAAAGGATTGGAAAGATAAAATGAATCATAACTAAACCGCCAATAAAAAAACCTATAACGGCAATAAGCGATGGCCATTGCAAACTGCTTAAACCTGTAATGGCATGACCAGACGTGCAACCACCAGCATAGCGTGTGCCAAAGCCAACCAGGAAACCACCAATAATTAAAATTGAAAGTCCTTTTAGGGTTAGCACGTTTTCCCAATTGAATAATTCGGGTGGTAATAATTGTTCGCCGATATTACTAAAGCCCAATGCATTTAAATCTGAAATGGTTTGGGTACTCAAATCCATTAAGTTTGGTGCCGATAAAAACTGAGTAGCTAAAAAACCACCAAAAATGGCACCAGCAACTACGACCAAATTCCACCGTGATGCTTTCCAATCAAAATCAAAAAACTTAGCTTTTTTTCCTGCACCACCAATAGCACAAAGCGTTCTGAGATTGGAAGACATGCCAAAGGTTTTTCCAAAATAGAGCAGTAGGTACATGACCAAAGCGATTAGTGGTCCAGAGACATACCATGGCCAAGGTTGAAGAATAACATCCATTTATATAAAATTTGAGACAAAAATAAACCTCAAATTTTCAACTTATGTTACAAAAGTTACTTGATTTAGACAGTTTATGAATATGGCTTGGCGTGACCATTATCCAATAACCATTGGTTAATATCTTCACCATCTAAAAGTATTGTGGCGAGGTAGCGTCCGTATTTTCCTTGTTTGTCCTTGTAGGAATTAATGATGACTTCCTTATTGAGTATGCGTTCTCTTAAAATATCGCGCACAATTAAACCTTGAGGTCGTTCTTCGCCACGAAGTTCTGGTGTGTCAATTCCAAAAAGGCGAAGTTTCATTTCTTTAGACACTAAAAAGCCTAAATCTACAACAGCTGTTACGGTATCGCCATCGTAAACGCTTATAATTTTTGCTTTATACTGATACATAATTGGTTGGGTTTTAAAGGTTGTTAACCAAAATTACGTGAAAATTCCCAAACGTTGAATAAAAGAATTAGTACCAATTAAATGGGCTTCAAAACTCCAAAACCTCAATTTTGTTTCTTCCTAATTTAATTTTGGATTCATTTTCCAGTTGTTTCAATAATCTGGAAATAACCACTCTTGACGTGTGCAAATCTTCGGCAATGTCTTGGTGCGTGATATTTAATTCAGTTGAAGCTGTGAGCTTTACTTTATCGGTCAAATATTTAAAAAGACGTTCGTCCATTTTCATGAAGGCTAAGGTATCTATAGTTTCAAGCATTTCATCAAAACGGATCTGGTAGCTTTGCAATATAAAATTGCGCCAGCTTTCATTGGTGTGGAACCAGTTTCGCATTTCTGTAATCGGTATCATAATGACTTCAACATCATTATCTGCAATGGCACGTATTTTACTAGCCGATTTTGCCATGCAACAAGTTAGAGACATAGCGCATGTATCACCACTTTCTAAAACGTAGAGTAGAAGTTCATCGCCATTTTTGTCCTCGCGTAGTACTTTAATATTTCCTTTTATAAGTAACGGAACGAAGTTTAAGTTTTGACCTATATCAATAATAATGTCATTGTTACTAAAGGATTTTAATATAGCGGTACGACTTATATTATCTATAGTTTTGGCGTCAAAATAGTAGGCGAAAGATTGTAGTTGGTCTTTAGTGATCATATATCAAAAATAACAATAACATTTTCGAAATAAATAGTTTGGTAGTTAATTTATAAAAGTACTATATTTGCACCCACTTTTAAAGGCCTCGTGGCGCAACTGAATAGCGCATCTGATTACGGCTCAGAAGGTTACAGGTTTGAATCCTGTCGAGGTCACGAATAAATCAAAAGCAAGCTAAAACAAATAGCTTGCTTTTTTGTTTTAGTGAGATTTTGATTTTCAAAACGGAGCGCAAAGGATGCGAAGCAATCCTGCTCCGTTTTGGTATTTACTTGCTTTTCGATTCATTTTAGGAAGGTCAAGCTTGCTTGAGCGTTTTTTTGTTTGGATTATTTTCAAAGCGGAGCGCAATGGATGCGGAGCTATCCTGTTTGATTCGGTTTAAAAAGTTTTTTCAATCTATCAATCTAACCTATTGTGTTTGTTGTGGTATAATTTATTTTACTAATTTGTAATCATAAATTATCAGTCAGTAAAAGTTTGAAATTAAAAGGACTTAAAAAAGAAGCACTGCTCTGCACTTTAATGACGTTTGTCGTTGGCTGGTTGTTGTATTTGGTTTTTATAAATCTTTCTTTTTTAAATCCTTTTGAAAAAGCCTTTAAAGACTTTCAATTCACTGATATTTATTATGCTGAACGTTTTAATAAGCAAGATGTAAATCAGAAAATAATTCTTGTAAATGTAAAGCATGCAGGGCGTTTTGAGATTGCCCAAGCATTACAGAATATTAGTGGTCAAAATCCTAAGGTTATCGGTTTGGACGTCGTCTTTAAAGAAGAAAAAATGTTTTTTGAAGACTCCTTGCTAAAAGAAGCACTGAAATTACCAAATTTGGTAAAGGCCTATTATTATGATAATGATTCAATCGTATCCAATCATAGTTTTTTCAAAACACCGAATGAGAATTTAGGCTACATTAACCTAAATCTTGAAAGCCAGAATATGGTAATCCGCAAATTTGAAGGTTACAAGCTTAATGACAATAGTTCTAATTATGCATTTGCAGTTCAAATAGCTAAGATGTCGAACGCTATAGATACAAAATTTATAGAGGAAGAGCTTTCTAAACCAATTCCTATCAATTATATGGGAAACAAAGGTGCTTTTGTTAATTACGATATTGAAGAAATTTTGGAGTCGGATAATTTACCACAGTTTAAAGATGCACTTGTCATCATGGGATACCTTGGCGATGGAAATACGGAGTTTGATATTGAAGATAAACACTTCACACCAATGAACGAGGCGTGGGTTGGTAGAGCGGTTCCAGATGCGTTTGGTGTTGTTATTCATGCCAATATCTTGAATATGCTTACCAAGAATAAGTTGATTTACAATGTCCCAAAATGGGCCGTTTATGTTATTGCCTTTTTATGTACCTATTTGTTGATTTTTGTTTCGTTTACAATATACAAGCGCAACAGTTTTGTTTTTGACATTACAGAAAAGGTGGTACAGTTGTTGTTTTCTGTAGTGGTGTTGTATTTAGTTTTAGCGCTAATGCAATCAAATGTGTACTTAGATGTAACACCAATATTGTTGTTTGCCCTTTTGGGCATTGAAATGATAGATTATTACGAGCATTTGGTGGTTTATCTCAATAAAAAGTTTGGATGGAAAAGTCAATTACTCTAGCTCTAGCAATTTTAGTGTCATGCTATTTGGGTGCACAAGATAGTTTGTGTGTTTATAAGGTTAAAGGTAGTGCCTACCTAAAAAGTAAGTCGGCTTTAGAAACTATTAAAAAAGGGAGCTTTATCAGTAATGGTTCATTTTTAATGATGGGGCAAAATGCAACGGTAACTGCTGTAAGCTCCGATGGAAAAGCGTTCCATTTGGACAAAGCTGGCGATTATAGTTTTTCAAAAATTTTAGACAAGCATACCTTTAAGTCCAAAGCCAGTTTAACGACTAAATATCTAAAATTGATTTGGAGAGAGCTATTGCAAAAAGAAGACAATGAAACCATAATTGGTGGTGTGTTTAGAGGCGAAAGTTTAATGGTTTTTCCAACTGATAGTAGTGCCGTAGCAGGTTCAAAAGTGACCTTTAGTTGGGAACAAAAGAATGATGTTACGCAGTATTATATTTTTTTGAGACCTAACAATTCTAATGAAGTCTTTAGGTTTGGAGTTGAAGGTACTTCTTTCACTATTTCGGAAAATAACACATTTTTTTCTAGGAACACATCTTATGAATGGTTTGTGTCTACAACAGAATTCCCCAACCTTAAAAACAGTCCATTTTACACATTTGAGTTCATTTCGCGAAATACCTACGAAGCACGAAAATTGGAATATGACACTTTAATTTCAGATTTGAAAGCTCTAGATTTTGATAGAGAGTCAATTGCAGAAGAGTTGTGTGCCATTTACGGGTTGTGTAAAAATTAGGGTAACTGATTATATTTTCTTTTTTGTTTGAATTCTATTTTTAAAATTTTCATTTTTTCATAAAATTTAGAGATTCTTATAAACCTTAGTATCATTTTTTGGTTCAAACCAATAAAGCTGAATTCTAGTTGATAAGATTATTTCACCTAAAAAAATGATAGTGTCTTCATATTTAGTTTGTTATTAAAAGAATACTTACTTTTAGAGTACAACCAATTTTCTGCCTTTATCCATGAATCGATTCTGTTTTGTTTGTTCTCATAATATTATTGAGACAATTTTTAAGTCCCTTAATTTTCAGTTAATTCTGTGCGTAATCTTTAGTCTAAACATCTACTTTGTTTCTGGACAAAACCAAAATATCAACTACTCACCAAAAGATGGTTTAACGATAACGTCATTTGATGTTTCATTAAAGAAAAATCAAATAGCAATTAATATCGCACCACTCTCGGAAACTATTATTTATGATTTGTATTCGAGTTATGAAATAAAGCGCTTAGAAAACTCTAATGATAAACCGGTAACAGTAGTATTTGATGATGATAGAAAACTAATAATTATTGAATGTGAAAATGGTGTAAATATTTTCAATTCAGATAATTATGAGTTAATTGATTCCTATGAAAAACCTCAATATACTAGTGCTTTTACCTACAATAAGAATTCTGGTGAGTTAGTTTTTCTGGCACCATTAAATATTCAAGTTGTAAATGTAATTACTGGTGAGAGAAACACACATGAACGCGCATTAAAAGATGGTTATGGTACCGAGGTTTTAAAGGTTTCTGATGATGGAAGCATTTTGGGGCAACTTACAAATGGCACAGTAGTTTTATATAAAAACTATAATGAGATTACCCAATTAAAAGCTGGAGATAAGATTTATGATTTTCTTATTACTCAAGACGAAGTAATTGCTTTAAGATCTTTAAATAGATCTTACGTTGCGACCGAATATTTTGATTTTTTTGGTAATACAACATCGCCACCCAATCTATTCAATAAACTGTTTCGTAGCTATTCTTTACCAAATACTTTACAGTATGTGAATAAAGACCTGGCATTTTATGGTACCTATTATGATGTAAATTTATTACCAAGATCAGGTAGGCCATATAAATACACTTTTAAGAAACACTTTAAGTCATTTAAGTTTATTAATGGTTTAGGCTTCATAATGAATTATGATAGTCATATTGAATTAGTCAACTTTGAAGGACAGTTGCTGACATCAATTTATGCCAGTTCTATTTATAACCAGAGTACAATCAGTCAATCGTTGAATCCTCAAGACAGATTAACGAACTATATACTTCTTAATGAGGATAAATTAGATTTTCACACAAGTAGTGGCGTTGAATCAAAAACCTTAAATGCACCCTATGTTAATAATTTCGATATAGACAATAATTTATTGGCTTTTGCAAAAAGAAATCAGAGTATTTCGGTATGGGATATAAACAATAAAGAACAAATTATTGAGCTGAAATCTGGTAAAACATATCCACAACATTTATGCATATCTAAGTCTAACAATGTAATTGCCTTCATATCCAAAGATGATGAAACAGTTCAGGTCAGAGATTTATCTACTGGCACAACATTGAATGAAATAAAGTTTGATAATGATGTACCAACAAGTGTTGACATAAATGACAAATGGTTGGCAGTAGGAACAAAAATAGGGGATTACTATACATGGTCTGTAAACAATTCTACGCTGACTCCTGCAAAGCAAAAGGCAATTGGTCTAAGTAATGCCATAACCAGTATTCACATCTCCGGTGAAGATTTGTTTTTAGCAAGCCTTGGAAGAGTCTTAAAAGTAAACGTTTCTGAAATAAATCCTAAAAACGAAATAGTTTTCAAAGGACACACTGGGTTCATTCATGGTCTTAATACCGATCCTGCAAAACAGTATTTAATGAGTAGCGCCGTAGAAGGAAGCATTAGTCTTTGGGACATTGAAAAAAATAGCCTATTGGAGAGTTACCAAATAGACTCTACATCTGTTAATCAAATCAGTATTGACAATAACACCATTATCTTTGCCAATGGTCAAGGTAATATGGGGGTAGAAATTGATAATTCAACGCTATATCAAGAGCTAAGTAATTCTAGGCCAGAACTTATTATTCAATCTTCCAACACTACTGGATCTAGGCATTTAGAGTTTAGTCCTGATGGCAAATTAATTGCATCTATGGACGGCGACAAAATAAAAATCCGTGAAGTATTAACAGGTTTTTTAATTAGTGAGTTTTCTCCAAAAGAAAATCTTATAAATGATTTTACTTTTGATAAAGACGGTAAATCTGTAATAATAGTCACTGGTCGTGGCGTTGAGTATTACGACCCAATAACTGCAAAACTAAAGAAATATTTAGATTATAGTACACAGAATAGAAGCCTACATGGAATAGAAATGTTTTCAAAACGAAGTTCCATGGTTTTACACAACATTCACGGTTGGCATTACCCTTTATTTATACACAGTAACTCTGGCCTTTATCAAGGTGAATTAAATGTAAATCCAAGTGCGGAAAAAGACAGATTTGTATTAAACGTAAAAATATCATCTGACGACAAGTATATAGCCACTTATGGAAGTCATTTTATTAAGCTCTTTGAAATTGAACCAACCTCTTTTAAGACCAAACAAATTATGGCAATTCCACGTCAAAAGAAAGAAGTCTATAATCAATATTGGAACGACCTCTTAGATTTTAGTGATGATGGTAAATACTTTTCTTATGTAGAATTTATTGATAACAATAAGACTATAGTTTACGATATTGAAAGTAGAAGTGTGGTTTATGATAAGACTGGTAAGTTGAGCAAATTTGGCTCAAATAACCAATGGCTTTCAATGGATACTAATACTGAAGTTTCTTTAAAGGATACAAAAACAAGTTCTAAAAAAGTGTTTTATCCATCAACCAATCACATAGATTTAATATCTGCAATAGACTACGATGTAAATCAAGACTTGTTTGCAACATCAGATAGTTGGGGAAACATAAAGGTTTGGAATGGGGCAACAGGAAAGACCATTAACGAGTTGGATAGGTTTAGCAATGACATTTATACAAGTGAAATCAGTCCAAACGGAGATTTTATTGCTTATAACAATAAGCAAGGAATTTTCCTTTTTGACTTAAAGTCCTTTAAAACTATACCGCTTAAAGGAAACAATTACCCTTATTTTGGTGCATTTTCTGCAACCGAAAATGTATTCTATTTTAGGGACAAAACAATTTACAAGTACATAGACTTAACTACTTTAGAAACCAATACGCTATTTGATACTGCTGTTAATTATGACATTGCTGGTTCAACAAAACTGTCTGAAGACAGCTCATTATTAATGTTTGAAAATAAAACAAACAGTAGTATCGAAATCTATAGCTTAGAAAATAGAATTAAGATAGCAGAAGTTAATACAGCTGAGATTTCTAATTACCTAGCAACCTCGTCAGAAGAGATTATTGATTCTGAGAACCTCATTTTACAAGGCACCGGTATTACCAAAGAAAATGAAAATACCATCTCTTTTGAACTATTTCAGTATAATATTAAAACAAAAGCTATTCAAACACTATCTAGAAAACGAAATATAGATATTGGTTCAGATTTCAAGAATTTTAATATTCAGAAAAATACTAAAGTGAATAGAGTAAGTTCTGATAAAAAGTACTATGCCTATCAGGAAGATTTTCATCTAAAAGTAGAAGACTTAAAATCTAAAAAAATTGTTTTTGATAAATATATTGACGGATATGATTTAAGGTTTGGGAGATTTAACCCTAGTGATACCGAATTAATTTTGGGTTACGAAAATGGTGAAATACAGGTACTGTCCCTGCCGAGTTTTAAAGTCAAAACACGTTTTAGCGCTGTAAAAGGAGATATTTCATTTGTAGATATTCAAAATCAATTTTTATTGGTTTTAGGAGAAAATGATAAAATCAATGTTTTCGATATTGATGATAATTATAAAAAGGTTTATTCTACTGCTTTTATAGGTCGTGGTGATTTTGTAATTGCTAATAATGACGGATACTACTACGCATCTAAAGGTGCTACCAAAAATGTAGCATTTAAAAAAGACTCAAATGTTTATCCTTTTGAGCAATTTGACCTGTATTACAACCGTCCAGATTTGGTGGCCAAAAATTTAATTGAATTAGGAATAAAAGATAATTTACTCGCAGAAGCGTATTACAAAGCTTATTTAAAAAGACTTAAAAATATTGGGTTCAATGAACAACAGATTTCTGGTGATTTGAACTTACCAGAGCTTGAAATCACAAATGAAATTCCCGTAACAATAGATAAAGGAAGTTTAGATGTAATGATTTCTGCAAAAGATAATATTTACAAATTAGACAGAATTAATGTATGGGTTAACGATGTTCCAGTTTTTGGATCAAAAGGTAAAAGTGTTAAGGCTTTAAATCAAAAAGAAATTCAAGAAACCATATCAGTGAAATTGACTAAAGGATCCAATAAAATTCAAATTTCTGCGACAAATGAAAAAGGATCCGAAAGCCTAAAAAAGACAGTCAAAGTAAACTGCGATATTTTACAAGATAAGCCAACCATGTATTTAGTATCAATCGGAGTTTCGAAATATGCAAATAGTAATTTCAACTTAAAATATGCTGCAAAAGATGCATTAGATATAAGTGCATATACAAAATCTATAAACGATAATTATAAAGCTGTAGAGATTATAGAATTACTTGACGAAGATGTTACTAGACACAACGTTGTTAATCTTAAACAGCGACTGAATAAAAGTAAACCACATGATATAGTAGTCGTGTTTTTTGCTGGTCATGGCTTGTTAGATAAAAACTTTGATTATTATTTGGCAACCCACGATATAGATTTTGAGAATCCATCGGTAAATGGTTTGCCTTATGAAGAGTTAGAAGGACTACTAGACGGCATTGAAGCTAGAAAAAAACTATTACTAATGGATGCTTGTCATTCTGGAGAAATCGATAAGGATGACGTTGAATATGCCTCAAACAACACTAATCAAAATGTAAAAATTACCAATCGCGGCTCTGAAGGTAGTTCATTAAAAACAAAAACCGTTGGATTAAAAAATTCTTTTGAACTCATGCAATTGCTGTTTGCAGATTTGAGACGTGGTACGGGAGCAACAGTCATAAGTTCTGCAAGTGGTGTTGAATTTGCTTATGAAGGTGAGCAATGGCAAAACGGTGTCTTTACATACGCGCTATTAGAAGGCTTAAAATCAGGTAGCTGTGATTTAAACAATGATAATGAAGTGACAGTTTCAGAATTGAAAAATTATGTTATTGATAAAGTAAAAGTATTAACCAACGGTAATCAAAACCCAACATCCAGAGCCGAAAATCTGGAATGGGATTGGATGTTGAAATTATAAGATTAATTTTTTGCTGGACCTTTTTCAAATAGTATGAAGTTTACATTAGTTAAATACGTATTACCATTTTTAGTAGTCTTAAATTTTGCCTACGCTCAAAAAAATTAGAGGTGAAAATCAATAAGGGCCACAACAATGAAATAAGTCAGATCGTAAAATCACATACTGGAAAGTATTATGCAACCAGAAGCTCGAGTAAAATTAAAATTTGGGACAGTCAAAATAAGGCATTGTTAAAAACAATAAATCTAAGCGAACTAGGCATTTCTAGAAATAATAATTCTATTTACAACATAGAGTTTTCACCAGACGGAAGATATCTTGGTATTGGGTTTGATATATACTTTGTTCTCTATAATTATTCAGAAGATAAATGGTCCAATAGGTTTAATCTTAATAATAAGTATAGTCAAGAAGAGAAATATGAAAATATAAAGAATAGGCGCTTTATTCAATTAACAAGATTTGCTCATTTTTATGATGCAGTATCAATCTTATTATATGAGGAAGAGAGTTTTAAAAATTCCTTTAAGCTCAGACTTTATAGTTATAACCTAAACACCAAGGTGCGTAAACTAATTAAGGAGTTCAAGGATAGCAATAAAATTGAATTTTACACACAAAACACTAATAAGGATGTTGTAATTTCTAAGAGGGACAAAAACGGTTTTAGTTTTTTTGATTCAAATTTTGAGTTGTTTGACAGAATAGATTTGGATTCTGTAGATAGTGGGCAATCATTTGCTAACAAGGATTTGGTGCTCTCAACTAATCTAAATTATGCGTCGCTCATTTTTAGGAATAAAATCTTGATTAAGAATTTGGTTTCCAAAAAAGAAATTGAGCTTCAAGTGGATTCACTTTATAAAAAAACCACTTATAACAGTATAGGTCTTTTTTCTGATGACGAGTTGTACTTTATTAAAGCAGATTTTAGAAAAGATTTAGAATCTGTGAAAGTCTCTTTTTATGATCTGACAAGTCAAAAATTAGTAAATGAAATAGATAAAAAAATAGAACCCCAATTTTCCAACGTATTCACTAATCTTATTGAAATCGATGGACGAATTGTTCTAACAGATCGGAACAACCTTTATTTTACCAGTAAAAATAGCCGGCAATTAAGCGATGAAATAAAAAACATGCCACAAAAACTAGCCGAGTTTTTTGTGCAAGATTCTATATTATATGCTGGTTTTGAGCAAAGTTTAGTTGGTAAATTTAATTTGAGCAATTTTGATTTTAAGCTTAACAAACTATCTAATGAGAACATCAATATTAGAGATATTCAACTTTTGGATTCTACATTGTTTGTTCTCGGCTATAATTATAATTTTAAGAAGCGGAAGTATCAGAATAAACTCTATAAGTTAAATGCGAATGACTTATCTAAAGTTGATTCAACGAGCTTCTTTGACAAAGCTATTTATCGAAGTATTTACTTTGATAAATCAGAGCAATTTGTTGCAGTTTCGAATAATAATCTTTTCAAGATTTCTGATTTAACGGAAATTCCAGTTTTTGAAGATCAAGTTTATGACAATATTTATTACACCGGTGAAGGTCGTTTCATCATTGGGTATTTGGCGGAAAAAGGTAGTTATGTTTTTGATGCCAATAACTATAGATTTATAAAGTTTATTCCAAACAAACTGTACTTTCAAAATAAAGAAGAAGAAGTAGTGTTAAGTTTTTCTAAGGACAATTTAATAGTAGATAATGGCATTAGCAACGTAACCATCAAGCCAAGAAAGAATTTTTTGGATTTATTGGAACATGGGCTAGTTAGTTTTAATGTTTTTCACAATAATAGCGAAGTGATTCTTAGAAAAAATGGACATAAAACCTTTGCGCTAAATCTAGATAAGTTGAATTATGATTTTTATAATGAAGGTAAGGACCTTGACCTGGTTAAAACCGAAGCCAACAAAGCCTTATATTTTTCAAATTCATTTACAGAAAAAAACACTTTAGAAGATTGTTGCCAGTTGCTTGTTTCAGAAAGTTCACAAATGGAGAATCCAATTGCACTAAAATTAAGCGGTCTCATTGATTTAAAATATTTAAATAATCAATTCATTCTGGTTAAAAGGTTATACAAAGAGATTCCAGAATCAGTTAAGCTTACTAAAAAAGCTCATCTTGAAGCGTTGGACTATTCTTGGGACATCTTAAAAATCAATTACGAAAATCCACTTTCCTCTGAAATTGTAAACAACGCCAATGGTACAATTCATTTTACATTTTATGATGATAGAAAACCTGTAGTAGACCTTAACAATATGGTTTTTGGCAGAAATATAAAAGAGAATAAACTGACCAAGCTATTTCTGGAAAACATCGTAAGAAATGACGAGTCCGATTATAATTTACCTTTAGATGAGTACTACGATTATTCGAGCATTACAAATTTAGATAGTCTTTATCAATGGAAAAAAAGCGCCATGTATTATCATAAATATAATTTAGGTTATAATCAAAAACTAAACGCAGTGACCTTTCATCATCCCGATAAAACTACACCGAAAGCAGAATTAATATTAAATGGATCTAATGAATTCATGGTCGTATATGAAGACGGCTATTATTCGGCAACAAGGAGCCTATTTGACTATTTATTTTTTGAAGATGACAGGACCATTTTTAGACCAGAACAGTACGATCTGAAATACAATAGACCTGATATCGTTTTGGATCGTTTAGGGTATTCTGATTCTCTAACGGTTCAATCTTATACTAAAGTATATCGCAAACGACTGAAAAAAATGGGCTTTACGGAAATTGATTTGGAGAAGAAATTTTCATTGCCCGAAATAGAAATTATCAATAAAAGTGATTTACCTTCAGTAACTGAAACCAAAGAAATGATTTTGAGAATTAGCACTGAAGATAACAACTATACGATTGATAAACTAAACGTTTGGATAAATGATACCCCAATTTTTGGAACCCAAGGAATAGATGTGTCTAGTTTAGATTCAAAATCTTTACAAAAAGATATTACACTAGAACTTGCGCGCGGCAACAATAAAATTCAAGTTAGTAGTTTAAATTCCAAAGGAATTGAAAGTCTAAAAAGAACAGTTTTTATGGAATGTACAGAAGGTAAAATAAAGCCTGATCTTTATTTCATATCAATTGGTCTTAGTTCTCATAAGGACAAATCATTTGATTTGAATTATGCTACAAAAGATGCAAAGGATATATTGGCACAGTTTGAGGAAAGTGAAAATTTCAATAGTATTTACAGTAAGTTAATTCTAGATAAAGACGTTACAATCAAAAACATAAAAAGCATAGGCAACTTTCTAAAAACCTCTGATATAGATGACATTGTTATTGTGTTCTATGCAGGTCATGGAGTTCTAGATAATAACCTTAATTATTATTTAGCAAGTCACAACATGAATTTTGACAAACCTGCAAAAAAGGGAATACCATTTGACTTTTTGGAATCTCAATTAAATGACATTTCACCTCTTAAAAAAATAATGTTTATAGATGCTTGTCATAGTGGTGAACTGGATGATGAGGAAATAACCTTTTCAACTATTAATGAAGGTACTGTTATTAAAGCTAGAGGATCAGATTCATATAACCTAAAATCAGATTCAAATTCTAACTACAATAATATACTATCGTTTAGTAAAATGTTGTTTTCAGATTTAAGAAGAGGTAACGGTACAAGTATTATATCATCTGCAGGTGGTTTAGAATTAGCGTTTGAAGGTGATAAATGGCAAAACGGATTATTTACCTACTGTTTATTAAAAGGATTATATAATAGAGAAGCTGATTTAAATAATGACGGAGATGTAATGCTATCTGAATTGCGACGCTATTTGTATTCTGAAGTATCACAATTATCTGAAGGAAAACAAGGTCCAACTTCGAGGATGGAAAATATTTCTTTAGATTACAAAGTTTGGTAAATTTCTAATTTAGAATATACTTCTCAATTGCACTTTCGCTATACAATTCTCTGAGTTTTGTAGAACGCAATAACTTTGGGTTTACGCGTCGTTTAAAACTATTGGCTTTGGTGAAATCTCCAATAAATTCGTAATAAACGGCATCTAACAGGTAGTTCGGAATTGGGATAATACTACTTAAATAGTTATAATATTCTGTTGCTTGTTCTTTTTCGTTTTCATCAATACACGATTTGAGCAACACCTTTAACAAATCGGCATTAAGCGCCTTGGAATTTTCTTTGCTTATATAGGGTAAAGCAGTGTCAATAGCCATTTGCGAAGCACCTTCTAGGTATAAAAATTCTGCATATTGTTGGGCTACATCAGCGGATTTGGATATTTCAAAAGCCATGGTGTAGAGTGATGTTACCTCTGCAATTTTACCCAATTTTTTCTCGGTTTTCGCTTTACCGATTAGATAATCTGTAATATCCTTTTTGTCCTGTCCATTAGCATCATTTGCTATGACATCGGATATAGTTTCTACTGCTTCAAATAGTTGTGAAGTCTCAATTTGGCTATAACTTAGAGCTTTATTACCCTTTGTAAATAGCGCATCGGTTTCCGTTGCTTTTTTAAAGGCCTCGATGGCTTCGGTGTAATCCGATTTTTCAAAATGAATTTCTCCGAGTATCGTATAGAAGTCTGGAATTTCTGGATGAGATGCAATAGAAGCTGTTATAAATTCTATAGCCTTGTCGTAGTCACCATTGCTTTTGTAAATCGCGACTAACGCTTCATAAGCCTTAATAAAATAAGTATCAGTTTCAATGGCCTTTTTAAAGGCATTTACTGCTTTTTCGTAATCTGTTTTTGAATCCGAGTAATAAAGCCCTTGAAAATAATGTGCTTCGGGATTATCTGCATTCTTAGCAATAAGTGACTCGAGATTGGAATCCACTTTTAAAGGTTTACGCAGTTTCTTTTGCAACAACGCATTTTCGTAGTACGCTCTCGGTAAATATGGATTTAGTGAAATGGCTGTGTCAAAAAACTTTTCGGTTTTTCTTAAATTGATAAGCTTTGATTTTGTCTTACGTAAAAATGAACCATAAGCCAATTGCACTTCTGCATTTTCCGGATAGTCGTTAATCAGATTTAAAAGCAATTTTTCGGTTTGCTCGTCGTCTAATTGCTGTGCATCTAGATAATTCAGAATCCCAAAACTTTCAATAGCGTCGGTATTATTAGAGGAAAACAAATTTTTAAACACATCCGACACTTTTTTATAATTCCCTACGGATTTATATATGCGAGATAAGCCTTGTAATGCCAATTCGTTAGTTGGTTCTTCTTTTAAAACCGAATTATACAGGTTTTCAGCCTCACTATATCTTGCTTGTTTTTCTGCAATTTTTGCCAATTGCAGTTGTGCGTTGATTCCCTTTTTGCCAGTAATGGCATTAATACTAGCAAAAGCCTCATCGTACTTGTACTGATCCAGTAAATTATCACTGATTTTACTCACGGGTTTTTCCCAGCTTGTAATTATGGACTTCGCTTCATTAAAATGATAAAACGCGCTATCGTACTTTTTTTGGGTATTGTAGACTTCACCTAATGCGGAATGCACATAAGCGGTATTGGATTCTAGTTTTATTGATTGCAACAATTTTTGTTTTGCAAGATTTAATTTGGAATGGTTTCTGTCCACAACAAAAGCATAAGCTTCCAACATTAATTTACTGGCCAAGAGCCTATTGTACATTAAACTGTTTTCTCCAATAAGTTCAAGGCAGACTTCTAAATTTCTGGCTTGCTTTCCAAATTCCCTGCTGGATGGTAATCGTCTTGTACCGTCTATATAATCGTTGATAAGTTGCTGGGCTTCAAGCGATAATTCCGAAAGCAATAGACGCTCCATTTGGTCTTTTACGGATTTTGAAATAGCAGAATTGCCCTTAGAGGCTTTAAATATTTCATGCGCACTTGAGGATTTACCTCTAAACGATTTTGATTCTATGGCATCATTAAACCGTTTTACAACGGCATTTTCAGAAGCAATACCACCACGAGATGCCATAGCTACAACATTTTTTTGCGTGGCTATTTTTAAAGCGTCAAACGAGAACGATGGTAAATCTGTTCGGTAACGACTAAAAATATCGCGTTTGTTCTTTGTTGTAATGACTGGCGTTTGTTTACCGTTGTGGTTTTTTTCCACTTCATTGGGTACGTTGTCGTAAAGAAAATCATCCAATTCCCTATAACTTATACTGTCGTCCGAATCTGAGTCAGCATCTCCCAATAAACCTTTTACTAAATAGTAGGTAAAATAACCATGTTGCGTTGCTGGATTTTCATATGACAATTCATCTGAACTACAACTTAAAAAGCGTGACGAATTCTCGAATATGGCTTGAAACGTTCCCATATTTTTTTGTGAGGAAGCGCTAAACGGAAATCCCGATTTACAGGCGTCCAAAACCAAAACCACGTTGGCTTGTTTTTGCACCAATCCGTTTAGAACGAGTTCCAAATCCGAAAAGCGAATGGTGCCGCTAGACATATATTCTTGTTTGGCGTTGACTTCTGCCGTGAGCAAAAAGCCTTGTTTTGCCCCAAATTTTTCAATGACATCACCATGTCCGGCAAAATAGATATACACCAAATCGTTAGTTTGCGTGCTGGCAATAAGCTTCTCAAATTCTTGGTAAATTATTGGTGCAACGGCGTCTTTATTGAGTAGTAAGGTGATATTATCCTTATTGACATTTTCAACCTCTGTAAGGTAATTTTTAAATAGTGCAGCGTCATTAGCTGCATAATTGAGTTTGAGCTGTTCCTCGTTGTAATCTGAAATACCCACAATCAAGGCTCGAATATCACCTTGTGAATTTGCTGACGAATTATCTTCTGCTTCTGAACCACGTGCATTGTTTTGCGCAGCTAATATTTCTATTGATATTATCCAAGCGAGTAATACGATGTAGTTCAGTTTCTCCATTTATGTGACCAAGATACTAAGTTTAATTTAGCAGATTTTAAAAAGTTTTTGTTCATAACCAAATTAAGTTGGCAAATACTATTCCATTAATACAAATGCTGCCCATTTTTCTGGTTCGTCCCTGTATTTTTCCATCATGATTGCTTGTGCTTCTTTAAAGGCTTTTTTTGGTTGTTTCGATGATACCCAATTGGTATAAAACAAATCCATAAATTCTGCGGTTTCCGTATCTGGAACTTCCCATAAGGTCATAATTATGGTCTTAACACCTGCCATTTTATAAGCACGCTGTAAGCCATAAACACCTTCTGTACTTGGGATGTCTCCTAGTCCTGTTTCACAGGCCGATAAAATAACAATATCTGTTTGTTTTAAGTCTAGGTTGGAAATTTCCAGACCCGTTAAAATACCATCATCTTCTTCATAGGGATTATTGCCATTAGACCAAGCGTAGTTTGCATTGGCGAATATAAGCCCCGAACGTAATAAGGGATTCTCCGCATGAATATAGGGCTTATCAGAAACCGCAATATTGTCTTCCTTTTTCTTTTTTAGGTCAGGAAAAAAGTAGCCATGTGTTGCGATATGAAGAATTGAAGGACTATTGCCACTTAAATTCTTAAAGGCAGTTTCAGTAGCATTTTTACCACTTAAAACGGTGCTCTTTGGAAGTAATGTTTTTATACGATCTATTTCGCGTTGAGTACCATCAAGTTTAGACCATGTACTACCATTAGAACTTCTATTGCGATTTTCCTTATCGCCTAGTAACAATTCTGACTCTAGAATGGAATACTCAAATTTTCTCTTTTTGTTAAGGGCATCCCTAGGTATATAATTGTAATCAATACCGCCAATTAATACAACGCCATTTAAATCTGGTCTAGTCGTATTCTTGCGGATATCCGCAGTATTACCCATTTGGTTCAGATTATGAATCTGCCCTAATAACTTATTATCTTTATTTGGTAAAGCAGCAAAAGGAATTTTGTGTAAAAGTCCATCCGGTGAGTAGTATATGTTTTTAATGTCTTTAGTGTATTTTTCTAAGGGTTTCCATACCAAGTTATAGATGCTATCTGCTACAATAGAAGTATTTATGTTTTCACTCGTTGAACCCCTTGTTTTGTACAGCTTTTTCGGTGAGCTCGTATTGGTAATATATTTTTTAAGCTGTTTTTCCTCAAAAAGGTTTATAGCTTTTGGTGTGTCCCATTCTTTTTTATACAAGTATGCAACATACATGGTACTATCGGTCCATTTCTTATTATACAAGTCGAAATTTGTGAATTCAATTATGCACTCATCACTCTTTAAGTCAATCTTTTTCCAATTTGTAGATACATTGTTCTGATTTGGAAATTTTTTGTTAAACAACTGGACTAGCTCAATTTCAAGGTTATTAATAATATTTTTAAGTGAGTCTTTTTTAGTATTGGAAAAGTAGTTGCTACTACTAATCCATTTAGATTTTAAAGTTCGATAATACCTAACTTTCTTATTTATAATAGCATCATTAAGTGTTGCTAGTTTTTTTGGTATTCTACTGTAACTTTTTAAAAGTAAACCTTTTCTAGTAAGTAAATTATTTAAATTCATGGAGGTTAACTCCGCATCGTTTAGATTTAAAGAAAAGTTAAGAGACTCAAAGGCATCGTAATTACCATCTATAGCACTAAGATACTTTAGATTTTCTTCTTCGCTTCTGTACTCTAAAACTTCGGTTAATTCTTGCTTTGTTAAGTCATTTAGTTGTTTTGTTAACAATACGGCAGATTTATAATCTTTTAGTGCAATGGAAAATGACAATAAATTACCAACTGCAGCTTTATAATAAGGGTTGTTTTTACCTAAGACTCCTTCAAATATAGCAACGGATTCTTGCATTATACTATAACCCTTTTTCGTAAATCCTAATTTATCATAGATGTCTGCAACATTACTAAGCCTTATGGCATAAGTAAAAGATTGTTTTCCTTCTGTTTTTTCAGCTATATCCAAAGAATTTATTCCATACTCTAATGCAAAATCCAGATCGTTCTCTTCCTCTACATCAACATTCTTATTTAATATAAGGTTAAGATGGTAGTTTCGTTTTAAGATTAAAGATGCCAAATTTTCATGATTTCCAAAGCGTTCATGTTTTTGATTATAGTTCGCGAGAGTGTTTTCTCTATATTGAGATAAATATTCCCAAGCATTCTCCAGATCAACAAACTTATAATAAGCAAAGGCAAGATTGTAAAGACCAAATCCCAACTGCTCATTATCTTTGTCGAGAATCTTTTTATCTATTTCCAAAGATCCTTTGTAAAATTCAATTGCTTTTTCTAAGTCGTTTAACTCCATGTAGACATGGGCAATTTTACTCATGCTATTACTTACATCCAAGCTTTCGGGGCTTAGCTTTTTTCTAATTTCAAGAGCAAGTAAGTTTTTTTCTAATGCATCTTTATTGCGACCAAGTAATCTGTAAGTATCACCTATGTTTGATAATACTGTGGCATAAACATCCTCATTTTCTAGCTCTTTATTACTGGTTAAAATTCTATACGCCTTTAAAAAAGTCGTTAAGGAACTATTTTGATCATTCAAATTACTATAAACAACCCCCAATCCATTTAATGATTCTATATATTCTATGCTAGAAGAACCAAAAAATTCATTAGTCAAATTTGTGATTTCTAGTTTTAATGGAAGACTTTTTGAATAATTCATATTTCGATTGTGTGCAAGAATGAGCAAATCTAAATTGGATATATACTCAGCGCTGTTTTTGGTATATAGAAGTTCCGTGTCACTTAGTAACTCGGTTAATAATTCGATTGCTTTTTTATTATCCCTATTACCCCAATGTGTTTTTGCAACTTCGAATCTCTCTTTCCATTTTTTAGATAGTTCAGATTCTATCGTTTTAAAGAATTCAATTTTTTGAAAATTTATTTTTTGGTGTTTGTTATTTTTTAGAATAGAATAAGCTTCTCTTTTTTGACCATTAGCATTGAGTAGTCTTGCTCTGTAATAATTAAAAATTGCTACAGTATCAGACGCAGAAGCAACTAAATTCATCTCATTTAGCGCATTTTTATCCTCGCGTCGATATAGTTCCAATACTTTGTAATACGCGTAAATAGGTTTATTGGGATTTAGTTTTAAAGCTTTGTCTGCATAAATAATGACACTGTCAGTATAATTTTTATTTCTTGATCTCCAGGCATCAAAAACGTCATTACTTTCATAAATGATTTTAGACTTGTAGAAATAGTACGCTGAGGTTCCTTTTTTATTTAAAGCTGATGCATAGACTTTTGTGAGACTATCTCTTTTTGAGATTACTTTAAGATTTGTTTTTTGATAGTAATCTTCTTCTTCATTTTTAAGTACTATAGTTTCCTTTTCGGCATTTGAATTTTTTAAGTTCTTAAATCTTCTTGCGTTGTCATAATCCACAAAATCAGTTCTTATTTCTTTAATAAAATCCAAATGCGATTCCGTCAAAGTTAAATTGCTTTCACAATAGTCTAAAAAATCTAAAACGGTTTTATACTCTCCATTATGTTTAATAGCATAATTGATGTCAGGTCTTAAAAACCAGCTATTTGTATCCCAAAAGAAATCAGACATGCTTTCGACCATTGCGTTTTTGTCTTTGTCATTAAAATGGATTTCAAATAGCAAGCATAAATTCAAAATATCTAAATCTTGTCCCTTGAATGTATCATACATTCCATTGGGAAAAATTTCTGCCATTTTTGAAGAGAAGTTGATGATAAACTTTGGTTGGTATTTGTGCCAAAATTGCGAATACTTGATTCTCTCCCAAATATCGGGCTTATGATAATTTGATTTATTAGGGTTCATGAAATCGCGAAATAGTTCAAGTAGGTTGTCATTATATCCCAAATAATAATCGCGACCTGCGTAGTATTCAATTTGCCGTATAACTAATTTGTTAAATTTATTAAGTTCTTCTTCAGTAAAATCAGGAACTTCATCATTTAAGTAGTCAATAACTTCAAAATCCATGTCGTATTCCTCCTTTAAGGCCTCCCGAAATTCCTGGTTGGTCACATTTCGTTTGAAAAATTGACTATGAGAGTAATTTCCAATAATCGAGAACAGCAATAAAATGCAATAGTATTTCATAAATAATAACTTTTGTTTTTATTCCACCAAAACAAACGCGGCCCATTTTTCTGGATTATCTTGGTATTTGTTTGCCATTTGTAATTGGGTGTCCCTAAAGGCTTGGTGCACCGTTTTACCGCTTAACCAAAATCTATAAAACAATTGCATAAATTCTGAGGTTTCAGCATCTGGTACTTCCCAAAGGCTCATAATAATAATATCTACACCTGCCATTTTAAAGGCGCGTTGCAATCCGTAAACACCTTCGTTGCCATCTATATCGCCTAGTCCGGTTTCGCAAGCAGATAGAACTACTATGCTGGTTTGGGATAGGTCTAAATTTGCAATTTCAAGTGCTGTTAAAACACCATCGTCTTCTTCATAAGGATTTTCTCCATTTTGCCAAGCGTAGTTGGCACCAGCAAACAATAATCCAGAACGCATTAATGGGTCTTCAGAAACCTTATAAACAGTTTGGGTTGTAGACAAGATGTCTGTTTCAGTATTTGAGTTTTTTGGGTTTTCAAAAAAGAATCCGTGTGTTGCTATGTGTAAAATGTTAGGACTAGTGCCACTTAGTTTTTTAAGCTGTGTTTCGGTCGCTGTTTTTCCAGATAGGGTCTTGAAGGCTTTGTTGTTTTCTGAAAACAAACTTTCAATATTTTGTATTTCGGATAATGTTCCTGGTAAATAACCCCATTTTTCTCCCATACCTCTTGTGCTTTTTGCTTGTTGAGGAAGTGGTAATGTTTGTGTACTATTTAAAGTTGGCATCTTATTATTTTCATAATCATATACTACACCGCCTACAAAAAGAATATCATCAATTTCTGGTTCTGTTACTGCACTTACCAGATTATAGGTATTACTCATTTGTACAAGATTGTATTGACTGGCCAAAATTGGTGAGTCTTTTTGGTTTAGTGCTGCAAATGGAATTTGATTTAATAAGCCCGTAGGAGAGAAGTAAATCGTATTTACATCAACGAGGTGTTTTTCTAATGGTTTCCAAATAATATCGTATAAACCTTCTGTATTTTTTGTGCTTGAACCCACGGAACCTCTGGTTTTATAGAGACTGTTTGGGGTTTGGTTTTTAAGAGCGTCAATTAAATCTTTTTCCTCGAATAGCTTAACTACTTTTGGGAATTTAAGATTTTTATCAATGATGTAGGCAATGTAGACTACATCTAAACTTGTATTGTCTTGATCTCGGTTTTCAAATTCTGAGAACTCTATTGCAATTTCTCCAGGCTTGAGGCTGGATTGTATGTTTTTCCAATCTTTATCAAAATTTGTGTTTGATTTTACCTTGTTGTAAAAAATAGTTATAAGTTCTTTTTCAAGTTTATTGCTTTGCTCTTTAAGTGTTTTTTGGTTAACAGCATTTTGTGAATTTAATTTGGCTAGTTCTTTTTTTAGGGAATTGTATGAAGCTATTTTTTTATCTATTGATGGGTCATTTAGACCTTTGAGTTCGCTCAATACATCTTTAGAACTATTCAATAATAGGTTTTTTAATATTAATAGTTTATTTAGCGAATTGGTTATAAGTTCTGTATTATCACTATAGTTTTCCTTTACTAATAGTGCACGGTACCAATCTAACAGCACATTGTTTTTTGCTAGGTATGACTTTTTTTCCGCTTCTGACCTAAAACTAAATACATCTTCAAGCTTGGTAAATGATTTGTTTATGTAGTTATTATAGGCATTAAAAGCCTTTTGATGCTCATCTAGCGCCTCATGGTTTACACCCTTTAAAAACTCTAACTGCATGTATGTTTCATTATCATCATCTACAAATTGATAGAGTAGTGTTCTTATTTTCTCTGTGTTTTTAATGGCCGCTATATAATCTTTTTTTCGGTAGTCAAGTACTGGTTTTAGAAGTAAGGATTCTGCATAAAGAAGGCTTTGTTTCCCATAAATATTTTTTAAGATTTCGCTTCCATAATTACAAAGCTCTTCTGCGAGGTTATAGTTTTTAAGCCTAAAATTTAAATCTGCTAAGTTGGTGGCCAATAGGCCATACAGAAAATGTGATTTGCCAACGGTGTTTTCAAAACTAGCTTTTGCCTCTTCATAATACTTTAGGCTATTATCGTAGTCATTAATGGTGAGATACGTAGCGGCAAGTTCTTGCGCCAGTTTTCCATACTCAATATTGTTTTTTCCGAGTGCTTTTTCAAAAGTATTGAGTCCTTTTATCTGAAATTCCAAAGCCTTGTCATAGTCACCATAACCTTTATAAGTAGATCCTAGACCAGCCATAGCAATGGCGTAGGAGTAGTTTTGAATTTCATTAAATTTTAAATGGAGGTCTAATGATTTTTCATAAGCAAATAATGCTTCTTTTAGGTTGTTTTTTTTGTAATAATATCTGCCTAATGTGTTTTGTAAAAGCGATGACCTCACATCTGTTTCTTCAATATTAGCTTTCAACTGGTTTAATACTATTTCAGCGCTATCGTACGCTTCAATATTGATCAACAAATTAGTGTAATTGATGAGGATATTTTGAAGCCCAGGATGCTTCAAGTCAAAATAATCTTTATAGATAGTTATGGCTTGTTCAAAGGCAATTTCCGCATTTTTATAATCGCCTCTATTTGAATAAAAATTACCTAAGTAACTTTGTGTTTTACCGTATTCTACCGAGGTACTGTCTATTGTTTTGTATATGGTTAGCGCTTCATTGTATTGGCGTTCTGAAAGGTCAAACTCGCCTTTGTATTCATTGATAAAAGCCAATTGTGTCACAACCGATGCATAGAAAGGACTTGTTGTTTCAGCTCTTAGCTTTAAATTGTTTAGCGCTTCATTTAAATAAGGAAATCCTTTATTAATTTCACCATTGGTTATGTAATACGTTCCTGCAAAAAACAAAGCCTTATCATATACTTTTCCCTTTTTTTCTGTAGCTTCTATAGTTTTATCAAGTAAGTTGTTTAATGTTGCCAAAGCTTGCTGTTTATTATTGTTTTTTTGATAGGCAATAAGTAAGTCATTGGCAACAATAATATAGGACTCAATTAGTTTTGGATTTTTAAATACATCATGATTGATAACAGATTCCAAATAAGGGATCGCCTCATCTATTTTGCCCAAGCTGTATAAAGATTGGCCGTAATATAAGTTGATGGTAATAAAGCTTATCTCGGCAGATTCACTAATAAATTGTTTAAGTTCTATTGCCTTTTTGAGGTACTTGTTAGAGAATGAATACCTCATTTCTTTATGATATTTAATACCTAAATAGGCTACAGTATAGGCATAGTAATCGTTGTTGGTTCCGTTTATTGAAACGAGGACTTTTTCAGTTTCCTCGAGTAATTCGTAAAATTTTTCAGTTTGATTTAAAGCCTTATGGGTAAAAGCCAGATTAAAAAGGTTGGTCGCATATAAAAAATCCTTAACGTTTTTTACTTTAAATCTTTCAACTACAGCTTCGCGATAATATAGTGCCTTATTTAAATCTGTATTGGAATACGCAACACCAAGATCTGTCATTAATCCGGTGATGTAATCTTCATCTTTTTGCTCTAGTGCGTTTACATTTTCTAATGCCCATTCCAAATAAGGAATCCCTTTGGTTGCCTGTCCAATATTGACATGACACAATCCGAGGTAATAATGGTTTTCAATAGGGTAAAGTTGCGTTTCTGCATTGGTACTAAAATCTATATTAGGGATGTATTGCAATGCGTTTTCAAAATGAGGAATGGCATTTGTCCAGTCTGAAGCACTATACTTTTCAATCCCTGTGTTATACGATTCTAGCCATAAATCATAAGCATTTTTTTTTTGTGAATAGTTATTTGTGCTTGCAACAAGAAAAGCTATATATATAAGAAAATGCGTAAAAGTTTTCATGATAGTTATTTTTATTCAATGAGCACAAAACCAGCCCATTTTATGGGGTCGTCAGGATATTTTTTATGCATGTTGCGTTGGGTCTTAATAAAAGCTTGGCGCAGATTATTTGAGGAGAACCATTCTTTGTAAAACAATGTCATAAACTCAGAGGTTTCCATGTCTGGAACTTCCCAAAGACTCATGATAATATATTTTACGCCAGCCAATTTAAAAGCGCGTTGCAAGCCGTAAACACCTTCGTTGTCTTGGATGTCTCCAAGACCGGTTTCGCATGCACTTAATACCACGAGATCAGTTTGGGAAAGATTTAGATTAGAGATTTCCAAAGCGGTCAAAATACCATCTTCATCCTCATAAGGGTTGCTACCGTTTAACCAAGCATAGTTTCCATTTGCCAATACCAGGCCAGATCTCAGAAGCGGATTATCAGAATACTTATACTGGTCATTAAAGAAAACCGTTTCCGAGCTTTTAGTTTGATTTTCAAAGAAATAACCATGGGTAGCAATATGCAGAATACTAGGGCTATTTGTACTAATAGCTTTTATATTTTCCTCAGAAGCATCTTCGCCTGTAAAGCTTTTATATAACTTGGAATTCTCCATAAATAGGGTCTCTAGGTTAGCTACTTCAATTTCCGTGCCTTTTAAGTATGCCCAAGGTTGTTTTGTGCCATGATTGGATTTATTATTTCGGAAACCTTCAATTGCAGATTGAGAGGCTAATTCATTGCCGGTGTTTGAAATATCCGTATTTGGGTTGTAATTGTAGTCAATACCGCCAATCAAAAGTACATTATCAATTTTTGGTTCTTTCTTAAAACGCTCAATATTCAATGTGCTACTGTATTGATGAATGTTGAATTTTTCTGATAGCAGTTTTTTGTTCTCACGCAAAGCACTAAAAGCAATTTGGTGCAATAAGCCATCTGGAGAAATATATAGGGATTTGTTATCTTTTAAAAGTGTTTCAATTGGTTTGATTATTAATTTATAGAGTTTCTTGGATAAATCTTTATTTGCCAAGTTGGTGCCTTCGGATCCACGAGTGTTATAAAGTTCACTGGCGTTGCTATTCTTTAGGAGCTCGGTTAATTGTTTCTCCTCAAAAAGCGGAATTATTTTTGGTGTTCCCCAATCTTTTTTAAATACCTGCGCAATATAAATTGTGCTGTCTGTCCATGTTTTATTGAAATATTTAAACCGAGAATATTCCACTGCTATAGCATTTTCTTCAAGAGGAATACGGCGCCAATTTATGGGTTTGCTCGGTTCTTTTTCTTTTAAATTTGAATAGAAAAAAATAAGTTCTTGTTCTAATCCGCGAAGTCGTTCATGTAGTGCCGTAAATTTATCATGGCGCTTATTTTCTGGTAATGATAGTTGCAATGAAATGAAATCTTTGACTTTGCGATAGTTCTTAGCTTTTTTGGAAATCGTATCATTTTCCAGGCTTTCTAAAGTTTTTAAAATATCTTTTGAAGCGTTTAACAGCGCCCCTTTAATGGTTAGTGTATTATTTAAAATTACGGTATTGTAATAACTGCTTTTGTAATTGTTGTTGTAGGCAAATGAGTTGAAAAGGTTGAAGTACGGTTGCATGTTGGTTTTCAAGAAGATTTCCTTTTCGTCGGAAAAGCGACTTGTCAATGTTTGGTCTATTTTTTTATTCAGCGATTTATTGATTTTCATAAATTGCTTGGCAATGTCCGAAGCACTTCTCCCGCTATTGTAAAATTTAGACAAGTTTACGAAGGCATCTTTAAAGGAATTGTTTTCTTTTTCCAGTTCCTTCTCCCGCAGTTTGTTAAGTTCAATATTTGTGGCGAGTTCTTTGTCGTAATCGTTTAAATAGCGGTAGAAAAAATTAAGTTTAAACAGAATTTTTCGCTGGTTGTAATCTGGAACAGGAAACTCTTTGAAGGCGTAATCCTTTAGTAATTCTGCCTGGGCAATAGCACTTTTAAGCTGATTGGTTTTGGCGAGCTGGTCAATTTTAAGAATCTGTTGGTCAAAGTATTTTTGCGCATTAGAGTCTTGTTGCGCTATAAGCGCATTAAAAAAGCAAATGATGATGACACAACATGCTAATCTGGTTTTTGTTAGCATAAAGTAATAGTGGTTGGTTTAGCACCAATAATTTACACTAAAAATTAATACTACGTTAAAAATTTAGATAAGATGTTAATTAACAACGGGCAACAGAAAATCACCTGTGACTTCGTGCTTTCCAAACTTTTTGAGTTTTGGTAATGTTATGTTACCACGAACAAAAGAGAATATTCTACCTGGCGAAATGAATTCTTTTTCTTTTTCAAGAGCTTCAATGAGTTTATCTGCAAAGGGAGAATGGTCCATAGAGTCGTTCCAAAAATCGGGGACTTCGTCAGCACCCGATGCTAAAATTACCCTTGCAAAACTTTCATCAGTGTCCGTTATAAAATTTGCAAAGCCATTATCAAATTTTGTATTGGCATAATTTTCTGGTGCCAAATCAGCTTCGTTTAGTTCAAAACTACCGCCATAGCAAACGTCCAAAATGGTGAGCATGGGTTTGCAATCAAATCCGTCTAAAAGACCTCTAAGCGTCGCCCAAGGTAAATAGCTGTTCAAGAATTCGTCTTCTGATAGAGATTTACTATCTATTGTGACTATGAATCCTTGTGATAAATTTTTACTGTAATAACCATGTCCTGCAATAAAAACTAGAACCTTGTCATTTTCACCAACTTTATTCTTTAAACCAATAATTCCTTTTTGAATAGCACTTCTTGGTTCATTATATAGTTTTGTCACTTCAACACCAAATCGGGTTTCCAAAAGGTCTGATATGGCATTGGCATCATTTAAGGGATTTTTAAGATTAGCCCAGCTATCTTGCTCGTCATTATAGTCATTGGTTGCTATAATTAAGGCGTGCGTTTTTCCAACTTTGTCTTTTTCTTCTTTGTCTTTTTCATCTGAAACATCCTCACCAACGGCACCACGACTAAAGGATTTTGCGAAGCGTTTTTCCAATAGTTTTTTGTAGTCTTTTTCTTGTGAAATATAAAAGTATTTGGTGTCGTTAATAGTGCATTTTATTTCTTTCTTATTCAATAAATACTCATAATGGTAATAGTTATTAAAAACGGTGAATATATCACCCGCTGATAAGATCATATGCATTAATGGACCACTGTAACGATTACATTTGCTAAAATCATAACCCAATCCAACAGTGGTTAAGATTATTCGATTTCGCTCCGTATTCAAAGCAATATCTGGATCAAGTTCAAAGAGCTCTGCTTGAAGGTTTTGCGCGAATGCTTGCCCTAATCCAGATTCTGAAATCACCAATTGATTATTTGCTGGAATTTGGTTCATAAAATTGGCCAACTCTTTAATCGAGATTAAATCAAATTCATCACGGTTTTTATATAGACTTCGACCCTTAAGATTAGGATTATTTTGGTATGGTGTTAAATAGGTCGTGTTTTCATTGTTGGTTTCAAACGTATGGCCACCATAATAAAAAATAAAATAATCATTAGAGGAACTTGATTTAATCACTTCCTTAAAGGCATTTCTGATGTTTTCTCGTGTAGCTCGTTCCTCTAAAATTAGGTGAGTAAAGACTTTAGATTTCTTTTCATCTGTTTTAACGGTGTCACGAATTATGTTACCCTTTCCACGCGAACCAGTCGTACTTTTGTTCTTTTCTTTTAAATATGGCGTGTCCGCTTTTATTTTTTCTACAATGGCTTTAGCATCGTTAACACAGTTTTCAATGCTCATACCTAGTCCAATATGAATATCATCACCAATAAAAAAGTCGTTAAGCCCAATAGATATGATATGTACATTTACAGGATTTTTTGTCCTTACTAGTTTACCGCCAAAATCTTCTGAAGAATTAAACAGAAACGGAAGTACCAATACCAAAATAAGAGTCTGTAATTTCATGGTTGTATTATTCAGATTTTAAAAATATAAACTCACCACCTTCATGGTTGGCATTTTTAATAACACCAAACTGCGGAATGTTCTCGGTATTGGCCAATACGGCTTCTTGGATGGTATTAAACAAATCACTTGCTTTAATGTACGGCGTTGTGTTTTCCTCTAAGGCTTTTAGCAAATACTTTATAAAAACACTTTCGTCTGGCACGGGTTTATCCAATCCGCTTGTCATAGCATTGCGCGCATTTTTCTGCAATAGCTTTTTAACTACTGGTGAGGTTTCTCCCAAATCGACGTTTCTATTAAATTCAAAAATTGAACCGCTAAAGCAAGCATCACTAATCAATAATGTGTGCGTTGTATTGATGTTGGTAATGTAATCTTTGATGTCCGGATTTGAAATCCAATTGCTCCGCACGTCATGCGCCGCATCTGATGGCAGCCAGTAACCGCGTTTAAAGCTTTCGTCATAAACACCATGTCCTGCAAAGAAAATTAGGAGATGATCGGTTTTGGAGCTTATTTTGAACAATTCATCTAAAGCCCTAAAAATTTCACTTCGCGTGGGATTTTCCAGAAAATTGATATTTGAAGATTCAAAAGCGTACTTTGTTTCCAGTATGTTTTGAAGTTTTTTCGCATCGCTAATCGGGAATTTTAAATCTTTTATATTATGATCTTCATAGTCTTCTTCCGCAATTATCAGCGCACGATAGGTATACTCCGAAAGCGGATTTTTCTCTAACGTAATTGGATTTGAACCACGATAAGTTGTACTGGTATCGATATTCTTTTTTAAGGTTTCAATCTCTTTTTTTAGCGTATCTATTTCCGCTTTTAAAATGGTTATTAAGGTGTCTTTTTCAGCATTGCTCTTTTCTAATTCCTTTATTTTATCTAAATCTGAAAACGTACTCCAATCCTTGTTGCTGTCATCATCAGCATTACCAGGTTTTTCGGTTTCGGTAACAACTTCTTCTGTTTCTTCGGTATCAGAAGCTAAAGCATCTGCATATTCTTTGACAAGCTTTTCATACTCTTTAGCTTCATCAAAATTTTCAAGTTTTTTGTGAATGCTCGCAATAGTAGTTAATTTGTCGATGTAAGAGGCGTTGTATTGACCTTCTGTAATTTCTAAAATCTCCAAATCCGATAGGGCATTTTCTAGCTCTGTTGATGTGTTTGGTTCATACGAATCAATATTCGGTACAAACCTTGTGTTTCCGTCAGTATCTACTATATTGTATTGAAACTCAGTAGTGAACATTTCGGTGTAAAAATCCTGAACATAATCCAAAGACGCGTTATCTTCATTATTGATTATAGGATTAAAGTTAATAGGTTCGGGCGATGCAAAACCTTTTAATGTCAATGTCTCGTAAGGTGGAGCAAATTTAAAAACGCAGGTTTCGAAAACCTTTGTTTCATTGGGTTCAAGACGTCTTTGCGCACCAAGCAAGGGGCAATTTATGTTCGGGACAAAACCGTTTAGCATACCTTGACTGTTTATTTCTATAACACTGAAGTATATGGGCGAATTTGATAGGTTTGTAACTTCTAAAACTGCAGTGTCATCAAATGTGTTTAGGTTTAATACACCATCAGTTCTGCTCAGTTGATTTTCTGGGATAGCTTGTCCGACCACTCCGTTGCTGTTTTCTACCGGAACCAACTTAAAGTCAAATATATAACCCCTGTTTTTTAAATCGAGATTTTTAACCTTAAAACCGTGAATGTAGATTAAAAGATTTTGCTTTATGGTTTTAAATGTTTTGGCAACACCTTCATTTGCAATCTTGAAAATTACAGTATTGTCCGGTAATTGCTTTATAGTATAGTAAGTACCGTCAAACCCAAGCGAAATTGTACTTTTCTCTTTACGTGTTGCAAAGGAGGCGATGTATTTGTATTCAATAAAACTACGGATCCTATTTTTTAAAACAGGATTTTTGAAGCTGTCTTCAAAATAAATTGTAGGTCCAGTTTCGTTATAACTTACAGGTGGAGGCAAATCTTGGGCTTGTGTACAATTAAGCCCAATAAGAAAACACCAAATGAATACTAGCCCAAAACGCATTACTAGTCTCTAGTCTTTACAATTTCATAAACAAATTCGGTGCTAAAGCCATCTACTTGGCTTTCATTTCGGCTACTGGTACTGCCTCTAGTTTGGGTATAGGTTTCGGCAATAAAATCTTGGAGCGGATTTGGTTTTTCGCCGGGGCCACGTGTTCCTGTATTTCCTTTGGCATTTACCGTTGGTCTAAAATTTATAGGCATTGGCGTAGCAAAACCTTTTAATACCAAGGTTTCGTAAGGTGGATTAAATCTGTAGATGCAGTTATTGAATAAAACGGTTTCTCCCGCAGGAATAAGGCGCTCTTGATCGGTGAAGTTACATTTCTTATTCGGCATAAAAGGGAATACCTCACCTTTAGGGTTAATTTCAATGATGCTAAAGTACACATCTTTACCACTGAAATTGCTGACTTCTAAAACCACCATATCACCTGATGATTGCTCACGTACCTTAAATTTACCAGCTTTATCTGTAAACAAATCTTCTTCAAGGAGTTCAATTTTTCTTGGGTTTTGCTTGCTTCGTTGCGCAGGAAGTAATCTAAAGGCAAATTCGTAATCGTAATTTTTAAACTCTAGGTTTTTTAGGTATTTACCCTGTGAATAGTTGAAGATGCCAAGCGTGATATCTTTTGTGTTGTAATCACCGTCAATTTTGGTTTGTACGTAAATATTCTCTAAACCGTTTTTTGGTTTAATACTAATGGAGTTTTTGTCTTTACTTTCAGAAATAAAAAGGTCTGCATTGGCTGTGTCTTTAACAATTTGTCCCAACTTTTTTTCTTCTAAAAAAGCAGTAATAGCATTTTTTACTGACTTTGATTTAAAAGATTTGTCAAAATAAATATTGGTACTGATATCACCATAGGTGGCTTTATCTACAAATACTCTATATTCCTTTGTGTTTGACGACTCCAATGGTTTGTCAAGTGTAATTATGGATTCATTGAATTTATTATCCGAAGCAATTTTACCCGATGAAACAATTCGGCTTTCTTCAACTTTAGTTGCATCGTTTGGAAGTATATGAAACGTGGTGCCAGGAAATAACCTTTGTAATTTTCCAGCATTTATTTTTATCATATCTGGTCTTGGGATTTCGGTAACAGTATAAAAAGGATCCGGTTTTACAAGTTTACCATTGAATAATTCGAAATCCGAATCACCTTCCATAGTTGGCGTTTGGTTAGGCGAAATAATATTCATGTTGGCTTCTATTTTTGAAAACAGATTCCTATAAGTCACATTATTGTTGCCTAAATCATTCATAGCTTTTGAAAACGCAAAGCTTAGAGAGCCATAGCCTTCGTACTCATAATTGAGCTCGTTGGCAGATGCACCTGAGAAAATAACAAACCTAGCAGCATCGTTTTTTAGTTTTACGCCTTCTTCTATTTCCTTATCATTAGACATACCGCTTCCTATATTACTATCTTTTTTGGTATCCCAATTTGGTGGGGTCAAGGCTGCCACGCCACCGCGTGTTACACCTGCAGCTCTGGTTGCAGAACCGGAATGGCAACTGTCTAACAACATTAAAAGTTCTCCATTTTTGCCAAGTTCGTTCCTAAATTTTGTAATAATCTCATTTAGCTTGTCATCAGTAATGTGGTTTTCGCCTTGGTAGTTTGAAGAGTATTCTACCAGCGCATCAATAGGAACAATAGCTTCGTCTAATCTGTCATTTTCATCTCCATTTTTATCAAAAACCTGTTGGCCATGACCAGAATAATGGATAACGACAATATCTCCAGGTTTAATACGATTATATAAATCATCTATGGCTTTTAGGATTCCCGCTTTAGTAGCTTCTCTATCACGAATAACCGTAATATTACTGGCTTCAAATTTTTGGGTCAATAGTGTGTTCTTGATTAAATCAACATCATTTAAAGAGCTTATGGGTTTCCAACCGGTTCGGGTTGGGTAATTACCAATGGCAATAATTAAAGCGTGTTTTTCTGCCATAGCAGAAAAGCTAACTAACAATGCGAAAAATGAGATCAATAATTTTTTCATAATGAATTAATTTAAATCAAATAGACTAAATGAGATACCAAAGTAGTACCCAAAATCGTAAACGTTTCTTGTAAAGTTGTCAATGCTTCCAAAGTTGGTTGTATCGCCAACCTCTATTCCGTTTGTTAATTGTTGTACTGGTCCATAGGCTAAGCCACCAGAAAGTGAAAGTCTGCTTTTGCTTCCAAAAAATAGGGAAGGTCCAAAAAGGAAATTAACTCCAGAGACAGAATCATTGCCAGAAATGGGAATGGATAAACCAAAGCTTCCACCAATGTTAAAGCTTTCACCAATAAATGGATAAAAGTTGATCATTGTGCTAAGGTTGGGAACAAAAAAATTGTTTTCGTCTGCACCAACTACACCGTTATCATCAATAAAGAAATCGTTGGAATTTGATCCGAAGTTATTTAATGTCATGGCAACACTTGTGTTGATTTTGAAACCACCTTTGGACTTTAGCATGATGTGTCTGGTTTTTATTGTAGATTCATCATCCGGGTTGTTTTCAACGTCGTTGGAAAAATCGCTCTGTACAAATTGGAGTTCAATATCAACCTGATCTGCGGTTAGAGAGTAGTCATAGGTTTGTTCAAAATTTGAAGCCTCCAAAACGGTGTACAGTGATTTTATTTCTTCTATATTATTAAGACTTTGATTTGAAGATTTATTAAGATCCGCCATGAGCCTTTGTAGATTGTTCAACGTGTAGTTTCGAGACACCAATTCGCCACGGGAAAGATTTCCGTCGTTATTAGTACTGCTCTCAATGTCATTGGCCATATCGTTGATGTTGGTCTCTAAATCGGACCGGCTTTCTTTTATGGTTTTTTCAACCTTTGACAAGTAAATGTAAAAGTTATCCTTAGCACTCGGTAGCCTAAAATCTTTCTCGGCATCTGCAGTGGCAACAAGGTTTTCTAAAATTTCTTCTTTGTTCAAATTAGGGTTCAACAAGTTTGAAATAAATGTGGATTTTAATGCGGAAACATTTGTAATGGTATTGTTGAGGTCTTCAAAATTACTACTAGCTTTTTCACTGCCTCTTGAGCCTCTGCTTGAGGCAAACATATCCGTATCGGGTAGGTTGGACGTATTTAAATCTATACGATCTCCAGTGAAAGAGTTGATGCCACCAAGTAAAGAACCAAAATTAAAGCCTTGTCCAGAGCTTGTAAGGTTTTCTTCCTTAACGTCGGTTTTTACTTTTATTGCAAACGGATTTACGTTTTGCAGTTTTAACTCAACAGCACTGTTTCTTTTTAACTTGCCGTTTTCCAACGTATCTATAACATTACTGTTTTTGTCCAGCTGAAGGTAATTTATCTTTTCGGTTTTATAGTCATAAGTGACACGGTAGCGCTCTTGACTACTAACAGTTGCTGTAAGCATAACCGAAATGAAAAGTGTAAGCGTAAAATTTAATTTCATAATTTCTTGATTTTGGAATTCTACAATTTAACCTTATAATAAGATTTGTCATTGCGGTTAACCAGTTGGAGTCTTTTTCTTTTTATAGCGCGTTTTCCAGATTGAATGATATCAAATATATCTGCAATAATAGAGTTGCTGTCGGCAAAATAGGAATGGCTTAAAAAGCTTGTATCTATGCCAGTGGCATCAATAGTCTCTATGCCGTTGATGATAACCATTTTTTCTCCAGCATCGCCAGCTCTTGGATTACCGTGCAACAATTTTGAGGCTTTTAAAGCCAAGTCATCTGCCGATACATATAGCGTAATTGGTTTTTGCGTTTTTGAAACCATTTTAGGCGCTATTTCTTTTTTAAACACATCGGCATCAATATCTGGTGCGGCTAATATTATTTCCTTAATTTTTGAACGCAGTTCTGGCTTTTCGGCCATAATATCCACAATAGCACGTGTTAAACCCCTATTGCCCATGCTATGAGCCACGAGATAGATTTCTTCAGCTTCGCTAATAGATAAGTAATCGTCCAAAAAGGATTTTATATTTTTTCTAGACCATACAATATTTTCTTCATCTCTACCATACCTAAAGGTTGAGGCTTGTGACGGCCAACTGTAAAATACGGCTTTACCATCGAACTTCAAGTCATAAGATATTTGAGCGGTACGTTTGGCTGCCTCACTGAACGAAGTATTGTAGCCATGTACAAATAGAAATGTACTTTTCTTTTTTGAAGTCTTAATATCTTTTGAAAGCTTTTCAAAGAAACTGGCTTTTTCCAGCATTGCTATTTTTTGTAACATGATATGTTTTGCTGGATCTTCCGTAAACTCAAAACGCCAAATTGATGGTGTTTCGATTTCACCTACACGGTGATCGTGAGGTATGCTTACTTCTACAATGCCGTATTTTAATTTTGAACGTTTTATGCCAAAGGCTTCATTGAGATCTTTGCTGTTAGTTTTATCTCTGTCCGTACCAAAGTATACGGGCAACGTTACAAAATCAGGACTGTTGCTACTGCCACGATCTTTTTCATCGGGATTAATATAAACTAGGCATTTTACAATATTTCGTTCAACGGGATTTGTACCGTAAAATTCAATAATGGTTAATTTAAAATTGCCATTGGTTTTAAAAGCATCATTTATTAGCAACCAAAATTTTAAATCAAAACGGTTATAATCTTCAATGGTTTTGAAGCTCTTGTTTTTATAGTTGGCCTCAATTCTAATTGAAATACTATCAGGTTTTTCAACATCATCATTAACAGTGGCTTTAAGTAATTTGTAGTTACTGTTATTGGTTAAACATGCATTGGGAGAAAGCTGTAGGCTATCATTTAGTTTTATGTAGTTGTTGGTCTGAGAATATCCAAAAAAACATCCCAATGTTAAAACTGCTAAAAGTATCCGATATTTGTAAAAACCAGCCATTTGAAAGAATTGCTTTTTCCGAGTTTATCTTCTTTTTCTTGCCTTTTTTAGAAATTTTGCCAAGGATCTGTATTTGTTTTTCTTGGCAATTTGCTCTGGTCTTTTTCTGTTTGAATTTCTCTCACCGGCATTTATACCTTTGCTGACCAAGTATTCTGCCATTGCAATATTACCAGACTCGGCAACAAGGTGTAATAGATTATCGCCATTGGCTGTTTTTTTGTTAATATTTGCACCATAGGCGATAAGCATTTTTGCAGCATCAGCCTTGTTATTGGCTACAGCATATTGTAGCGGCGTTAAGCGAGAGTTGTAACCTGCGTCTGCTAATAATCCAGCGTCAAGCAATACTTTTAAATAGGTTGTATTGTTTTTTTTCAATGCGGCATCGATGAGATCTCTAGCAGAATCATCCGAATAGTTTTTCGCATTTATCTCAACAATTTCTTTAAATATATTTAAAGCATTGTAGGATATAGCGAGATTTTCAAGCATACCAGCGCTTTTAGCGTAGTTGCTGTTAAAAATCCAACTGTATACCTTCCAAGAGTTGAAACGCTCTCTATCGTTATTTTTAATGGCGTATTCTAAGTTTTCATAAATGGCTTGCACCAAAACGTTGCTTGGCATTTCATTTATTTTATGGGCTTGGCAACCTGCAGTCCAAGTAACACTGTTCCATTGTACTGTTTTAACACAATCGCAACTTGCATCGTAACGGTAATCACCTGTGTATTCACCGTTACTGTATGTTACAGCACCTCTTACTAAAATACCTTCAATAAAGCCGTTTTTGTCAAATACTGGTCCGCCAGAATTGCCTGGAAATGAATCTATATTGCTCTTAAACCAGTTTTTTGGACTATTGTCAACCACAACGGCATTGGTTGAGAATTTTAACGGTAAACCCGTAGGGCAACCAATAGTGTTAATTGCGCTTCCTTCCATAACGGTACCACTTGTTCTAAAACGGTACGGTTTACGGTCAGATTTTCTTTTTAATCTCAAAACGGCATAATCATCTCTTGTTTTATCATCTAATGTTGATGTTAATATGGATTCAACTTCGAAAATATTTTCTTTTTTAAAGCGTAAGCGATTGCCATCTATAAAATCTGATTCACTTGTATAATCAAAAATCCAGACAAATTGATTTGCTTCTTGCATAGAATTAACACAGTGTCCTGCCGTTACCATAATATCTGGAGCAATTAAAAAACCGGTACAAGAACCCACTGTTGGTTGGTCCAAAAACTTAACATCATCAGCAAATTTGTCCGTACCAAACTTTTGTTTTAATAAATCTCTTAGAGACCATGCCCAATATTCATTATTGTAAGCACTTTTTTTTGAAACCATAACGGCTGTGGCTCTTACAAAGTCTTCGTAGCCATCGGCATCTTTGACTTCCTTTCTATCATCTTTGCCAAAGACACCGCGAGTGACTTGAGAACCAGGTTCGGCAAAGGGATATTCAAATTCAACAGGATCTGTTTCTTGGCCAAAAAGGCTAATTTGTAGTAATAGGATACATGCTAGGGATAGGCGAAACTTCATAGTTTTGTGTTTTAGAAAAGTTGTTAATAGCGAGTTAAATTTATTCATTTTTATTGGACATACAAGCAACATAGCTCATTTAATGCCAATTCCACTACATACTTTCAAACCCTATACCGAATATTGTCTTTAGTATGTACGAATGAGTAAACAGGCCTTTTCTGCTAGTTAAGTGCTCTTTTTGTTACGTAAGCACGCCAAGCTATAATGGCCAACTGGAGTTTACCGGCTTTTGAAATATCTAGCTTTCGTTTTGTGAATGATGGGCAAACTAATTTGTTAATCTTTGCTAGTACTTTAAATAGGAAACTTTCCATTTTATATTGATTGGGTAAAAGCTAAAATAAAAAAAACTTAGCTTTTGCTAAGTTTTGTGTTTTTTGATTGGATTGGTCTTGCTGAAATTTTTCCTTAGATAGAGAAAATAATTCCGATAATGACTTTTACTACAGTTAGCATAATTCTTTGGTTTTTAGGTTAATATTTTGCTTTGTTTCTTGATTGAGTTCCAAATATATATTTGCTAACAAGTTGTTGCCAAAGAATTTTAGTGAAATCTATGAATTTGAATATATAATTATAACTTAAAAGATGATATATGTATTAAATATTTGTGACTTTTCTACAAATAAGTTTTAAAACAAAACTACAATTAGTTTTTATTGTTTTAATTTATAATAATTATAGGGCGTTTTTAAGGCTAATTCTTAAAACGTAGAGGCTATTTTGGTAAAAAAGAGTATAAAATACGTTTTTCATCTTTTTTGGAAATCTAAAAGTGAAAATATAGTAGTGCAATAGTTGCAGGCTGAATTTCAAATTTATTCTTGTTGATAACTTAACCTTTATACCTAAGTATTAGAGTTATATTTGCAAAAAAAGGATTTCAATGTTTAGATCAATACTATTACTAATTTTTATGCTGTGCTTTGGCTTTAGCTTTTCCCAACAAGCACTTGTCATTAACGAATTTGATCCAGATACGCCGAGCACGGATACTGCAGAATTTATAGAATTGAAATCTGAGATGCCCAATTTTCCGACTGATGGCTATGTTTTAGTTTTTTTTAATGGCTCTAGTAGTGGAGAGGACAGAAGCTATTTTAGCTTTAGTCTTGATGGGTTGTCAACGGATAATAATGGACTGCTGGTTATTGGTGGAAGTGAGGTTTCACCATATCCACAAGCCGTAATATCAGATAACAGCTTTCAAAATGGGGCAGATGCTGTTGGTATTTATGAAGGTACTGAAGATGATTTTCCAGGAGGTACTTTAGCTACCATGGTTGATTTGGTTGATGCTATGGTATATGGCACTAATGATACTGTGGATGCCGACCTGTTGGGACTGTTGGGTGAAACCATCCAATATAATGATAATGGTACAGACGCAAATCCTAGATCAATTCAACGTTTTGTTGATGGTATGGGCATTGAGAGCTATACTACGGCTACGCCTACACCACGCAGAGAGAATGACGGTTCGGGTATTTCCATAAATCTTATAACTATTAGTGTGCCTCAAGAGCAGTATAATGAAGGTGAGAACTTTACAATTACTTTCACCGCAGAAGAAAATGTAACAAGCAACTTAACATTTAATATATCGCTTAATAATGGTGGTTTTAATACAGGAGATTTTTCAGGCTCAACAAGTATTACCATACCCAATGGCCAAAATACTGCAACTACCTTTATAGTCTTATTGGATGACCCTAATGATGAAGGCGATGAGGTTTTAGAAATTTCGTTTACCGATTTAACTGAACCTATTGTTGCCGGAAACAATGCGGTGCAAGTCCGTGTGGTTGATAATGATTTTACTATGGCACCATGGAATCTGCCCACTGAAAATGATTTAGGTGTCGTTCAAAACAATATTCCTAGCGGTTACTATGACACGTTAAACGGGTTGGTGGATAACGATCTAAGAGATGCCATTGAGGCCATAATTGCAGACCCAACAGTTGTTCGCGTTCATCCTTATGCAGATGTTATTGAGATACTTAATGAAGCCGACCAAAATCCCAATAATTCAAACCAAGTGTGGTTGGTGTATTCTGAAGAAGGCAGGCCAAAACTAGACGTTCAAACAGGCTCAAGCAGTTCTGGCAAGTGGAATAGGGAACACACGTTTCCAAGGTCTAGAGGTGGTTTTAATGATTGGGAAGATTTTGACGATATACCAACAGGAATAACCAATTTTATTATAGCAGATGTAGATTCCACACGCCATGCCAATTCTGATGCCCATGCATTGCGTGCTGCTGACGCTTCAGAAAATAGCCGACGAGGTAACCGACATTATAGTCAAAACACCTATGATGCTGATGAATATAACGGACCTTCTGATTCTGGTAATTTGGGGAGTTGGAAAGGTGATGTAGCACGTGGTGTTCTTTTTTTAGAATTGCGCTATAACGGTTTGCAAGTTGTAAATGGTTTACCTTCTTCATCTCCAACAGGAAATTTGGGCGATTTAGCAACATTATTGCAATGGCATACCGATGATCCGCCTGACGATTTTGAGCGCAACCGAAATAACGTAATTTACAATTGGCAACGTAACCGAAATCCTTTAATAGATATGCCAGACTTGGTCGATTATATTTGGGGTAGTAGAGTAGGCGAAACGTGGACAAATACACTTAACGTCAATAGTTTTGAAACTGAAACAGTAACTGTCTTTCCAAACCCGAGCAACGGGAAAGTAATGGTGCAAGGTGTGGATGATGTTTTTGATGCTGAGCTATATACATTAGACGGAAAGCTTATAAAATCAATGGAATCCCAGTACACTGAAATAGACTTAGGGGTTGATTCAGGTTTATACATTTTGAAACTTGTTTTTGCTAAAGGCATCGTTACCAAGAAAATAAGCGTGCGATAAGCACCTTTAGAAATTTAAAAAGCCAAGTCAACTTGCTATTAGTTGGCTTGGCTTTTTTCGTGATTGATTGATGAAACTTATTCTTACTCTTTTTTAGTCGTTATTTCGATAACACCATCTTTACCTTTGTCTCCGTATTTTTCAATGGCTTTCTTGCCTTTGACAACAGTAACGGACTCAATTTTTTTTGGGTCTAAATCTTTAAGCTCAGATTTTGTATATATTTTACCATCGATAACAATAAGCGGTTTTTTATCTCCGCCACCAACAATTTTGAAATTGCTGTCTTTTCTCATTATAATGCGGGTCTCATCATCATCATTAACCCATTTATTTTTTTTAACCTTTCCTTTAACAACTTTTATTTTATCACCGTTGACAATCACTTCTTCATGGATGGTTTTATTGCCAATGTCATCAATCATTATCTCAATATCGTTATTGTCATCCTCGGTAATAACTCGGTAAACATATTTACCCTTTACGACATTTTTCAGATCTTCAACAATAACGTCTTCATCATCTTCAGTGATGATTTCTATGTTATCACCTTCAATAATTTTCACTTTTCCACTTTTGCCAACTTGTTCAAAAATAACTTCTGTATCCTCTTCATCTTCATCATCAGAGGAAAACACATAAACGTTGTTACCGCTTCCCTTTTTAAATTTTACTTTGCCTTCAGTTTTGTAAACAAAAGTATTGGCGTCTGAAGCTTTTTTGTTACCAATTACAATATTGCCACTATCAGTATCATAAACAATGCTTATGGGCTCAATGCCATCGTCAGAGGAAATTCTGTAGTTGGTGTTTGATGTTTCACCTTTTACGTCAATTTTTATAGCCGTAATTTCACCTTTTTTATTGCGTTTTACACCTTTAATTTTAGCTTCAAGACCTTCCGCTTTTAGTTTTTGCTTTACGTTTTCCAAATCGGCATCCGTAGAGTTTTTGGTGATTTTAAACTCAATTTTTTTTGAGTAATTTTCCTCATAAGCCATGTTGGCATTTGCAAAACTGAATGCTGGTAAAACAGTTTTTAGAGGTCTGGTATTTTTTTGTGCTTCGTTTTTGATTTGTGCTTTTGGTTGTGAAATACCTAGTACAGGTTTTTCTGCCTTTTTTGATAAAACTTTTTTTGGTTTTTTGTTAGCAACCTGCGCTTTACGTTGCTTTAGCTTATTGTTGTTTTCGTTAAGTGGCTCTGAAACCACGGTCATGCTATTGGCCATTGCATCTCTGCTAACAGACATTTCAAGATTTTGCTTTTTAGATGCCTTGTCAATTGCATTGGCTTCAATGTAAATTTCTTCCCTATTCATACTAAATAGCAACACCGTTAATATGGGCAATATTAAAGCCATACGCCATTTTTTTTGTGATCGTGATTTAGATTTTTGTAACATAATTATTCGTTTTTTGATTAATGAATTGTAAAAATTATTGACCAATGGCATATTGTGATGAGCAATACTTGTCTTTAACAAGAGCCTTTGGTACTGTTTGTTATTATTCGATTTTTGTTGGACCACATTGTCGGCAATATATTCCAGATTTTGCTTAATATCCTTTTTATAAAACCACATAAACGGGTTAAACCAAAATACGGCACTTACAAGTTGTGTCATTATAATGTCAAAAGAGTGTAACTGGTTAACATGCACCTTTTCGTGCTCCAGGATAAGCTGTAGTTCTTCTTTCTCATAAGATTTCGGATTAAAAACAATCCATTTAAAAAATGAAAAAGGTGCCACTTTAGATTTTATAATGACATAGGTATAAAACCCATCGCGCTTCTTTGGGTTTTTGAGTAGTAGTAGTGCCAACGATCCAAACTGTAATAAAAATTGAATTAGGAATATGGATAAACCTATTAAATATATAGCCGTTAAAAGTGCTGACCAATCAAATGGTTCACTCATTGCAACAGCTGCTGTTTCCATTTCGGTCACAGTAACAAATTGTTCAGTAACTGGATAGTTAAAAGTTTCAACCGGAATTTCAACAGGTATACTCACCAGAGGAAACATCAGTGCGACAAACAGACCCGTAATAAGGAACCAGCGGTTGTGCTGAAAAAATGTTTCGCGCTTAAAAAACAGTAAATACAACAAATAAAATACCGCAATAATGACCGATGCTTTAAATAAATATGTCATGGTTAGTCTTTTTTCTCAATTAAATCAATAATCTCTTTCAGTTCCTCAACACTTATCTTTTCCTCTTTTGCAAAAAAGGAAACCACATTTTTATAAGAGCTGTTAAAAAAGTTCTCAATTGCCGTGGTCATAAAGCGCTTTTTGTAATCTTCTTTGGTCACAATAGGGTAGTACTGGTGGGTTTTACCGTAAGCCGTATAGCTTACATAGCCTTTGTCCTCAAGGTTTCTAATAATTGTAGAAAGCGTGTTGTAATGTGGTTTTTCTGTAGTGATCTCTGCCAGCACATCTTTAACAAAAGCCTTTTTAAGCCTCCATAAAATATGCATTATTTCTTCTTCTTTATTGGTGAGTTTTTGCATGATGTTAAAATTTATTTGGGCGTTTTTTACAGCCTTTATGGGCTATAAAACCGTGCTATCCGCTATATCTTTTGGTTATGCTCATAAGCTTTATAACCAAAAGGATGTCGCTTCTATCACTAACGCAAAACAAACATATAACTATTTTTATAGTTATACAACTAAACAGATAGTTATTTAACGAAATATTTAGTTTTGTAACTAAAAAAACACCTTTACTTCAAGGTGTTTAATAGGGTAGGTAGTATTTGTTTATACTTTTAGTTACTTTGTGGTAGCTATAATAGCACCATCTTTAGCCTTTTCTCCGTAAATGCTCATTGCGGTTTCGGGGTTTAATACATCTACTTTGTTTAGTTTGTCGTTTTTAGCCAGTTTGTTTAGGGTTTCAAAATCTGAAATTTCTCCGTCAATAACAATAAGCTTATTTTTTTCTGGGTCGTCAATAAAACGGTACGTTCCTGAAGTTGAATTTTTCTTGCCATCATCGTTATCAAAAAAGTAGGAAAAACTATTGTTGCCGTTGTTGTTAAGGTTAAAACGTTTTAAAATTTTATCTTTAAAAGCATCAATATCCATGGAATCGCCTTCAAACAAAAATCCGCCACCATCAGAACTGAACCAGTCGTTTAAACTAAACTGTTTTATATTGCCAAAATACTGCTCCATAAGCGAATCATTTTCAAATGGAAACCCAAAACTGTTGTTGTTGAAAAATGCAAAAATATCTCCATTGCCTTTGCCACGACTTATGTAAAGTTGTCCATTTTTACTGCCAAAGGTCATTTGAGCGATGGGCGAATTACTAGAAAAACTACTCTTTGATGTGCTTTTGCCATTACGCAACGTTAGAGCAATACCGGTTATTTCATTATTTTCATTCCGGTTAATTTTGTTGAATGTAGCTTCAATGCCGTATTCCGATAGCATTTCTGCAATATTATCAAAATCTTCGTCAGTGGTATCTTTATCTATTGTTGCAGAAATATTTTCGACAATTTCATCGGGATAGCTTTGGGCATTCAGGGTTGTAAATACAGTACTAAAACCAACACATGATAGCGTATAAATAGCAATTGTCAATTGTCCAAGTGATTTCATTTTTAATTGTTTTTTGATGATTTATATTTCAAAATTATTTTTATACATCAAATTTTTCCAATTTTTAACTAAAGTTTAAATCCACTTATTAAAGGTATGTTAACGGGATTTTTCATGTTTTAGTAGCTTTTCATTTCTCATTAATACAACATTATTTATGTGACCATTTTGAGATAGTAGGTTTCTAATTTGTAGTATCTTCGCATTCCGTATAATTTAATTGGGATTAAAGAATTATGAGCATAGTTTGGATAGTTTTGGGACTGACGCTTTTAGTGGTTGGCGGTGAATTTTTAGTTAGGTCATCCGTAGCGTTATCCTTTAAGCTAAACATTTCTAAAATGGTCATTGGCATGACGGTTGTATCCTTTGCCACATCAGCACCAGAACTGCTCGTAAGCCTTAATGCGGCCTTAAAGGGATCGCCAGATATTGCTATAAATAATGTAATAGGTTCCAACATAGCCAATATTGGATTGGTTTTAGGTATAACCGCTGTCATTAGTATTATTACAGTAGATAAAAGCTTTTACAAGTTCAATTGGCCTAGCATGATGGTGTTTTCGATATTGCTATATTATTTTTTATATAACGATAATAAATTGATACCGACAGAAGGCTTCATATTGTTTGGCCTTCTGGTCACTTTTTTAATAATTTTAATTAGGGTTTCAAGACGGTCAATAAACGTTGAAGAGGTTGATGATACTTTGGCTGTCGTATCTAATTTTAAAATTGGCATATGGCTTTTAATTGGTGCAGTAGCCCTTTACTTTGGAGCAGAATGGCTTGTTGAAGGCGCTAAAGATTTGGCTGTTACACTAGGGGTTAGCGATGCGGTAATTGCGGCTACGGTAATTGCTATTGGTACCAGTGTGCCAGAATTGGCGGCGTCCATCATTGCGGCACTAAAAAAAGAAAAGGCATTGTCCTTGGGTAACTTAATTGGGTCCAACATTTTTAATATTGGCTCTGTATTGGGGCTTACGTCTATCATAAAAACTATTGAAGTCAATGACGCTTCAATACTCACAAAAGACATTATTTGGATGTTGGGCTTTGCTGCGGTTTTGTTGCCGTTTATAATTATACCTAAGCGCATGCAAATTTCAAGGTATAAAGGTGGCTTGTTGGTTGTGGCTTATGCCATATTTATTTTTATGGCATTTCAAGGGTAGAAAAAAATGCCTTTCAACTACTGAAAGGCACTTTAATTATTTATAGGCGTTTTCTACAATATCATTAAACATCAGCAGATTTAACGGTTTTAACGATTCTACCTGCTACTTTATAAGGATCTGCGTTAGATGCTGGTCTTCTGTCTTCCAACCAGCCTTTCCAGCCTTTTTCAACTGTAATAATTGGAATACGTATTGATGCGCCTCTGTCTGAAACACCATAGCTAAAATCATCTATCGAAGCTGTTTCATGATCACCAGTTAAACGTTGGTCGTTAAACTCACCGTAAACAGAAATATGCTCTTTAACCACAGGTCTAAAAGCTTCGCAAATTTTCTCATAAACTTCTTTGCTTCCAGCAGTTCTTAAGGTTGTGTTAGAGAAGTTGGCATGCATACCAGAACCGTTCCAATCCATTTCTTTTCCTAAAGGTTTAGGATGGTATTCAATGTAGTAGCCGTATTTTTCAGTTAAACGATCCAACAAATAGCGTGCTACCCAAATTTCGTCACCTGCTTTTTTGGCGCCTTTGGCAAACAATTGAAACTCCCATTGCCCAGAAGCCACTTCTTGGTTAATACCTTCAAAATTAAGTCCGGCAGCAATACATAAATCTGCGTGTTCTTCAACTAAATCCCTGCCATGAGTGTTTCGGCCACCAACAGAACAGTAGTAAAGGCCTTGTGGCGCAGGATAACCGCCAACAGGGAAACCTAAAGGCAATTGGGTTTTTCTGTCCATAATAAAGTACTCTTGCTCAAAGCCAAACCAAAAATCATTATCGTTATCATCAATAGTTGCACGACCGTTAGATTCGTGTGGCGTACCATCAGGGTTTAAAACTTCGGTCATAACTAGGTAACCGTCTTTACGTGCTGGATCTGGATAAATAGCTACGGGTTTTAAAAGGCAATCAGATGAATCTCCAGTTGCTTGTCTGGTAGATGATCCGTCAAAAGACCAAATAGGGCAGTCTTCTAATTTACCGCTAAAGTTATCTTCAACTTTAGTTTTACTTCTCATGTTTTGTGTTGGCTTGTAACCATCTAGCCAAATGTACTCTAACTTAGATTTGCTCATTATGTTGTTATGTTAAATTAGCGAATGGTCAAAGATAATTTTTTTCTTTTCTATTTGCATTCTGATTTGCACTACATCAGCCGTTTTTCAGTATTTCTTATTAACAAAGTTTTAGATTTTATTAACTATAAGGTTTTCGTTGTTTTTAGAAAGGCACTTGTGGTTACAAATATGTACTTTTGGGGTAAATTAATTTTAGCCAAACAATGAGCTCGGACACAAGTAAAAGATATACGCAACGTGGTGTTTCTGCTTCCAAGGAAGACGTACACAATGCTATTAAAAATATTGACAAAGGGTTGTTTCCTAAGGCATTTTGTAAAATTGTACCAGATTATCTTACCAACAATGAGGATTACTGTTTGATTATGCACGCCGATGGTGCCGGAACAAAATCGTCATTAGCCTATATGTATTGGAAAGAAACCGGTGATCTTTCTGTCTGGAAAGGTATTGCGCAGGATGCTTTGATTATGAATATTGACGACCTGCTTTGCGTTGGTGCTACAGACAACATTATGCTATCTTCTACAATAGGAAGAAACAAGAATTTGATTCCAGGCGAAGTCATTTCGGCCATCATTAACGGAACGGAAGAATTGATTAACGACTTAAAACAACATGGCGTAACCATACATTCCACTGGTGGCGAAACTGCCGATGTAGGCGATTTAGTGCGCACCATAATTGTAGACTCTACCGTTACTGCAAGAATGAAACGTGCCGATGTCATTGACAATGCCAATATAAAAGCAGGCGATGTTATTGTGGGCTTGGCATCATTTGGTCAGTCCACTTACGAAACCGAATATAACGGTGGCATGGGAAGCAACGGTTTAACATCTGCTAGGCATGATGTGTTTCATAAATATTTGGCCGAAAAATATCCTGAAAGTTTTGATGCTTCAGTGCCTGAAGATTTAGTGTATTCTGGTAAAATGAAGTTGAATGATGCTGTAGCAAATTCGCCTATTGATGCCGGCAAATTGGTATTGTCGCCAACCCGTACCTATGCGCCAATTATTAAAGCCGTTTTGGCAAAATATAATGCCGAAAATATACATGGTATGGTACACTGTAGCGGTGGTGCCCAAACCAAGATATTGCATTTTATAGATGAGCTGCATGTTATAAAAAATAAGCTCTTTACTGTACCACCATTATTTAAACTGATACAGGAACAATCTAAAACCAATTGGAAAGAAATGTACCAGGTGTTTAATTGTGGGCACCGTATGGAGTTATACGTTTCTCCAGAAATAGCAGCGGATGTTATTGCAATTTCCAAAAGCTTTAATGTTGATGCCCAGATAATTGGTAGAGTAGAGGCGAGCCCAAAAAAGCAACTGACCATAAGCAGTACTTATGGCACATTTGAATATTGAGCCACTTCACTTCTTTCTCATTTTAAAGTTTTAAAGTGTATTTTACTTAAAACAAGGCTCAATTGCCTGCCTACGTTTCTCCTTTGTTTGCAAATTCATTGCAATAAACAGCTTAAATTTAAAGTCTAGAACGTGGCTTCACATAGCCCTGCGTTGTGCATAATTAAAACCTACTATTCCCTTGTTAAAAAGAATTGTTTACTCAATCAAACTTTGAGACATTAAATTGTACGTCTAATTTTGTAGAAACAACCGAATTATGAATAAAATATTTCTTGTCTCATTTCTCTCTTTTTCAACTTTTGTAGTTGCTCAAAATATAACTGAAATAAATTCTGATTTGAAACTATCTGATTCGCTGACATACGAAACGGAAGTTCGAATTTATCAAGGTGGTGGAATAACTAATTATTCTTCACTTTTTAGAATGTTTAAAAATAAATTGGAGAAATGGACTGCGGAATTTTACGAGTATTACGCAAAAGTAAATGAACAAGCTGAATTGCGGACTGAAAAGCAAACTCTAACGTCGAAAAAAGATATGGAATTTATATTTCAAAATTTTGTTCGGAGTCATATTTTGGACTTGTCAAGTTTGAAAGCAATACAATGGAAATTAGTAACTCGTGGAAATGTAGAAAAATTAAAAAAGAAATATAGAGGAAAAGAAATTGAGGAATACGAATTGATAAACAAACAGATTGCGATTTTAGATGGAGAAGGGTTTAAAGTTCAGGTCAAAGGTTGGAATAGAACGAATGAATTTGAATTTTCTAATCCAGATGGATATTTAAAACATTATCCCGAAATTGACGAATTGATTTATATGTGCGAAATTCTGAATTTAATAAGAACGGAATTTGACATTTGGAAAAAATAACTATGCACAATAACGGCTATAGTTCATTACGGCTGTCCCGAAGCGTCGTGACCTAATGGGAATTCTATACATTTTTATTATCTTTCCAATAGGGCGGAAAGAATCCTGCCGATTTTTCCACAACGTAATCATAACCGAGACCGTTGGCGAATAATTTAACCAAACCGAAAAATGCCATTTCCATTAGACAAAAAATATATAAAAGAAACTGAATCTGAATTGAATGTAAAATTTCAATCAGAATTCAAAAAACGCATGATTAAATCTAATGGCGGGGAATTGGTTACGGACGATTTTGAATTTGAACTCTATCCTTTTTTTGACAAATCTGACCGAAAAAGAATAAGTCGAACTTGTAATCACATCGGACTTGAAACAAAACATGCTCATCAATGGAACGGATTTCCAAAAAACGGAATTGTTATTGGCTCTGACGGATTTGGAAATTTAATAATCTTAACTCATAGTGGAGATGGAATTCTATCCGACGAAATTTACTTTTGGAATCACGAAATAGAACAAATAGAAAAAATAGCGGAATCAATTATTTATTTGGATGAATAAAAAAGAAACACCAATATTAGATTTTATCGATGGATTTATAACAAATTCCGAAAATATTTTATTTGCAATCCCATATTTGATTTTAACATCAGTAGGAACTGTAATCAAATTAGTGTTTCTAATCATAGTAGCAATCTTGACTTTTAATCAATGGATTAAACTTAAAGATTTGTGGAGCAAAGAATTTTTGAAGAAAAATATTGGTAACCCTTGGAATTTTGTGTGGTCAGTAATACAATTTATTATTTTACTCACAATTTTATAAAAACTATTACCAAAACCGTTGTTGGTAATGTAATAAAAATGTAAAATGAAAAAAATATTATTACTTATGGGAATACTATCATTTTTAGGGTTTAATAATAATTCTGCCCCAAAAAAACCTTCATTTAGAGAACAACTTGAAATATTTAAGGAATTAGGATTTGAATTAAATGATGGAACTGATAAATCTGATATTGAGCGTTGGGATAAGCAAGATTTCCTTGATGAACCATTTTCATTAATGTATATGACACTCGGACAAACGATTGAACGTGAGCCTTGGACACCACTAACGAATAAATGCTGGGATTTTGATACAGAAGCTATTGAAGGCCACGGCTCGTATGTTGACATACTGGAGAATCTTGAAAGGATTACAAGAGGTGGTTTGAAATTTGAAAAAGTTAAAGACTATGTGGATATTGAAGATGAAAAAGCTTGGATTTCTTTTAGGTTTAATGGAAAAGACTATAAATGGGATTTAAAAGTTGATAATGATTGGGTTGATACTGACTTGTTTTCAAAAATCGTAAATCTTACTGAGAACAGTTATTCCGAAGGTCGTTACACATATTTTGACACTGGAGGACAAAACGCAGTTATCGGATTTGAAACAGCGGAAAACTTAAAAGAAATTAAGAATAGAACTGGACTGAAAATTGTCTGGCTGAACTAGTAGACGACTAAATTAAGAACGATTTATCAACAACATGTACAGCTCTTTGCGACTGAATTCCAAATCGGGATTTCAATCCTTTATGCAAGAACTGGCCGAAATGTTTGTTTATTACTTTAAAATATAAAATCATGATCAAAGGACTTTACGAAACACATTTGTATGTTGAAAACCTAGAAAGGTCAATTGAATTTTACACTAAAGTTTTGGGGCTTAAACAATGTCGCCTAGGTGCAGAACGCCAAACTGCTTTTTTCTGGATTGGAGAAGACAAACAAGCAATGCTAGGCCTTTGGGAAAAACCAAAAGAAGAAATTGACTTACGTCATTTTGCTTTTGAGTGCGACCCAGAATGGGTAATAAACGAATCCATAGAATTTTTAAAATCACACAATTTAAGCTTCTGGAATTTTCTGCAAGATGATAATGAAAAGCCAATGGTTTTTTGCTGGATGCCAGCAGTATCAATATATTTTAGTGATCCAGATGGGCATTATCTAGAATTCATTGGCATACTGCCCGGAAAAACTAAATCAAACGAAGAAAAACGTGTAGTCACTTACGAACAGTGGCTCAAAATAAAAGACGAATAAAAAAACTAATTTTGGCACAGTAAAACGCGTAAACTTTATTATATGAAAAAACTAATAATTCTACTTTTGTCGTTCACTTTTTTATCAATGACCGTTAAAAACGACAGAACAAAATTTGTTGGCAAATGGATTGGTGAAGATGGAAAAGAAATTGGGTATTTGAATTTTGACTCGGAAGGTTACGCGTTTTTTGAATTCCAAGGACAAATCTTTGGAGGTAAGGAATTTGTTTTTGACGGAAAAAAAGGAAAGATGACATACGAAGTTAATAGCGAAACAAACCCAACTCAGTTAGATTTTACAGTCACTAAACTAGAAAGCAGCGAACAAAAAAAGTTACTTTGTATTGTTGAATTTTTGGATATTCACACCATGAAATTGGCAATGAATTTTGAGGAAATAAGGCCAGTTGAGTTTAATACTGATAACTCAATTATTTTTAAACGTGAAAAATATTAGTGTAATCTATAAAGTTTATGACCTATCTGCAACCCACTTATTTTCTAGACTTTAATTCCGAATCCATTCAAGAATTTGTGACCGATGTTGATTCAACCTATAAAACCGATAAGGATAAAAGTATAGCGTTATACACGAAGGTACGAGACCATTTTAAATACGATCCGTACAGCATTAGCCTCACAAAAGATAACTATCGCGCAAGTGTAATCGCTCAAAAAACCTCAGGCAACTGTGTGGAAAAATCCATTGTACTCATTGCGGGTTTGCGTGCTTTGGGAATTCCGGCACGTCTGCATTTGGGAAAGGTAAAAAACCATATAGCGGTTGAACGCCTCATGGAAAAATTTGGTAGTAATGAGCTTACGCCACATGGAATGGTAAATGTTTTATTAAACGGTAAATGGTTGAAATTATCGCCAGCTTTCAATAAAGAACTCTGCACAAAATTTAATGTAGAACCTTTAGACTTTGATGGGGAAAACAGTTCCTTTTTGCAACAGTACAACAGCACTGGAAACAGGTTTATGGAGTACGTTGAAGACTATGGTTTTTTTGAAGATGTACCCTTGGATTTTATGTTAGACAATATCAAAACCCATTATCCGCATATTTTTAATGTTGATAATTCCATCACCGAGTTTAAATTATAAACTGGCGTCAAACCACTTTTAACGAGGTCAGGTGAATTCTCTAAAAATGGTCAAAAACGCCAAGGTTAAAACGCAGTCCACAAAAAATAGAATAGCAAATAACTTTAATGAAGAAATGCCTAAGCTTTTGTAAAAGATTAGTTTTCTGCGCTGTGCTGTCTCATGGACATAGTACCACGCAAAAACCGCCAGGAAAAGTTTGGTCACTATGGCAGATGCAATTTGCGGGTTCACAAAAGCTACAACCAAATTAATTACAAATGACCAAACAACAAACGGTTTGTAAAACGCAAGTATAGCTAGGAGGCGTTGCATATTATAACTAACGCTACAACAAACAATTTTATTTTTTTAACTCGAAGAAGCAATTAATGTTGGAGTAGAGTATAGGTGCTCAAAAGGCAAAGAAATTCATAAATTATCGTATTTTTGGCTTACAATTTTGACGATAAATGCTAGAGAAAATACAAATTATAAAACAACGTTTTGATGAGGTAAACGACCTCATTATTCAACCAGATATTATTTCGGACCAAAAGCGCTACATCAAGCTTAATAGGGAATATAAAGACCTTAAAAAGATTGTGGACAAAGGCGAAATTTATAAAGAATTATTGGATAATATTTCCGAGGCCGAAGACATCATTGCTGACGGATCTGATGCCGAGATGGTAGAAATGGCAAAAATGCAATTGGATGAAGCCAAAGAAGAGTTACCGAAAATAGAGGAAGAAATCCGCTTTATGCTCATTCCTAAAGATCCGGATGATGCTAAAAATGTTGTAGTTGAAGTCCGTGCCGGAACAGGTGGCGACGAAGCCAGTATTTTTGCAGGAGATTTGTACCGCATGTATTCTAAATATGCCAGCGATAAAGGTTGGTCTACAAGTGTTGTGAGTTTAAACGAAGGTACTTCTGGCGGTTTCAAAGAAATAATATTTGAAGTCTCTGGAGAAGATGTTTACGGTACCATGAAGTTTGAAGCTGGTGTACACCGCGTACAGCGTGTGCCACAAACCGAAACACAAGGTCGTGTGCATACCAGTGCCGCAACGGTAATGGTACTACCAGAAGCCGAAGAAATTGATTTTGAACTGGATATGACAGAAGTCCGCATAGAGCGTACCACATCCACTGGTCCAGGTGGTCAATCCGTAAATACAACATATTCGGCCATAAAATTGCACCATGAGCCAACAGGAATGATAGTAAGTTGCCAAGATCAGAAATCGTCACACAAAAACTTAGAAAAAGCATTGAAAGTCCTTCGTGCTAGATTGTACGAACGTGAGCTCGAAAAACAACGCGAAGCCGACTCTGAAAAACGTAAAAGCATGGTAAGTTCTGGTGACAGAAGTGCAAAAATCAGAACCTATAATTATCCACAAGGTCGTGTTACTGATCATAGAATTGGACTAACGCTTTATGACTTGTCAAATATTATAAATGGCGATATTCAGAAAATAATTGACGAGTTAATGTTGGCGGAAAATACAGAGCTTTTGAAAGCAAATGACGAGACACTCTAAATTTTTAGAATGACCCAAAACCAGTTAATACAACAAATCCATCAAAAAAAATCCTTTCTCTGTATAGGTTTAGATGTTGATTTAAATAAAATCCCAAAGCATTTACTGAAAGAAGATGACCCTATTTTTGCATTCAATAAAGCCATTATAGATGCAACACATCATCTTTGTGTAGCTTACAAACCCAATACTGCATTTTACGAAGCTTATGGTATAAAAGGTTGGAAAGCATTGGAAAAGACCATTAATTATTTAAATGAAAGCTATCCCGAAATTTTTACCATCGCCGATGCTAAGCGTGGCGATATTGGCAACACTAGCACCATGTATGCAAAAGCATTTTTTGAAGATTTGGGTTTTGATAGTGTTACTGTGGCGCCATACATGGGAAAAGACTCCATTGAGCCTTTTTTAGACTTTAAAGATAAGCACACCATTCTTTTGGCATTGACCTCAAATACAGGAGCATTTAATTTTCAGACGTTGCAAGTTAATAATCAAGAACTTTATAAGCAGGTATTGGAAACGTCAAAAACATGGCAAAACTCTGAAAATTTAATGTATGTCGTTGGTGCAACAAAAGCTGAGTATTTAGCTGAAATACGAAAGATAGTGCCAAATTCATTTTTGTTGGTTCCAGGTGTTGGTGCGCAAGGTGGCAATCTACAAGAGGTTTGTAAATATGGAATGAATGCAAATGTTGGGCTTTTAATCAATTCATCAAGAGGTATTATTTATGCATCACAAAATGAGGATTTTGCAGAAGCATCTGCCAGAAAAGCTGAAGATTTGCAAAAACAAATGCAAGCTATTCTTTCAGTCAAATAATACAAGTTTAGTAGAGTTCATCTCTAAAAAGTTCAATTTTTATTAGCATGCCAACGTTTAAAGACCAACTCAATAGGGAGATTTATCTTAAAGAAGTGCCAAAGCGCATTATTTCCCTAGTGCCTAGTCAAACTGAGTTGTTGGTAGATTTAGGACTAGAAGCTTCTATTGTCGGTATTACAAAATTTTGTGTGTATCCAAAACATTTAAAAAAGTCAAAAACTGTAGTTGGCGGGACCAAACAAGTAAAAGTCGAAAAGATACGTGGGTTGCAACCTGACATTATTTTGTGCAACAAAGAAGAAAACTCGGAGGCTATTATAAATTCACTAAAGGATATTGCGCCCATCCATATCAGTGATATTTACAATTTAGAAGACTCTTATGCGCTTATAAAGATTTACGGCCAGATATTTCAAGTGGTTCAGAATGCAGAACAAATTGTAGTATCAATTGAAGCACAACGTAAAGCGTACCATAGGAAAAAATCTTTATCGTCAAAATTTAAAGTAGCCTATTTTATTTGGAAAGAACCTTGGATGGTCGCAGGCTCAAATACGTTTATTGATACCATGATTACTGAAGCCGGTTTCGTAAATGTATTCAAAGGTATAGAGCGCTACCCAGAAATTACCTTGGACGATGATAGGTTATTAGCTACTGAAATTATTTTGTTATCAAGCGAGCCTTTCCCGTTTAAAGAAAAGCACGTTTCAATGTTAAAAAATACTTTTCCAGATAAAGAAATTCTAATTGTGGATGGCGAAATGTTTAGCTGGTATGGCAGTAGAATGGTGCTTGCTTTTAAATATTTCACACGTCTCTTAAAATAGAAAAGCCGATACTAGCATATCGGCTTTAATTTTCAACTAACTTACAAAATGCGAAATCTAACTATTGTTTTGCATCACAAAGATGCTATGTTTCGGCTTAATAAATGTTATGTTAATATTAGTAGATAATTAAATGTAGTTTAATAACTTACATGAAAATCAATCAATTATGAAGGTTATTTGCATCATCATCGTTACTAGTGTTTTACAGCTGTCAGTTTATTCACAAGATAAAAGCTGTGCCTGTTGTACAGAAAATCATTCTGCCTTCAACTTCTGGGTTGGCGAATGGGAAGTTACGTTGCCAAATGGCAAAAATGCTGGCAAAAATTCAATTACCCACAAAGAAGGTAAATGCGTCATACAAGAAAAATGGATAAGTGCTTCACCAGGCTATACGGGTACCAGTAATAATTTTTACAATTTAAAAACCAAACAGTGGGAACAGATTTGGATTGATAACCAAGGTGCTAGTTTACATTTAAAGGGCAACAAAATTGATAATAAAATGATATTACGTTCAGATGATGAAATTGATAAAGACGGGAATACTTTTTACAATAGGGTAACTTGGACAGACAATGCTGACGGAACGGTTAGGCAACTTTGGGAAACGATAACAAAAATGCCGGATGGAGAAAAGGTGGCTATTGCTTTTGATGGCCTTTACAAAAAGACCAGCAGATAAAAAGCTCTAGAAATATTTAATCCTGCAGGGCAAATACACGCTTTAGAGCATCCGTTGTCCTAGATGATAGCTTTGTTCTTATGTCTTTTTCTTCCACAGCAATCATAGTGTAAACACCTTTTAAAGCTTCATTTGTAACATATTCTGTAAGATTAGGATTAACATCATTGGTAAACGGAATGGCGTTGTATTTAGTTATGAGAGTGTTCCAAATTTGATCTGCACCAACTTTGCTAAATGAGTTACTGATAACAGGTTCAAATTTAGCATACAAGCTAGATTGGGTTTGAGATTGTAAATAGGTCGTAGCGGCGTTATCGTTACCTAGCAAGATATTTTTGGCATCATTAAAGGTGATATTTTTTACGGCATCGACAAATATGGGTGTTGCTTCCTTAACTGCATCTTCGGCAGCACGGTTCAATAGTTTTAATCCATCATCAGCGAGCTTACTTAAACCAATGTCTCTAAGTGCCTTATCTACTTTTTGTAATTCTTCGGGTAATAAAATTTTAACTAGTTCATTTTTAAAAAAGCCATCTTTTTGAGTCAATTTTGTAACCTGTTTATCGATGCCATAATCAAGTGCTTGTCTTAACCCGGTTGCAATATCCAAATTGCTAACGTCACCATTTCCTTGGGGTAGTTGTCCAACTACCTGTTGTAGCTCTGCACAAGCATTTAGCATAAACATTGCTAATAATAATCCTACGGCTTTTTTCATTGTATTTTAGGTTTACAAATTGGTGTTTCAAATATAATCATAATGCTAGCGTTAAGAGTAGTGGCCATAATTTATTTAAAGATAAATACTAATTTAGCATGGTTATTGGTTAAATAGAGTGAAATAGATTAACAATTATGACATATAGAAATATAGTTTTGCTGCTGTTGATGGTTTTGTTCAGGGCACAGATATCTGAGGCTCAGGTTAAGGCTTCTGAAATATTAGAAGATTCTAAAATAGCAAGCAATGATAACAATAAATTATTTTTTGTGGATTTTTGGGCTACTTGGTGCGGTCCATGCATTCATGCCAAAAAATTGCTATCAGTGCTTCAACAGCAATTTTCAGAAGAGCTGTATATTATTTCGCTCTCAGAAGAAAATCCGGTTAGGGTAGAACGTTTTTTAGAGAGTAAACCTACCGATTTAGCAGTTGTTATGGATTACTATGGCGAAACTTTTGATGCCTACAATATTACCGAAATCCCAAAGGGTATATTGTTTAATGCTAATGGGAAACAGCTTTGGAAAGGCCATCCATCAGATTTAACACCTCAAATGATTAAAGGATTTTTAAGGCAAAATAGCAACACATCTAGTTTTAGTGATTTTATTCAGATTATTGATTTAAAAGAAGACATTGAAAACCAATACATACCATCAAAACCTTTTGAAGTTAAATTTACAAATGATAATTATGGGGGTTTTCAGGTTTATGATTATACTGATTACACAAAGTTAGAAGGCAGTTTAACAGATATATTAAGTCATTTTTCAAAAATATATAGCGGTCAAATACAAGTGCCTTTGCATCTAAACAAAAATTATACGGTTTATGTTCAAAAAGATTATAAATCTGGTAATAATTTGGCTATGGAGTTGCTACGAAACCTAGACTTTGATTTTGTTTTAACTGAAGGCAGAAGTGAAGTGTTGACGCTTTCAATAACAAATTCACATTTATTTTGGGACACCAACCAAATTGATTGGGGTAAAAATGGATCACCTTTTTTAATAAGCGATGCTGACATACAAGCTGATAACGTTTCATTAAAAGAGATAGCGTATCAATTATCAAATGTTTTAGAAATGCCCGTTATGTTGAATGGTGATGAAGCTTCTGCTGAAGCTCTTCACGACTGGCAAATTCATTACAAGTATTTTGAGTTTTTGAAAAGCAACCTAAACGATTACGGTATTGAGGTCGTAAAAACAGAAACCAGTTATCCGTTATATAAAGTCATAAAAAAAGCGCCGTAAAGGCGCTTTTTTATTTCTAAAACTAAGAATTATTAGTTTGCGTTGATTACCCTAAATTCTGTACGTCTGTTTCTTTGGTGTTGTGCTTCAGAACAATCCACACCATTAGAACATCTGTTAGTTAAACGTGTTTCACCATATCCTCTAGCAGATAAACGGCTTCTTGAAATACCTTTAGATACCAAGTAGTTTACAACAGACTGTGCACGTTGTTGAGATAAAGACTGGTTAAAGCCATCGTTACCTCTTGAGTCTGTGTGAGACATAATTTCAACGCTTACTTTAGAATCGCTCATTAAAGGCAATAAAGTTTCGTCAATAGTTTTCTTGGAAGCTGGAGTTAATCTAGCACTACCTAGCTCATAAAAAATTGGTAATACGTTAGGGTCTAACAAATCGCAATCCACTTCTTCCCAAGAAGAAATACCACCTTTTTGGTCTAATACAGTTCTTGTAATTGAAGCTGATTTAGAAGGTACGTTTGTTGCTACTGATCTCGCAGGTGTATCAACCACTTGTCTTTTAATAGTAGTGTATTCTGCAGGGATTTCGATTTCATCAACTCTAGCAGGAGTTTTAACAACTCTTTTCTTGTAAGTTGTAGTTTGCTCTGGTACAGGAATGTTACTTGTTGAAGCATCTGTTGCTAAAGTAGTAAAAGAAACTTCTCTGAATTGTGCAGGATATTCAACAAAACAAGCTGCAACACAATCATCCTTATTTACAGAAGGACAATCTTCTAAGATCTTATATTCCCAACCAGATGTTTTTGGATAGGTTTCATAGGTTTTGGAGTCTGTTCCAAAAGTAGCTGGAATAACTCTCAAATCTGTACGTCCTTCTTTCTTAACATAAGAAACTTCAACAGTTTCGTAAACAGCAGGTACATAAACGTATCTCTTTGTTGCTTCTTTAATAAGAACGCGCTCCTCAACAGTTTTGTAAGTGGCAGGAACAATCTTTAAAGTATTGTAAGATGGATAAGACTGATACGTATCCGTAACTTCTTTAAATGTATCTTTTGTAATACACTTAACATAACATTTGCCTGGTGTTGGATTAGTTGGTAAGTCCTGTGCGTTGGAAATACCAAACCCAAAAACCAAACAAGCAAGTAATAATAGTTTTTGTTTCATAGTTATAAAATTTGTTAATGGTTTTAATAAAATTGACTACTAGCTTATAAGACACTTGTTTTTACATTAGGTCACTAAAGAAAGACAAGAACATCAAATTTAAGAAATTTTAACAGTTTTTTAGTAAAAATATTCCTTCTTAATGAAAATTTAAACTATTGTCAATGTTATGGAAACGGACTTTGCTTTTTGTTCTATTTCCTGTTATTAAACATTTCACAACAAACCTTATGTTTTTTTATAAATTCAGTAAATTTGCATTGCTAAAAGCCAATTAATTTACGAATGAAACAAATTGCACCCTACAAGCCAAAGCATAAAGTACGTATAGTAACTGCTGCATCTCTTTTTGATGGACACGATGCAGCGATTAATATAATGCGCAGAATTATCCAATCTACAGGAGTAGAGGTCATTCATTTAGGCCATGATAGGAGCGTTGAAGAGGTTGTAAATACGGCTATACAAGAAGATGCCAATGCAATTGCAATGACCTCTTACCAAGGTGGGCATAATGAGTATTTTAAATACATGTATGATCTTTTAAACGAAAAAGGTGCCGGCCACATTAAAATCTTTGGCGGTGGCGGTGGCGTCATACTTCCTGAAGAAATCAAAGATTTAATGGATTATGGCATTACAAGAATTTATTCTCCTGATGATGGTCGCGAGCTTGGACTTCAAGGCATGATCAATGATTTGGTTAAACAATCAGATTTTGCAGTTGGAGATAGTTTAAATGGGGAAATCAACAGAATTGAAAGTAAAGACCCTAAGGATATTGCACGTATTATTTCTGCTGCAGAGAATTTCCCCGAAATTGCGAAAGATGCTATTAAAGCTATTGAGCTAAAAAACGAATCTTCTAAAACACCTGTTTTAGGTATAACCGGTACTGGCGGTGCTGGTAAATCATCATTGGTAGATGAGCTAGTACGACGATTTTTAATTGACTTCCCTGAAAAAACAATTGGGTTGGTTTCCGTAGATCCATCAAAACGAAAAACTGGTGGCGCACTACTTGGCGATCGTATTCGTATGAATGCCATTAACAGTCCTCGGGTTTACATGCGCAGTTTGGCAACGCGCCAGTCTAACTTGGCATTATCAAAATATGTGAATGAAGCCATTGAAGTCTTAAAAGCAGCGGCGTTTGATTTGATCATATTAGAAACTTCCGGAATTGGGCAATCCGATACCGAAATTATGGAGCATAGTGATGTGGCGCTTTATGTAATGACACCAGAATTTGGTGCGGCCACACAATTGGAAAAAATCGACATGCTTGATTTTGCAGACTTGGTAGCCATTAACAAATTTGATAAACGTGGTGCTTTGGACGCTCTGCGTGATGTGAAAAAGCAGTACATGCGCAATAACAATTTATGGGATATTCCTCAAGATGAATTACCTGTTTACGGCACCATTGCGTCTCAGTTTAACGACCCAGGAATGAATACGCTCTATAAAGCCATTATGGATAAATTGGTGGAGAAAACCGAAGCAGATCTAAAATCATCTTTTGAAATTTCAAAAGAAATGAGCGAGAAGATTTATGTGATTCCTCCAAATAGAACTCGTTACTTATCTGAAATTGCAGAGAATAATAGAGCCTACGATAAAACGGCAATAACTCAAGTTGAAGTTGCCCAGAAATTATACGGTATTTTTAAAACGCTCGAATCTGTAATAAGGGAAACACCTATATTGGATAAATCAGGAATTGACTCCGAGTCTGTCAGTTCGAGTGCAGTCGAGAACAAAGACTTTGTCCGATTGCTAATAGCAGAATTTGACCGCGTAAAACTAAATCTTGACCCATACAATTGGGAAATCATAACGGGTTGGGACACTAAAGTAAACCGCTATAAACAACCCATTTATTCTTTTAAAGTTAGAGATAAGGAAATTGAAATTGAAACACATACGGAATCGCTTTCACACACACAAATACCTAAAGTGGCATTGCCAAAATATTCAGCTTGGGGCGATATCTTAAGATGGACATTGCAAGAAAATGTACCAGGTGAATTTCCATTTACTTCAGGTCTTTATCCATTTAAACGTACAGGTGAAGATCCAACTCGTATGTTTGCTGGAGAAGGCGGACCAGAACGTACCAATAGGCGTTTCCATTATGTAAGTTTGGGCATGCAAGCAAAACGTTTGTCAACTGCTTTTGACAGCGTAACGCTTTATGGAAACGACCCAGATTATAGACCCGATATTTATGGTAAAATCGGTAATGCTGGTGTGAGTATTTGCTGTTTGGACGATGCTAAAAAATTATATTCTGGTTTTAATTTGGCCGATTCAATGACTTCGGTAAGTATGACTATTAATGGTCCTGCACCAATGCTTTTAGGTTTTTTTATGAACGCGGCCATAGATCAGCAATGCGAGATTTATATCAAGGAAAATGGGCTTGAAAATGAAGTAGAGCAAAAAATAAAGAAGTTATATCAAGGAAAAAAGCGACCGCAATACAATGGTGAACTACCTGAAGGTAATGATGGTTTGGGCCTTATGCTTCTTGGAGTAACAGGAGATCAAGTGTTGCAGACGGATATTTATAATGAGATTAAAGCCAAAACTATTGCGCAAGTCCGCGGAACGGTACAAGCCGATATTTTAAAAGAAGATCAAGCGCAGAATACTTGTATTTTTTCAACCGAATTTGCATTGCGTTTAATGGGTGACGTTCAGGAGTACTTTATTGAAAATAATGTGCGCAACTTTTATTCGGTATCCATTTCTGGCTATCACATTGCCGAAGCTGGTGCCAACCCAATAACACAATTGGCATTGACACTTTCAAATGGTTTCACGTATGTGGAATATTATTTGAGCAGAGGTATGGACATCAATAAATTTGGACCAAATCTTTCTTTCTTCTTTTCCAACGGAATTGACCCAGAATATGCCGTCATTGGTCGAGTTGCACGCCGAATTTGGGCAAAGGCATTAAAGCATAAATATGGCGCAAACCCAAGAGCGCAAATGTTGAAATATCATATTCAAACTTCGGGTCGAAGTTTGCATGCGCAAGAGATTGATTTCAATGATATTCGTACAACACTTCAGGCGTTATATGCCATTTATGATAACTGTAACTCGTTACATACCAATGCTTATGACGAAGCTATTACCACACCAACCGAAGAATCTGTGCGTCGTGCTATGGCAATTCAGCTTATTATCAATAAAGAATTAGGTTTGGCCAAAAACGAAAACCCAATTCAAGGCAGTTTTATCATTGAAGAATTGACCGATTTGGTGGAAGAAGCCGTACTACTTGAATTTGATAGAATTACAGAACGTGGCGGTGTTTTAGGTGCTATGGAAACCATGTACCAACGCAGTAAAATTCAGGAAGAAAGCTTGTATTACGAAACTTTGAAGCATAATGGACAGTTTCCTATAATTGGCGTAAATACATTTTTGAGCAGTAAAGGCTCACCAACGGTACAGCCAGCTGAGGTAATACGCGCAACCGAAGACGAAAAAGAGTTTCAAATTCAAACATTGCAACATCTTCATGTACAGAACAATACAACTGATTTGTTGAAAGATTTACAGCACAAAGCCGTCAATAATCAAAATATTTTTGAAGCCTTAATGGAAGTTTGTAAGGTATGCTCTTTAGGTCAAATTACAAATGCACTTTTTGAAGTTGGTGGTCAGTACAGACGAAATATGTAAGCGATTCACACGAATTCTGTGGAGCAGAATTCGTGTGAATCGCTTACACTGAGAGTAGTCGAAGTGTCTTGTAGAGAGCCAATTTTCGGGGAACGAAAATTGTGCGAATCACTTATCCCGAACTCCTGTGCTGAACGCAATCCAAGCATCTTTAAACTCATTTTGAAATAATGTTTCTATTTCTAATTTATTTTTGGATTATTTAGTGTTTTGTTAAAACAAACCTAGAAATCCAAAAATTTCCTAATTTGATGGTTTATTCAAACTAAAATATAGATGCGCTTAGGATTTACAATTTGTGTTTTTTTGATGGTTAGCTCAATTACAGCACAACATAAAAATGACGAATTTCAAGTTGGGCGTATTATAAATCAAGTAGCTGTTAACAATTCTTCAGAAACTTATGCGCTTTATCTTCCAAGTACATATGATAGCTCATCATTATCGGCAGTGGTATTTATTTTTGATCCTTTAGGAAGAGGTGACCAAGGTTTAAAACCTTTTATTGAGGCTTCCGAAGAGTTCAATTATATTTTGGCATGCTCAAATAATGCTAAGAATAATACAGAACATAATGTGAATTTAAACATTGCTGGCAGGTTTATAAATGATGTTTTACAGAAGTTTAAAATAGACGAAGACCAGATTATTACTGCAGGGTTTTCTGGTGGAGCTAGGCTGGCAAGTTCAATCACGGCATTATCAAAAGAAGTTAAGGCGTCTATAGCCTGTGGAGCAGGAATGGAAATCCATGAAGGCTATAAGTTGCATTCATCACAATTTAAATTTGTAGGTATAGTTGGTGATGCAGATATGAATTATAGGGAGATGTTGCAGACAGAATCCAAATTAAAAGCTTTAGGTGCTTCAGCAGATATAATAATATTTAATGGTGGTCATAGTTGGCCTTCTTCTAATGAGATAAAAAAGGCCTTCTATATTATTGAAGCATCTTCATATTCTAAAAAAGTCAAATTGGTTGATTCTGTTAAGGTTAATAAATTTTACGTCAAGCAAATGCACTTAGCAGATTCATTACATAAGGCTAATAAGCTATTGAGAGCTATAAGAGAATACCGATATATTCAAAATCACATTACTCCATTTTATACGAAATTAAACGTTAAAGAAAAAATTGCAAGTATTGAAAAAAGTGATGCTTTTAAAGATGAAACCATACATCATGAAAAAGTTTTACAAGAGGAAGCTAAATTATACACAACTTACTATGATAGGTTTCAGTTAGAGCTAAGATTGGGAAAGTCAATTGATGATTATAAATGGTGGAACGATAATTTGAAAATCCTGAAACCAACTGCCAAAATCATTTTAGATGATGTAACCAGTAAAATGTATCAAAGATTGTCATATGCCGTTTTTGCTTTGGCTGTTGAGACCTCTAATGTTTATTCTGTGAACAAGGATTTTCAGCGTAGCTTGTATTGTGATAAACTTTTAACTATTATAAATCCTAAGCAAGGCTACTGGTTTTTTAGACTTGCTAAAAGTTATGCTAACCTTGGCAATGAAACCGAAGTTGTAGAAAACTTGAAACTGGCTATGTCACTTGGCTTTAATGATAAAAGTCAGATTTTGAACTCCATGGAACTTAAACCTTACTTAAGTAGTAAAAGAATTAAACGCTTGGTTTCTGAGCTTTAGCAGTTACTTTAAAAAGTCAACATCCAGTTACGTTGTAGTTTTCTGAATTTCTTTAATTCATTACGAAGAATAGGCAAATAATCTCTACCGTTGCTCTTGGAATTTTCTAAACGTTTGCAACTTTTGTACAAACGGTAAGTAAGCTTATCCAAACTTTCAATATGTTGGTGCTTTTTTTCTGTAAAACGTTCTCGTTCTGCGTTTATGATTTCTGGAGCTAAGTTTGAAGATTGTTGCACAATATCACCTGAAAAATAGATGTTTTCATCTTCAGTTCCATCGTCATTTAAATAGCACAAGTCGTCATTAAGATATGTCGATATACTCCTAGAAAGCACAATAATATCCATTGCCTTTTTATATAAGGGCAAACCTGAAAACTGAGATGGTATATTATATAGCATTGTACTTTTAATTCAACACGAAATTAGTGAGAACAATTAGTTTTTAGCTTTAATATTTAAAGCATATTAGTATTTTACTTTAAAATATATTGTATTTTTAGGGTTAAACGTTATTAGTTATGGATTTGTTAAATAAGCAAATTTTAAAATACCTGCAACAAAACGCACGTATGAGCAATGCTGAAATTGGTAGACGCATTGGAATGAGTTCTCCCGCAGTTGCCGAGCGCATAAAAAAAATGGAAGATGCCGAAATTATTGAATCTTATACTACAGTAATTTCTCCATTAAAAACAGGTTACCAATTAAAGGCCATTATTACATTGCGCGCTTTTATGGGCATGCTGAAACCCTTTTTACAAAAGGTTAAAACATTTGATGAAGTTTTAAATTGCTATAGAATAACTGGAAACGAAAATATTGTTATGGAAGTTGTGTTCAAAAACCAGAAACACCTAGAGCAGTTTATTGACCAACTTATAACCTATGGAGAAACCAAGACGCAAATTGTTCTCTCTCATGTTGTGAAATACAATGAGATTAAACCAGTTGACTAGTCTTTATTAATATGCCATGGTGGGTTTTTACGGTTTTTTCCAGCATGGTAAATAATGAGTTTCAATCCACTTGGATCTTTGAGGTATATTTCATTCCAAAGCCAAGGTTGTTCAATAATTTCAGTATCTAAAGAAATGCCTAGTTCCTTTAGGGTTTTATAGGTTTCTTTCAGATTTTCGACTTCAAAATAAAAATACATCCCATCGGGTTGCTCAATCTTTTCAACCTTATGTATGGAGAAGCTGGCATCGCCTTTTGGTAATTCAAAACGGACATACCTTGGAAGCGCATCTACAATGAGTTTAAGTCCTAACAATTTATAAAACGCAACAGAAGCTTCAACATCTAAAGCGGGTATGGTAATGTGGTTGAGGTTCATGAAAGTTCATTTTTAGATTTCAAAATATATAACAAATAAGCCAACAGTACTATACCTAATATACCTAATCCTGACATAATGTACCATGTTGTGTCATAGCCAAATTTTGCTATAAGTCTTAAACCAGCATTATGCCCAAATATATGGGCTATTGAAAACGCCATGACGTACATGCCTAGGTATTGGCCTTTTTTCCCCTTTTTAGATCTGTCCATAGCAAAGGCATTGGAAAACGGAAAACCTATCATTTCACCAACGGTCATTAGTAGTATTCCTATGATGAGAATACCGATCCAACCCGAAAAGTTCAAAACTAAAAAACTTAATAGCGTTAACAGTAAACCAAATAGGGTCAAACCTATTTTTGTATACCTACTTTTTTCTAGCCAATCTATTAATGGCATTTCGAGCAGAAATATCAAAAACCCATTTAGCCCAAGTAGGATACCAATTTCTACTTCGCTTAAAGCGTGTTCATCTCTGTAATAAAGTGGCATTGTTGAAAAATACTGCATAAAGACGATGCCAAAAATAAGCATGGCAAAAAAGAATATCCAAAACGGTTTATCCTTGTAAGCAGATTCAGGATTTTCGATTTCATCATCATCTAAAGGTTTTGCAACTCTAGGATTCAATACTTTTATCAACAACAAAGTTGCCAAAATACAAGTAATTCCATCTATCCAAAACAAACCGCTGTAACCTAAGGTAGTTATTATGAGACCACCGATAGCAGGTCCAGCTGAAAACCCTAAGTTTATGGCTAGTCTAATAAGGGTTACTGAACGTGTTTTGTTTTCAGGTTTGCTATAAACACTCATGGCTACAAACATGGCAGGCCTAAAGGTGTCTGCAACTAACATAACTAAGAATATACCTAAGCACACTTCAGCAAAACTAGTTGCTAATTGTAAGGCGATAAACAAAAAACCGGTGCTCAATAAGCTTCGCACCATAACTTTATAATAACCAATGGAGTCGGTTAACTTGCCACCAATCCATGTGCCAATAACTGAGCCTAAACCAAAAGCACTCATTATCCAGCTTACCTGTTCTAAAGAAAAAGTTAGATCTTCCGTTAGGTATAACGATAAAAATGGAATGACCATAGTGCCAGACCTGTTGACAAATGTAATAAGTGCCAGCCACCAAACTTCAGTAGATAGACCTTTGAACGTATTAATGTAGTTTATGTATAACTTTTTCATTTGTAAAATAAAAAAGTCCGACGTTTATGTCGGACTTTTTGGTTTAGTTGGTTAATAGCTAGTTAATCATCATAACATATAAAAAGTACGACCTCTAAGACAAGAGACTTGATTTTTTGTATATGTTGAAATGCTTAACCTCATGATAATTTTAATATCTGATCAAAGCTATAAAAAAATTTGTTAAGTTGTATTTTTGATGTTGAAAATACCCGATTATGAGAGTTGTTGTATTATTTATTTTGGTGACTTTACAATTTTCTTGTTCCGAGAAAAAACCTGCTACCATTGGCGAAACGCCATTTCAAATAAAAATGAATGCCGATTTTAAGGATGCTTCAAAATCTCCCTTAAAACCAAAAGATTTAAAGCGTTTTGAGCAGTTAGATTTTTTTCCTTTTGACACCGCATATGTAGTAAAGGCTACGTTAGAACGTATACCAAATGCACCTTGGTTTGATATGAAAACTTCAACGGATCGATTCTCAAAAGAACGCATTTTTGCGAAGGCAACCTTTACTTTAAAAGGAAAAACCTTTACTTTAAATATTTATCAAGGTGAGGAAAATATGCAAACAGAAGGTTTGGAAGATTATCTGTTTTTGCCCTTTATAGATAATACGAACGGGAGTTCCACTTATGCTGGTGGACGCTATATTGATTTAAGAATACCAGAATCGAATACCATTGAGTTTGACTTTAATAAAGCTTACAATCCATTATGCGCCTATAATGAAAAATATTCTTGCCCACTAGTGCCACGAGAAAACTACATTGACCTGAAAGTTGAAGCAGGAGTAAAGGCTTTTAAGAAGAATTAGTTTTGTTAGAAGTTAGAAGTTAGAAGTTAGAA
>CAYSVY010000006.1:0-161256 GCA_964434705.1 uncultured Flavobacteriaceae bacterium
ATTTGGCAAGGACATGGAAAAATGGGGTGAAGAGTTTGGCGAAAAGTTTGGTAAGGAATGGGAAGAAAAAATGGAAGCTTGGGGCGAACGTTTTGAACGAAAAATGGAAAAAGAAGCAAAACTTTTAGAGCGCGAAGCGGAACGTGCGTCACGAAGAGCCGAACAGAATGCCAGAGTAGAAGCGCGTATGGCTGAGATGGAAGCACGAAGAGAACAACAACGCAACGTTAGAGAATCCATGATTGTAAAGCGTTTGGAGTCTCGAGGAAGCGATAGTAAAGTAAAAAAAGTCATTAAGCTTAAGATACCTAAAAAGGCTAAGCTTAAGTTAAATGTAAGGCATGGTGAGCTTAAATTATCATCTGTATTACATAATACAAAAGGTGATATTTCGCATACATTTTTTGTTGCAGAACACATTGATGGAAGTGATACTTCCATCAATGTGTCTTATTCGCCAATGGTAGTAAACACTTGGAATGCCGGTATTTTAAATTTGAACTTTGTAGACAAGGCACAGATAAAAAATGCGTCATACTTAATGTTGAATTCAAAATCATCCAACATTGCTATTGACAACTTAACCAATACGGGCATCATTAACGGTAGTTTTGGTGATTTAACCATATCTAATTTGGCAGACACATTTAGCAACTTGAATTTAGTGCTTGAAAACAGTGATGCTCTTATCAATTTACCAAGCAATGCGGATTACAACCTGTATTTTAAAGGTGACCGTTCAAAGTACAACAACAAGCCAACCAACCAAAAAACGATACGTAAAGATGACTCAGGTCAAAGTAATCAAAAATCGGTGGTTGTCAATGCCAAGTACAGTAATGTTATTGTTAATTAAATTCAAGATTTAAAAACGTACTACTCATTCGTTCTCAAAAATTTGATGCCTATTTTTGCAGAAAATTCCATAAATGGCATCATTCTATCCTTTTGATTCAAAGTTGCAATCATTCCGTCCTTTTCCAGTTCTTGGAAAAACTATTCAAAAGCAAGATTACATCCCGTTAGATCTTTCTGTCAATAATAAAGGGCTTGAAAATGTCGATACTACTTCGCCCAAAGCACTAGAACAATTTATCTGGTCTCAAATGCAACAGCGCAGTGCCAAAGTTGCTTTTGGTGGCTATTTAGAACAGCGTAAAATTTATAATAGAAGTACTCATTTTAATACTGACGAACGCAATATCCATTTAGGTACAGATTTATGGATAGAAGCAAATACGCCAATTTATGCCCCATTTGATGCTACGGTTCATAGTTTTAAAAATAATGATAATTTTGGAGATTATGGACCAACTATAATATTGGAGCATAATTTAGGAAACCTTCATTTTTATACCTTGTACGGACATTTAAGTTTAGAATCTATAACGCATATTACTAAAAGCGAAAAAATTACTATGGGACAACAAATAGCTTCTTTAGGTACTGTTACTGAAAATGGTGATTATCCGCCACATCTGCATTTTCAAATTATTAAGGATATGCAAGGAATGAAAGGCGATTATCCTGGTGTGTGTTCAAAACCACAATTGGATTTTTATAAAGCCAATTGCCCAGACCCAAATTTAATTTTGAATTTACTTTAGTATGTACGGATTTTCGTTTTTGTAATTTCTGACTACGAAGCTCAAAGCGCTGTCCAGTAGTTCTCCCATAGATTTAGATTTTTTAAAATTGACATCTTTTGTGTACTCAAAAAGCCCTTTTCGTAATTCGTTGGTTTTAACATCGGTAGAAATATCATCCTTCTTCATGCATTTTATCAATTGATTTAGGCGTTTTTTACTGCTCACAGCACGTTTCGCCAGTAAAGAGCGTTCTTCTTTTCGGTATTGCTCTAATGATGCTTCTGCTAAAACGTCTAAAGTCATCTCTACCAAAGCATTGTTTTCTTTTAAAAACTGCGGCCGATACACACGTACGTTACCTTCGAAACTTTGTTGGTCAAAGTCCACAGCTCTAATCCTGTATTGTATGCGGTCAAAATCGTGCGTAAGTACAAACACGTAATTATATGAGCGCATATCTGCCAACAGCCTAACAAAACAACGTTCGTTAAACTTAACAAATTCCTTAGCTATAGCTTTTTTATCCTGTTTTGAGCAGTCGTTTAATTGTTCTTTAATAAAAACATCACCTGGTATTCCAGAGATATGCTCTTCAATCAGTGTGTCTTTGTAAACCAGAAAATTGATGCGGTTTGGAGATAGTAAATGTTCAAGTTCTAGTCCGTAAACTCTTGAGGCATCAGCTTTTTTTACATATAAAAAAATATAGTTGTCATTTAATATATTTCTAATTTTAATACGAAATGGCTTGGTATTGCCAAAGGTGCAAAAATCAATACTATCGACATTAAGGTAAGGCAAAATAGAGTCACTACCATCTGCATGTAGAATGGTATACATTTGCTTTAGGCTGAGTTCAATTTCATCACGTTCATGATCTGCATAATAGGTTCTAATCCATAAAGTGTCTTTACCATCGTTATCCAATATTTCTATAGCGCCTTGAAAGCGCAATAAATCATCATAAAAAATAGGAATTTTTATGTTTCTGTTATAGCGTGTCAGATATTCCGATAAGGTCTTATTTATGGGGAAAGTTGGTTTTTTCTTTGAGATGAGTTTGTCACCAGGCATACAATAAAAGTTTAATATGCCTAATTTAAATATAAAAAGCCAAAACCTTAGTTTTGGTATTCCTTTTTCCTAATGGAAACGCCAGATTTTTTCCCTAAATTTTTCTTTTGTTGAAACTGAATTGGGATAGCTTTATCTAAGTTGCGAACTACAAAGTGTAGATGAGGCGTAGTCGTATAACCTGTAAATCCTGTAATACCTATCTTTTGCCCAGCTTTTACATAATCGCCTAAATTAACCAATGCACCGTCTTTATCCAAGTGAACATAATAGGCAATGGTGCCATCATCATGATAAATGAGGATTTGATTGGACTTGCTTCTAAATGCTTTACCGCCACGTTCCATAAAATGTTCAACAACTCTAACAACGTAACCACTTCTGGCCGCAACAATGGTATCTCCAATAGGCATTTTAAAATCAATCGCATAGCGCGATTGATTGCTGGAATGACTAAACTTACCATGAAATCCTTGAATGATTTTATACTTTTTTCCGGTTTGAAATGGCAACTCGTATAAGAACGGACGAATGGAATCTTTAGGTAGTTGTTTACCAAACGTTATTGAAGATTTAAAGTGTTTTGAGGTGTCAAAATCAGGATCTTCGTCAAGGTACTTTTTTGGAATGGCAATGACGCGAACTAACGAATCTTTAGGAGCGCAAATTAGTAAGGTATCTTTAATGGCAATATCAAAGTCTGAAAGTTTCCGTGTTTTGAAGGTTATTGGCGCATAGGTGTTATTTATGAAGTTAAAGGAAATAGTGTCTTTAGTTTCAATTTTAGAGTATTTAAACTCTTGAGCGTAGAGATTCAAATTAGTAACAACAAAAAGACTAAATAACCATAAAAAGCATTTCATACCGTAATAGATTTTAAAGAATTTTAAGTTATAACTATAGAGTAAAAAACTTTTAATTTGTTACAGAAAATAACATTCCAATAAAAAAAATCCTGATAAAGTATCAGGATTTTTAATCTTATCAAGCATTAATGGCAGTTAATCATTCACCAGTACCCATTCGCCTTTGTCAATTAAAGGAATGGCTTGTTTGTATTTGACTACTTTGCTTTCACCGCTCATTACGTGCTTAATGGTGACTCTATCGTTACGTCCAATTTTTGGTTGCTCGCGGACAATGGTCTCCACCACTTGCTGTTGGCGTGAAGCACCTTCGCCAACCGATCGGCTTTGAGCGGCACGCTCGTCCATATTTTGGATTTCTTCTTTTTGCTCTTGGGTTTTTTCGCGCTTGCGTGTTTTGGCTTCTTGAATGGTGTTGGCAGTTTCCTGTGGAATTTCACCTTTGAACAAGAAGGAAATCACATCTTTATTCACCTGATCAATCATGCTTTTAAAGAGTTCAAACGCTTCAAACTTATAAATAAGCAATGGATCCTTTTGCTCATGAACGGCTAATTGTACGGATTGTTTCAACTCATCCATTTTACGTAAATGTGTTTTCCAGGCATCATCAACAATGGCCAAGGTGATGTTCTTTTCAAAATCATTAATGAGCTGGGTGCCTTTGGTTTCAAAAGCTTTTTCCAAATCCGTAACTACTTGTAGTGTTTTAGTGCCATCCGTAAATGGTACAACAATTCGCTTAAATCTGTCGCGTTGTGTGTTGTAAACGTTTTCTATTACAGGATATGCTAAGTCTGCCGCGCGTTGCATTTTATCTCTGTAATGCTCAAATGCCGATTTGTAAACAATACCGGCTATTTCTTGTGGATTCATTTTAGCGAATTCCTCTTCAGAAACTGGCGACGACATTGAAAAATAACGTATCAACTCAAATTCAAAATTCTTGAAATCGTTTACAGCTTTGTTGGTTTCCGTAATAACCTCAGAAGTGTCAAAAATCATATTGGCTAAGTCAACACGTAGTCTTTCTCCTTGCAAGGCATGTCGACGACGTTTATAGACTACCTCACGCTGGGCATTCATGACATCGTCATACTCCAATAATCGCTTACGTACACCAAACTGGTTTTCCTCTACTTTTTTCTGTGCGCGTTCAATGGATTTTGAGATCATTCCGTGTTGAATAACTTCGCCTTCTTTCAGACCCATTCTGTCCATCATTTTGGCAATACGCTCACTTCCAAAGAGTCTCATTAAATTATCTTCCAGAGATACGTAGAACTGCGAACTTCCTGGGTCTCCTTGACGTCCAGAACGACCACGAAGTTGTCTGTCTACACGACGCGAATCGTGGCGCTCGGTACCAATAATGGCCAAACCACCTGCAGCTTTAACCTCATCAGATAGTTTGATATCCGTACCACGACCAGCCATGTTTGTTGCAATGGTTACTTGTCCTGGTTTACCAGCTTCAGCTACAATATCCGCTTCTTTTTTGTGGAGTTTTGCATTCAATACATTATGCGGGATTTTACGTTGTGCTAAAATTTTACCTAACAATTCCGAAATATCAACCGATGTTGTACCAATTAAAACAGGGCGTCCTTCTTTGGAAAGTTTGGTCACTTCGTCAACTACGGCGTTGTATTTTTCGCGTTTGGTTTTATAAACCAAATCGTCTTTATCATCTCTAGCTATTGGTTTATTTGTCGGTATTTCAACAACATCCAATTTGTAGATTTCCCAAAGCTCGCCAGCTTCTGTAACGGCTGTACCTGTCATACCAGACAGTTTGCGGTACATTCTAAAGTAGTTTTGTAATGTTACGGTGGCAAATGTTTGCGTGGCATCTTCAATTTTTACATTTTCCTTAGCTTCAATAGCTTGGTGCAAACCGTCGCTATAACGGCGCCCATCCATAATACGACCCGTTTGCTCATCAACAATCATTACTTTGTTATCTATAACAACGTATTGCGTGTCTTTTTCAAATAGGGCATAAGCTTTTAAGAGCTGATTTAATGTGTGGATACGCTCGGACTTTACAGAGAAGTCACGGAACAGTTCTTCCTTTTCAGTCGCTTCTTCTTCTTTTGAAAGTCCTTTATTTTCAATCTTTGCGATTTCAGTTCCCATTTCTGGCATAACAAAGAAATTAGGATTGTCTTCGCCAGACAGGTATTCCACGCCTTTATCGGTTAACTCAACCTGATTGTTTTTTTCGTCAATGACATAATAGAGCTCGGCATCAACCTTTGGCATTTCCCTATTATTATCCTGCATATAGAAATTCTCAGTTTTCTGCAACAATTGCTTAATACCTTCTTCACTCAAGAATTTTATTAGTGCTTTATTTTTTGGGATACCTCTATATACGCGTAAGAGCTGAAAGCCACCTTCTTTGGTATCACCTTCTTTAATTAGTTTTTTGGCTTCCGCTAAAACACCAACCAGGTATTTGCGCTGTACATCAACAATACCGCTTACTTTTGGCTTTAGTTCGTTAAATTCGTGCTGGTCGCCTTTTGGTATTGGTCCAGAAATAATCAACGGTGTTCTGGCGTCATCAATAAGTACAGAATCTACCTCGTCAACAATGGCGTAGTGGTGTGGACGTTGCACCAAATCTTCTGGCGAATGTGCCATATTATCCCTTAGGTAATCGAAGCCAAATTCATTATTTGTACCATAAGTAATATCTGAATTGTAAGCTTTTCGTCTTGCGTCTGAGTTTGGTTTGTGGTTGTCAATACAATCTACACTTAAGCCATGAAACTGGAATAATGGCGCCATCCAAGCGCTATCACGTTTTGCTAGGTAATCGTTTACCGTTACAAGGTGAACACCTTTACCCGCAAGTGCATTTAAGTAAACAGGCAATGTAGCCACAAGTGTTTTACCTTCACCAGTTTGCATTTCAGCAATCTTTCCTTGATGCAGCGCTATACCACCAATAAGCTGTACGTCATAATGTACCATGTCCCATGTAATGGGCTTACCTGCGGCATCCCAAGAATTTGCCCATAAGGCTTTATCGCCATCAAGTGTAACATAGTCATTTCCACCAGAAATTTCACGATCAAAAGCACTTGCAGTTACTTCAATTTGAGTATTGTCCACAAAACGTTTTGCAGTTTCTTTCATTACGGCAAAAGCCTCGGGTAGAATATCGTTTAGGACATCTTCTGTTATGGTGTAGATTTCGTCTTTGACGCTATCAATTTTTTGATAGATGTCTTCACGTTCATCAATGTCTTCGGTAGCTTCAGCTTCGCTATTTAAAGTTTCAATTTGCTCATTATAAGGCTTTCTGGCTTCAGCTATAATTTGCTTGAACTGGTCTGTTTTTGCCCTTAACTCATCATGCGAAAGCCCTGTTAAGCTAGATTCGAAAGATTTAATTTTATCTACAAGCGGCATTATGGCCTTAACGTCTTGCTTGGATTTGTCTCCAACAAATACTTTAAGTACCGAGTCTAATAATCCCATGGGTTTTATGTTTTTTTGACTGGATAACCCAGTTATGTTCTATTTTATCATGTATTTAAAAGGCTACCAAATATACGTTTTGTGTTAAGTATATTGAAACCTTAATACATAAAAAAAGTCTCAATGTTTAATAACGAAAGAGACTTTTTTAATGGTTTGTTATGTTTTAATATTCATCCTCGTTCCAGAGGTAATCTTCGTCAGTTGGATAGTCTGGCCAAATTTCTTCAATCGAGTCGTATGAATCGCCTTCGTCTTCAATTGCTTGAAGGTTTTCAACAACCTCGAGTGGCGCACCGGTACGAATTGCGTAATCAATCAATTCATCTTTAGTTGCTGGCCAAGGTGCATCACTCAAATAGGATGCTAATTCTAATGTCCAATACATTCGTGTGTAATTTTAATTTTTTGCAAAAGTAATTTTTTAGCCGAATAATGCAAGAAAAAATCAATTTAATTAAAATTTTAATTTTTCAATAAAAAAAGAACGTGTTTCAATCAGTTTGAATAAATGAAATTTCTTTTACGTTTTTTTAGGAATCCATTTAATCTCATCGGCTTGCAAATCGTGCGACAACTTCCGTGCCAACACAAAAAGATAGTCAGATAGTCGGTTGATGTACTTTAGGGTTTCTGGCTGAAAAGGCTCAATGCTGTTGAGGTGAGACGCTAAACGCTCGGCTCTACGGCATACCGTACGTGCTATGTGACAGAATGACACCGTTTGGTGTCCGCCGGGCAATACAAAATGTGTCATAGGTGGCAAACTATCATTCATACTATCCATACTTTTTTCAAGAAGTTCTATATCGCTTTCAGATATTTTTGGAATGTTCAAGCGTTCTTTACCACTTTTTAGGGTTGCCTTTTCGGGATCGGTTGCCAAAATTGCACCAACGGTAAACAAACGGTCTTGGATTTCCATTAAGGTATTTTTATGGATTTGGTCTATATCCTGATCTCTGATAAGACCGATATGGGAATTCAGTTCATCAATAGTGCCGTAGCTTTCTATACGGATATGGTGCTTCGGGACACGTGTGCCACCAAATAGGGCAGTGGTGCCTTTGTCTCCGGTTTTAGTGTATATTTTCATTTTTTAGTTGAGGAGTTTATAGGTTGAGGAGTTTGGAGTTTTAATATTTTCAACTTGAAAAGCTTTTAATGGTTAAGTTTTGTATGTTGGCGGATGATTTTTTTTGAAACGTTCTAGTTGTTTTTTTGCCTGTTCTCTTTTTCTCTTATCAGAAATAATAGAGGATATAGCTGTTGAAACTGCTAAGATTGAAAATAAGATTCCAACGTAGATCATGATTTTTAATTAAATAAAAAGCGCAATTAAGTTAAATAAATTAGTGTTTTTTGTTTTTAAAGAATTTTGAATTTCTTTCGTTAGATCTACGTTCAGATTTCTTTGCCACTCCTTTGACTATTATATAAATTAACATTAAAACTAGAAGTATCCACATGAATTGGATGATTGTTGTTCAATTCTAACTTGAAACTTTACACTTACAACTAATTATAAGTATCGCTCTCAATAATACCATCGCGTAAACGAATAACACGCTTGGCATGTGCCGCAATATCTTCTTCATGCGTTACCATAATTACGGTATTTCCTGCGGCATGGATATCGTCAAATAGTTGCATAATCTCTAAAGAGGTTTTGGAATCAAGGTTTCCGGTTGGCTCATCTGCCAATATAATTGAGGGTTTATTGACCAAGGCACGCCCAACGGCAACACGTTGGCGTTGGCCACCAGACAATTGATTAGGTTTGTGATCCATTCGGTCTGCAAGCCCAACATCTGTTAAAACCTCAGACGCTCTTTCAACTCTATCTTTTTTACTTGTCCCAGCATAAATCATCGGTAGGGCAACGTTTTCCAAAGCTGTTGTTCTGGGTAAAAGATTAAAGGTTTGGAATACAAAACCTATTTCGGTATTTCTAATATCTGCCAGTTCATCATCTGTCATTTGGCTTACGTCTTTTCCATTAAGCATATACGAACCCGCAGTTGGCGTATCCAAACAGCCCAGCAAATTCATTAAAGTAGATTTTCCCGAACCCGATGGTCCCATAATGGCGACGTATTCGCCTCGCTCAATATCCAGGTCAATACCTTTTAATACGTGGACTGTTTCTTGACCCAACTTAAAATCTCTTATAATGTTTCTAATTTCAATGACGTTGTTGCTCATGCTGAAAACTTAGGTTTTGGATGCCCTGCAAGATACAGGATTTTACAGTTAATAAGACGTTAAAGTTAGTAGCTTGTTACAGCCTAATTATGAAATGTTGTTTGGGCTGTTCTTTTCTGAAAAATACAAACCCAAAGTGAAAACAATCCAAGCTTACGGTTACATCTGGGTCATTAATGATACTATCCCAAGCATCCGTCATTCCTTTTGACCAATAGATGTCGTCAAAAATGAAAATACTGTCATTGTGGGCATGGTTTTTTAAAGCTGTAAAGTACTTTATTGTGCCTTGTTTGTCATGGTGGCCATCAAAGAAAATACAGTCAAACTTTTTTTTTGGTTGGTGTTGCAGGTAGTCTGAAAATTTCGAATTGATAAATGAAATATTTTCAAGTTGTAATTGCGAAGTTGTAAAACCAAAAGTGTTTGCGCAACCTTCAACAGTAGTTACCTTGTTTGGTGTACGTAGCGCCAAAGCTTGGGTTCCTAAGCCAAGGTGCGTGCCCAATTCTAAAGTGTTTTGTAAGTTAAAGTAATTGGCAATTCCGTATAGGATTTTAGTTTTTTTATTGGTGCTTCCAGAAATCTTTACCATTTGTTTTACTGAACGTTCATTCTGAAGTTTTTTCGAACCTGAACCAAAATCTTCAACATTTATAACCGCTTTTGAACCTAAAAGTTTGTTACGGTATTTGCGTAACTCTTGGTAAGCGCCGTGATTGGTTTTGTCATAAAGGCATTTTGTGATAAAACCAAATACAAAAGGCGAATGCACCGCATGCTGGTTTTTACTTTTAAGGAGAAACTTTATGTATGCAAATGCAGTGAAAAGCATTAGCCTTCGTATTTTTCTGCCAGTTCAAACCACCGTAACTCTTTTTCTTCAATGGTATCGATTATCGTTTGGAGTTCCGAGGATAACTTCTGAATATCATCCTGTGACAAATCTGGATTTAGAAATTTGGCTTCCAAGGCTTTTTTATCCAATTCCAAAGACCGGATTTTAGACTCCAGGTTTTTATATTCTTTTTGTTCGTTATAACTAAGTTTATTGGCTTCATTCTTTGTTTGCGATGTTGTGGTTTCTTTGGTTTCGACCTTATGGTTTTCGTTTTGTTTTAGTTGACTTTCTTCATAGGTTCTGTAATCCGAATAGTTGCCAGGAAAATCTTCAACAATGCCATTGCCTTTAAACACAAAAAGATGGTCCACAATTTTATCCATAAAATAACGGTCGTGAGACACCACCAAAATGCAACCTGGGAAATCCAATAAAAAGGACTCCAGTACATTTAAGGTTACAATATCCAAATCATTGGTAGGCTCATCCAAAATAAGGAAGTTAGGATTTTGTATTAAAACGGTACACAAATACAGGCGTTTCAGTTCGCCACCGCTTAACTTCTCCACATAATCGTACTGCTTTTTTCTATCAAAAAGAAAACGCTCCAAAAGTTGTTGTGCACTAATTTGTCGGCCTTTAGCCAGTGGAATATAATCGCCATAATCCCTTATGACTTCAATGACTTTTTGTCCAGGTTTGGCTGTAATGCCACCTTGTGTATAGTATCCAAATTTAACGGTTTCGCCAATAACCAATTTTCCCGTATCAGGTTGTAAGGATTGCGTAAGTATATTTAAAAATGTGGACTTTCCGGTACCGTTATTTCCAATAATACCAATACGTTCGCCAGTTTTAAAAACGTAATTAAACTGATGAAGAATGGTTTTATCCTTAAAAGTTTTACCCACATTATGAAACTCGGCTATTTTACTGCCTAAACGTTCCATGTTAATTTCTAACTGAATAACGTGGTCTTTGCGCCGTTGATGTGCTTTGGCTTTTATTTCAAAAAAATCATCAATCCTGCTTTTGGATTTTGTGGTTCTGGCTTTGGGTTGTCGGCGCATCCAGTCCAGTTCTTTTTTAAACAGTTGTTTGGCTTTTCCAATTTCGGCCATTTCATTAGCAATTCGGGCATCTTTTTTTTCTAAATAATAGGAATAGTTGCCTTTATAGCTGTATAATTTTCCATGATCCAACTCTATGATTTCATTGCACACGCGTTCTAAAAAATAACGGTCGTGTGTTACCATAAAAAGTGTTATCTGCGCTTTTTTAAAATACGCTTCAAGCCATTCAATCATTTCTAAATCCAAGTGATTGGTAGGCTCATCGAGTATTAAAATGTCTGGAGTGCTGATTAAGGCTTGTGCCAATGCCAAGCGTTTTTTTTGTCCACCAGAAAGCACGGCTATTTTCTGTTTAAGATCGGTTAATTTTAATTGCGACAAAATTTGTTTGTAACGGGTTTCAAACTCCCAAGCATTGTGACGCTCCATGGCTTCAAATGCTTTTTGATAGGCATCGGTATCGTCTGGGTTTGCCAATGCGTTTTCATAGGTGTCGATAATTTCTAAAATTGGAAGGTCACTAGTAAAAATAGATTCTTCTATGGTGAGCTTGGTATCAAATTTTGGCTCTTGGTCCAAAAAGGCCAACCGGATGCCTTTACGGATAATAATTTGGCCAGAATCTGGCGTGTCTTTGCCAGAGAGTATATTTAGAATAGATGTTTTGCCACTGCCGTTTTTAGCAATAAGCGCAATTTTTTGTTCCTTATGAATGCTAAAGGACAAATCGTTGAACAATTCAACTTCGCCATAAGATTTAGAGATGTGTTCTACGTTGAGGTAATTCACGCCTTTTTTTTACAAATAACGTAAATAAAGTAAAAAGAAGCCTCATAGTTTTGTTATTCCTATGGTTGGTTTATATTTGTGAGACAACCTGCTTTATCGTCATGAGACAATTCCTATTTATGCTCTGCCTGATTACGGTGTTTTGCACATCATGTATTCCGCAACGAGACATTGTTTATCTTCAAGATAAGAATTCCGATAACGACAGTATTTCTAAACTGGTAGAACAACAAAAACCCTATCGTGTTCAGATAAATGATATTTTGAATATTAGAATTAAGGTATTGGACCAAGAAAATGCCACTATATTTAACCCAACTGGAGAAGGCGAATTACAGGCAAGTCCACAACAACGTGCCTATTTTGATGGCTTTACGGTGGATTTAAGAGGAAATATTAAAATACCACAATTGGGTGAATTTCTAGTGCTGAATTCTACTGTTGAAGAGATAGAAAAAGTAATTGAGAAGCGCCTTTTGGAAAAAGAATTCAATGAATTTGCAAATATTTTTGTTACGGTAAAATTGGCAGGATTGCGTTACACCACTATTGGCGAAATTGGTTCAACAGGTTCGCAAGTGCTGTTCCAGGAACGTGCTACAATATTAGAAGCTATTGCCAATGCTGGAGATATTCCTATTGAAGGCAACCGAAAAGAAGTTCGCATATTGCGGCAATATCCACACGGACAAGAAATTCATCGTTTGGACTTAACGGATATCAACGTCATCAACTCACCGTATTATTACATTCAGCCTAACGACGTTATTATTGTAGATCCATTGAAACAAAAAACCCTTGGAACAGGAACAAATGGCATACAAACCTTTACCACTTTGTTGAGTATAGTAACCGTTGTAACCAGTACCATTTTATTAATAGATCGCTTATAGCTATGGCAGGTATTGAGCAGGATTTTAATTTTGACGATAACAAGGATTTTAACGTCATGTTCGATTTTAAAGGACTCTTTTTCAAGATTCTGAACAGTTGGTATTTAATAGTGCTTTGTATTGGTATCGCATGTGCTGTTGCGTATTATATTAACGTAAGGAAACAAAATATTTATAGGCTGTCCACACTCATTTCTGTGGAGTCAGAGCAAAACCCTTTTTTTACAGCAAACACCAGTATATCCTTTAATTGGGGTGGCGTAAATGGAAAGTTGGGTAAGGTCATGACGACCTTATCAACCAGAAGCCACAACGAATTGGTTGTAGATTCCCTTCAGTTTTACAAGCAATATTTAAAAGAAGGTAAATACCGTCTTGTAGATATCTATACCGCATCTCCTTTTGAAGTTGAAATCGATAAAAACCAGTGGCAAGGTTTAGGCGTTTTGATACAGTTGAAACATGTCGATAATAAGCGTTATAAAATATTGGCAAATTTTGGAGGTGCTTCCGTGCGATGTCAACGTTATGCAGATAGGGAAATTAATTCGTTTCCAGTTACGCAAGGTGCTTTTGAAAAAGAATTTAACTATGGTGAAACCGTAAGCTTACCATTTTTTAACGGTAAAGTTCACTTGCGCGAAGGCAAAGTACCAAACAATACCGAAACGTATTATGTGCGTTTTTTAGGGTTTGACCAAGTGGTATCGTCTTATCAAAATAGTGTAGTGGCTAGTTTTTTTAAGGCAAGTTCAACCATACTATCGCTTACACAAGCTGGTACAAACAAGAGTAAAATTGTCGATTACCTAAACACAACTGCAACTATTTTAAAGGAAACAGAATTAAGAAGCAAAAACCTTTACGCCACCAATACTATTGATTTTATTGACAGTACCTTGAATTCTGTAAGTGATAACCTAAAAGCTGTAAATGCTGAGCTAGATGATTTTAGAAAAACCAATAAGGTATTTAACGTCAGTGAAGAAATGGTCAATATCAATGAACGCTTAAGAACGTATGAGCTACAGCGCGATAATGAGCAAATAAAACTGAATTACCTCGAAAGTTTAGAAACCTATCTCAAAAACAAATCGGACTACACGAAAATTGCGGCGCCAACATCCGTTGGTATTGACGAAGGTGGTTTGCTCAATAGTATCAACCGTATTATTAGGTTGGCCACAGATAGGCAAAACCAAGAAAAAACAGCCCGCGAAGGTTCCATATTATTACGACGGTTAGACAGCCAAATAGATGCTGAAAAAAGTGTTGCCATGGAGTTGATTAACAACACAAGAGGCAGTATCAACTTGCAGTTGCGTACCATTAATGGTTTCATTGGGCGCTATCGTAATCAACTGGGCAAGTTGCCAAAAGAACAACAGGAATATTTAAAAATAAAACGCAATCTGGATATCAACCAGCAGTCTTATGATGTGTATTTGGCCAAACGCTCAGAAGCAGCCATTGTAAAAGCGGCCAATGTTTCGGATATTGTAATTATTGATCCTGCTAAAGATGTTGGGAATGGTCCGATTGGACCCAACAAGTCTCTTAACTACATGATGGCCTTATTAATAGGATCCATCATACCAATTACTTTAATCTTTTTAAGATTTATATTGGACAATACCATTCATTCTGCCGAAGATGTGCAGCGTCTTTCTAAAGTTCCCATTATAGGACTTGTGGGCAAATACAAGCACCCAAATAATTTGGTAGCTTTTGAAAAGCCAAAATCTGCCGTGGCGGAATCCTTTAGGGCTATACGGTCTAGCTTACAATTTATTTACAAAAACCAAAAAGATGCCAAGGGTTCAAAAACCTTATTGTTTACATCATCTATCAGTGGCGAAGGAAAAACGTTTTGTTCTATAAATGTAGCTACGGTGTATGCCATGTCTGGCAAAAAAACCGTTTTGGTTGGTTTGGATTTGCGTAAACCTAAAATTTATGATGATTTTGAAATAAAGAATAACAAAGGTGCTGTAGATTATTTGATAAACGATGGCGACTTAGAGCATGTGGTGCACAACACGCACATTCCAAATTTGGACCTTATTTTGTCTGGGCCAATTCCGCCAAACCCGTCAGAGTTATTAATGAGCGATCGTATGACTGAGTTTATTGAAGACCTAAAATCCAAGTACGATATGATTGTGCTGGACGCACCACCATTAGGTTTAGTAACCGATGCATTGGAAATTTCCCGACATGCAGATGCTACCATTTTTATGCTACGACTCAACTATACCAAAAAAGGAATGCTATCTCTAATAAACTCCAAGATACAACGAGGCGAACTACGTAATGTTAATTTCTTACTTAACTTTTACAAGCACAAACGTACAGACGGCTATGGCTATGGTTACGGCTATGGTTACGGGTCATATGGAGACGCCTACCATGAAAAGCGAAATAAAGGTTTGTTTAATCGCTTAAAGCGTTTATTTAAAGGTAAGAGATAATAAAACACTAGATTTGGCGCAGTAATAGCCTAACTAAAATTGCATAGAAATCTGTCAGTTATTGGAAACTAAAATCTATACAAAAGAAAACAACCAATCCATCTCAAAATTGTTAACGGCAAGCCTCAGAGATGTAAGGCAATCGTTGTTTTTAGCGCGCCAATTGGCCAAGCGCGATATTAGTGCTCAATACCGTCAATCTTACCTAGGTATCCTTTGGGCTTTCATAACACCATTGACAACCGCCATTGTGTGGATAGCACTAAATGGTTCAGGCGTTATTAATTTAACCGATACGGGCATGCCCTATCCATTATACGCATTTTCCGGAACCTTAATATGGTCTATAGTTGTAGAAGCTATTAATGCACCAACCCAAAGTACAAATGCGGCCAGATCCATATTGAGTAAAATCAATTTTCCAAAGGAAGCCTTATTGCTTTCAGGAATTTACAAGCTTTTATTTAACAGTGCTATAAAAGTGCTGTTGGTATTTGTGTTTGTCCTTGTGTTTGGTATGGCGTTCAACTGGTCCATGCTGGCATTTCCTGTCGCTATTATGGGCGCCGTTGTTATTGGCACCACATTGGGACTGCTCATAACACCATTTGGGTTATTGTATAAAGACATTGGGCGCTTGGTAGGTTTTGGGTTAAAGTTTGTGATGTATATTACGCCAGTAGTTTATGTCATACCCGCAAAACCTGGATTGTTGCAAACGGTAATGCAGTACAACCCATTTACACCATTACTCGTAACCACAAGAGATTTGCTCATAGGGCAATCTCCAGAATACCTCATACCTTTTACAGTAATATTATTATGTTGCATACCAGTACTTTTAATAGCCTTGGTATTTTACAGGTTGTCCATTCCCATAATTGTAGAACGTTTAAGCGCATAGTATGAAAGATGAGGTTTTGGTAAAAGTAGAAGGCGTTTCCAAAAAGTTCTGTAAAGATCTTAAAACCAGCTTGTGGTATGGCGTTAAGGATGTCTTTGGAAATTTGAAAAGTACTGCGTCAGATAAGGTTGCTTTAAGACCTAAAGAGTTTTGGGCATTACAGGATATTAATTTTGAATTAAAACGTGGCGAGTGTTTGGGGCTTATAGGCCATAACGGTGCCGGTAAATCTACCTTGCTTAAAATATTAAACGGTCTTATAAATCCAGATGCAGGTAAAGTCACCATAAAAGGCCGTGTTGGTGCGCTCATTGAGTTGGGTGCAGGTTTTAATCCCATACTTACGGGTAGAGAAAATATTTATAATAACGCTGCGGTTTTAGGCTTTACCAAAAAAGAAATTGATACCAAACTGCAAGATATTATTGACTTTGCAGAGTTGGAAGAGTTTATAGACATGCCCGTACAAAACTACAGCTCTGGTATGAAGGTGCGATTGGGCTTTGCCGTTGCCGCACAAATGGAACCTGATGTATTGATTATTGATGAGGTTTTGGCGGTTGGGGATGTTGGGTTTAGGATGAAGTGTTTAACTCGAATTGGGCAACTTCTTAAAAATACTGCTGTTATATTTGTGTCTCATGCTATGCCACAAGTTTCAAGAATTGCAAATAGCATCCTGTTGTTGAAAAGTGGTGCAGTGCAGTTTCAAGGCAATTCTGTTTCCAAGGGTATTGAAAAGTATTATGAGTCTTTTACAAATACTGATAAAATAGTTGGTGGAAATAATATGATAAAGCTCCAAGAGTTTAATCTATATGATTCAGACGATGTTAAATTGAGTATAGTTAATGGTTATTTACCATTGAATTACAATGAAATGTACAGGTTTGAGGTAGTTTTAGATGTGGAAAAGAATACAAAGTCATATTGGTTAAATTACGCTATTATTGATAAAGACGCAAAGCAAGTCGCCAATTTCTTTTCTTTGTTTTCTAATGCCATTTTTGATGATAAGGGTAGAGTAATTATTGGTGGAGTTATTAAAAATTTAATTTTAGGACAAGGTGTATATACGATTGGTGTAGCAATAAATGAAGTCAAAAATGATAATTCTAGAGGCGATATTTATTATTTTGACTCTAATATAGCATCTATATCTGTTAATGGAATTCCAACAGGTCATGCACCTGTTCAGTTTAATGGAACTTGGCAATCTAATACAATTGATGAAAGAATTAATTAAAATATACTCGCACCCCAGAAGCGGAACACATTTTTTAGAAGCATTTTTGGCTAAAAACTTTTATCCAAATCTAGATTTGTCGTCTAAGAATGATATTTATTTTGGCCATTGGTCTAAAAAAATACTATTAGAAGGTGGAGAACCGTACCACGATTTATTTGGTTCGCATTTTTTTCCTCAAGATTCTAAACTCAGTCACAAAATGATATACATTTATAGAGACGGAAGAGATGTGATTGCTTCAATTTGGAATTCTAAATTTTACCATGAAGATTGGAAAGGGAATATTAGTTTTTCTGAGTTTTTAAGAAAGGATATTGATTGGTATGGCGGATTGGGGCAAAAAAAGAACCCTAAAATAAATATTGTTCAACATTGGTATAAACATACTAATGATTGGATGAAACTAGAAAATGAAAACTTATTAAAAATCAGTTTTGAGGAATTGAAAGCAAATCCGGATATTGTTTATCAAAAGATTTGTAAAAAGTTTTTTTACGGCAGATATTTAAAAAATTGTCTTCTAAAGAAGAAAGTGGACAGAATAAATAAAAAGGTTGGCATTTCTCCCAATAAAGCAAAAATTAATAGTTGGGAAGAATTATTTAGTGATGATGATTTGGATTTTTTCTTTAAGCAGTTACCCGATAAAAAGTACCTATATCACAATTAATGAAAATTAAATACTCATGCGTTATAGACAACGCTACAATTTTTCAGACTCAAGCATTTATTTTTGTTAAGAGTTTGCTCTACAACCAAATCGAACCAAGTGATGTTTTTGTCCATACTACTAAATCAGAGACTGATGATTTTCTAGGTTGGTTAACAGAAACAGGTGTTAATGTTTTAGAGGTAGCTCCTTTTGACGAACGAAACAAGTACTGTAACAAGCTGACGCAATTAGCAACGTTCCAAAATATCGACGATTTTGATTACGTCTTTTTAATGGACTGTGATATGGCAGTGGTTAATCTAGATGGTCTGGAACTAAAAGAGGATGTTTATGCTAAAGTAGTAGATTTTCCAAATCCACCAGCTGAAATTTTAAAAGCGATATACAAAAAAGTGGGTTTTCAATTTGCGGAAATACAAACAACTTTTGCCTTAGAAGGCAGTAATGTAACTGATGTTAATAATTGCAATGGAGGTCTTTACATTATATCTAAAGAAGGATTGAATAAAATAGCACCTCATTGGATAAAATGGGCAAATTGGTCTATCGAAAATGCAGATTTGTTTACTGAAAACTATAGCAAACATGCAGATCAGGTTGGTTTTGCATTAGCAATGGCAGAGACCAATTTCAGTTTAAATCATTTGGATATTTCATGGAATTTCCCAATTCATGTGAGTAAGCACATGTTACCAAATATTGAACCTAACATAATACATTTCCATTCGCAATTGGATAATCATATGAAGTTAAAGCCCATAGGCTTATCTAACGTAGATATGGCTGTTAATAAAGTTAATAGCTTAATTACGGACTTTTTATCCAGTTCTTTAGATAACAGATTGTTCTGGAACAATAGATATAAAAATTACCCACAATTGGGAAGTGGAGTTGGTTCTAGAGGTGAGATATTAGATTATAAAAGAAGATTGCTCAAATACGTTACATTTCCGTTTAAGCTAAAGAAAGTATTAGATGTTGGATGTGGAGATTTAGAATTTACCAAAACAATTGAATTCAAGAATTATCTAGGTATAGATTTATCCAATGAAGCATTGGAACTTTGCAGGCAGAAAAGGCCAGATTGGGATTTTCAGAATGTATCAATAAATGATACTGATGGTGTATTTGATCTTGTTATGTGCTTTGATGTTTTAATCCATCAAAGTAGTCAAAAGGATTTTGAGAATTTACTAAATAGTATTTGTGAAAAATCCCAAAACAGAATTTTAATTGGTGCTTATGCCAATGCGCCAGAGTTTGGCTCGGATATTACTTATTATTATTACAACTTCATCGATTATGTAAAAAAGCATCCTAAATTCTCAGAGCTTTCAGTTGTAGGGAATTATAGGGACATAACTGTATTATCTGCAACCATATCAAAAAAACACCATATTCGAGATATTGAATCCGCAGTCTTGAACACTGCCTACAAATCAGTCAAAAGACCAGATTTGTTACAATACCTTGTCGATGTATCCAGACATTATTTTGATTTTTTCACTAGCCATTATCCTAGGGTTTTTGAGTACACGTGGTTGTTAGAGCATTTTGAGTATAAAAGCAATCAAAGGGTTTTGGACATTGGTGCAGGTGTTTGTCCGTTACCGCTTTGTCTAGCTGAATTGGGACACAATGTCATTACCGTAGATTCTCATCCGGTGACAAGAAAATTAAGTGAAAAACCGAATTGGAATGAATGGGGCTTTTTGGATTACAATTCTATTGATGATAGGATAATATCTCATAATTTAGATTTTGGTTCTTACAAATCAGATAAAAAATTTGATTGTATTTACTCAATATCCGTTATTGAACATATGCCTAAATCGTCAAGAATTAGAGTTTTAAAAAAGGCTCGAAAACTCTTGAAAAAAAATGGAGAGTTATTATTGACTATTGATATTGTACCAAACACCAATAAAATTTGGAATCGTTCAGAAGACAAACAAGTAGAAGATGAAAATATACATGGTACTGTAGATACGTTTAAAAGCGAATTAAAGAAATTTGGATTTAATGTTGTAGAAGAGCATATTCTGAGAAACATTGAGGATTCCAGAACCGATGTTTGGTTTGTGAAAACAATTTTAAAAAGGAAATTTTTACTATGATTTCACATAAATATAAATGCATCTTTATCCATATACCAAAGACAGCAGGTACAAGTATTAATTCTTTTTTTCATCCTGGTGTAAAATTCCACTATGCCAATCCAGACTATGATCGGTTATTTGGATGGTGCCCAAAGCGTAAATTGCATATGCAACATGCCACTGCTAAGCAATTAATTGATACTGAGCTTGTTACTGAGAGTATATGGAATAGTTACTATAAGTTCACATTTGTAAGAAATCCATGGGATAGAGCTTATTCAGATTACATATGGATACAAAATTTTTCTAAGGTTAAAGGCGACTTTAAGGATTATATAAATAAAACTGGGCCATTCAATGAAGTTTTAAATGATAGTTCAAATTACTATTATTTGGGTGATCATTTATTGCCACAACTAGATTTTTTTGATTTAGAAGGAGATTTCAAGTTAGACTTTGTTGGTAACTTTGAAAGTTTTGATAATGATATTACTACTGTACTGTCAAAGTTAAATATAAATGAAGTGTTTAATATTTACCAAAATAAAAGTTTAAACAGAAATAAAGATTATTCGACCTTTTATACCAATTCCAATAAAAAATTAGTAGAAGAAAAATATAAAAATGATATCAGTAAACTTAACTACCATTTTGTTGATAAAAGATATGGTTTATACAGGTTAAAAAAATATTTTTGATTTTGATTAAAAGCCTAAAAAAATATATCCGAAAAAAAGTAATTTACCTGTATGAAAATAGGGTAAATAATTTCTTCTTTAAACAAGAAGGATTCTGCCCTTGTTGCGAAAAGGAAACATCTTTTATAGCTAGGAATAATTGGTTGCGAGACCATTTTTTATGCCAAAATTGCGGTTCACTACCTAGGGAACGTGCATTGATGCATACCATAAAAAAATACTACCCCAACTGGAAAGAATTAAACATTCATGAGTCAAGCCCAGGGAATAGAGGTCATAGCATTACTTTGAAAAGAAACTGCAGAAACTATTCAACATCTCAATTTTTTTCTAATGATGGTTTAGGCACTCTCGTATCTGGATTTAGAAATGAAGATCTAGAAAAATTGACTTTTCCCGATAATAGTTTTGATTTGTTCATAACATCTGACGTTATGGAACATGTTTATGAGCCTGATAAAGCCTTTAGTGAGATTTACAGGGTTTTAAAACCTGGTGGAGCACATATTTTTTCCGTACCATTAATTAACAAACATCAAAAAACAAAGCGTTGGGCAACCAAAGGAAAAGATGGTGAACCTGTGTTCTTATATGAGCCTGAGTGGCATGGAAACCCAATAGATAAAAAAGGTTCGCCTGTAACTTTTCATTGGGGCTATGATATTGTAAACTATATTAATGAAGCAACTAATTCAGATGGCTCATTTATCGAATACATAAACGATTTAAATTATGGTATCCGTGCCGAGTATATAGAAATAGTGGTAACTAGGAAATCATGAAAAAGAAATCTAAAGTAAGACCTATTGCATTTGTTCTGCCACAATTCCATCCAATACCAGAAAATGATGAATGGTGGGGAAAAGGGTTTACAGAGTGGACAAATGTAACAAAAGCAAAACCCTTATTTGATGGGCATTATCAGCCACATTTGCCAACTGACTTGGGATTTTACGATTTAAGGTTGCCACAGGCAAGGAAAGCCCAAGCAGACTTAGCTTTAAAATATGGTATTCAAGGTTTTTGTTATTATCATTATTGGTTCAATGGTAAACGGTTGCTAGAACAACCAATAGATGGAATGTTAGGCCAAAAGAATCTGAAAATGCCATTTATGTTATGTTGGGCTAATGAGAATTGGACTCGACGTTGGGATGGAAGAGATCAAGATGTATTGATTAAGCAAGAGTATAGCCTTAAAGATGATGAAGAACACATGCGTTGGTTATGTAAAAATATATTCTCCGACGAAAGGTACATTAAAGTGAATGGTTCGCCGGTTTTCATAATATATAGAACAGACTTATTTCCTGATATTTCTAGAACATCAGAATTATGGCGTAAAATAGCGGTTGAAGAATATGGGTATAACGGATTATATCTGTGTTCAACTGAGAGTTTCCATAATGAAATTGACCCTAAGTCTATTAATTTTGATGCTACTATTGAATTCTCTCCACACAGAGTCATGAAGCATATTGTTGAGCCAACTAAAGGTGATAGATTAAGATATTTTTTTAAAATTAAAAAGATGCCATCCTTTAGCCAAAGAGACTTTAGATTAGGAGTTCAAGAGATTATCCAAAGGGAATTGCCAGACTATAAGGTATTTAGATCCGTAACACCGAATTGGGATAATACAGCTAGAAAAGGAGAAAATGCATTTGTAGGTATAAATAGTAGTCCAGAACTATATTTTGAATGGCTAAGTAAAGTAATCCAAAAATTTAACCCTTATTCTAAGGATGAAAATTTTGTATTTATTAATGCCATGAATGAATGGGCTGAAGGTAATCATTTAGAACCCTGTACTAAGCATGGGACTTCTTACTTGGAAGCAACAAAAAGAGCTATAGATAATATTGAATAACCAAAAAATATCCATCTGCATCCCAACCTATAACGGAGCTAAGTATTTGCAAGAAGCGCTAAATTCCGTTATGGCGCAAAGCTACACTAATTTTGAGGTCATTATCAGCGATGATGCGTCCAAGGACAATACCCTAGAGATTGTAGAGCGCTTTAAGGCAAAAGCAAAATTTCCGGTAACTGTATTACACCATAAACCACAAGGTATTGGTGCCAATTGGAACCATTGTGTAAAACACGCCAACGGAACATACATAAAGTTTCTGTTTCAAGATGATGTGTTACACGCCAATTGCCTCGAAAAAATGGTCGCGGTTCTGGATGCTAATAAAAATATAGGCTTAGTAGCGTCCAAGCGCCATTTTATTAACGAAACCCCAAATGATGCCACAATACAACAGTGGATGGCTACTTATGGTAATTTGCAACAGCAGTTTGAAGATGCAGATAAGTCTATTACAGTTGTAGATGAAAACCTATTTAAGCGCCAAGATTTTTATGCATCACCATTGAACAAAATAGGCGAGCCAACCACCTATATGTTTAGAAAGGATATTATAAACACAATCGGGTATTTTGATGAAAACCTAGAACAGATTTTGGATTACGTGTTTTGTTACCGTTTATTAAAGCATCAAAACATAGCTATATTGAATGAAGCATTGGTGTCCTTTAGAATACACACCAACCAAGCAACCAACGTTAATAGAAATAAGCCAATTAAGGATTATGAGCATTATCAATATTTGCTTTATAAAGAGTTTTTGCCATTGTTACACCCATCATTTCAAAAAAAATTAAAGTCTAAATATTCTAATATCTTTAAATTGCAAAAAAAGCTCAAAGCATTTGTCAAAAGAATCCTCAAATAACACCACGGTAATCATCGTCACCTACAATGCTATGACATGGTTGCAAAAATGCCTCAATAGCATACCAAATGAATATCCGGTTATTGTTGTTGATAACCATTCAGGAGATGCAACCGTGAGTTACATCAAGGAAAACTTTCCAAAGATCCACCTCATTGAAAACACAGAAAACAAAGGTTTTGGCCAAGCCAATAACCAAGGTATTTCTCATGCTTTGGCAGATGGAGCAGAAGCGGTATTTTTATTAAACCAAGATGCGTACTTGGAAAACGATACCGTATCTACTTTGGAAAATGTTTGTGCACAACATAAAGATTTTGGCGTGTTGAGCCCCATACATTGGAACGGTACGCGAAAAACTCTGGATAGGAATTTTCATTATTATGCTACCAGAAGCATACCGATGGTATCGGATTTATTGCGAAAAGAAAATCTAGATACTGTTTATGAAGTCCCTTTTGTCAATGCGGCAGGTTGGTTTATACCAAAATCGACCTTAAATACTATTGGAGGTTTTGACCCTTTGTTTTTTCATTATGGTGAAGATGAAAACTACTGCCAGCGTTTGCGCTATCACGGTTTAAAAGTAGGTATTGTGCCAACAAGCCATTTAATACATGACAGGCAAGATAGAGTAGTGGCTAAACCTAGTTATGCATCGGAAGCTTATTTTATGGACTGGAAACGGAAAATGCTTTTGAAATATGCAGATATCAATACAGCAGATGCTATGCAGGATTTGCAAAATTTGATTTCAAAAAAGAAACGTGCCTATTTAAAGGCAACACTAAGGTTTAGACTGAATAATAAACATATTCTAAAACAGGAATTGGCCTATTTAGCATCTATAAAACCATTAGTGAGTACATCACGACAGAAAAACAAAGTAAAATTCAACCATTACCTGTAACGCTAAACCTAACCTTTGATGCCGTCTATTTCTATAATAATTCCAACTTATAACCGAGCCCATCTGGTTAAAGAAACCTTGGATAGCATCATAGCGCAAACCTTTACCGACTGGGAATGTATTTTGGTAGATGATGGCAGTACCGACGCAACAGTCAGCATCTTAAAGGATTATGCTAAAAAAGACAAACGCTTTAAGGTGTTTGAGCGCTCGTCAAGCCAAAAAAAAGGAGCGAACACCTGCAGAAATATTGGATTAAAAAAAGCGGAAGGAAATTACATTGTACTTTTTGATAGTGATGACCTTATGACCGAAGATCACCTGGAAACAAAGTATAACGGTATTTCGAATACAAATTTAGATTTTATTGTTACCAGAGCAGAATATTTCAACGCATCGAATGAGGTATTAGATACGTTTTATAACTTTACGAGTAAGGATATTTCGGCATTCAATTACATTTCACAAAAAATCAATTGGATAACTTTTGATGTTTGCATACGTGCTGAAATTGCAAAACAAATTCAGTTTAATGAACATTTAAACTCTGGTCAAGAGTATAACTACTTTTCTAAGTTAACGCTATTGACTGAAAATGCGATTTTTATAAATAAGGTGGTGACCTTGCACAGAGCGCACGACACATCAATAAGAAGCAGTATTAAAACATATATGGATGTTGTAAAAAGCGCATACATTGCTACTTGGGAAACCTACAAGGATGTAAAAAGTTATGCGCCACTAGACATAAAGCGCTTGTTTTTGTTTCGATGTGTACATATGTTTTTTAAGAACAAATGGTTTGATATTCCAGAAAAGCACAAGCTAGCAATTGCCGCAAAAGATGCTTATGGTTTCAGTGGTTTTTTCAGCTTTTATGCTATGTTTTACTTGCGCAAATGGTTTGGGAAAGGGTATTATTTTAGACGTAAATTTTCTGTAGATGGCATTGCATAACCCCAAAGAACATAACAGTCAATTGCCTTTAGTCTCTGTTTGTATTACCACTTATAACCACGAGGCCTATATAGAGCAGACACTCCAAGGCGTTTTTAATCAACAGACCAAATATCCTTTGGAGATTATCATTTATAACGACTGTTCAACAGATAATAGCCATGTTATAATTGAGCGTTTGACAGGTGACAGAAACAATGTGTTGTATCATGTACAAGAAACCAATAAGGGTATTTCACAAAATTTTTACGAGTCGCTTTTAGCGGCAAACGGTAAATATGTTGCAGTTTTGGATGGTGACGATTATTGGACAGATCCACAAAAAATTGAAAAGCAGATTGACTTTTTAGAGGCCAATCCTAAATACGCAGGTTGCTTTACGGATACCTTTATGATTTATGGAACAGAAAGCGAAAAAGGAAAATCAGGCGCACTAAAACCAAAACACAAAAGAAGCATCAGTATAAACAATATTGCAGATGACGGTTTTTGGATACCTACATCAACCTTTGTGTATAGAAACAGTAAATTGATAAAACCCTTACCAGAACAATGTTGGTCCATAACTATGGTAGATATATTTCTATTTTATTTAATAATTGCTGAAGGTAGTGTGACTTATTTAGATTGGGTTTCTGCGTTGTATCGCAAGCATGATAAAGGTGAGTGGTCAGGACTCAATGCCAAAAAACAATCCAAATTTACACAACATAACCTTGGTTTAATGTACCAGTATTTCAAGAATTTACCACAAATGGAAGCTTATATAAATACACGTATAGCAAACCAAAAACGTGCAGACCAACAACAATTTGGTCTTGGTGCAAAGGTGAAACGTTACATGAAATTAATGTTAGGGAAAATGAGTAAATAGGTAAAGTGTTACCTTGTTTATTTCAGAAAAAATCTAGTGCGCTAATTCAAGAAGTTCTATATTTAACCAGCTAATAAAATCCACAACAACAGCTAGTCAACTTTATGGACGTCAACTACAAACATACTGCCGAGCTACATAATGAAAAATCGGCTTTAGAAATTTTGCCGTTTGTTTTTAATCTCATGGACGTAAATTCTGTGTTAGACATTGGTTGTGGTAATGGTAGTTGGTTAAAAGTCGCAAAACATCTAGGTGCAAAAGAGGTTTATGGTATTGATGGAATTGAGCCTGAATCTAGAAGTCAGTTTATTTCTAAAGATGAATTTCTACTGTATAATTTTAAACAACCATTGCATCTAAATCGTTCATTTGATTTAGTTATGTCCTTAGAAGTCGCGGAGCATTTATCAGCGGATTATGCCGATATTTTTGTACAGCATTTGGTCTCCCATGGTAATGTTATTTTGTTTTCTGCAGCCATACCAAACCAAGGTGGCCAATACCACCTTAACGAACAATGGCCAGACTATTGGCACAAGAAATTTAAGAGTCACGGCTATAAAGCGTTTGATGTAATAAGGCCAAAATTCTGGAATAATGACGACGTGTTTTGGTGGTACAGACAAAATATAATTTTATACGTAAAGGACTCTAAAGTCCATAATAGTTTGGGTGAACCTGTTTCTACTGTGCCGGCAATTGTGCATCCGGCATTGTACCAAAAAAAGATGTTCCATCCGAAATATTTAAACTCTAAAGCCAAAGTGTTTAGACACCTTTTAAGTACTTTAAAAACTCTGTTTAAATAAAAATGGCAACTAAAAAATTATCATCAATAATTTTAATTGTGCCCTATTTTGGTAAATGGCCCATCTGGTTTGATGCATTCTTGATTTCTGTAGCTAAAAACCCAACAATAAATTGGTTGTGTCCAACGGATTGCAATATACCAGAACATTACCCGGACAATATTTTATTTATACCAACAACATTGGGCGATTTAAACTCCAAAATAAATGCGATATTAAATCTGAAAATTCAATTAAGCCATAAAAAGTTTTGCGATTTAAAACCCGCATATGCTCACATTTTTGAATCAGTAATTAAACAATATAATTTTTGGGGATTCTGCGATATGGATATCATTTGGGGCAATATTAGGCAGTATATGACGGAAGCGTTACTCGAGAAATACGATGTCATTTCTAGCCTTGAAAATATGATTTCCGGTCATTTCACCATCTTTAAAAACAATCCTGAAAGTTTAAAATACTACCAGTATAATGGTGATTATGAGGCGTTGTTTCAAAACCAAAAGCATGTGAGGTTTGATGAGGTAAAATTTACGGCTATAACAAATCAACTAATTGAAGATAAAGACCTAAAAGTTTTCTGGGATAAAAAAGAATTAGAAAAAGGAATTAAATCCGAAGTGCACCAAGAGTATTATTTAAACCGTTGGCTTTGGAAAAATGGAAGTATTGTAAATACTAAAACTGAAAAAAAATTTATGTATTTGCATTTTATTAATTGGAAAAAGAAAATAGTTAAATGCGAAGTGAAATATACAAATGAACCAGAAACTTTTTTAATTTCTTTCAATGGTATTCACTTAAAAGAACATGCTTTACTTTTTTTATTACTTAATCAATTTAAGAATCTTCTTTTTGGTTATAATGCTATTTTAAAACGAAAGCGATTAATAAAAAGGATTAAAAAGAAATTGAATATTAGTTGAAAAAAATCAAGTACTATATAAGGCGTATAAAGGGTGAGATAATATATCTTTCACGTTATATCAACTATTGTTTCACACTTAAGAAAAGAGCGATTTATGTTGGTTGTACTGGATTGGGCAATTTGGGAGACGATGCTATTTTAGATGCCATAAACCAAATGTTACAGCCCAAAGTCTTACTCTATGATTTACTTTATGCAGATCCAATTGCTGGAGGATTTTTAAGAAAAATAAAGTTTACAAAACCAGATTTTATAATACTTGGTGGTGGCACTTTGGTAAAAAAAGGGAAATCAGAATCCTATTTAAGGCTTTTAAACGATAACATTACGAAATGGCCTAAAGCTAAGGTCATAATTATGGGACCTGGTGTTGTAGATCCTCAATTTGCTAATGATATAGGTTTTCCAATCATTATTGATGATTGGAAGGAAGTTTTTGAAAATGCGGAATTTTTGTCCGTTCGTGGTTTGAATTCAAAAAAAGAACTTGAATCTTGGAATATGGACAAAGAAGTTTACGTTTTGCACGACCCTGTTGTTTGGTTTACAAGGTTAAAGTATAAAACCAAACAAAAATCTAAGACAATTGGATTAAATTTTGCGGACATTGGAGACAGAATTTATGGTAACGACAAATCCAAGATTAAGCCATTTGTATCTCAGCTTGTCAATTATCTAGAAACAAATGAGTGGCAAATTTATTTAGTGCCCACAACAAAATCAGACCTTGATTTTATGCTCTCATACCTAGAAATTAAACCTAATAAAAACATCCATATTTATAATAATTACAAGAATTTAGAATTAGCTTTAAATTTTATTGAAGAGTTAGATATGTTTATTGGTCAAAGGCTACATTCAATTGTGTTTTCAGCATGTGTTAGTACTCCTTTTTTAGCTGTAGAATATGAACCAAAAACCTCTGATTTTTTAAATACCCTAGGAATGCCTGAGTATAAAATTAGAATAGATAAACTGAACCTAAACAGCGTCATTGATTTTATAGCCAAAACCTATGAGGATTTGGAATTAGAACAAAAACATCTGGCGAACCAAATAAAAATGGCGAAATTTGAACAACAAACTGTATTAAAACGTTTTTTGAATACTATTAATTAATGAAAATTTCAATATTTCATCCATTTACAGCCAAAGCCGCAGGCGCAGTTGAAAAGAGTTTGGCTCAGTATCACAGTCAACCTCATTTAAAAGCTATGCAAATGTATTCTGAACGTTATGGTGCCGCCTGCAGTATGGAATATTTAACGCACAAGTTGGGTAAATTTAATTTTACTTTTGGTGATGTAGATTATAAGTTTTATCCAGTAGATATTGCTCTAAACGGCGATCATAAAAAGTGGAAAAAGCAAACGTCTAAAAGTTGTGCAAAGCAGTATCAAAAAGCTACACCAGATATTACTATAATAAATATGTCTGGTCATTCAAGCAAATTTTCACACAGTTTAGCTAAAATCATAACGGAAAACAAAAAGGCATATATAGCTATGTTAGGTGGACAGCATTATTCGGATTCTCTTGAAAATAGAGAATACTATAAAAATGCTAATCACCTTTTGGTTCATACGCATTTGCAGAAGAGTGCTATGGAAAAGATGGCGCTTTTTAAAAATTTGGATATCAGAGTTTTTCCACTTGGGGTAGATTGCGACGTATTTAAGCCTTCGGATAGTAACAATACCAAACCCAACTTGTTGTATGTGGGTAGAATTATAGAATGGAAACGCATTCATTTAGCAATAGAAGCTGTTGAATATTTAGTGAAAAACGGATTTAAGGATGCTACCCTAAATATTATTGGCCCAGTTGTCTCTCAAAATTATTTCAACGCATTAAAGGCGATGATTCTAGAAAAAGAACTGAGTAATAATGTAAACTTCTTAGGCCATGTAAATCATGCTGATTTGCCTAAGCACTTTCAAAATGCAAATTTATTTACATTGCCAAGTGATAAAGAAACCTTTGGTATGGTAATGATCGAGGCCATGGCTTGTGGTACACCTGTCGCCGGAATTGATTGCCCAGGTGGACCAAAAGATGTGATAACCAACGGTTATGATGGCTTACTTTCTTCACCCGAGGATTATAGCGATGTTATTTTGGAATATTTTCAAAATAAAGACTTTAGGTCTCAATTAGAAGTCAATGCTATTAAAAAGGCAACATCAGAATTTAGTATTGAGGCGACTTATAAAGTTTTAGAGAAATCAATTCAATCATGTATTACTTCTCTAAATGGGTAAGTTTAGCTTAACCATACAAGCACCACAGGAATTAAGCCAATCGTCTTACATATTTACAGGGCTTTTTAAACTTCAAAAAACGGAAGACTTTGATTTAAAAATAAAATCGTGGACAGATTTAAAAACTGGAAAGTTGTTCTTTGATGATCATTTGAACTTTACCATATCTAATAAGCTACATCCAAAAACCACGGTTTATACGTTGCGTAATACTCATAACTGCAGAAGTGTAACGTTTGCTATTGATCTTTACGATCATGCCAATGACTTCTCATTCCATGCATTAAAAAACTGCGATTTTTATTTTAAACGAAATTATGAGACTAGATTTATCAATAAACTTCCAAAGGATATAAAAGCCAAATGCCTACCTTTTGGGCTTAGTTTTAGGGTAGGCGCAACTACATGGAAAGATAACAGTGATCTGCGTAAGGGTTATGTTTTGAATATGCTTAGAGCAAGTTTTAAACTTGACAGTTACTTATTTAAAAGGTTAAGCAAAAGTCTTAAGGGTATTCAAAAACACTTATCGGAACACCAATTAAATAGAGATATAAGTCTTTTTGAAAATTACGACCTCAATATTGATATGGAGCGTGTTTTGTTTCAGACGCGCTGTTTTCCAGATAATGATAATGAAGATGCAAATGGGATTAACGAACAACGTTACAGAATTATAAAACTATTGCGTAAAGAATTCCCAAAGCATTTTAATGGAGGTTTTGTGCCTTCAGATATTGTTAATAGCAAGTATGCTGAAGCCGTAACCAATGTACCAACGGCACCAGAGGACTATTTAAAATTCATGAAACAATCTGGTATTGTCGTCTACACAAGAGGTTTGGCAAATTCACCAGCGTGGAAAATGGCGGAATATTTGTCTCAAGGAAAAGTGATTATAGCAGAAAAGTTAACTGCCGAATTACCAGTGCCTTTGGTTGACGGACAAGAATTGTTGTATTTTAACTCGGATGAAGAATTGGTATCACAAATTCAAAAAGTTTTAGGTGATAAAGATCTGGCAATGCAATTGTCCAAAAATGCCCGATTATATTTTGAAAAACATGTGCATCCGGCAGAGAATATGAAACGTGTATTGAATACTGTTAAGTAAGCATTAAACTGATAAAGGTTGAATATTTTTATTGTCCATCATAGATCAACGCACCATGCAAAACATTCAGGCTATGCAAAGCTTATAGATTATGTTGATGCTACAGTAATTTATCCTAGCAATACATTTCCTTACCGTTTGGCCAAGTTTATCAGTACCTTGTATTCACAGAAAAAAGGGATTTTCGACACCTCTAGTGTATTAAAATTTTGGAATCTTTACAAAGCCCTGTCAATACATCGCAATGCCCATAATATAGTCCATTATCTTAATGGCGAAAGAGATGTCAGACATATAGGGTTTTTAAAACAGCGATTTCCGAATACGAAATTCGTGGCTACTTTTCATAAACCACCATCCATCTTAGAGGATCAAATTTCTGTTTTGAAGTCTATTGAAAAGCTTGATGGAATTATTGTGGTTGGAGAAAGTCAACTTCCATATTTTAAGACAGCTCTGCCAACAAAAAGAACAAGTTATATTCCTCATGGTGTGGATACCAACTTTTTTACACCTAATTCAGGAACACAAAAAAAAGGTGTTTTATTTGTTGGTGTACACTTGAGATGTTTTGAAACTTTAAATAAAATTACAAAGTCTTTTGTCGAAAAAGACAATACAGTTCATTTTAATGTGGTCATTAAGTCTCAATACAACAATAAGATTGAACCAAGAATCAATACAACCATTATTCATAAAGTTGATGATGATGCGTTGTTACAGTTGTATCAAGGCGCTGAGCTTTTACTGTTGCCGTTAAAAGATGTAACGGCTTGTAACTCCATATTAGAAGGGTTGAGTGTAGGCTTACCCATTGTTACAACAGATTTAGAAAGTAATAAGGCCTATTTAAGCCAATCAAAAAATCGACTTTTAGAAAATGATAATTTAGAAGAGATTATTAATACCATACAAAGCATTATTAGGGATAAAACCTTGGCGAGCAAAATGGGAGAAAGTTCCAGAGAAACAGCTATGCAATTTGATTGGGCAGTGATTTCAAAACAAATTTTACAATTTTACAAAGAGATACTTGACATAAATGAAGCCTAAATTCAAAATAGCCATTTATTCTGGGACAATTCCCAGTACGTCTTTTGTTGAGAGGTTAATTACTGGTATTTCTAAAGACCATAACGTATTGGTTTTTGGTAAAATGGACAAATCATATACCTATACTTCCAAAAACATCCAAATTTATCATACGCCTAAAAGCAAATGGAAAAATAGTCTTTTGAGTATTTGGCGAACAGTCTTGCTTTTATTCAGTAGACCAAAAGCACTAAACCTACTTTGCAAAGCAATACAAAACGAAACTAGCCTTTATGTCAAATTTGATCTTTATACCCGTTTTTTGCCCATAATACTTCATAAGCCAGATGTGTTTCACATACAATGGACCAAAGATTTACCGCGTTTTTCCATTCTTAAAACCCAGTTCAATATACCATTGATAGTAAGTTTACGTGGTGCGCACATTAATTATACGCCTATTGTAGAACCTAAATATGTAGCGCTTTATCAACATACTTTTCCATTGGCAGATGCGTTTCATGGCGTTTCGAAAACAATCATCAAAGAGGCATTAAACTATGGCGATATAGAAAATAGAAGCACGGTCATTTATTCGCCAATTCCAGACGTGTTTTTTCAGAAATACAAACCATTCAAGAAGAAAGACAAAAATGAAATACATCTTGTTTCCGTTGGAAGAAATCACTGGAAAAAAGGGTATCACTATATGCTCGATGCTTTACATCAGTTAAAAGAAAAAGGGTATAAAATTACGTACACCTTAATCGGGCAAGATGTAGCACCAGAATCCTTATTGGTTCAAATTGTACAATTAGGATTGACTGATGTGGTTAAGTTTAAAGATAAGATGTCTCAAGAAGAACTTTTGTCAGTGTATCAAACGCATGATGTTTTAGTACTGCCAAGCTTAGAAGAAGGCATAGCAAATGTGGTTTTGGAAGCAATGGCTGTAGGTTTACCAGTTGTTTCAACAGATTGCGGTGGTATGGCAGAAGTTGTTAAGAATAAAGAAACAGGTTGGTTGGTCCCAACACGAAATCCTGAAGCTATAGCTAATGCCATTATAGATTGTCATCAAACATCTGATGAAGATGTTAACAGAATTACCTTAAATGCTCATAATTTGATAAAGCAAAAATCCAATTATAACACAAATATGACAAAGTTTGTAAAGCTTTATGAAGAACTGTAAGCTTCTGAATTGTAACTATAAAACTTTTATGATGTAAAATTTCAAAACATTGTCAATAAACTTCATTTTGTTCGGCTTTGCCTCATATCGATTTTTTTTCTGTCAGGCTGAGCGCAGTCGAAGTCAAAGAAAAAAGTATCGAGAATCCATCAGTAGACAGTTTTCGAACTAACTGACGAATTTCAATTATAATGAACAACAGGTTAAGATATAGGCTTGTTGTTCTACCAAAACCGCTATATTTATACCAAGTCAATTTTAATGCAGATCACCAACCCAATCATACCAATAAACCCAAAAGAGGTTCTTGTTAAGGACACTGGAGCATTGGACTATAAAGCGATATGTATTTTTTTGGCTATCGGTTTTTTTCTAGATGATGATACCTATTGGACGCATAAAAAAGTACTTAAGCCTGGAACAGAACATACAATTGATGATAACAACAAGTTATTAAAAAGCACGTCATATTTTAAATGGTATTATAAACCGCGTTCCATTAGTTTTGAAGAAGCACTTGAAGAATTTACAGTTTTATTCGAAACGATAATTCACGAACAGACTGCTGACAAAAAAGTCATCTTGCCCTTATCTGGCGGATTGGATAGTCGTACGCAAGCCACGGCTTTAAAGCATTTAAATGCTGATGTGTTTTCGTATAGCTATGAATTTAAAAATGGCTTTCCTGAAACTAAAATTGCAGAACAGATTGCCCATAAATGCGAATTTGAGTTTAAGCCGTTTCAAATTGAAAAAGGATACCTGTGGAATAAACTGGGCAAATTGGTAACGTTAAATAAGTGCTACTCAGACTTTACAAGTCCCAGACAAATGAACATTATTGACGAATTTGAACAAATGGGCGATGTGTTTTCATTAGGCCATTGGGGCGACGTTCTGTTTGATAGCTATAATTTGGGCGAGCTAACCGAAGAAAAACAGGTTGAGTTTTTGATTTCAAAACTATGCAAACGTGGTGGTTTAGCACTTGCCGAGCACTTTTGGAACATTTGGGATTTAGAAAGCGATTTTAAATCTTATTTCAGAGCACGTATCATGAGCTGTTTGTCAACCATAAAAATTACTGATGTCAATGCCAAGTTGCGCGCATTTAAATCAAAATATTGGGCACCACGATGGACATCCGTAAACCTTTCTGTTTTTGAACATTACAAACCTATAGCATTACCGTATTACGACGATAGAATGTGCAAGTTTATTTGTACCGTTCCGGAGAAATATCTTAAAAACAGACAGTTGCAAATAGCCTACATTAAAAAAAGAAACCCTGAATTGGCAAAAATTAGCTGGCAAGATAAACGCCCATACAATTTGTATAACCACAACAATCCAAATACTCAAAAAACCTACATTTACCGTGTTCAAAATAAGTTAAGTCGACTATTTAATTCTGTAATTGGCAAACCCTATGTGCAGAGAAACTGGGAATTGCAATTTTTGGGCAAAGCCAACAGGCAAAACTTGGAAGACATATTGTTTAATTCTGATCACAGTAGTTTTCTGCCAAAGGAAAGCATTGAACATTACTTACACCAATTTTACAATGGCAATGCGCTCAATAATGCGCATGCTATTAATATGCTGTTGGTTTTAACCAAGTTTAACCAAACACAATGCAATGGCTAAACCAATCAAAATTTTATTTACCATTCCAAATTTTGATTCTGCCGGTAGTGGTAAAGTGGTTTATGATCTAGTGAAGAATTTAGATCGTTCAAAGTTTGAACCACATATTTGTTGCAACCATGGAAAAGGTGTTTTTTTCAATAAGGTCAAGGCATTAAACGTTCCCATACATATTTTTAATATTACCGGAGCTTACAAACCGGTTTGGAGCTTGTTTTTTCGAGTTTGGAACATCCGAAATTTTCTGAAGAAACATAAGTTTAACCTTGTCCATTCCTGGCATTGGAGCAGTGATTTTACGGAGCCGTTGGCATGTAAATTTGCAGGTATTCCATTTGTTTACACCAAGAAAGCCATGGGTTGGGGCAACAGGTCATGGCAATGGCGCTCTAAATTAAGCAGTAAAATTATTGCAATTAATAGCGATATGAAACGTCAGTTTTTTGCCAATCTGAGCCATAAGGTAGTTTCAATTCCAATAGGGTTAAATACAAAAAGCTTTGGGATTTTGCCAAAAAGCTACAGGAACAAAGACGGAATAATTATAAATGAGAACGAGTTTGTAATTGCAAGTATCGCCAATTTAGTAGCCGTAAAAGGCATTGAATACCTATTGGAAGCTGTTAACCAAATTCAAGATAAACGCATTAAAGTACTTATTGTTGGCGATGATTCATCTGATTATGCTAAAAAACTAAAATCTGCTTACCAATCTGATGCTGTTATTTTTACTGGAAAAAAACATAATATAGAGGATTATTTAGCTTTGGCAGATGTATTTGTAATACCAACAAAGTCCATCGGAGAAGGTCAACCTATTGCACCAATCGAAGCTATGCTTTCTGGCCGAATTGTTTTAGGCGCAGCCGTACCTGGAATTAAAGATGTATTGCAACCGTTTCCAGAATTATTATTTGCACCCGAAAACCCTGAAGCCATTGCTGAAAAAATAAATACAATTATGCAAATGTCTGAAGAAGATAGAGAGCAATTAGCGTCTGAACTTTATAATCAAGCCTTTAAAAACTTCAATCTAGAAAAAAGTATTGAAGCTCACCAAAAATTATATTTAAGTTTGGTAACATGAAAATTGGAATTGTACTTGCAAGAACACCATCTTACTCAGAGACGTTTTTTAATTCAAAAATCAAAGGATTAAAAGCTCATGGGCATGAGGTTGTGCTTTTTGTACAAGAGGCTGAAACAGGGTTTCAATTATGTAAAGTCGTTAAGGCAAAGGCAATTCCAAAAAACAAAATAAAAAGATTGTTTGCCATTATCATTATTGCATTTGGTTTGTTGCCAAATTTCAGTAAGGTTATCAATTTTTTAAAACTTGAAAAACAATCGGGTAAACTTATGGCAAAGCGCTTAAAAAATGTATTAACCAATGCGCATATTCTCAAACACAAATTAGATTGGTTGCATTTTGGTTTCACAACACTGGCCATAGAAAGCGAAAATATAGCTCAAACTATTGGTGCAAAAATGGCATTAAGTTGCCGTGGTTATGATATGGATGTATACCCATTAAAGCATAAAAATGTATACGATTTGGTATGGAAGAAGGTAAATAAGGTGCATGCCATTTCAAAATACATGTTGTCAATGGCACGCAAAAATGGTATGAAACCCCAAACACCATTTGCCATAATAACGCCCGCAATTTCATCACAATTACTAGAACACAATGTGTCAAAAACTGTTGAATTGCAACAACCTATTCAAATCACAACTATAGCCAGATTGCACTGGATAAAAGGTTTGGATTACACTTTGGAAGCCTTGGCAATGCTAAAAGAAAAAGGTGTTTCGTTTCAATATAATATTATAGGATCGGGTGCGGCCTTTGAGCCATTACGTTTCGCCGTACATCAGTTAAAGCTTGAAGATTGCGTCGTTTTCTCTGGGCAATTATCGCATGAGAGCACCATTTCACAATTAAAAAAAACGCATATGTATTTGCAGTACAGTATTTCAGAAGGTTTTTGCAATGCGGTACTCGAAGCACAAGCTTTAGGTTGTCTGTGTATTGTTTCTGATGGTGGTGCTTTGCTAGAAAACGTAGTTGATAATGAAACAGGTTGGGTAGTTCCAAAGCGAACACCAAAACTATTGGCTAAAAAGCTTGAAGCGGTAATACAACTTCCAAAAAGTAACCATGATAAAATACGTTCAAATGCTAGACAGCGCATTGCAAATTTATTTACTTTGGAGCAACAAGCTCTGGCTTTTGAGGAATTTTATAAGGTTTAGTGTAATATGAAACTCTTTTATCCCAAATCGCACTACGATCCTAAATACAGAGGCCATGTTTTTCCACTACTTAAGGCCTACATAAAACATAAGGACTATACCGATGCGCAACGCATTAAGGATTATAGTGTATCCGAAAGCGACTTTCAAATTACAGAAAATGAAGATGAAGCGGATATCATAATTTTACCAATGTCTTGGTGGTACTACAAAAAAACCAATCAGTTCAAAATAGCTGTTTCTTTCATCAAAAAAATGAATACTAAAGGCCATACCGTTTGGACGCATATTCCGGGTGATGCAGAGTTGGATTTCCCAAACCATTTAGATATCAAAGTTTTGGTGCAACAAACCTATAAATCTGCATCCAATAGTAATGTAATGTGTTATCCTGCATTTATTGAAGATCCTTTACAAACCTATTTCAATCAAGATACACATACAAAGCGTAAACATAATGCGGTACCTACCGTTGGTTTCTGTGGTTATGCCAACTCAAATTTGTGGAAAGCACTTAAATTTTCGGTCAAAACCGCAACTAAAAATTTTATGTATCATATCAATTTGAAGGCCGAAAAGCCACATAGGCTTGTTTCCAGCGTTTACAAAAGAAGTGTGTATTTAAATGCACTGAAAAATGATAAGAAAGTCCGCACCAATTTTATTATTAGAAACAACTACAGAGCTGGATTAAAAAACGATACCACAAAACGCCAACATCAAACCACAAAGGAGTTCTATCAAAATATAAACACATCAGACTATGTGTTTTGTTACAGAGGTGCAGGTAATTTTTCAATACGCTTTTATCAGACTTTGGCCATGGGGCGCATTCCGATTTTTGTCAATACGGATTGTTTACTACCTTTCCACAATACTATTAATTGGAGAGACCACGTCATTTGGATTGAAGAAACTAAACCTGATATTATTGCTGAAGTGATTGCAAAATATAATGCCAATTTAAGCACTGAAACTTTAAACACGATTTGTTTAAATAACAGGAAGTTATGGGAATCTCATTTTAGCTTAGGGTCTTTTTTTAAACAGCTTTTTAAAGCTTACTGAAACTGTCGGAATGCGTAACAGAATCCTCGTAAAATTGTATGCCATATTGCCCAAATACTTAAAAAAGCGTCTTGGGCAATCGTCACTTTTAAAACCGCTTAGAAGGTCATTGCTGTATAAAAATGGTGGGTTTAAGGTCGCCGAAGAAATAATCCTTAGGCAATACGGGAAGTACAATTTAAAATTCCGATTTGTAGCTTCAATCAAAATTGTCGCTAAAGCAAAAAAAACTGGTATTGAAAACACTGTGCTTCGCAATAGTTTTCATCTTTTGGACACTTACTTTAAAAACAGAACGGATTTAACCGTTTTAGATGTTGGTGCTAATTTTGGGTATTTAAGTACAGTTTGGGCACATTCGGTCACCAAAGACGGACAGACCATAGCTTTTGAACCTAATAAAAATCTTTTTCTATGTATTCAGCAGACAATTAAAGCAAATAACCTTGCAAATCATTTTCAGGTTGATAACCTAGCCGTTGGTTCCACAAACGGAAGTATTACGTTAAATGTTAGCCATTTTTCATCAAATACCAATCCAATGGACGAAGCCATAAATACTTATGATGTGGCAATGATTACCTTAGATGACTATTTAAAAGAATTACAAAATATTCACCTCATTAAGATTGATGTTGATGGTATTGAATTGGATATTTTACAAGGTGCAAAACATATCTTAACTCAGAAAAAGCCCATAGTTATTGTTGAAACAAATAATGACCGACGCATAGTTTCATTTTTTAATGATTTGAACTATACTATTTTTGATATGAAACTCAATACATTTGGAATCAAATCAGAAACTTTACCTTTAAATATATTTTGTGTCCCGAAGGAGTTAGTCGCTAATGCTGTTTAAGTTTTTAAAATATTTACAACCTACACACTATTTCGGTTTAAAACTGAAAAATGACAGTACGGCATTCCCAAAAATCACGGGTGATTTAGAAACTCAGTTCAAAGACGATAATAACTATCAATCGTCTATAGCAATTACATACGACAAATCTTGGCGTGCACTTCTGGCAGGAGTTACTGATACAACAGAAACAATTGATAAAGTTGAACCATTAAGCGTTTTTGATAACTATGTTTTTGCTAGAAAATATTTTAGTACCGCTTGGGTATATTACACGTGTTTAATAAGGCTTTTTAGTTTAAAAAATCCGATTAAGGAATTAAATGCTTTGGTGACATCACGACATATCAAGCGCCATAATATCGCACATGAAATTATTGAGTATGAAGATTATAAAAGTTTTGAGTCATCACTTGTTGAGAGCAATCCTTTAGTTTCTGTTATTATTCCAACACTCAATCGCTATCCATATTTAAAAGATGTTTTAAAAGATTTAGAAAAACAAGATTACATAAATACAGAAGTGTTTGTAGTAGACCAGTCAGAACCATTTGAACCAGATTTCTATAAGCAGTTCAATTTAAACTTGAAGGTTATTCAACAAAAAGAAAAAGCGCTTTGGTTAGCTAGAAACAATGCTATTAAAGCTTCAAAAGGGAATTGTATTTTGTTATATGATGATGATAGCCGTGTTGAACCAGATTGGATACACCAGCATTTAAAATGTATGGATTATTTTAAGGCAGATATTTCATCTGGAGTTTCCATATCAAAAATAGGCGATAAGGTTCCGGCACATTATGCTTATTTTAAAATAAGCGATCAGTTGGATACGGGCAATGTTATGTTGAAAAAGCATATTTTCAAATCCATCGGTTTATTTGACCGTCAGTTTGAAAAACAACGTATGGGCGACGGCGAATTTGGCTTAAGAGCTCATTTAAACGGCTATAAAAACATTTCTAATCCTTTGGCAAAACGATTGCACCTTAAAGTCAATTCAGGCGGTTTGCGCGATATGGGAAGTTGGGATGCCTTTAGGACTCAGAATTTGTTTCAACCGCGACCTATACCTAGCGTGTTATATTTCTTTAGAGGTTATTTTGGAAATAAGCGTAGCTTTCTGTCTGTAATAAGAACAGTACCAATATCTGTTGTACCATATAAATATAAGGCTAACAAACCCATGCTATTATTGAGTGGTTTATTGGCTGTAATTGTTTCGCCTTTGTTGGTCTTTCAAATTATAAGGTCATGGCGTACATCATCAAAAATGCTAAAACAAGGTCCAAAAATTGAGAGGATGAAATGAATCAAAACAAAAAAAGTATCGTGATTCTAACTTCTGAATTTCCACCATTACCAGGCGGTATAGGTAATCACGCTTATAATTTAGCTAAATATTTACAGCAATCTGGTTTTGAAGTTTCAGTTGTGGCAGATCAGAGAGACAATTTGCACAACGAAGCAGAATTTGATGCAAGTTTAAAATACAGCGTTCACCGTATTCCAAAAGTAAAGTTAAGATTTTGGATGTATCTAAAGCGTGTTTTTAAAACCCACCAACTTTCAAAAAAAGCAGATATATTAATATGTTCTGGTAAATTTCCTTTATGGTTGGGTGCAATGCTTAAACCACTATTAAAGGTGAAAAGCATAGCTGTTATTCATGGTACTGAAGTTAATTTTCAAAATAGCCGATTAAAAAAAAGCATCAACTGGTCGCTCAAACGGTTTGATAAAATTGTGGCCGTTTCAAATTTCACTAAAAGCTTAGTTGATGATTTAGGTTTACAGAATATCAAAGTAATTCCGAATGGATTTTCAATATCTCATACAGATGAAACCAAAACTATTTTAAACCTTGATGGTAGCCCAAAACTACTGACGGTTGGTAATGTCACAAAGCGAAAAGGACAAATTAATGTCATTAAGCATCTACCAGAATTGCTTAAAAAATACCCAGAGTTACATTACCATTGTGTTGGTCTTAAATCCGAAGTTGAAGCCTGCAAAAATTTGGCTAAAAAGTTAAAGGTAAACAATGCTATAACATTTCATGGTCATGTGTGGCAGAACGATCTCATTCAATTTTATAACAATACGGATATTTGTGTAATGTTGAGCCAAAAAACCGAAACAGGTGATGTTGAAGGGTTTGGCATAGCTTTAATTGAAGCCAACTATTACGGCTTACCAACTATCGGGGCAAAAGGTTGTGGTATTGAAGATGCTATTTCCCATGGTAAATCGGGGCTTTTGGTTGATGCGGATAATTCAACTACATTTATAGAAGCCGTTGATATAATTTTAAATAATAAAGCCCAATACAGTTTAGGAGCAAAAGCATGGGCAAAGCAACACGAATGGGCACAAGTTATTAAGCAATATGTTAACTTTATTCAGACTTGAAACTTGTAATTATATCACATACAGAGCATTATTTAAATCCTCAAGGAACAATTGTAGGTTGGGGACCAACTGTCAACGAGATTAATCATTTAGCACCACATTTTGAATCTGTTACACATGTGGCTATGTTGCATAAATCAAATGCTCCTAAAAGTTCAATAAAATATGATAAGGATAACATTCATTTTGTGCCTTTGCCACCATTAGGAGGTACCTCTTTTTTAAGTAAGTTAAAATTACTTTTTGCCATACTAAAGGTTTTAAAAATTGTAGAAAAGGCTTTGAAAAATGCAGATGCATTTCAGTTACGAACACCTACAGGTATTGGTGTTTTTCTAATTCCTTATCTCTGGTTATGTACAAACAAAAAAGGATGGTTCAAATATGCCGGTAATTGGTCGCAACAAAATCCACCAATAGGATATGGGTTACAACGATGGATGCTAAAAAAACAAAACCGAATTGTTACCATTAATGGCACATGGCCAAAGCAATCCAAACATTGTTTGACATTTGAAAACCCATGTTTGACCACAAAAGATTTAGAAAAAGGTGCTGAGGTTTTTGCCACCAAGACACTTCCTAATAAAATACATTTTTGCTATGTAGGCAGATTAGAATCGCCAAAAGGTGTCGGTAGAATTATTGATGCATTTTTAAATTTATCAAATGCGGTAAGAGATAGAGTAGGCATGGTGCATTTTGTTGGTGACGGCAATGAAGCCTCAAATTTTAAATCAAAAGTTGAAGAAAGTAATATTGATTTCAGATTTCATGGCTATTTGAAACGTGAAAATGTATTTGATATTTATAAAAAATCTCATTTTTTTTTAATGCCTACAACAGCCTCTGAAGGTTTTCCGAAAGTAATAGCAGAGGCGCTTAATTTTGGCTGTATTCCTTTAGTTTCAAACGTATCGGCAATAGGACAATATATTCATCATAAAAAGAATGGATTTGTACTCAAAGAAGCTTCAACCGAAGAATTAAAACTACAGATTGAATACCTGTTGCAAATGAAAAATTCAGATTATAAAAGCTATTTGTTATCAAGTAGGGATATGGTTAAAAGCTTTACATTTAAACATTACAACAGTCGTATACTCAACGAAATTTTAAACGAGAATTGAAAGTTTCAGGTATTCCATATAATGACTCGTATATAAAGCTGGTGATTTTTCACGTCGGTTTAGGAGTTTTATTTTTTCTTTTTAAGCCAATATCTAAAGTATTCTTCCTAGGTATTGTAGTTTACTTTTTTTACCGAATATTTAGGTCTTCATCATCAAACATAACCCTAAATGTACTACTGGCATGTTCGTATTTCTGTGGCATAGAAATTTTATTAAGGATGACTAAAGGTGGACTCGCCTATGAAATTTCAAAATATTTGGTCATTGTCTTTGTACTTATTGGTATGTTTTACAAGGGAGTTTCAAGGAAAGGATATGTGTATTTTATCTATCTGCTATTGCTTGTACCAGCAATTATTGTCGCATCTTCTACATTATCATTAGGATCTAACTTTAGGACTAGTGTTACTTTTGTTTTAAGTGGTCCGGTGTGTTTGGGTTTAGCTGCTTTGTTCTGTTATGATAGAAAAATTAATTATGAGCATATTCACAAGATGCTTATGTACGTGTTATTGCCAATAATATCTACAACGGTTTATTTGTTTTTGTACACGCCATCCATAAAAGAACGCTTAAGTGGTACGGCTTCTAATGCAGCATTGTCTGGTGGTTTTGGACCAAATCAAGTGTCGACAATTTTGGGTTTGGGCATGTTTTGTATTGTAGTACGTTTATTGCTCAAATCACCAAATTTATTTTTAAAGTTGGTTAACCTCGCTATCCTTGGTGCTATGGCATTTAGGGCAATTGTGACCTTTAGTCGCGGTGGTGTTTTGGTTGCTGTTTTGGTTATTGGAGCCCTTTTTGCCACTGTGGTTTTGCGCTTACGCATTAGGCGTTTGGTACCATTATTTGGATCCGTTTTTTTGTTGGTGAGTATTTTGGCGGTATCCTGGGTTATAAGTTCTAGCCAAACAAGTGGGTTAATTGATAAACGCTATTCTAACCAAGATGCACTTGGGCGAGAGAAAATTGATTTAACTACTGGTAGGCTACAGCTTTTTTTAGAAGAAATAGACGGCTTTTTGGAAAGTCCTTTTTTTGGTATCGGCGTATCCAGAGTTAAAGATAAACGCGAACAGGAAACGGGTCAAAAATTACCATCTCATAACGAAGTTGGACGCCTACTTTCAGAGCATGGTATGCTTGGTATTATTGCTTTATTGATTTTAATTTTTAAACCGTTAACTTACCGAATAAACAACAGGCGCAATATCTTTTTCTTTGCGCTTTTGGCATTTTGGTTTGCAACCATAAACCACTCAGGAATGCGTATTGCCGCACCTGCGTTTTTATATGCACTTGCACTTTTAAACATTACCTATGAAAAACCTATTGTACATAGGAAACAACTTAACTAGTTCAAAAACCAATATTACTAGTATTCAACGTTTGGGCAATTTGTTACAAGGCGAAGGTTTTAAATTGCGTTACGCTTCAAATTTCAACAATAAGTTTTTACGCTTGATACATATGTGCTGGTCATGTGTTGTAAAGAGTAAATGGGCAGATTTTGTATTGATTGATACATACAGCACCAAAAATTTTTGGTACGCCTATTTTTGTAGCCAATTGTGCCGTATTACAACAGTTCCATACATACCTATTTTACACGGCGGAAATCTTCCTGAAAGATTAAAGTCAAACCCCATTCTATGTAAAGCAATTTTTAATAATAGCTATAAAAATGTAGCACCATCGCTATACTTAAAAAATGAGTTTTTAAAACGCGGTATCGAAAATGTGGTTTACATTCCAAATGCATTTCAAATCAATGATTATGAATTTAGTGAGAGGGATTTTTCAACACTAAAACTATTTTGGCTAAGGGCATTTACTAGTATTTATAATCCAAAAATGGCAATCAGGGTTTTGGAACGTTTGGTATCCTTGGGTTATAATGCACAACTTTGTATGGTTGGTCCTGATGTTGATGGTAGTTCGGAGCTTGTCTCAACCCATGCGAAATCTTATAATCTTGATGTGACTATAACAGGAAAGCTCAAAAAGCAAGATTGGATTGAACTTTCAAAATCTCAAAACTTTTTTATCAATACCAGTAATTACGATAACATGCCCGTTTCTGTTATTGAGGCAATGGCTTTGGGGCTTCCCATTATTTCAACTAATGTTGGAGGCTTACCTTACTTAATTGAAAAAGGCAAAGATGGTTTATTGGTCGAAAAAGATGATAGTGACGCTATGGCAGATGCCATTATCAGGCTTTTTAGTAATGCTGGTTTAAGGCAAAATATAATCAATAACGCCAGATTAAAAGCTGAAACATTTGACTGGCATATTATAAAAAAAGATTGGTTATTTATATTAAAGCATATTTAGTTTTGTTTTCACTCCAATACAACTATATTTATGCTATTCATTTCTCCCAGCCAAAATGAAGCCTAAGAATACGATTCATTTCGAGATTTCTGAGCGTAAGATCTTATTGCGCTGTATGGATATTTTAATGGCTTTTGCTGGTGTGTTTATTTTATCAAATTATTTCGGGTTTGATTACTTAACACTTGTTCCAGAAAATACAGTGCCACTAATTGTTTTAGCGGTTTACATATCCATTTTTGGGACCATTTTTGAACTTTACGATCTTCAAAAAGCTAGCAGATTAGATATAAGTTTTAAAAACACTGTGCTAACTATGTCTACTGTGGTGCTTTGTTATTTGTTAACACCAATAATTACTCCCTTTTTACCAGAAGCGAGATTGCAGATTATTTATTTTTATGTGGCGCTTGTTGGGTTTGTTTTTTTTGGTCGCTACCTCTATAACCTATTGATTGAATCCCCAAGATTTTACAAAAAAATCCTACTTGTTGGCGAACTTTCAAACATCGAAAGTGTTGTAAAAACTTTGCGAGAAGCAGATAGTAATTATCAGTTTATTGGCTTTATAAATAGTGAAGATATTACAACTGATTCGGTGAAGTATAAAGGTTTAAAGGAGTTTTCGGCAAGTCAAATTTCATCGGTTATTTTAGATGAGCAGATTTCGGAGATAATTGTCGCTACAAATAATACCGAAAGTATAACCCCACAACTGTACCATGAGCTAATGATGCTCTTAGAGCGTGGGTTTAAAATTAGGGAATACACCCAAGTTTATGAAGAAGTTACAAACCGTGTTCCCATACAATATGTCGGAAAGGATTTTTATAAATACTTTCCGTTTAGTAGAAACAACGAAAACCAACTGTATAAGTTTTTCTTAAGAACTTTTGACATTTTGTTTTCTATTTTTGGTCTCATTTTTATGCTTTTGATTTTACCGCTTATCTTCCTTGGAAATTTAATAGGTAATAAAGGAAAGCTCTTTTATACCCAAGAGCGCATAGGCAGAAACAGTACGTTGTTTACTATATATAAATTTAGGACCATGGTTGCAAATGCTGAAGATAAACGTGCGCAATGGGCTACTGAAAATGACAGTAGAATAACAATATTTGGTAAATTTTTAAGACGAACCAGACTGGATGAAATCCCCCAATTTTTGAACGTCCTCAAAGGCGAAATGAGTATTATTGGGCCACGACCAGAACGTCCGTTTTTTGTTGCTGAATTGTCTAGGTCTATTCCGTTTTATGAAACACGGCACATTATAAAACCAGGATTAACTGGTTGGGCACAAGTAAACACGCGCTATGGTGGTTCTGTAGAGGAAAGTCTGGTAAAGTTACAATACGACTTATACTATATTAAGCACAGAAGCCCTTTTTTGGATTTAAATATTATACTTAAAACTTTGAGTACAGTGTTGTATTACCGAGGACAATAAGTTATTGCTTTTTAAATTGAAGAATGTAGAAATAGCGTACTAAAAGTGCAATTAAAATTGGTAAAAGCCCTAGGGCAAATATTTGAACACCAATTATCCAGTGTAAGGTCATAAGACAAAGCATAAGCAATAAAAATTTGAGGTAACCTTCAAACCAGTTCTTAAATTTTTCTTTTAGAAGTTGTCCAAAACAGATCACATTCAGTGGGAAAGCCCAAAGCAAATTATAGTTATATCCAGTAACACCATGATCAGTCGCAAACCATAGCAGTAACAATAGTATTCCTGCAAAGCCAGTAATTGCAAATAGACTAATATCTAACCATTTTGTGCGTTTTTTGTTAGAGTAGTCTTTGTAGGTAATAAATAAAATAATAGCAGCAAGCAATGACATGGCTATAAAAGGACTGGTTATAAAACTACCTGAGTAACCATTTGAAGTAGATTTATACAATTGACGGCTTTTTTTTACCAAATCATTGTTTCTATCAATTTTTGAAACCGCAAATGTAGAATGGATGTATTTTGGCAAAAACATCTGTTCCAAAGTGTTAGCTTCTCTGTCAATGATGGAACCTAACGCAATATCAATCCCAAAACTGCCCCATGTGTTCTTGCCAACATGTTCATGAATTAGTTCCCTAAAAGTTTTACCATTTTCTTCTTTATAAGCACTATTGAATCTTATTTCTTTATATGACGCTATTTGTGTAACATCACGAATACGCGTGGCACAGTTGTCATAAAAAAAATCGTAAAGGTATTTACTGTTTTCTGGCTTGTAGTTGTTTATGAGGTAGTTGTAGAGTCGTTGTTTTTGTCCGGAATTTAAGTTTAAAACCTGCTCGTCTATGGTGCGATTTTGAAATTTGTAAAATTTAAAGATGTCGTTAAATTTATGTTTGCTCATTAAATAGTTGAGCTTTCCTCTTGCAAATTTTAAATAGAAATTAGGCGTGTCAAAATCATATTGACCATAGCCGTATACTACATCTATTCCGTTTGGGACATCTTTAATTCTAAATGCATTGTGGCCAAAAGCATCATTGAGAGATTTTCCTTGGCCAATAGTCAATACAGATATTTCTGCTTTAGAGGATAATTTTATTTCCTGAGCGAATATTGTCGTTACAAAACCAAAAAGTGATAAAAAAAGTAAAATTAGTATTCTCATTATCTAAAAATACTGAAATCCAATTTTAATGAAAATACATTGGAATATAGTGCGGCACTTTGATCGCCGATATCCGTAAAAGCATAATCAATTTCTATGCCTTTGTATTTGAAACCTACGCCAAAGTTAGGCTGAAATGTAAGGTTTTCAGAATTGTCTATTTGAAGTTCATTTTGAAAATTCCCAACTCCTGCTCGCAAAAACACTAAATCTGTATAGGCAAATTGAAATCCTAATGCTGGTGCAACACTTGCAAATGAAGACGAAATAATATCATTAGTTTCTGCAAAACGCATGTTCAGGTTAAACGATGCCAGTAGCTCATAGTCATAATGAAATAACCATGATTTAGAAATGCCCATTTCAAGTTTTGGTAATGTTATTTCAGACTTTTCAGGCAGTGTCTGGTTCTCTCCATCAATAGCACCGCTTATTTGTTCAAACTTATCTTCATCAATAGCCCATGAATTATAGGTTGTGGTAATGTCACGTGCCATAAAGCCAAATTTCCAATCGTTTTTGGTTTCAAATTGTATACCAGCATCAAGACCAAATCCCCAAGCCGAAGCAAAATCACCAATTACACGTCTTATGATTTTTGCATTAATACCGTAGTTCAAACCTTCAATGGGCAACTTTCGCGCATAAGAAAAGGTTATGCCATAATCTGCAGTAGAGAAGGTTTCAATTCTATCGTAATTGATATTTCCTTGGTCGTCTATAAGTTGTGTAGTGTCTAAGATATCATCGACTCCAAATCGTATGAGCGATACGCCAACGGCACTTCTGTCGTCCAACGGCATAGCATAAGCTATGTAATTGTAGTTAGCAATATTGGCAAAATAACTAGAGTGCATTAACGCAAGCTGATTATCTTCTAAATGTACAAGTCCAGCAGGATTCCAGTAGCCTGAGTTTACGTTTCGGGTATGCGCCGTTACGGCATTGCTCATTCCAAGCGCTGCGGCGTCTACACCAATATTCATAAACTCGTTGGAGTATTTTCTTGTAGCCTGTCCAGATGCAAATGCGCAAACAAGCAACATAAAAACTATAGTAATCCTTTTCAAGTACAATTTTTTTACAAAGATGCACATTATTTTGTATCTAATAAACTTTTAATATTAGGACTTATTGTGTTGTATGGCGTTAATACTAAAATACTTTTATATTTTTATGGCAATTTAGTTTCAATGTATGAAAAAACATATTCCTAATTTTGTAACGCTTTTAAATTTATTTTCAGGTTGCATTGCTCTTTTGTTTGCTTTAGAGGGTAATTATTTGGCAACTTGTTTTTTTGTTTTTTCAGGTATTTTTTTCGACTTTTTTGATGGGTTACTAGCCAGAAAGCTAAATGTTCAAAGTCCATTGGGCATTCAATTGGATTCTCTTGCAGACTTAGTTACTAGTGGCGTAGTACCAGGTGTTATTATGTACAAACTCATTGCTTCTGCTTCGGGTAACGATTCCGTTTTTGTTGTTGATAAAGGTTGGAATACCACCGTAAACTGGATTGGTGGCGAAATCACACCTTTGGCACTCATTGGGTTGCTTATTCCTTTAGCTTCAGCTTACAGGTTGGCCAAGTTTAATATTGACGAAGATCAGCAGACTTTCTTTAAAGGCTTACCAGTTCCTGCCAATACGTTATTGATACTTTCTATTCCATTAATATTGAATTATCAATACACGATTACATTATCAAATTTATTTACAAATGAATGGTTTTTGATTGGTGTTTGCCTAATCAGTTGTTATTTGCTAAATGCCGATATTAAGCTGTTTGCCCTAAAGTTTAAAACTTGGGACTTTAAACCTAATGCATTACGCTATTTATTCCTTTTGTTCAGCTTAGTTTGTCTTGTAATATTTCAATTTTTGGCCATACCTATCATAATAATAGCGTACGTCATTGTATCTATGATGAATCAAAAATCAATTTCTTAATAGATATGGCTTCAGGTTTTTTTGCTTTATTGGATGATATTGCTGTACTCATGGATGATGTGGTTGCAATGACCAAGATTACCACAAAAAAAACAGCTGGTATTCTAGGTGACGATTTAGCCGTCAATGCAGAAAAAGCTTCAGGATTCAGAGCTTCAAGAGAATTACCCGTTTTGTGGGCAATATCCAAAGGCTCACTGCTCAACAAAATTATCATTTTACCTTTGGCATTTTTATTAAGTGCCTTTGCACCTTGGCTGGTTATCGTGGTTTTGGTTTTAGGTGCATTTTATTTAGCCTATGAAGGTGCCGAGAAAATTTATGAGTTCATTGTGCCACACCCCAAGAAAGAAACCATTTTACTTAAGAAAGACTTAACCGAGGAAGAATTGTTAGCTCATGAAAAGTCCAAAATAAAATCGGCTGTTTTTACAGATTTTATACTCTCGGTTGAAATTATAATTATTGCTCTTGGTACGGTAGTTGAAAAATCACTGACCTTTCAAATAATTGTAGTTTCCATTGTGGCGTTAATAGCAACTGTGGGCGTTTATGGCATTGTTGCACTTATTGTCAGAATGGATGATTTGGGTTACCGTTTGGTGAAATTTTCAAAACGAAAAAAAGGAGTAGCTTTTACTATTGGGAAATTACTTATTAATGCTTTACCGTGGATTATAAAAAGCCTTGCAGTTATTGGTACGTTAGCACTATTGCTGGTTGCTGGTGGTATTTTTATACATTACATTGATTTTATTCACGATTTTTTACACACATGGCCAGGCTTGCTTAGAGATTTTACTATTGGGTTAATAGGTGGTATTTTATGTTTGGTGTTGGTTAATGGCGTAAAAGCTGTTTTGCCTAAAAAGAAACCTAATAAATAAGTGGCCTTACGCTGATTAAATATGCGCAAATTTGTCTCTTTCGTTCTAGTCGTATTCTGTTTGTATTCTTGTAAAAACGAACATGACACGCCAGAAAATGCCATACCAAGATCAAATAACTTTACTGATTTACAAGTAGATCATTTTAATATTTGGGTTAACGAGCCATTAAAAGGACAACAGCAATTAAAAGAACTTGGATTTAGATTTGTGCCAGATTCGCTTTCTCAAATTCATCATGGTCAAGGTACTACTGGCAGATTTCTCTATTTTCTGAATACCTACATGGAATTGATTTTTATTTATGACCAAAACGAATTCGATAAAAATAACCAACTTAATAGTAGTTTGGATTTTGCCGAACGAGCAGACTTTCAAAATAATGGCGCGTTACCTTTCAGTATTGCCCTAAAGATAGACGATTACAACGTCAATAAAATACCCTTTGATAACGTGAAATATCATCAAGATTGGATGGCTGAAAATTCAAGTATTTATGCAGCCAAGACCTCAAAAAACAATCTTTTGGAACCTTCTGTTTTTGTGGTTTATCCAGAAATTGAATACGATACTTTTGATACACTTTCTAATTTAAAAAATATCCCAGATGAATATGCTATTTGGAGAGAATTTTATAAACATCCCAACGGTGCAAAGAAAATCACAGATATTAAAATAGTTTCAAATGGTGTGGATTTGAATTCGAAAACTGTCATGGCTTTAAACAGAATTGAAAATCTGAGTATTGAAACCGGTAAAGAACACTTAATGGAGCTCTATTTTGATAACCAATCCCAGGGAAAAACATTCGACTTAAGACCAGATTTGCCCTTAATTGTTTATTTGTGAAGAAGAATACAAGAAATTAAATGAAATTATTTGTATTAAGGAAAACTTTATTCAAACTCCAGCTTCTTTTTTCGTAGCTCAAAGTTTTGGCCTAAATACACTTTTCGTACCATTTCATCATTGGCCAATTCTTCTGGTTTACCTGCCTTTAGAATACTACCTTCAAACATCAAGTAGGTTCTGTCCGTTATGGCAAGGGTTTCTTGTACGTTATGGTCAGTGATTAAAATACCAATATTCTTTTTGGTCAATTTTGCAATAATCCTTTGAATATCTTCTACTGCAACCGGGTCAACTCCAGCAAAAGGTTCGTCCAATAAAATAAAATTAGGATCCGTGGCCAGAGCACGGGCAATCTCGGTACGGCGACGCTCACCACCGGAAAGTAAATCGCCACGGTTGGTACGTATGTGCCCTAAACTGAATTCCTCAATCAGAGATTCCATTTTATCGTGCTGTTCCTTTTTGCTCAGGTTTGTGAGTTGTAAAACGCTTAAAATATTATCCTCAATACTCAGCTTTCTAAAAACGGAGGCTTCTTGTGCTAGGTAGCCAATACCATTTTGAGCGCGTTTGTACATGGGATATTTTGTGATTTCAGTACTATCTAAAAATATATTGCCACCATTGGGCTTTATAATACCAACAATCATATAAAAGCATGTGGTTTTACCAGCACCATTTGGGCCGAGAAGCCCAACAATTTCACCTTGGTTTACTTCAAGCGAAACATCTTTAACAACCTTGCGGCCACTGTAAGATTTCATAAGGTTTTCAGCGTGTAGTTTCATCTGTTAATAGTTATTGTTTTTTAAAGGTCAGATGGAACATCCAAATTATAATTCCCTTTTGTGGCTAAAAATTAGGGATAGATGTTTCATGTTTCTATATTAAAACTTAAGAACGGTAAAAATACAAATTTAGTCTTACTGTGCTATTGCTTTTGATTTTCGAGCGCATCCCAAAACTCATAAGCTTTACGCAAATGTGGGATTACAATGGTACCGCCAATAAGGTTGGCAATACTTAGTGCTTCGACAACTTCTTGCTTATTGAGACCAACCTCAAAGCACGATTGTAAATGGTACTTAACACAATCATCGCAACGTAAAACCATAGAAGCTGTTAAGCCCAGTAGTTCCTTGGTTTTAACATCTAAAGCACCTGGAGCAAAAGCATTGGTGTCCAGATTAAAAATACGCTTTATCACTTTGTTGTTGTCCGCTAGTATCTTGTCGTTCATTTTAGAACGGTACTCATTAAATTCCTTTACAATATCTGACATGTTATGTGTTTTATGCAGTTTGTTGTTTTCGGTTTTGTTTCCTTACGACCAGCCTTGAAATAAATATACTCACTTGGTAGAGTACAAGTATTGGTATAGCTACGATAACCTGGCTTGCAATATCTGGTGGCGTAATGACTGCCGAAATAATCAAAACAATGACCAGTGCAAATTTTCGGTATTTTTTTAAGCTTTGTGGTGTTACCAGACCAACTTTGGTCAAGAAATAGATAACAATTGGCAATTGAAATACCAAGCCTGATGCCAAAGAAGAAGACCTTACAACAGCAATAACTGAGCTGGTGTCAAAGTCATTAAAAATTTTATCGCTGATGCTATAATTGGCCAAAAAGTTGAATGACAATGGCGTAATTACATAGTATCCAAATAAAACGCCCAAGAAAAACAAGAAAGATGAAATTACAATGAAACCTCTGGAGTTTTTACGTTCGTTAGTTTTTAGTCCAGGACTGATGAATTTCCAAAGCTGATACAGTACATACGGAAAAGCTAAAATAAGCCCAGCATATATGGATGTCCAAATGTGAGCCGAAAATTGCCCGGCTACGTTTCTGTTTTGTAGATCAAAAGGAAACTTGTCTGCACAGAATGTTGAATCTGAAATCCCAATGAGTTGCGACATTTCGCATAGCCATTGGTAGGTGGGAAATGACATTTCTGTCGGTCCAAAAATAATGATATCAAATAGGATGGAAGGGAAGCAAAACGCTACTATTCCGGCAATGACAATAGCTATTGTAGAACGGATTAAATGCCATCTTAAATCTTCAAGATGGTCCAGAAACGACATATCGTCAACACTTTTCTTTGCCATTAGATAATGCCTTCTTTAATAAGATCGTGCAAATGAACTATACCAGCGTATTGGTTGTCTTTTTCAACAAGTAATTGCGATATGCCGTAGGTTTCCATAACTTCTTTTGCATCTACCGCCATGGCATTTTCATCAATACGCTTTGGGTTTTTGCCCATAATGTCTTTTGCTTTCAACCCGGTAATATCATCACTTTTACTGAGCATTCGTCTTAAATCGCCATCGGTAATAATACCTACAATTTCACCATTTTCTGTTACCGCAGTTACGCCCAGCATTTTTTCTGTAATTTCAATAATAACTTCTTTCAATGTAGCTTCAAGAGGCACTTCAGGCTTAAGGTTTTGAGATGATAAATCATTCACTCTTAAATACAATCGTTTTCCTAACGAACCACCCGGATGATACTTCGCAAAATCACTGCTAGAAAAACCTCGTAGTTCAAGCAAGCAAACCGCCAACGCATCTCCAATGACCAATTGTGCCGTAGTGCTTGTTGTAGGTGCTAAATTGTTTGGGCAAGCTTCTTGTGAGACGTAGGCATTTAAAACATAATCTGCGTGTTGCCCTAAAAAGGAATCTTTATTGCCCGTAATGGCAATCATTTTATTTTTAGCATTCTTAATTAAAGGCACAAGCACTTTTATTTCTGGTGTGTTGCCACTTTTGGAAATACAGATAACTACATCGTCTTCGAGTATCAATCCCAAATCGCCATGTATGGCATCTGCGGCGTGCATAAAAACCGCTGGAGTACCCGTAGAGTTTAATGTTGCCACAATTTTGTTGGCAATGATGGCGCTTTTGCCAATACCAGTAATAATAACACGACCTTTTGAATTGTAAATTAATTCTGTGGCTTCTGCAAAATCATCGGTAATTAATGAAACCAAGTTTGCAATAGCCTCACTTTCAGATTGTATTGTTGTTTTGGCGGTACTAAGAATTGCCTGTTTTTTATCCAATGCCAATTTATTTTAGGTTTTATTTTGTGTAAAGAATTTTTGTTATCTTTAAACTAATTGCAAATGTAACTATAAAATAGAAAAAGGATTAATGAGTGTTGCACAAATTGACTTGCATCTTGAATTAAAAAAACACTTTGGATTCTCCCAATTTAAAGGTCTTCAGGAAGATGTCATTAAGAATGTAGTGGAAGGCAATAACACCTTTGTTATTATGCCTACTGGCGGTGGAAAATCGTTATGCTACCAACTACCAGCATTAATAAAAGAGGGAACTGCCATTGTGGTTTCCCCATTAATAGCGTTAATGAAAAATCAGGTGGATGCTATTCGTGGTGTTTCAGAACACGAAGGTATTGCCCATGTGTTGAATTCGTCATTAAACAAAACCGAAGTTAAACGGGTTAAAGAAGATATCCGTAACGGCATAACCAAGTTGCTATACGTTGCGCCAGAGTCGTTGACAAAGGAAGAAAATGTTGAGTTTTTACGCTCTGTTCCTATTTCGTTTATGGCTGTGGACGAGGCGCACTGTATTAGCGAATGGGGTCACGATTTTAGACCGGAATACAGAAACCTGCGTCATATTTTAAAACGTATTGGCGACAATATTCCTATTGTAGGCTTAACGGCTACGGCAACGCCTAAGGTCCAAGAGGATATTCTCAAAAATTTGGGTATGACGGATGCCGTTACGTTCAAGGCATCTTTTAACAGGCCAAACCTGTATTACGAGGTAAGACCAAAAACGAAAAATGTAGATGCAGATATTATTCGTTTTGTAAAACAGAACGAAGGCAAATCTGGCATTGTTTACTGTCTGAGTAGAAAACGTGTTGAAGAATTGGCACAAGTGCTTCAGGTTAATGGCATTAAGGCCGTACCTTATCATGCAGGTTTAGATGCTAAAACCAGAGTGAAGCATCAGGATATGTTTTTAATGGAAGATACTGATGTTGTAGTGGCGACTATTGCCTTTGGTATGGGTATTGATAAACCCGATGTGCGTTTTGTAATCCATCATGATATTCCTAAAAGTATTGAAAGTTACTATCAAGAAACAGGTCGTGCTGGTCGTGATGGTGGCGAAGGCCATTGTTTGGCGTATTATGCATATAAAGACATTGAAAAACTAGAAAAATTTATGTCTGGCAAACCTGTTGCCGAACAGGAAATTGGCCATGCCTTGTTGCAAGAAGTTGTAGCATTTGCAGAAACATCGGTATCTCGACGCAAATTTATACTGCATTATTTTGGTGAGGAGTTTGATAATGAAACCGGTGAAGGTGGTGATATGGACGATAATGTCCGCAACCCAAAACCTCAAAAAGAAGCCAAAGACGATGTGCAAATAGTGTTGGATCTGGTGGAAAAAACCAATCAAAAATACAAGTCCAAAGATTTGGTACAGGTTATAACTGGTAAGTCCAACGCGCTAATAGCATCGCATAAAACGGATCAGCAAGCTTATTTTGGAGCAGGAAAAGATAAGGATGCACGGCATTGGATGGCATTGATACGTCAAATACTGGTTGCAAAATTGCTTAAAAAAGATATTGAAACCTATGGCGTACTCCGCCTTACTGATGAAGGAAAAGACTTTTTAGCGTCGCCCAAGTCTTTTATGATGACGGAAGACCATGTTTATGACGAAACCAATACGGATGGTATCATCACCAACGCAAAATCTAATGGTGGCGTTGCGGATGAGAAATTGATGAGCATGCTCAAAGACTTGCGTCGCTCTAATGCCAAACGCCTTGGTGTGCCACCGTTTGTGATTTTCCAAGATCCATCGTTGGAAGATATGGCACTAAAATATCCTATTTCAATAGAAGAACTCTCAAACGTCCATGGCGTTGGTGAGAGCAAGGCTAAAAAATACGGTGCTGATTTTGTTGAGCTCATCAAGGACTATGTGGAAGATAACGACATTACAAGGCCAGATGATATGGTGGTGAAATCCACAGGAAGCAACTCCGCTCTAAAACTATACATTATACAAAATGTGGACAGGAAATTACCGTTGGATGATATTGCCTCTGCAAAAGGCATGGAAATGCCCGATTTTATAAAGGAAATGGAATCCATCGTTTTTTCTGGTACAAAGCTGAATATCAATTATTGGATTGACGACATTTTGGACGAAGATCAACAGGAAGAAATCCATGACTACTTTATGGAATCCGAAACCGACAAAATCTCCGAAGCCGTTGAAGAATTTGATGGTGATTACGAAGACGAAGAACTCCGTTTATACCGCATTAAGTTTATGAGCGAAGTGGCGAATTGATAAATTTTATTCTCTGTTATCAATAGAATAGCGTTTCCATTTTACTGGTTTGGTTTCCTTAGAAAAAGGCTGTTAGTCAATTACATCAGAAATTCCTACTTTGAATTTCAAGTCTTTTTACTAATTTTATGATTGAGGAGGAATGACAATAGTACAGTATCCCGTAAAGATACCATAGCCAGAACCGTTACCAACAATTATGGACGAAACTGAAAATTTAAAGATGAATAAGGGCTTGGAACAAATATTAATTACTAATGAACTTCAGCTATTAGATTTATTACAAAAAAAGGAATCTAAGTATCTGTTTTTCAAAAAAGAGGTATTGCTTATTGGCCTGATGGCTATATTTACGTGTATGTACTTGTTCTCATTAAATGAATGGCAGAATAAAATTGCCTTTTCTGGGATTTTCTTAACATTAATATTAGTGACATTTAAGTTATTTGATATCTTCTCCTCGCGAAAAAAGAAATACGAAGAGTTAATTCAAAGTTTATCTGAATATATAAAACCAAATCAAGAGGTTTTATATACTAAAAAAACAGCTGAAAATTACGATTGGACTGAACGCTATGATGAGGAGCTTATTTTTTCATTAAAAATTTTACCTGCGATTGAAAAATTTGAAAAAAGTATAAATAATGATATTGACCCCATGAATTCACCAATATCAGATTTGTTAAAAGAGAGAGCTGATGAAAGAAGAAGAAAAATGAAAGTTTTTAATTATCAGTTTAAGAATGCAAATATTGATGAAATAGAAAAAGTGCCTGCGTACAAAAGAAATAGAGTAACTATAGATGTAGATGATACAGATGACGAGAGGTTTAATGAGCCAAGAGAAATAGAAGAAGAGAGTAATACTAAGAAAAAAGAACAGTGAATTGAATATTCTGAACAGAATTATAAAATGGCTTAGAAAGTATTCTTTTTATAGAACTAAAGTCATACTCTTTTCAATTTTAGCAACTACCGTTACATTCGATATTTTTATTGAATTTGATTTATCAAAAAAGATATTTAATTATGGTAATAATTCTTCATCGAATTTAGTCTTAGTGTCTCTAATTATAACTTGTTGTTTATTCATAGGTTTTGATTTTTGGTTAGAAAAGACAAAATCTAATGAGCGAAAAGAGAAAGAAATAGCACTCCTCATTAAAGACTCTAAAGTCCCAAATTCTATCAAAAAAGAATTAGCAAAAGCATTGCTGAAAAATAAAAAATAGATTTAGGTAACAATCTATTTAATAATGTACGGGTAAAAATTGTAACAAAGTACTAAGATATAGTGATATGAAAATATTTTTTAGCATTGGAACGAAAGCTAAATACAACCAAATAAATTTTGATTGAATAACCTCAATTGATGCTAAAATTTCAAATCAATCATTTAATTTTCTTTTTTCACATCTCTAACATACCTAGCAAAATCAACCCGTTTCTTTTTAGCTTCAAGAATTATAGTTTTTACGTTTTTAGACTTTATTTTTTTAAGGTATTCCTTTCAATTTGAAAATCAATTTAGTAACATTAAAACACTTTACATTGGCTTATTATGGTTTGAATTCAATATAATTAGAGTTTAGGGTCAGCTCCATAAATAACTGATTTCAATTCCCTATCTTTCGTACTCAAGTAAATAGACCAACATCTTGTATCTAAGTATTAACTAATGAAGTGTAAAAATTGTGGACATAGCTTTGAAGGAAAATTTTGCAATGCATGCGGACAAAATAGTAATGTTGGTAGATTAACCCTAAAGACGTTTTTAGAAGAGCTTACCAATAGTGTTTTTCAAGTTGATCGCGGTCTTTTCTTTACTATAAAGCAATTGTTTTTAAGACCAGGACACGCCATAAGAGCTTATTTAGAAGGGCAACGAAAATACTATTTTAAGCCCATTGCCTTTGTATTGCTGTTATCGACGTTTTACTTCATCATTACCAAATTTTTTGGGACAAATACACTTTTGGCCGATGTCATTTCAGGATATCGCAGAGGTGTAGAAAGCACGCCTGATTTAGCACTGAATACTGAGGTTGTTGAGTTTTTAACCAAATGGTTGGTTGATAATTTTGCGTATACAACGCTTCTCCTAATACCTATGGTATCAATCGCCACATTTATTTCGTTTTTGGGTAAAGGTCAAAACTATCTTGAGCATATCGTTATCAATTCATATCTCCTTGGACTACAGACCATTTTTTATGCTGTTTTCACTATAGTGGGGTCTTTAATAAATGAAAATGATTTCGGTGTCACACTAGCCTTTGCTTTATCGGCCGGCTATCGTATTTGGACATTTTTTCAATTTTATCATACCGATAAGAAGTTTTATACAGCACTTCGTCTTGTATTAACCTATGTGCTTTCGTATTTCTTAATGGTCATTGGTCTTGGGATAGTATTTATAGTCGCAATGATTTTAGTTTAGTGGTCAGTTACGCTAAATGATAGAAGGTAGAGGTTATTTAATATTTCTAGTAATCTAAATCGGGAGTTGTGATGCCCAACTTGTATCCAAATTATTTCTTGTCAGAAGCATACTTAGTGAACTCAATACGTTTCTTTTTAACTTCAAGAATTATAGTTTTTACGTTTTTAGACTTTATTTTTTTGAGGTCTTCTTTTTCAATCTGAAAGTCAATTTTGGTAATGCTTCGGTTTGAGACATTGGAATAGTCAGATTCAAACTCCAAAGAGTCCGAGTTGTAGGTTAAGGTATCATTTTCAGTTTCAAAGGTTAATGTGGCGCCTTTAATGGTCTTTATATGGAATTGCCCAACAATAATTGTTTGTATAAAATGATAGCCACCTAATTCGTTAAAGCCGGCGTACATTACATTGGTGTCGGAAACGGCATAAGGTTCGTGTTCAATGTCTTTGATAATGGCTTCGGTATGGTCATCCACATGCAGTTTTTCCATAGATTTCATGTGCCCAAGTCCAGCCAGTATTTTAGTAATAAATCCCATTGCAGTTAAATTTTAGCAAATCTATCACTTTTATTTTATCCAAAACCCAAACCCAAACCCAAACCCAAACCCAAATCCCAAATCCCAAATTCCAAATTCCAAATTCTAACTTCTAACTTCTAACTTTCTTCTTATCTTTGCAAACTCAAAATAAAACAGACAAAAAATGCAAGACGGTTTATACGCAAAATTCAATACAACAAAATGCGAAATATTTGTAAACTTGTAGTTTGAAAAAACAACAGGAACAGTTGGTAACTTTGTAGCCTTGGCAGAAGGAAACCTTGAAAATTCAGCCAAACCACAAGGCACGCCATATTATGATGGTTTAAAATTTCACAGGGTAATTCCAGATTTTATGATTCAAGGCGGTTGCCCATTAGGAACTGGTACTGGTAATCCGGGTTACAAATTTGATGATGAGTTTCATCCAGATTTAAAGCATAGTGGACCAGGCGTATTGTCCATGGCCAATGCAGGTCCAGGAACTAATGGTAGCCAGTTTTTTATAACGCATGTTGAAACACCGTGGTTAGATGGAAAACATACCGTTTTTGGAAATGTTGTTGATGGCCAAGACGTTGTAGATGCTGTTGCCCAGGGCGATGCTATTGAAAGCTTGGAAATTGTTAGAGTTGGAGCCGATGCTAAAAATTTTAACGCTATTGAAGCATTTAGAGTTTTTGAAGGTGCAAGGGAAGCACGTATACAAGCAGAGCGCGAGGCCAAAAAAGCAGAGTTGGATAAATTATCCGAAGGATTTGAAGAAACGGCTTCGGGATTAAGATACCAGATTATACAAAAAGGCGATGGTAAAAAAGCTGAGGCAGGTGCAACAGTTTCTGTACACTATAAGGGGCAATTGGCAGACGGAACAGTATTTGATTCGTCGTACAAAAGAAACCAACCATTAGAATTTCAAGTTGGCGTTGGCCAAGTTATTAGTGGTTGGGATGAAGGTATATTGCTTTTAAACGTTGGTGACAAAGCTCGTTTCGTAATCCCTAGTGATCTGGGTTACGGTAGTGCAGGTGCCGGTGGCGTTATTCCTCCAAATGCAATTTTGGTTTTTGATGTTGAGCTTATGGCAACGACATAACAAGCGTCAAAAATCTAAAATTAAGTAACAAATAATTAAATAAATCGTCTCACATTTAGTGAGACTTTTTATTTTAAAGCAACTAATTTTCGGGACTATGAAATCAAAACTAATTCTATCTCTATTCATTTTGGGATTGCTCTTTAACTGTTCGGGAACAATTGATTATTCAGAAGAATTTAAAGCCAGAACCGAAGGTGTGTATTTGTACAACGCCGATGATGTAATCACCATTTCATATGATAAAAACACCTTGCTTTTTAATTGGCGCGGTGTTACCACAAAACCGGTTGTTACAGATACAAATGAGTTTTTTGTGCCAGATATGTATAAGAAATTACGTTTTGTAACACATCCTGAAACCAATGAGCGCTACCTTTCTGTGATACCAGAAGATAATCCTGATAGTTTAACATTTGACTACCTTAAAGCACCAAAAGGTTATAAGACACCAAGTCAGCACTTAGAGGATAAAAATTACGATTTGGCACTTAAAGGTTTTCTTAAAATTAAGGCTAAAGACTCAACAAGCGAGTTTATTCAGCAATACAAGTTTAACCGTATGGGTTACAAGTTTATAAGAGAAAAAAATTATGACGATGCTATTGCTATTTTTAAAATGAATACAAAATTGCATCCAACAAGTGGTAACGTTTACGATAGTTTGGCAGACGCTTATTCCAGAAATGGCGATAGCACTTTGGCGTATGAAAACTATAAAAAAGCACTAGATATTAATAACGATAACAAACGTGCTTTAAAATTTATAAGAGCCTATGAAGCAACTAGCAAATAGGTTAAATCTTTTATAATTTTAGAAAAGACTGCTTTAATTGAGGCAGTCTTTTTTAGTATCTTACAATTCATCATAAAAAAACTACAATTCAGTAACTATTCATTTTTAATTGCACATTAGCATGAGATATTTGTACCAAACAAAATCGAAAATCATGACCACTTTAGTCAGAATTATTGTCCTAATTATTTTTAACAGTAATATACTTTCTGCCCAGGATGTAGAATTGTCAGAGATAACAGTGGAAATTGAAAACTTAGAAAGCAATAAAGGGCAACTTTTAGTTGGGCTTTACAACAAGGAAACAGATTTTTTAAATACACCTTTTAAAAGTGTAAAGACTAAAATTTCCCAAAACAAAAGCACCATAACCTTTACCGACGTTCCAGTTGGTATCTATGCCGTTTCCTTTGTCCATGACAAAAATAGCAATGGTAAGATAGATACCAACTTTATGGGAATACCCAAAGAAGATTACGGATGTTCAAACAACGCCAAAGGTTTTATGGGACCACCAAAATGGAAAGACGCAAAGTTTGAATTTAAAGGTGGTACAAAAACAATTTCTATATCATTATAATCATCAATTAATAAAAAGAATAAAAATGAAAAGAATAGTACTTATTGTAGGTTTTATCATGTGTGGATTTATAAATGCACAGGCTAACTTTGAAAAAGGCATGCGCAAAGCTTTTGACCTTTGGTCCAATAACAAAATTGAAGAGGCCGAAAATTTATTTGAGCGCATTGCTAATGCAGAAAAAGACAATTGGCTACCGCATTATTATATAGCGCAGATCAATAGCTTGAAAAGTTGGAACGAAAAGGACGAGAATATATTAAAGGCGCAGTTGGACAAAGCTCAAAAGCACTTGGATTTAGCAATGGCTTTTAGTGAAAACAATCCAGAACTACTAGTTATGCAAGGTCAGGTTTTAACCAACTGGATTGCCTTTGATGGTATGACCTACGGAATGAAATACTCTGCAAAAGTGTCCGAACTGTATAACAAAGCTTATAGTATAGCTCCCAAAAACCCAAGAGTGGTAATGTGTAAAGGCGATTGGGCAATGGGTACGGCAAGGTACTTTGGTAAAGACCCATCAGCGCATTGCAAGGAGGTAGAGTCTGCTATAGCGCTGTTTGATGCGTTTAAGCCAGAAAGTGAATTCCACCCAAACTGGGGAAGGCAACGCGCAGATGAAATATTAAAGGAATGTAAAAAATAATTAAAAAAACCTGTTTATCAGACTTATATAAATCTATATTATGAAACGACTTTTCAAAATATTACTATCTGGTTTACTAGTTGCGGTTGTTATAATGATAGTTGACCAAACTATTAGATACTTCGGTGGTGACAGTATAGGAATAGATAGTAGATTTTGGGAAATGTTTGGCTATTACACCATTTATTCTGTACCGTTAACCCTTGTCAACTCTTATTTCTTTTATTATTTAAATAATAAGATTGTTTGGGTCAAATACTCAAAATACCGAATTTTAATTGGCTTTTTAGGTTCAATATTTGTAACAATTGGAGCGGTTTTCATAATAAATGCTTTTGTTGCAATTGTTGTTGAAGGTAATTCATTTACCGAGTTCATTTATAGCCAATATGTAGAATATTATATCAGAATTTTACTGATAACCTTAGTTATTTCCTTGTTCTTTCATGCTGTATATTATTATAAAGAACTGCAAAAAAGCAAGGTAAAAGAACAGAAGTTCATAGCAGGAACTGCAAGCGCAAAATTTGATGCGCTCAAAAACCAGTTAGATCCTCATTTTTTGTTCAATAGTTTAAACGTACTTACCAGCTTAATAGAGGAAAATCCGGAAAGTGCACAGAAATTTACCACATCTTTATCTAAAGTTTACCGCTATGTTTTAGAGCAAAAAAATAAGGATTTGGTAAGTGTTGATGAAGAATTAAAATTTGCCAAAACATACATGTCTTTGTTAAAAATGCGCTTTGAGGACAGCATTATTTTTGAAATTCCTGATAAGGCCTCAAACCCAGAAAGTAAAGTAGTGCCATTATCATTGCAATTGCTTTTAGAAAATGCGGTAAAACATAACATGGTAACTTCAAACAAACCATTACACGTCAAAATATATGAAGATGGCGATTATTTGGTTGTAATGAACAATCTGCAGCCAAAACAAATTGTAAAAAAGAGTAGTGGTGTTGGGTTAGAAAATATAAAGCAACGTTACAAGTTGCTTTCAAATAAAACAGTAATCATCAATCAAAGAGCAAAGGATTTTGCCGTGGCAATACCAATGCTTACAAAACAAGTATCAATCATGAGAAGAACAGAACACCTCACAAACCGAAAATTAAGTGATAGCTATATGAAAGCACGCGAGCGTATGGAAGAGCTAAAAGCCTTTTATATTAGCTTGGCATCCTATTTTGTAGTTATACCATTTTTAATTTTTATCTGGTATAAATTCTCAAGTTATACCATTCAATGGTTTTGGTTTCCACTAGTTGGTTGGGGATTAAGCCTTTGTTTTCAGGCTTATCGCGTATTTTATGATGGTGCTGCGCTTGGTGTAAATTGGGAAAAGCGAAAGATTGAAGAGTTTATGCGCAAGGAAGAAGAACAGCAAAACCGTTGGAGATAAATTAATCAAAATCAATCAAAAATTATGAAACGTCAAGACTCATTTTCAAAATTTGATAGAGCAAAACGAAAGGTAGAAAAGCTCCGCAATTTTTACAATCACCTTTTAATCTACATCGTGATTAATGGTGTAATAACAGCTTTTAAAGTTAGTGGGCACTTAGAGAGTTGGAATACATTTGCGGACAGAAGCTTGTCCATTGACGTACTCAGCTCTTGGCTAGTTTGGGGCGTAGTATTGTGTATCCATGCCTTTTCGGTATTTATATTTCCAAAGCTCTTGGGCTACGATTGGGAAGAACGCAAGATACAACAACTAATGCAAGACGAATTACAATCAAAAAAATAAACATATGTAATTATGGAAAAATATAGTATAGAACCTTATAAAGAAGAAGAATCGGATTACGATTACCGCAAGGAAGACGCTTATTTAAGAGCAAAAAAACGTGTAGAGGCCATGGTTGGTTTTTACTGGCATTTGGCTGTTTACATCGTAGTAAATATATTTTTAATCTTGTTGATAGGTTTAAATTCAGGAAGTGGATTTAGGGGTTTTGGTCCTTATGCAACAGCATTTTTTTGGGGTATTGGCCTGTTCTTCCATTTTATTGGTGTTTTTGGTTTCAATTTTATTTTAGGTAAAAATTGGGAGCGTCGAAAAATTGAAGAGTTTATGGAAAAGGAAAAACAAAATTGGGATTTGTAACCGAAAAGTAAATTGAACAGAGACCAATAAAACAACTAAAACATAAGCAATGAAGATTATTATAATTGAAGACGAAAAACCATCTGCAAGGCGCTTACAGCGCATGTTGACCAATCTTGATATGGAAGCGGAAACCTTGTTGCATTCTGTTGAAGAGTCCATACAATGGTTTCAGAATAATGCGCATCCAGACCTCATATTTTTAGATATACAATTAAGTGATGGTTTATCGTTCGAGATTTTTGAAGCCATGGATATCAATTCCGCAGTTATATTCACTACGGCTTATGATGAGTATGCGCTTCAGGCCTTTAAATTGAATAGTATTGATTATCTGCTAAAGCCTATTGATGAAGATGATCTTGAAGTTGCCGTTTCAAAATTCAAAAACAGAAGCGCACAGCATAAAGCAGTAACATTGGATTTTAACGACATAAAGAAGCTCTTGGTAAACCCTATTGAGCGCGAATACAAAAAGCGATTTTCAGTTAAAGTTGGCCAACACCTTAAACTCATTAATATTGAGGATGTTGAATGTATTTATAGTGAAAATAAAGGGACTTATGCCTTTACAGCTGAAGGTAGAAATTACCTTTTGGATGCCACTTTAGATCAGCTTGAAGATGATTTAGAGCCAAGTGTATTTTTTAGAGTCAGCAGAAAATTTTATATCAATATTAATGCTGTAAAGGATATAGTTAGTTATACAAATTCAAGACTACAGATTAAGCTCAACCGTTTTAACGAATATGATATTATTGTGTCTCGAGAGCGCGTAAAGGACTTTAAAACTTGGTTAGAATAAGTCGAATACATCGCCAGCATCACCCAATATATCGCCAATGCCATCAAATAAACCAGAAAGCCCAATATCAAAAAACAAATCAAGTAATAACAAATCTGCAAGATCTGTTTCCCATGATGTTTTAGATTTCTTTTTGGCTTCTTTTTGCCATTCTTGATATTTTTTTTCCTGTTTTTGTGTTATTACAGTTGGTAGACTTTCACTTCTTTTAGCCAACATTTCATCATATTCAGCTCTTTTTTTTGAATCTGATAGCACGTTAAAGGCTTCAATTATAATATCAAATTTCTCTCTCGCATCTTTTGATTTGTTGTTTTCGGGATGGTATATGGCTATCTTTTTTCTAAAAGATTTTTTAATACTTTCAAGGTCTGCGTTTCTATCAACACCCAATACAGAATAATAGTCAGTTATCATAATTAAAATCGTTTAACCTGTTTGCATTTTGAATTTATTTGTGTAAAAACCGTCAATTCGAGTTTTTTCCAATGGAAAAAGTATCGAGAATGAGTTTTTTGATAATTAAATTCTTGTTTTCGATACAATTTTTTCAGTTGAAAACTGAGAAAATTACTCTAACTGACGAATTTAAATCAAAATGCATAACGGTTGGTTTAATAAATAAGTAGTAAAACTTAATCCTGTGTTACATTAGTTGTTGTCAATTCTATTTTCGTCAAATGCAGATGGCAGTAGCTTTGGAATAAATTTTACAAATAGTGGTAACAATAGCATGCCTCCGGGCAACATGAAAATAGCAAGGCTAGGTATGGATTTGAAAATATCCAATAACTGATTTTGGATTTTTTTTTGCTCCTCTGGCGTAAGATTGCTATGCGTTGATTTTGCCAATAAAGCCAAAGCCTCTTTGCTTTGTGAGAGTTCTTTTGTTAGGCGTTTTGCATTTCGTTTAATAAGGCGCATCACTATACTGCTACTATTATCGTAAAAACTCTGCGCTAAATTTTTGGCGCTTAAAAAAGCAATATTATCCTTGTTTTGGCTGTAGAATATACTAATGTCGTTTACAGAGTTTATGAGTATTTGAGTGTCAACATCGAGGTCCTGACGGAGTTGGTTGAGGTAAAGATACTCAGCTTGGTCAATGGTTTTATCGCTCCATGACGCCATACATACGGTATCTATAATATATAGTTTTTCTAATGGTTCTGTGATTGTTTTTGCAACATCTGTACAGTCAACTATAGCTTCATTTTTGTGACGTAATGAGGCTTCAAAAAGCTTAACCAAATTGGTGTCGTATTCAGATTTTTCTTTTTTAGAATCCAGCACCGTAAAAACTATAGTTTCCAATGTAGATTCAAATCTGTTTATATAATCTTTGGTACTTTCTTTTTTGGTTATAAAATGATGGTAGCCAATAACATCTAAAAAAAGGAATGCATTGATTAATATGTAGTTGAAGTTTTTTGTTAAAATGTTGTCATCAATATGGATGCGCTTATGGATGATTTGTTCCAGCAACCTGTCAGATTTTGGCTCGCCAAATAATTCAAATAAAAAGGAGCGTTTATGTTCGTCAATTGAATTGTAAAAGTCAATTACGGAATCTATAAAATCCAGATTTGAATTTTCAATATTGTGTATGTAATAAAACGAAGAGATTAAGTTGACCTTGCATCGTTCTTCTTCATTAAAGTCTACAGAATCTACGGTATCACAAATTGCCGTAATGTTGCTACCGTAAATAAAACCGGTCTGTTTTAATCTCCGATAGAATTTATGTTTAGTAAGCTCCAGGAAACTACTTTCTGGAAGTACCGTAATAATTTTTTTTATCCAACCTATTGCCGATGGATTCATCAGTAACTTATGATTTTTATGTAAAATTAAAAAAGCTACCGTTACAGTAGCTTTTTTTAAAGATTATCTTTTTTAAAACTATTCTGATTTCAGCGTTACTTTGCGCTCAACTGTATTAAAAGGACCTGGAATTACTTTACCATCAGCGTCCACAAGCTTTAATGCAATTGTGACTTCTCCCATTGGCAATCCAGATATAACTTGCGGTGCCCATTTTGTGATGGTAAATTCTTCTCCATTAATAGTGGCTATTACTTTGTTTCCTGTTTTGGATAATTCGGTGTTCAAGACAAAAAAGTCTAACAAAATCTGTTCGGCATCCTTGCCAACATAAGTCCCTTTTGGTCTACTATATATTAAAGTTGGTGCTTCCATATCCAAACCTAAAGTGTCTTCGGCATCTTTTCCTACGGTAAGCTTTTTAACGACCACCGAGTTTTCGTTTTTAACAGACTCGTGATAGGAACGGCTTAAAAATGCAACCAGATGATGCACTCCTGCTGGAACTTCTTTTTTGATATTTGGCTCATAATGTGCTGAATAGGGCATATTATTTAAAATAAAATGAATATGTTGCCCTTTACCAGAATTTGCCAATTTTTCAGCATTTGCACTATTGGTCTGCGCGCCCAATTCATAATTCTCCAGAGTGAAATTAAAATCAACTTCGCTGGCTTCTTCTAAAACCATGTTGTCTGCTGTATCGAGCATAAGCTTTGCATCTGCATACACAGGTGAGTCGGTAAGAGGTGCTATTAAAATTTTTTGTACCTCTTCAACTTCTGCGGTTTCAATAACGTCTTCTGTTTCCTTTTTTTCATTTTTACAACTAACTGCAAAAACAATGGATAACATTAATAATATTAATTTAAAATCTTTCATTTTAGTGGTTTTTTGTTTTTGTAAAGTTAAGTAGATTAAAAGCTTAGTCCAAAAAATGTTAAGCTTTTAGCCAAAGCTTAGGATCTGTTATGCCACGTTTTAAGTTATTGGTAAACAAAATACTTTTGTCAATTCGGGTTTGGGAAGATTTATAACGGCCAATGGCATAAATAATACTGCGCTGTTTGCCTGGAGAAAGTGTTTCAAAAATAGTGTAGGCATCATAGTCACTTAGCATAACGGCTTCAAACTCTTCACAAGGTTCTACACCGTATTTTGATTGGTCTTCAAAAAGTTGCAACTGAAAATAATCGTTCGGAAAAACATTAAGTTCCTTTTGTTTAGTCTTACTAAAATATATTCTGAAAGTATTGGTCTTATCACGCTTAAGTGCTGCGTAAAATTGTATGGTATTGTTTTCAAATGTTGCTGTAACCTTAACGCGTTTATGCCCTTTTTCTTTAAAAATAACGCCATATTTATTTGGAATAATCACGCTCATCTTGTCTGCTAGGCAGGTTTCAAATGGTTCGGTTTGTAGCATAAGCTCTTAAAAAAGTCTGGTTGGCATGACAAATATCATATTTTAAAGTTAGCCATACCAGTAATTTTGACTAACAAATGAGAGTTATGTGCAAATCATTGGTAAATAAATACAATGTAGCTGGCCCAAGATACACCAGTTACCCTACCGTACCCTTTTGGGATGCCAGCACATTCTCATTACATAAATGGGAAGACACGTTAAAGAAATCCTATCAGGAAAGTAACGAATCTGAAGGTATAAGTCTTTACATCCACTTACCATTTTGTGAAAGTTTATGCACCTTTTGTGGTTGCCATAAGCGCATAACAAAACGCCATGAGGTTGAAAAACCTTATATAAATGCACTTTTAAAGGAATGGTCTCTCTACCTGCAATTATTGGGTAATAAGCCAATAATAAACGAATTGCATATAGGTGGTGGCACACCAACTTTTTTCAGTCCAGAGAATTTAAAATATTTAATATCTGAACTGCTTTCTACGGTTGAATTGTCTCCAGATTATCAATTTAGTTTTGAAGGTCACCCAAACAATACAACTAAAGCCCATATGCAAACGCTTTTTGACTTAGGTTTTAGACGGGTAAGCTTTGGGGTTCAGGATTACAACATTAAGGTTCAGAAAGCAATAAATAGGGTGCAATCTTTTGATAATGTTGAAAAAGTCACCAACCTTGCCCGAGAAATAGGCTATACTTCCGTTGGCCATGATATTATCTTTGGGCTTCCGTTACAATCAAAAGTCGATGTTGTAAACACCATAAAAAAGACAAAGGCCTTGATGCCAGATCGCATAGCGTTTTACAGTTATGCGCATGTGCCATGGATTAAAGGCAACGGACAACGAGGATTTAATGATGAGGATTTGCCGTCCGCAAGCGTAAAGCGCCAACAATATGAAACAGGTAAGCAGTTGTTAATGGAAGCTGGTTATGTTGAAATTGGAATGGATCATTTTGCATTAAAAACCGATACGCTTTACAAGGCCATGGAAGAGAATACCCTGCATAGAAATTTTATGGGGTACACATCCTCCAAAACCCAAGCCATGATTGGTTTAGGCGTTTCCTCCATAAGCGATAGCTGGTACGGATTTGCGCAAAATGTAAAATCAATTGATGCGTATTGCAAGCTTTTAGAATCAAATACAATTCCTGTATTTCGAGGTCATATACTAAATGAGGAAGATTTAATAATCAGAAAACATATTCTAAACCTTATGTGCAATTTCCGCACAAGTTGGTTTACAGAAGAAACCCAATTTCCAGAATTGACAGATGTAATTATTAAGCTTAAAGAACTGGAAGAAGATAAACTAATTTCATTTGAAAGAAGAACACTTGTGGTTACCGAAAAAGGTAAACCATTTATAAGAAACATTTGTATGGCTTTTGATCTGCTTTTGCAGAGAAAACAGCCCGATAAGCAATTGTTTTCAATGACTATTTAAAAATTAATAAAAGCGAAATGAAAAGAATTTTAGTACCCATAGATTTTTCCAAGTATTCAGAATACGCAATGGAAACCGCGGCAACGATTGCAAAAAAGCATAATGCCGAAATTTTTATCCTGCATATGCTAGAGTTGTCAAATGCAATTTACAGCGCAAGCAGTAGCGAGCTAAACCAAGAGGCAGTTTTTTATTTAAAACTAGCAGAAAAAAAACTAGCAGATTTTTTGCATAAAGACTATTTAGAAGGTCTGGAGATTACGCCAGTGGTCAAACAGTTTAAAGTTTTTAAGGAAATAAATGAACTTACCGAAGAACATGATATTGACCTTGTTGTAATGGGGTCGCATGGCGTAAGCGGTGTTAAAGAAGTAATCGTTGGCTCAAATGCCGAAAAGGTTGTGAGGTACTCAAATGTGCCGGTACTAATTGTAAAACACGATCCTGTTCTCTTGGAATTTGATACGGCTATTTTTGCAAGTGACTTTTCTGAAGATTCTGTTGAACCTTACCTTAAAGCCCGTGCTACTTTTGAAAAGCTAAAAACTGAAGTATTTTTACTTTATGTCAACACACCAGATAATGGTTTTAAAAGCTCACCGGAAATTGATAATCTTGTGCTTAACTTTTTAAAGAAAGCTGACGGAAATATTGATAACTTTTCCAATGTACATGTAGTTTCAGACTATTCCGTTGAAAAAGGTATCCTGAATTTTGCTAATAATATTGGCGCAGATGTTGTTGCCGTAGCAACTCACGGTAGAAGAGGTTTAGCGCATTTCTTTGAAGGTAGCATTTCAGAAGATATAGCAAACCATTCTACTTTACCGGTAATGACATTTAAAATATAATTCTTTATTATAGCAATTAGCATAATAGGTTTAAAGCACTAAAGACTAATCAACTTTAGTGCTTTTTTGTTTCTGCTAAAATTGTTTTCGTTCTTCAAAATTAAGGTTTAAGTCCTCAATTAATTTAGCCTTAGTTGGCTTAATAGAGTAAAGGTAAAGTAAGATGCACAAGGCAATAATTAAGAATAGCAAACTACCGCTCATAAATGAAACTGCAACGCATAAAAAAGCGGGTCCTTCAATCATGGCATATCTAATAATATTTGCTGTACTATAATTTGATATCTTTTGTTCTAAAGGCATATCATTCGGAATTTTGCTCAGTGCATTTGCATAAACGCCTTTACTGCCATAAATGAGAAGAACAGCTAGTATTGGTATGCCATAGTATAAAGCATTCATTCCTTCTGTATTGAAAAATGAATGATCATCTGTAACAAAATATACAACCACGCTAAAAACAAGAATACTTAAACAAAAAGCCGAGTGTAAAACTTTAAGTGTTTTTAGCGCAAGCTTTGGATTATTGTCATTATTTCGAATCATTTTTTCTATTTTAAGAAGTTATTACTAATCTATTTTTTGATAGTTAACGGTCTTTTCTCTTTCGTAACAACTTCTTTATTTTTTTTGATGGTTTGGTTAGATTTTTAGAATCAGCACAATAGTCAACTAAAATTTGTTCTGCATTCCTATAAATGGTCTCATCGTTAAGTTTTTTATCGTCGTTTTCAAGTACGGTTTTTGTCATTGCTGCTAAATATAGACCAAGCAGATCTGAATTTCCTTTAGTTAACTCTAAAGCACTATTTCCAATTTCAAAAGTGTAGTCTGGTGTACCTTGCATCCATTTCATAATGTACTGAATTGAAATCAATCTGTTGAGCTCAAGAGCTCTACTTGCAGGATTTTCAAATAGATAGTTTGCTGCTTCAAGTACTTTACCTTGTTCTGTAGTATAACTCTCGACTGTTTTAAATTCATAATTGTCAAGTTCAGAAAAATTCTGACTGTTAATAAAATTGAAACATATGAGTGCAATAATAAAAAGTCTGGTTTTCATTTTACTGTTTTTAAATGTGATGTTTATATGTTGTTTAGTGACAATTTAAATTTCCTGATGCCATCTCCACAATGGGTTCTGGTGAAATATAAGGAATGCCCAGTCCTAGACCTCTTAAAATAAAAAGGACACCGATTACAACTACAAAAACAGGAATGGCTTTTTGTATACGCTGTTTAATAGAGGTGTTTAAAAACTTACCAAGGTATATGGCCGTAGTCATTAAAGGTATAGTACCCAAGCCAAACAATAGCATGTAAAAACTACCCTGAATTAAACTGCCTGTGGCTACTGCGCCAAATACAGCCATATATACCAAACCACAGGGTAAAAACCCATTAAGAAACCCAATAGTCAAAAAGGTATCAGCAGTTTTTTTTTGAAGAGCTTTGCCCAAATTAGATTTTACTTTAGAAATAAAACGGTTTAACGGTTTGGACAAGTTGTACTTGCTAATAGTTTTGTATGGTATTAATACCAAAACAATCATAATTATACCTATGGCAATAGATAATTGTTGTTGCAAACCAAAAATATAAAGGCTTTGACCAACCAAACCAAATACTAAACCAATAATGGAATACGCCAATAAACGCCCAAAATGGTACATGCTAATTTGGCTTATTTTCTTAAATGAGTTGCTTCTATCAACAGGTAGCATAAAGGCAATTGGACCACACATGCCAACGCAGTGCAAGCTTCCCAAAAATCCCAATATAAAAGCCGTTGTTAGCATTTAATAGTTGATTTCGCTTTTATACAAATAGTTGTTTTCGTTTAAAGACCAATCAATTTTAATGTTCCAGCGACCACCCAACAAGCGGTTGTCAGGTATGAGCAAGTTGTGATTAGACAGTGAGATAGGAATCTCAAAATCCAATTGCTTATCAGATGGCCGATATAGGAACACATTTCCTTTGATGTTTTCTGTCTTTAAATTTTTTGGAAAAGAAATTAAAATACCTTCGGTTGTTTTTTTCAATGTAATATCTTGGTTAAGTTTCTTGGCATTAGCTTCTTTGTCTATATCGTCTTGGTATTTTAGTTCTTGTTGGTAATAATCTTCAGTAACCAAGTCATGGTCGTACTTATCATCGGTACTCATGTTAATGACAAAATACATTATAAACGATATAAAGCCTATAAATGCCAACACTATTGCTTTTCCCCAGTTAAGTTTCATTTTTATATTACTTTAATTATAGCTTCGTGGTCCTAAAAAGCCCACAGTTGTAGTTTCAATAAGTTTGTTGTTGCTGTATACATCTACCGTTAGTTTGTTCTTATCACCAGACAAATCACTTTGTTTTAACTCAATAAATAATGTACCTTCAGAAATATCTTGTGCTTTTAGCATAAAGGTTTCCGTATTGGATACCATTTTTATCTCACCGTCTTTATTTCTAATTTTAAAGTGAATGTTGTCAATGTCATTTACGGTTTTGTTAACTACTTTATAGGTGTAAACGTTACTTATGATATTATTTTCTTTGGCTTGGTAAAGTTGCCCTGGCAACCTTAAAATTGTGGCTTCAACATCATTTCTCAGAGCCAGCATTCCTAATAGGACGCCAGAAAGAATTGTAAGTACAGCTATGTAGCCTTTCATTCGTGCTGTAAGTTTAAATGGCGTTTTCTTTTCTATGTTCTCTTCACTGGTATATCGGATCAATCCTTTTGGCAGATTGATCTTTTCCATAATGGTATCACACTCATCAATACAAGCTGTACAGTTTACGCACTCTAACTGAGTTCCATTTCTTATATCAATACCTGTTGGGCAAACATGCACACATTGAAAACAATCAATGCAATCTCCATGACCTAAGGCTTGACGGTCTTCATTTTTTCTAAAAGATTTCCTGCCGTTTTCACCTTCGCCACGTTTGTGGTCATAGGCAACAACAATTGATTTGTTGTCCAGTAGCACACCTTGTAAGCGTCCATATGGGCAAGCTATAATGCAAACCTGTTCTCTGAACCAAGCAAAAACAAAATAAAATACGGCCGTGAAAATCAATAACGGAAAAAGTGTTCCTAGGTGAGCCATCGGTCCATCCTGTATGTATTTTAAAAGTTTATCGCTACCAATGAGATAAGCAAGAAATATATTTGCAATTAAAAATGATACGACAAGAAAAATGAACCACTTTGTTGCACGCTTTCTAATTTTTTCTCCGTTCCATTTCTGTCGGTCTAGTTTTCTTTGCTTGTTTCTGTCTCCATCTATCCAAAATTCAATTCGCCTGAACACCATTTCCATAAATATGGTTTGGGGGCAAATCCAGCCACAAAAAATCCGTCCAAAACCAACAGTAAAGAGCGTAATGAATATTACGCCAATAATCATTGAAATGACAAACAGATGAAAGTCTTGGGGCCAAAACGGAAAACCAAAAATATTAAAACGCCTTTCTAGGACATTGAACATTAAAAATTGGTTGCCGTTTACTTTTATAAATGGAGATGCAAATAAAAAAGCAAGCAAAATGTAGCTGACTATTTTACGTTTTTCCCAATAAGGTCCTGAAGGCTTTTTAGGATAAATCCAATTGCGTTTGCCCTGTTCATTTATAGTACCTATGGAATCTCTAAAGACTTCGTTTGGTGCGGTTTCCATTTGGGTTATACCTTTCTTTTTCTGTTTTTATACCTACTTGCTAAAACCTAGTAGGATTGGATAAGCGAAGAGAAATTTCATTTTTAAAAAGAATTATGAGATTCCTCGTCGCTTTGCTCTGTCGGAATGACAGATTAACTAATTGTTTGATGCAATTGTTTTTTCTTCTACTTCAGTTTCGCCTTCGGTATCTGTACTTTCAGATTCCGTTTCTCCTGTTTCAGTATTGCCTTGTGCTTCTGCATCTTTATTTGGGTCTACCCAAACTTCGCCCTCGGCAGCTTTAGGTTCGGCAGGTGTTGTGCCTTCAAATTGCAACACATAACTTGCAACTTGGGCAATTTCAGAGGGTTTTAATCCTTCTTTAGCCCATGAAACCATACCTTTTCCGTCACGACCACCTTCAGAAATGGTTTTAAATACATTGCTTATACCACCGCCTAAAATCCAATACGGATCGGTTAGGTTTGGGCCAATACCACCGCCACCATCATTTTTATGGCATACAGCACATTTAGCTTCAAAAATGGACTGACCTGCTTTTAAATCTGAAGCATCTGTCAACAATTCAACTGTTGTATAGTCTACAAGATCCTTAGCATTTTTACGGTATTCTTCAATTTCGCGTTGTGCTTCGGCATATTTAATTTCATATTCTTCAAATTGATCATTGGCATCAAAAATGTGATAGCGTGCCATATAAACTACACCAAAAATTATGGTAACATAAAAGCCATACAACCACCATGGCGGTAGACTATTGTCCAACTCTTTTATACCGTCATAATTGTGATCTAAGATTATCTCACCTTCTTCTTCTATAGGTTTTTGACCTAGTAGTTTTATGTAAATTGCTTTTATCTTTTCCCAAAGTGGAAACTCATTTTGTTTGGCTAGGTAACGTGCTTTAGCCTCTTCGTCCAGGCTTTGGAAAAGTACGTTTTCCATAGCACCTGTAATGCCTTCTATGGCTATTAATATGAGTAGAACCAGCAATAAAAATACCATAACTACTGGCTTTTCCATAAAAGCAGGTTGATCTCCCGATTCTACAAAGTATTCTACAAGTCCCGCTATGATGAAAAATACAAGCGGTACTCTTATGTATGATGGAATTAACTTTCTCATGATTGCGTTTCGTTTTGGTTTTCTAATGGTATATTACTCACTTTTGTGATATAGTCTTTCTTGGCTGTAAACACCCAATAGAATAGGGTTACAAAAAAGATGAAGAATATTAAGAGGGAAATCAGTGGGTATATCTCAATACCCGTGATGCTTTCCATGTGTCCTTTTACAAATTTTAACATAGCTTCTTAGTTTTGTGCGGTTTCTTCAATGATTTCCTTTACTTTAATATCTGTACCCAATCTTTGCAGATAGGCAATAAGCGCTACAATTTCACGATTTTTCATTTCTACGAAATCATCCCCAGCATCTGCTTTGTCAGCTTCATAGCTTTTTACAAAATCTGGATCATCGTATAGGTTCTTTTCAATCTTGGTACCTTGTTCCAACATGGAAGCTTGTGCGTTTGCAATATCTTCTTCGGTATAAGGTACGCCAAGCGTTACCATGACTTCCATTTTCTTTTCTGTCATAGATTTGTCTAATTCATTTTTAATGAGCCATTGGTATCTTGGCATAATGGATTCTTCGTTCATGGCTTGTGGATCATACATATGGCTCAGGTGCCAACTGTCTGTATATTTACCACCAACGCGGTGCAAGTCTGGTCCAGTACGTTTACTTCCCCATAAGAATGGATGGTCGTAAACATATTCACCAGCTTTGGAATACTCACCATAACGTTCAACTTCACTTCTAAAAGGTCTTATCATTTGCGAGTGGCAACCCACACAACCTTCTCTGATATAAATATCTCGGCCTTCTAATTCTAGTGGCGTGTAAGGTTTTACACTACTTATTGTTGGAATGTTAGACTCTACAACAAGTGTTGGAATAATCTGTACAATACCACCAATCAATATGGCTACTGTAGCATAAACAGTTAGTAACACAGGCTTACGCTCTAACCAAGTGTGCCAGCCTTCGCCTGCAACTCTTCTTTTTGAAACACGTTGCAATGCTGGTGCTTCTGCAAGCTCATCAGTAACTTTTTCTCCAGAACGACTTACGGTAAGGATAACATTGTAAACCAATACCAGCATACCTACAATGTAAAGTGTACCACCAATGGCACGCATCCAGTACATTGGCATAATTTGAGTAACGGTTTCAAGGAAATTTCCGTATTCCAAAGTGCCATCTGGATTAAACTGCTTCCAAAGACTAGCTTGTGTGAAACCTGCAACATACATTGGAAGTGCATACAGGATAATTCCTAATGTGCCTATCCAGAAGTGTAAATTTGCCATGCCTATTGAATATAGTTTAGTTTTGAATAGTTTTGGAATTAACCAATAGATCATACCAAAAGCAAAGAAACCGTTCCACGCTAGTGCGCCAACGTGTACGTGAGCAATAATCCAATCGGTAAAGTGTGCAATGGCATTTACGTTTTTAAGCGATAGCATTGGGCCTTCAAAAGTTGCCATACCATAACCGGTAATGGCCACAACCATAAATTTTAGAACAGGATCTGTACGTACTTTGTCCCATGCGCCACGAAGCGTTAAGAGACCATTTATCATTCCACCCCAAGATGGTGCAATAAGCATAACCGAGAATGCTACACCTAAATGCTGTGCCCATTCTGGCAGTGCTGTATATAATAAATGGTGCGGTCCAGCCCAGATGTAAATGAATATTAAGGACCAAAAGTGCACTATGGATAACCTATATGAATATACTGGTCTATTGGCTGCCTTGGGTACAAAGTAATACATTAGACCAAGGAATGGTGTCGTTAAGAAAAATGCCACAGCATTGTGGCCGTACCACCATTGTACCAATGCATCTTGAACACCAGCATAAACAGAATAACTTTTCATAAAACTGACCGGCAGTTCAAGGCTATTGAAGATATGAAGTACTGCAACTGTTACAACAGTAGCGAGGTAAAACCAAATGGCTACATACAAATGGCGTTGTCGACGTTTTAAAATTGTACCAATTAGGTTCACTCCAAAAGCTACCCAAATCAGTGCGATGGCTATATCAAAAGGCCATTCCAGTTCGGCATATTCTTTAGACGTTGTGATACCTAGCGGTAATGTAATTGCGGCGCCAACAATAAGCAACTGCCATGCCCAAAAATTGAAATTACTCAAAAAGTCGCTAAACATCCTAGCTTTGAGTAACCTTTGGGAAGAGTAGTAGACACCAGCAAAAATGGCATTACCAACAAAGGCAAAAATAACGGCGTTAGTGTGCAAAGGTCTTAAACGACCAAAACTAAGCCAGGATACGCCATCAGTCATGTTAGGGAACAAAAACATAAATGCCAGTATTAAACCTACCAGCATCCCAACAACTCCCCAAAGTATGGTGGCATAAAGGAATTTTTTAACGATTTTATTATCGTAATAGAATTGTTGCATTTCCATAGTTAGTGTAATTGATTTTGATTTAGTTTATTTCTTGATTTTTTGTCTGATTTTACAAGTTCGTCCTCAAAAAGCATGCGAACGGATGGTGTGTAGCTGTCATCATATTGGCCTGATCTTACGGCTAAAATGAAAATAACAAAGAATGCTATAGCTACAATAATGCTTATGGTTAGTAAAATATATATAACGCTCATACCTAATTTGAAGTTATGGTTCAAAAATACCGTTGAACACTTTTTTAAAACATGATTTTTATCATGTGGATTGAATTATTTTAATCTTCTCCCAAGTATGTTTGTACATAACGTTGTAAACAGGACGATACTAATGGAACTTAATGGCATTAAAATGGCTGCAACTACAGGTGCTAATTGACCTGTAACGGCAAAATAAAGCCCAATAATGTTGTATATAAATGACAGGACAAAACTCCATTTAATAATTTTTATTGCCGATTTTGAAGCTTTTATAAACTGAAATAATTGTTCAAATTTTGAAGCATCCAAAATGGCATCACAAGCTGGCGAAAACACATTGACATCTTCAGAGATGGCAATACCAACATCACTTTGTGCAAGTGCACCAGCATCATTTAGACCATCACCAATCATGAGCACTTTTGCACCTTCGTTTTGGTGAAATTTTATGTAATCGAGCTTGTCATTAGGTTTTTGGTTGAATATAAGTTTGGTCTTGGTTGGTAATAGCTTTTTCAAATTTTCGTATTCACCTTCATTATCACCTGAAAGTATAACCAAATCAAACTGTTGTTTTAACTGATTGAATAGCTTTGAAACACCTTTCCTATAGCTATTGTAGAATGTGAATTTGCCTTTGTATAGATTATTACTACTTACATGAACGGTTGTATTTAAGACAGATGTTTCGGTATGATGACCTACAAAACTTGCCGAACCAATTTTTAAATCTACGTTATTGTGTTTAGCTTCAATGCCTTTGCCAATATGTTCTTCAAAATTATCAAGGGTGACAATTTCATTAGTTTTCAGTATATCGTAAAGCGTTCTACTTAACGGGTGATTAGAACCGCGAAGCGAATTCTTTAAAACCAGATGTTCCAAGTCTGAAAGTTGTTCGCCATCATATGTAGCCGTGCTTTTTTTATTTGAGGTTATTGTACCTGTTTTGTCAAAAATAATCGTGTTTATTTCTGCTAATTGTTCAATAACGGAGGCGTTTTTCACGTAGAATTTCAGCTTTCCAAAAATGCGCAGTAGGTTTCCAAATGTAAACGGTGCCGATAAGGCAATAGCGCATGGACATGCAATAATAAGTACTGCTGTAAAAACATTCATGGCTTTACTCGTGTCCGTAAATAGCCAAAAAAATGTGGCCACAACTGCTATACCTAAAATGGCAATTGTAAAATGCTTGCTAATGGCATTTGTGATGTTAGTAAAACCATCTTCTTTGTTTTTGCTAAAAACATCATTGCTCCACAACTGTGTTAAATAGCTTTGCTCAACTGATTTTAGTGCTTCCAATTCTATGACGCCAGCAGTTTGCTTTCCGCCAGCAAACAGCTTGTCGCCCGAAACTTTGGTAACTGCTTGTGATTCTCCGGTTACAAAGCTGTAATCTATTTTTGCGCGACCGTTTATTAAAATACCATCAACGGGTACTAACTCTTGATTTCTTATTAATAGTCTGTCGCCTTTTTTGATATCGTACACTTGAATAGATTCTTCGGTATTTTCCTTTGTGATTTTTGTGACCGCAATAGGGAAGTAGGACTTGTAATCACGTTCAAAAGAAAGAAAATCATAAGTCTTTTGTTGAAAATATTTTCCAACTAAAAGAAAAAATACCAAGCCCGCTAAACTGTCAAAAAAGCCCGATCCAATATCAAAGGCTATTTCTATTGTACTTCTTATAAACAAAACTGAAATACCCAATGCAATAGGCACATCAATATTTAAGATTTTGGCTTTTAACCCTTTGAATGCGGATATAAAATAATCTTGCGAGGAATAGAAAACCACAGGAAGCGATAGTCCAAACATTAACCATCGGAACAGATGCTTGTATTGTTCCAGCCAATATTCATTGACCTCAAAATATTCTGGAAAGGAAAGGAACATAATGTTTCCAAACGCAAAACCTGCAACCCCAAGTTTATAAATCAGTGTTCTATTGATTTGTGTTTTGTTAGACTTGAAATCGTCTAAGCTTATATATGGTTCATAACCAATTCTGCTCAATAATGTGGCAACAGACTTTAAATTGGTCTGCTGTGTATTATAGGTTATCCTAACGGTTTTCTTGCCAAAATTTACTTGAGAAGACGAAATATGAGGATTGAGTTTGTTAAGGTTTTCCAATATCCAAATGCACGAGCTACAATGGATATGCGGAATGTATAGTGTAGTGATTTCTAAAGTATCACTGCGGAATTCGGTAAGTTTTTCAATGATATTTTCCTGCTCCAAGAAATCATATTTGCCTTCTACGTCTTTTGGGATTGCTCCTGGTGAGTTTTGGAGGTCGTAATAGGAAGTAAGATCATTTTCACTAAAAATCTCAAAAACCGTTTTACAACCGTTGCAGCAAAAGGGTTTATCTTGAAAAGTGATCAGAGCTGTTTCACAACTATCACCGCAGTGAAAACAATTGATATCCTTCATTTTAACTTACTCATTTTTATACCTTGAGCAAATATCTTAAAAGCTTAACATTGAAAATATGATAATTATCATGCGATTTAGTATATTTGATTGAATCACTAAATCAATTGGTATGGGTAAATGTGAATCCTGTATTGTTAGGGAATTTAATTCTTTTAAATCCTTAACAACAGAAGAGGTGCGTCGTGTATCTGCTTGTAAAACAGGGAAAACTTATAAAAAAGGGCATATTATTTTTGATGAAGGCGACACCCTTAACGGTGTTTACTGTATTAAAGATGGTGTGTGTAAATTATCGAAACTTAGCGAAAACGGAAAAGATCAAACCGTAAAGCTTGTAATCCATGGAGGCCTCTTAGGGAAACGGTCTTTAATAACAAACGAAACTTCTAGTTTAACCGCTACTGCTTTGACAGACATGGAAATGTGCTTTGTTCCAAAGGCAGAAGTTATTGAGGATCTTCAGAAAAACAACAAGTTTACTATGGATGTCCTTAAAAATATGACCGAAGATCTTAAAGAGTCTGAACATTCCATTGTAAATATGGCGCAAAAGCCTGTTAAAAAGCGTATGGCAGAAGCACTTTTGTACATCCGCGATAGCTTTGGCGAAGATGACGAAGGTTATTTGAAAATTGTCATTTCAAGAGAAGATTACGCAAGTATTGTTGGTACGGCAACTGAATCTGCAATCAGAATTTTATCAGCCTTTAAGAAAGAAGGTTTTATTACAACATCTGGAAAGCGTATTAGGATTGAAAATCCTGTTGGGTTGAAATGGGTTGAATAACTGTTATAAGCTGAATCTTTGGTAGACTATGTTTTTATAGCTTTCGCCTATAGGTATCCGTTCCTCATCAATTAGTATTTTGTTTTTTTGAATAGATGTTATCTTGCTAATATTGATGACATATGATCTATGGACACGTAAAAACTTATCGCTAGGTAATTTATCTAGTATTTGCTTGAAGCTCATAAGTGTTAAAATTTTTTTAGACTGTTGTGTATGTATTTTTAGATAATCTTTTAAACCTTGAATAAACTTTATATCTTGTAAGTTTATCTTTAGGTTTTCATATTCAGATTTTACAAAAATAAATTCATCAGCTGATTCTTTTTCACCTTCGGCTGGAGTAAAATTACCTATAAGCGCGTTTTTTTGATTTAGCTTCATTAAATCTTTCACTCTATTTATGGCTTTTATAAATCTTGGAAATGGAATTGGTTTTACCAGATAATCTGTTGCGTTAAGATCAAAACCTTCAAGTGCATATTGAGGATAAGCTGTCGTGAAAATAAGATAAGGTATCCTGCCTTCAAGAGCTTTTACAAAATCGATACCTGAAATATTAGGCATTTCAATATCGGAAAATACCAAATCTATTTTGTTGCCAGATAAAAACTCAATGGCATCAATGGCATTGGAGAACGTTTTTACAACTTTTACAGATCCCAAAGCATTGCAGTAGGAATCAATAACATCGATCGCCAGCGGTTCATCATCTATTATAATACAAGTCATTTTAATCTAGTTTTAGTAGAAGATCTATGGCATAGTATCCATCATTTTGAGAAATATTGAGTTGATGGGAGCCATTGTAAAGTTGTTCTAATTGGTTATTAACATTCTTTAATCCTATACCAGAATTGTCTTCGTCTTTAGTGTGATGACCAATTTTATTTTTTACTAAAAAATGAAGTTGGTCGTCAATTACTTTGATAACAATTTGTATATCGGTATTGCCTCTAAAATCTGTTCCGTATTTAAAGGCATTTTCAATGAAAGTAATTAGTAAAAGCGGATAAATAGTCAATTGATTAGTGTCTCCAAAAACATTGAGCTTTACATCATTTCCATTTCTTAACCTTAAGCGTTGGAGAGCAATATAGTGTTTTATATAATTAAGTTCTTTTTCTAACAATACCTTTTCTTCGCCAATTTCATAAAGCATATATCTCATTAGTTCTGATAGTGTTATGATGGCTTCCGGTGCACTATCGGACTTTGAACGTACCAAGGAATATATGCTATTTAGGGAATTGAATAAGAAATGTGGGTTAAGTTGCGTTCTTAAAAACTGAAGCTTCATCTCTCTTTGTTCATTTTTTAATTGCGTTGATATTTGCTCTCGCTTGAAATAATTGATGACTAAGCTAAAAACACCGCCTAATAAAAATATAGAAAATGAAAATACAATGGGAATGCCGAATTTAAAACCACGCGCAAATGGCGAAGGATAATTCTGTTCAATGATAAGGCTGTTTATATCTTCAAAAACTCTGTTGGGTAGAACTTCAATGAGCAAATAATTACAAATGAACAAGAAAACTACAGAGCTAAAAATGTAGAGTACTATTTTCTTTTTAAGTAAAAGCTTGGGAACTAAAATGAAGAAATTAACATAAAATAATAAAGGAGATATAAAAAGCCTATACATAAACTCAGTTGGAACTCTTCTAAATTCCATAAGAGCCATTGATAATGGCAGTATTGCTATGCAAACCCAAACCGCCAAATGTATAAATATCTCTTTTATGTAAGGGTTTTTTACCATTTATAGTTAATTAAAGGTTTAGTTGCTTTCAATATATTCAATGTTGTTTTTTATAATATCATCTAAATGAATAATTGGGAAGTTATTATTATTTAATTTTTTAATAGCAATATTACCAATTGTTTGTGCGCCATTTTTTGTTTTGAATCTTTTGTTTCCGTTAAGTGCAGGTACATGTTCTTGTCTAATCAAAGGTTTATTATTTTCGGATATTTCATATAGCCAATATCCATTTTCTTGAATTACACTGAGCTCGTAAATTACTTTTGACTTATTTTCTTTATTGTAAAATAGTAATACGCTAGTACTGAATACAGTAAGTATTATGACGAAAATAAGTGCATAAATATAAAAGCTTTTCATTATCTCTTAGTTTAAAAAGCTAGACATATTAAATCCGCAGATGTTTCTGTCTAGCTTTATTTGGTTTATATTAAACCAACCAACATGCTCTCAATCAATCTAAAAACTCAGATAAATCTAATACTTAATTATCATCATCGTCTTGAGCATCGTTAGGGAAGAACTCCATCATATCATCTAAATAAAGCGTTCCATTTCTGCCTAAAGCTACAAATGCCCTTTGTCCATTGCTAAATGCTACGGCATCTCTTCTGGCTAATCTCTCAAATGCTGTTCTCTCTGTCCAGTCTCTAGTACCTGGATTATATTCCCAAACTGTGGCTAATGCACCGCCAACTTCACCACATGCAATATAGCCTAACCCGTTTTGACTAAACGCCACAGCATTTGCTCTAATAATAGTATCGTCATCATCCTCATTGAGATCCTCAAGTGCTGTCCAAGATTCAGATTGCAAATCAAAAACCCAAAAGTCTTCTTCATAGATACCATTGCTAACACCACTAAGTAAATATACATCTTGCCCTATCTGAAACACGGCTCCATCTCTTCGTTTTGAGCCTCCAAAACCAAATATTTCTTCCCAAGTATCAGTTATTGGATCATATTTCCAAAAATCTTTTTTGTCATTGTCTCCATCAAAGCCTGTTCCAACATACCCATTTGTATCGGAACCAAAACCTACTGCGCCATATCGGGCACTACCACCAAAATCGGCAATTGGTGTCCATGTGTTGGTATCTGGATTGTATGAGTAGAAATCTGATAATTCTTCATTACTATCTCCATTAAATCCTGTACCCATATAGCCTAATCCATTTGATGAAAAACCAACCGCTGAGCTTCTCTCTATTCCAGGGAAATCAGCTAATTGTTGCCATGAGTTTGTGGCCATATCGTAAGCCCAAAAATCTTTAAGGTAATCATCTCCGTCAAAACCTGTGCCCATATAGCCACGGTCTCCAATTGTGAATGCAGATGAGCTGCTTCTAGGTTCTTCGTTAAAGACAGACATCTCGGTCCAGTTGCCGATAAAGTCGTCTCCATCATCGTCATTACAGCTAAATGTTAAAGTTGATAGCATTAACAGGCAAAAGCCAAAGTTTATTTTTACTGTTGTTTTAGTTTTCATTTTTCTTTCTATTAATATTGAAACTTAGAGCTATATTTAAAAATACCGATGCGTCGGCATCAAAATCATATAATGTATTATTGTCACTATCTACTACTTCAAGATTACTAGCTGGCACAAAACCTAGATTGAAATGGGTAACCCAATTTGTATTGAATTTTAGATGGTAGCCTACACCAAACCTAAAAGCATTAAACTGTAGATTTGCATCTCTAACCATACTGTTTGGTTCAAAAGAGTTGGTTGCAGGATTATTTACAAAAAAGCCCTCAGGTCTTATGGTAAAGTCGATAGTATTTTTTTCATCAATAGTATGGAAATAACCGGTTACAGGAAGACCAATCATGTATTTTGATGACTTATTTATTTCATGTGTATAATTAATGAGAGGTAATAACCTTGGGGCTCCAAATTGAGTGCCAAATAAAAGGCCAAAAGTTAGCAACCGTTTTTCACCGTTATCATTTCGCCACTTTTTGGTTAAACTCGACATGGAATTGAATATAAGATCTTCAGCAGTTATGCTTGTTTGAAGTGTTGATGAAAGAACGGGCATCAACGCAATATTAAAAGCCCAGTCTTCTTTTAAGGTCAATCTATAGAAGACGTTTAGATTTATAAGATTTAGATTCTCGAAATCTTCAAATCCAACAAAAGACGGGTTTTCTTTAAAATATGTGTCAATAAGCGTATAACCAACTCTAACACCCATAATTGATTTTTCGCCTAGTTTAAAACCGCCTCCAAGACTCAGATGTGTTTTTTGAAATTGCACATCTCCAACACTGGGCAATAGCCCATATTCAAGCCTTCCAATTTCAAAACCATTGTTTGGACTCATCATTTCAAGCTGTGCTCTGCATATGCTTGAGGATGTAAATATGAAAACAAAGATTGCGTACATTTTTTTCATAGTGAGAACGAACATAGAGCAATGTTTTTAGCGCCAAGAATAGAATATACCAATAGCCTGTTTTTATAGATTAATGTTTGGTTTTAATGGATAAAATTGACTTAAAGAGCTGATCGATGTTTTCTTAGGATTAGAAGATGCTTGTTTCATATTGGTATAATTAACTTTTTAAATACCATATATGGCTATTGATTTGTGTCAAAATCATTGCTATGGTTAAATTTAAGTTCAGTTTGTATACCATTTTAATGTTCTTGTTTGGGACAACAATTTTTTGTTGTACATCAAGAGATGAAATTCCCTCATTAATTGTTGGTCAAGACTTTACAAACACAAATACTCGCGTTATTTTAATAGATACCCTAACTGTTGAGATGTCAACGATGAAATTTGATTCTCTTAATACAACAAACACACAACGTTTGTTGGTGGGAAAATACAATGATTCTTACTTTGGTAAGGTAAAAGCCTCACCATATTTTCGGCTTACTTCATCAGATTTTAATTTAGACTCTGATGCCGAATTGGATAGTATTGCATTGATACTCAGTTACGATGATTATTTTTACAACGATACGACACAAGTAGCAGAAATAAATGTCCACAGGCTCACTGAAAGACTTGATTCTGATGATGATGCGTTTTTCAATACATCAGAAATTCCCTATGACACAAATCCAATAGCAAGTTTTACGTATTTCCCAAGGCCAAGCAGAGATTCTTTGCATGTGCCAATACCTATTGATTTCGGTCAAAATATTTTTACCAAGATTCAGGATGGTGATATTGATGATAACCAATCGCTTTTTAGGGAGCTAGAAGGCCTTACAATTCAACCTTCTGAACAGATAAACTCAGCAATAGTAGGTTTAGTTCCAGATAGGGTTTATTTGAGGTTTTATTACAGGATTCCTGATGAATTGGATGAAGATGAAAGAGAATATGATTTAAGCATTGATACGTTTAATAATCTGACATATTTTAATGCTATAAGTAGTGACGTTAACAGCTTACCAATAGAAAATATTACTGATCAAGAAGAGGTTTTGCTGTCAACCGATACTAATAACTTGTCCTACCACCAAGCGGGTGTAGGATATGCAACACGTATTGAATTTCCGTCTTTGAACAAACTTTCTGAAATAGAAGGTGAAGGAACAGTAATGGAGGCCAACTTACAGATAAAGCCAAAAGACGATTCCTATTCAGATTTTAAACCAATTATAGAAGAATTGTCATTATATATAGTAGACCAAAATAATGAACTGTCTGAACAACTGTTCAATAGCCAGGGTTTTGTTTTTGCTGAGTTAACCAGGGAAGAAACGGAGTTTGCCACAACTGTTTACAATGTTCCAGTATTGACCTTTATTGATAGAAAATTGAATGAACAACCAGAAACAGAATCAGCCTTGGTTTTAATCTCATCTGAATATAACTCCACGGTAAACAGTATGTTGTTAAACGATGCTTTTAATGAGGATTTTGAAGCAACACTCAATATTATTTATGCTGTTTATGACATTGATTAGACAATTGGTATTGGTAAGTTTCATTGGGTTAGTAGGTCAGCTCTTTTTTGCTCAAGGCGGTAGTAACCTTACTGGGTCGCCGTATTCTTCATTTGGTCTGGGAATACAAAGTAATACTAATACCGGAATAAACGCTGGATTGGGAAGATCAGGAATAGCTCTAAATACATCAGAAACAATTAATTTATTTAATCCTGCTTCATTTATAAATATAGAAAATGAACGATTTATACTTGATTTTGGAACATATTCCGAGACACAAAACATCATTAGTGATGATGGTGAGGAACGCCGTTTTGCAACAAACTTTTCAAATATCGCTTTCGCCTTCAATGGTAATGGAAATTATGCTCTTGGGCTTTCTCTAAAGCCACAGACAAGTGTAGGTTATGTTCTTGTTGGTATAGATACTAATGTAGAAGGTAGTAACCAGCAGTTCAATACCAATGTAATCGGTTCTGGAGGTTTAAATGAGGTAAGGTTGGATTATGCCAGAAGCCCTCTAAAAAACCTTAATCTAGGACTAAAGCTATCTTATTTATTTGGGAGTATTGAGGAAACAGAAAGCGTTATCGTAGAGAATAGTTTTTTGTCCATACTTGATGATAATTATTACAACGGTCTCAAAATAGGTTTCGGATTGCAATACCAATTGTTTAACAAATTCGATTTTGGACTAACAGTAGATTTTCCAACAACACTTAATGGAAGTAGGGACACAATGATCGAAAAAATATCCAACGGAGCTGTTAGTACTTTAGAAAATACCACAGGTGAAGATATCGATGATTTTGATTTGCCATTAGAAGTGGGACTTGGATTTGGCGCCCGTTTTGATAATTTTTTTATAGCCTCAGATTTCATTAGAAGTCTTTGGTCCAGTACAAATCAAACGGACGAAATTGGAAACTATGTTGACCAAACTATTATAGCCCTTGGCGGTGAATACACAATAGATCCTAATAGTCTTGATTATTGGAAACGGATACGACTAAGAACAGGCCTTAATTACAATTCTGGTTACCTGAAAGTTAACAATATTAGGATTGATGATTACAGCGCATCTATAGGGCTTGGTTTTCCTGTTGGTAAGCAAAAAGGCTCTTCCATTAATTTATCCTATACACTTGGGCAAAGAGGAAATACCAATAGTTTTTTAGTTGAGGAAAATTTCAATACCCTTAACATCAATATTTCTCTCTCCGGTATTTGGTTTCAAAAACGAAAGTATAATTAAAAACAAACACATGAATAAAACATTTTTCACAACAGTATTGGTTTTGGTAATTACGCAAGTCTCATTGGGTCAAGAGAAAAACCTAACAGCTCAGCAAATAGCCGATTATCAAAATAGTTTAATGATCAAGGAATTAAAACTAAATGAAGATCAACAAAAAACTGTAGCAGAAATTAACCTGCGTTATGCCAAACAGCAAAAAACTTTAATTGAAAAGGAAGGCTCTATGCTAGGAAAAATAGGTGATATGAAAAAAATTAAAAAAGCCAAAAATGAGGAATTAATCAATGTACTTACAGAAGAACAATTTGAAAAATATGAAGATGATTTAGAGTCCCAAATACGAAAATATATGCGTAAAAACATGAAAATGTAAACCTTTAGTTAGTGACTGTCTTGTCGTTTTAAAAACTTTAAAATTTTCACTTTATATGAGGTTCGGCAAGGCTAGTCCACAACTAAATTGAGTATTCAAATTTTATAACACATGAGAAAATATCTTAGTATTATAATAGGTGTCGTAGTTATTGCATTAGGTATTTTTATTTTTAAAGCGCTAAGTAACGCCGAAGATGAAAAGCCAAAGCCTGCAGATGATTTTGTACTTACAGTAAAAACAAAATCGGCAGAACTAACAGCAATTCCTTATAACATTGAAGTTACAGGAACACTTCAAGCTAAAGATAAAATTGAACTTTTTAGCGAGGTACAAGGTGTGCTGTTGCCTAATTCTACAGCTTTTAAAATCGGTAATTATTTCTTAAAAGGGCAAAACCTAATTCGCATAGATAATGGCGAGCATTTAGCTCAGCTCAAATCGTCTCGTAGTGATCTAATTAACCAATTAGCAATAATGCTACCCGATATGGAATTGGATTACCCGAAAGCTTATAAAAAATGGGAAACATATCTAAAAAGTATAGATATAAATGCAACCGTACCAAAACTACCTACTCCCAAAACCAATGCCGAAAAGCTGTTTGTTTCCGGAAAAAGTATTTACAAAACCTATTATTCTATTAAAAACTTGGAAGAACGTTTAAGCAAGTATTTTATAAGAGCACCATTTTCTGGTGTGGTTACCGAATCTAATGTAAATACGGGTACATTGGTAAGAAGTGGGCAAAAGCTAGGTGAATTTATAGATAATTCAGGTTTTGAGTTACAGCTTTCAGTACCAGCTTCTGAATACCAATTTCTTAAAGAAAACACTAAAGTTTCTGTTACCACAATTGATGAATCTCAGACTTTTACTGGCATATTATCTCGCATAAATGGTAAAATTGACCAAAGCACACAAAGTTTAACCATAGTGGTAGAATTAAAAGATAAACAACTAAAAGATGGGCAATATCTCAAAGCCAAACTTATAGGTAAACCATTGCCAAATGTACTTGCTATTGACAATGCACTGGTTTTGGAAAACAACACCATTTATATTGTAAAAGACAACAAGCTACAGCTTCAGTCCATAAAAATTATCAACTACCAAGGTAGTACCGCTATTGTAGAAGGTATTGAAAATGGTACAGTAATCGTTAATCAAACAATTGCTAATGCCTATCCGGGAATGCCAATAAAAATAGCCGAATAGCAATGAAAAATTTCTTAGCTTATTTTATAAAATATCCTGTAGCAGTAAACATTTTTATTGTAGGCTTTCTCATTTTTGGTGTATTGGGTTACCAAAACATGAACTCGTCGTTTTTTCCGTTGGCCGATGCAAAAACTATTCAAATTTCTGTAACCTATCCTGGTGCGTCGCCCGAAGAAGTTGAAGAAGGTATTGTAGATAAAATTGAGCGTAACCTAAAAGGTATTGAAGGTATTGACCGTGTGAGTTCTATTTCACAAGAAAATTTGGCTTCCATAACTATAGAAACACTTTCAGGATTTGATGTTAATTTAATTCTCGAGGATGTAAAAAATGCGGTAGATAGAATCCCATCATTTCCAATATCTATTGAACCACCAATTATTGAAACCGTTATGCCCGTGCGCCCGGCAATTTCATTTGTGGTTACGGGTAAAAACATTCCGCTACAAACCTTAAAATCGTATGCGCAAGATATTGAGGACGAGTTGCTTAGGATTAACGGCATATCGCAGATAACGCTCTCTGGTTTTCCAGACGAAGAAATCGAAGTTGCCATTTCCGAAACCAAATTACGTAGTTATAGCCTAACTTTTGAAGAAGTTGCAAAAGCCATAGCCGAAGCCAATATCATTATTTCTGGTGGTTCAATAAAAACTAAGGACGAAGAATATTTGATCCGTGCCGATAACAAAGGCTATTATGCAGATAAGTTGAAAAATATTATTGTAAAATCTAATGCTGATGGCTCAAAAATATATTTAAGGCAAATTGCCGAGCTTAATAATCGCTTTAACGAATCACCAGATAAACTGTTTTACAATGGCGAGCAAGCCATTCAAATAGATTTAAAAAACACCAACTCAGAAGATTTAATCAGTAGTGTTGAAAGTATAAAGACCTACATTGAAAGCTTTAACAATACGCACGAAAATATTGAACTTAAAGTCACCTTTAATAGCGCAGACCTTATTCAAGACCGTATAGATTTACTGCTCGAAAATGCTTTGGTTGGCATGTTTTTGGTGTTAATACTATTGTCATTTTTCTTAAGGCCAAGTGTTGCATTTTGGGTAGCCGTTGGTTTGCCCATTTCATTTTTAGGAATGTTTATCCTTTTACCAAATTATGGGGTAACCTTAAATATGCTGTCCATGTTTGGGATGATCTTAGTTATTGGTGTTCTGGTAGATGATGGTATTGTTATTGCCGAGAATATTTATAGCCGACGTGAAAAAGGCGAGTCACCAATAAAATCTGCTGTTTATGGAACTTTGGATGTTATGAAGCCCATACTTTCTGCGATTGCTACAACCATTTTGGCTTTTTCAATATTCTTCTTTTTAGATGGTCAGGTTGGGGACTTTTTCCGAGATATTGCACTGGTGGTTACCCTAACACTTTTGGTGTCGTTAATAGAAGCATTGCTGATTCTTCCAGCGCATTTGGCACATTCAAATGATATAAAAAACATTCATAAAACCAATAAAATCAATGCACTTGGTGAACGTTTTATGAGTTTTATGAAAAACAAAATTTACAGTCCATTATTTAAAAAATGTCTCAAGCATAAGTTTTTTTCATTTTCAATTTTGCTGTTTCTTTTTATGGTCACCATAGGCGCATTTGCAAGCGGAATTATAAAATTGACATTTTTTCCAAGTAATGCAAGCGACCAAATTGTGGCTACTATTAATACACCTCAAGGTACAAGCGAACGTATTACCGATTCCTTAGCAACACATATTGAAGATATTGTTTGGAAAATCAATGACGATTTAGGCCAAAATGAAGTTGGCGAGTCTCACGTTATTGGCATTGTAAAACGTATTGGTCCGTCAAGTTCAAAAAGTACATTGACAATAAATCTTAGTCCAAGTGAAACACGATCAATTTCTTCAGTAGAAATCACAGATAAAATTCGTTCTGCAGTTGGTGTTATTCCAACTATAGAAAAACTGACTTTTAATTCAGGCTCAAATGTAGGTGGCGCACCAATTTCGGTATCGCTTCAAGGAGAAGATATAAACCAAATTAATATGGCAAAAACCATGGTGTTTGATGAGCTTAAAAAAAATCCAGACGTAAAGGATATAACAGACTCAAGCCCCAAAGGCATTAAAGAAATCAATTTAACATTAAAGGATAACGCCCAGCTTTTAGGCTTAACCTACAGTAGTTTAATGAGTCAGGTTCGTAATGCATTTTACGGTAACGAAGTGCAACGTATTCAACGAGGACAAGATGAAGTTAAAATTTGGGTACGTTATAATGATGTAAATCGTTCGTCGGTTAACAATATCAATACCATTGAAATCAATACGCAAAATGGACGTGTTCCACTATCTGAAGTTGCGTCATATACTATTGAGCGTGGAGAAGTTGCTATAAACCATTTAGATGGAATTAGGGAAGTTACGGTTGAAGCTGATATTGCCAATCCCAAAGTTAGTGCTACCGAAATTATGCAAGATTTACGAACACGCGTTGCCAAAGCTATTGAAACTAAATACCCAGATATTAAAGTTTCTACCGAAGGCCAAAACCGTGAAGCAGATAAAATTGCAGACTCAGCTATGGCAGTTTTTCCGGCAGTGTTATTCTTAATTTATGTGGTTATTGTGTTCACATTCCGGTCCTTCAGTCAGCCATTTATTTTATTGGCACTTATCCCATTCTGTATTATTGGTGTGGCTTGGGGACACTACTTGCATGGCTTTTCTATGAGTATTTTATCCTATTTAGGAATAGTAGGACTTATTGGTATCGTTGTAAATGACGGCTTGGTATTCACAGATAAGTTTAATTCATTTTTAAAAGAAGGTTTAAAGTTCGAAGAGGCATTGTTTCAAACTGGTCGAGCCAGATTTAGAGCCATTTTTTTAACCTCAATAACAACAATTGCAGGTTTGGCCCCATTGATGTTAGAGCGCAGTTTGCAAGCTCAGTTTTTAATTCCTATGGCTTTGGCAATATCTTACGGCATTGCTGTTGCAACAATACTGACCCTTTTTATACTGCCAATCTTTTTATCATTTTCTAACACCATCAAAGTGTATATAAAATATTTAAGAACTGGCAAAAAGCCAACCCGAGAAGAAGTTGAACGTGCAATTATTGAACAAAAAGTTGAACATGAAGTTATTTAATTATATGCTGATTGTTGGTTTTCTTTTAAATACAACAAAAACAATAACACAAAATGTGCTCACAGTAAATGATGCCATTGCCCTAGCTGTTGAAAATAATTACGATTTACAAATTGCCAGAAACAATACTGAAATTTCTAGTATAGAAAATAGTTTGCTAAATAGTGGTTATTTGCCAAAGGTTTCGGCTTCTGCTGGTGTAAATTATGCCGAAGAAACCCAAAATGTTACCTTTTCAGACGGAAATGCACTGTCCGTGGATAATGCTATTACCGAATCTTATAGTGCATCGTTTACTGCCGAGTATACTATTTTTGATGGTTTAGAACGAAAGTTTAACGTAAAAAAGAATACAGAAAACCTAAACCTGAAAAAGTTACAAGAACGGCAATCAATTGAAAATACCATCATTTCAATCTACGAAGCTTATTATAATGTGGCGTGTCAACAACAAATAACCGATAATTTGAAGTTGAATATAGAAAACTCAATGGATCGTTTGGAGCGAACCAAACGGAAACTAAAATACGGTCAAGGCACAAAATTGGACGAGCTTAATGCACAGGTCGATTTAAACAATGATAGTATATCCTATACCTCGGCATATAAAGATTTTAAAAATTCAAAACGGAATTTGAACTTGCTGTTAGGTAGAGACGTCATTGCAGATTATGAAATAGATACGACCGTTTACTTTATTGAAATGTTTAATGAAAATGAAATTATTAAAGCTTTGGAAATCAATAATGTACAATCACTTTTGAATGAACAAAATGTTTTGCTCAGCGATTTAGATATTGAAATAAATAAAGCAAAATTTCTGCCAAAAGTTACAGGTTCTGCCAGTTATAATTGGAACGAGAGTATTAATCCACCAACATCTTTCGCTTTGAATAATGAAGCCTATGGCGTAAATCTGGGACTTAGTCTAACTTGGAATATTTTTGATGGTGGAAGATCAAAAACAAAAACTCAAACTGCAAGAATAGCAAAGCACAATCGCGAAATTGAGTTGAACAAAGCTAAAGAAGAATTGAAAACCGAAGCTTATAATGCTTATAATGATTACACAAATAAACAATTTACCTTAAAAGCCGAAGAAAATAATGTAGCAACAAACAAACTCAATTTTTCCAGAACACAACGACAATTCAGTCTTGGCCAAATCAACGCGGTGGAATTCCGTCAGGCACAGATCAATCTCTTTAATGCATTAAATAATTATGCCAAGGCCAAATACGATTTGAAGATTGCAGAAATAATTCTGCTTCAACTTTCAGGGCGATTAATAAGTTGAAAGAAATTTAACTTTAATCAATGCTAAAAGTATTTATACTATTAAACGGATTGGTCTGTAGTTTTTTCATCTCGTTTTGGTAGCTTATCCAATCTTTACGGAAAAATGAATTGGTTTGCTCGAACACATTTTTTAAAGCGTTCTTTGCGTGGTTAATCAGTGTGTTTTCTGTTGCTGTTAAACCATTCTGACTATTGCCAACGTACCATCTTGCTGTACTCAGCCTTTGTAATGGCGTAACTTCAGGATTTCGGGTAATGCCTTGGCGTTTATCTATTTTCCCTAAGTAACTGTCAATGAGTTTATCTATAGTTTTTATAATTGAATCAGATGCATTTATTTGGGATTTGTATGTGTCTTTATCTAATTTTTTTAAATCGGATTTGTATTTTTCTGCAATAGTTTTACTTCCTACTAATTGTTTTACTGCATCACTAGCAGATTGCTGTAGTTTTTCGAGAGTTTTAGATGTAGCATAGACCTCGTCAATATTTTTCTGAGAAACATTTAATCTTGGGTCGGACATTACGTTAACTGTGGTTTCGGAGGTAATGTCACCATAATGTAAAACCGCTTTGTAAATTCCGGGTTTAACGGAAACGCCACTTGGTTCTCGTTTTTGTTTTCGTAGGGTTCTTGAAGGTCTTTCTACGCCAGCTTCGTCCATATACCAGATCCATTTGTGTATGCCGTTTTCTTTTGGTGCTTTCTGTTTTAAGGTTCGAATTAAACGTTCTCCATCATAAATTTTTAAAGTCAAAGAATCCCATTTGATAATGTTTTTGTTGTCATCCTGAGATTCTTCGCTATCACTTAAAATGACATCTTTATCTTTTTCAGCTTTATCTTTTTTAGGTTGTTCCTTTTTGTTGAATAAATAAGTGAATCTTGCACCACCACCACGATTTTCGCCATTATACATAGCATCAGCTCCAAATCGGCTTCCTGTGGGTTGTTGGTACGATGCTTGTATTGCCGTTGGTGGATTAAATAACGTTAGGTTTGAATTTAAGGTCGCTTTGTTTTTCGCAATTTCACGAAGTGGACGAATATCATCTAAAACCCATGCGGCGCGCCCAAACGTGCCAATAACTAAATCATGCTCTCTTGGTTGAATCACTAAATCCTTGACTGATGTCGTTGGGAAACCTTCGGTCCATTTGGTCCATTTGTTACCTGAATCAATTGACACGTAAAGACCATCGTCAGTACCTAAAAACATAAGATTGGGTTCTTCTAAATCTTCAACAATTGATAATGTATAACTCTGAACATCGTTTTCATCAACAATACGTTCCCAAGTTTTGCCATAGTTTTTTGTACGGTACGCGTATGGTTTATAATTAAAACGTCTGTAGTCATTGGCAATTAAAAGCGCTTCGCCTTTGTTTTTATTAGAGGCTTTTATCTGAGCTATCCAACTACCTTCTGGTAAGCCTTTAATATTTTTACTTACATCAGTCCATGAGCCACCACCATTGGTAGAATAGTGCACACGACCATCATCTGTACCTACCCAAAGCATGTCTTTTTCAATAGGTGAAGGCTCAATGACCAAAATCGAACAATGATTTTCAGCTCCTGTGGCATCCATCGTTAACCCACCACTTTCAGACTGTTTCTGCTTTTCGGGATCATTGGTTGTCAAATCTGGTGAAATTACTGTCCAAGTTTCGCCCTTATCAGTCGATTTGTGTACAAACTGGCTTCCAAAGTAAATCGTACTGTTATTAAATGGATCAATATTAATGGCCGAATTCCAATTGAAACGTAAGCGTACATCTGGATCTGGATGTGTTGGTCTTACACCGTAATTATTTCCTGTTTGCCAATCGTAACGGCTTACAAAACCTTGCTGACTCATAGACCAACCATAACGGCTATCGTCTCTGTCAGGCACCACGTCAAAACCATCGCCAAAACTAATTTCTTGCCAGTAGCTATTGCGAATACCTTGTGCGCGCCATACATAAGCCGGACCGCGCCATGAGCCATTGTCTTGCATACCGCCATAAACGTTATATGGATATTCATTATCTACAGCAATATGATAAAACTGCGCCACAGGCAGATTACCAATAAATCGCCATGTTTTTCCGCCATCTTTAGTGATATTCATACCGCCATCATTACCATCGATCATAAAATTTCCGTTTTTTGGATGAATCCACCACGCATGATGATCTGGATGCACGCCATTGCTCACGCCATAAGCTGGCATTAACTGCTCAAAGTTTTTTCCGCCATCTTCCGAAACATTCACGTATGTGTAAATGGAATAAATTCGATTTTCATTTTGTGGATCGACATAAATTTCAGAATAGTAAAAAGGTCGATTGCCAATGTCGTTTTTATCATTGATTTTTATCCATGTAAAACCACCATCTTCACTTTTGTAAAGAGCATTCTTTTTAGCCTCAACTAAGGCGTATACGATATTTGGCTTTCCTGGTGCAATGGCTATACCAATGCGTCCTAAATCTCCTTTAGGTAAACCATCTTCATCTGTTAATTTTTTCCATGTTTTTCCACCATCATGCGTCATATGCAAGCCAGAACCTTTTCCGCCAGATTTAAAAAACCAAGGATCTCTTTTGTGTTCCCATAGTGCTATAAACAATTTGTTAGGATTTGTTGGATCCATGACCATATCTGCCACGCCAGTTTTATTATTGGCGAATAAAATTTTATTCCATGTTTTACCGCCATCAGTCGTTTTAAACACACCGCGTTCAGGATGTTCGCCCCAAGGTGAGCCTATAGCGCCAACGTAAACCACATCAGGATTTGTCGGGTCAACAATAATTCTGTGTATATGGCGTGTTTTTTCAAGTCCCATAGCCATCCAAGATTTTCCGCCATCTAAACTTTTATAGATGCCATAACCACCATTTAAAGAATTTCGCGGGTTTCCTTCACCAGTGCCAACCCAAATAACGCTTGGATTGGATTGCTGAATTTCTACAGCACCAATTGAGGCCGTGAGTTCTTCATCAAAAATGGGTTCCCACTTAATGCCACCAGAGGTCGATTTCCATAAACCACCAGAAGCCGTACCAACATACATGACGTCTGGATTATCCAAAACAACATCTATGGCTGTAACACGACCAGACATGCCACCAGGGCCAATGTTACGTGGCGCCATGTTCTTTAGCATATCCATTGATAATTCTTGTGCTGAAAGGAGTGTTATGCAAATGAGCATAACAAAAGAAAAAAATTGTCTCATTTTAGGTCGGTTAACTAATGCTTAAAAGTAAAGAAAAGATGCTACTGAATTCTAAAAGAGATGTTAATCTATACCAACTTCAATATATTTCTTTGCTTTCATTTTTAATATATTTAGGAAATGGATAATAATATTTGCATTCAATTTTGGTCTGGATTTTGTTTAACATTAGTATCAATGACAAAAAGTAGAAATGTGTAAGATGATAAAATACTATCTCAAAGGACTATTAATTATATGTTTTTCAATTCAGGGGTTATTTGGCCAAGAATCTGAAATTATAATTCAATCTGCTCATGCTTCGCATATATCACTGGTAGAATTGGATAAAACAAATAATCTGTTGATAACCTATGGGAGTTACAGCGATAAGGAGTTGAAAATATGGGATTTATACTCGGGTTTTTTGTTAAAAAGCATAAATTTTTCGGAAACTATTAAAAATATTTTTGTAGATGAAGACAATAAGAAATTATATGTTGGTGATGAACTAGGCATTAAAATTTTTGATAGTGAATCTCTCAAGATAATAGACCAAATTCAAATAAAATACCTGAAAAATTTTGTGTTGGATGCCTCTAGTAGCAAATTGTATTATGTTTCTGGCGAAACTAGATTTGAAGGTCAGCAAGTATTTCACACTTTGAATTTAAATACAGAAGAAAAAACAACATCGGTATGGCCTGGCAAAGGTTATCCTATGAGCGGGAAGCTAATAATGACAGAAGGCAACGCTCTTATTGAGTTTAGAACTAACTTTCAGGAAAACATTTATTATGATACCGTTACAAATAAATTCGAATTTTTTAACGGAGATCATTTAGGGTTTTTTGACAATCTCGATCTATTGTATCAAAAAATAATTGATGATAAGCATCTGAAATTCATTAGGTACAACCCAAAAAAAAATAATGTTGTTTGGGAGAAAACCATTGAAGCCGGACGCACTAAAAAAGGATTTACAAATTATTTGGCCCCAACGGCATTTACACCAGATAAATCAAGTTTATGGGTTGCGCCATCCATGTCTCCATTACTAGAGCTTGATGCCCAAACAGGTGAAATTATTGGTGCTATTGAAAAGGCGTTACATAGAACCAAGTTGGTTGCAGATAACCAATTTGTTTATGCTTTAGAGCCTGTTTCCGATACTTTTGGCGCTCCCACATATTTTAATAAATATAGACGTTATGCTACAAGTCCATTAACCACTTACGGACATCCAATTTTCAATGTAAATAATTTTAAGCCTTACAGCATAGATGGTGAAAGAGGTATTGTATTCAACGATTTAAAAGGAAACCTTGGTTCTGTTTCTGTCAGTGAACAGGCTACTCGTATTACAAATTACCAAACAAATTACAATCAAGATTTTTCTTTATACGGAAATTTTTATTTGGGCCAAAACTCGAAAGATGTCTACCTAGGAATGAATCCCAAAGAAGGTGTTAAGGCGCTTACAATTGAAAAACCAAACAGCTTCAAAAGTATTTCAATCTTAAATGATTATCAAGACAGGGCAAACGTACACCCAACAGATAGTTTAATAGTTACTCACAATAATAACAAATTTTCAATAGCTACTATTAAAGGCGATGAAATGCTATTTTCAGATGTTTTTAAAAATGCAAAAAATATAGTGAGCTGTACTTCTGTTACCCGAAATGCAAGCAATGAAATTGCATTTTTAACTAATGATGAGATAGTTTTTGATGAAGTCTATAAAAGACAGATACATTACTACAATTACAAAAACCAACAATTGCTTTGGCAACGCGAAGGTCCATACCATAGAGTTTATTTTATAGAAAATAATTCTAAGCTTTTAGCATTGAATGTAAATGACCAAGAGGCAGAAATACTTAATGTATCAACTGGTGCTACAGAGCGTAAATTTTCAATCCCAAATATTTCTTACTCAAGTCATGTAAGTGTAAATCCTTCAAATAGTTTGATTATGATTTCAGATTATAAATCCAATCTTTCGGTTTTCGATATAGCAACAGGCAAGGAATTTAGTCGTGTGGGTTCCGATAGGGAACATCAGTTCATTTCAAATGATGTTTATGTGTCAAAAACCAATGGTTATTTTATTTTTTACAATGTAAAGACGCATCAAGAAATTTTGAGGCTTTATATTTTTTTGGATGGCGAATGGCTGGCACATACTCCGACTGGTCATTTTGAAGGTTCACAAAAGGCATGGGGCAGAGTCCTTTTTTCAAAAGGAGGCAAAGTTATTTCACTCAATCAAGTATTTAACAATTTTTACACACCAAACCTTATTCATGCCACACTTCAAAATGAAATGGCCAATAAAGAACAATCCGTTTACGAATTGAACAAAGCGCCAGAAGTAGCCATAAAGTTTAATAATGGCACGCGTAATATTGAATTGATTGATGATTTCGTTGAATTCAATACTAAGGTTAAATCACAAGAGATTCAGTTAACGGCTAACCCGTTCAATGATGAAATAAAAGAATATAGATTGTTTCATAACGGGAAGCGCATTCAACCAAATCAAAAAGGCAGTTATACTATAAATTATATTGAAGGCGAAAATACAATTACCGCTGTAGCAATCAACTCGCAAAATACCGAAAGTACTAAACGTGGTTTTATCGCAAAGTTTGAGCCAGGGAGCACAGATGGCACCAATGAAATCCAAGTGCATCTCGTCACGATTGGTATTGATAAATACCGAAACCCAAAGTATAACCTCAATTATGCAGTAGCAGATGCAAGGGGATTTAAAAAGTCAGTTTCTGATGGTATTAATGATATAGTTGCAAAGATCAATAGTTATGAAATAAAGGATAAAGATGCCAATAAAGACCAAATTATTTCGGTTTTAAGCAGTATCGCTGAAACAGCCAATCCCGAAGACGTTTTTGTGTTTTATTATGCTGGTCACGGTGTAATGACCGAAGGCGAATCTCAGCAATTCTACATAGTGCCTCACAATGTCACTCAACTTTATGGAAATGAAGACGGATTGCTCAAAAAGGGTATATCTGCATCCGAATTAAAATCCTTGTCATCAAAAATACCATCGCAAAAGCAATTGTTTGTTTTAGATGCTTGTCAAAGTGGAGGCGCAATTAACAGTTTGGTTTCACGTGGCGCAGCTGAAGAAAAAGCCATAGCACAACTAGCAAGAAGCACGGGCACACACTGGTTAACTGCGAGTGGGTCAGAACAATATGCTACAGAATTTGAGACTTTAGGCCATGGTGTTTTTACTTATGCCTTATTAGAAGCCTTATCGGGTAAAGCAGATAGTGGAGACAATAGCATTACCGTCAACGAAATTAAGGCCTACATAGAATCTCGCGTTCCAGAATTATCAGAACAATATAAGGGAACACCTCAGTTTCCGTCCAGTTTTGGTTTTGGTCAGGATTTCCCAATTGCTATCAAAAAATAATATAAAGTTCCAGATAATAATTTACATGTTGTCTCAATTAGCTTAAAGAGTTGTTAATGCTTTTATTGGCAATGTAAAAAGTTCTATTTTTATACTTGCATGAAAGAAAAATTAAAAAAATCTGGTTTTATATTTAAAGCCTACCAAGCACCAAACCAATCGCCTTTTGATAAGCTTTTCGATATTTTTAAAGAGCTAATTACTTATACTTCAGGTGATTTTGACGAAGCTATAGATTGGTTGCGCCAATTAGATAATGAATACAAGCTCACCACACCAGATTATACCATTGATGATTTTATTGAAGACCTAAAAAACAAAGGCTATATACGTGAAGAAATTGATTTTAATGATGATGGAACCGGAAACGGAAAAGGCAAAACCACCATTACCGCCAAAACCGAACGCGCCATCCGTAAACAAGCGTTAGAGCATATTTTCGGAAAAATAAAGCGAAGTGGTGCTGGCAACCACCGCAGTAAAGGCGTTGGTATAGGCGATGAGCATACGGGCGAATTTAGAAGCTACCAATTTGGTGATGCTTTGGAAAAAGTATCCATGACCGAAAGTTTACGTAATGCACAAATAAATCATGGTTTTACAGATTTTAATCTCACTGAAGACGATTTGGTGGTTGAAGAAACACTCCACAAAAGCCAAATGAGTACAGTACTAATGATAGATATTAGCCATAGTATGATTCTCTACGGTGAAGATCGTATTACGCCTGCAAAAAAAGTAGCGATGGCATTGTCAGAATTAATAACAACGCGCTATCCAAAAGACACCTTGGATATTTTAGTGTTTGGTAACGATGCTTGGCCAATTAAAATTAAAGATTTGCCATATTTAAAAGTTGGGCCATTTCATACCAATACCGTTGCAGGTTTGCAATTGGCAATGGACATGTTGCGCAGAAAACGAAATACAAATAAGCAGATTTTTATGATTACCGATGGTAAACCAAGTTGTTTGCGTATGCCAGATGGTCAGTATTATAAAAACAGTAATGGTTTGGATCCATACATAACCAATAAATGTTACGCAATGGCACAACAAGCCAGACGATTACATATTCCCATAACCACATTTATGATTGCAGAAGATCCATACTTAATGCGATTTGTGCGTGAGTTTACACAAGCCAATCGCGGTAAAGCTTTTTATACAGGATTAAAAGGTTTAGGCGAAATGATATTTGAAGATTACGAAAACAACAGAAAAAGAAGAATAAAATAAAAATTAGCTTTTCGCTGTTAGCCGTTAGCCATTTGCTAATAGCCAAGAGCCGAGAGCAAAGAGCTAGAATATGAAAGACATTAAAACACTAGGCGAATTAAAAAAATCAGGTTACCAAAGTAAATCCATAAAAGACGAATTACGAGATAATCTAATTGAAAACATAAAAAACAATATAACAACTTTTGAAGGTATTCACGGTTATGAAAACACCGTAATTCCGGAGTTGGAACGCGCCATATTATCACGCCATAATATTAATTTATTAGGATTGCGCGGACAGGCAAAAACACGGTTGGCAAGGATGATGGTCAACTTGTTGGATGAATATATTCCTATTGTTGAAGGTTCCGAAATTAATGACGATCCACTGAATCCCATTTCACGCTATGCTAAAGAATTAATTACCGATAAAGGCGATGACACACCAATTTCTTGGCTACACAGAAACGAACGTTTTGCCGAAAAACTCGCAACGCCAGATGTTACTGTTGCCGACATAATTGGCGATGTAGATCCAATTAAAGCACACAATCTAAAACTCAGTTATGCCGATGATCGTGTGATACATTACGGTATGATTCCACGAGCCAACCGTTGCATTTTTGTTATAAATGAGTTACCCGATTTACAAGCTCGAATTCAAGTAGCGTTGTTTAATATTTTACAAGAAGGCGATGTGCAAATTCGAGGATTTAAATTGCGTTTAAATTTGGATATGCAATTTATATTCACCGCAAATCCTGAAGATTATACCAATCGTGGAAGCATAGTAACACCATTAAAAGATAGAATAGGTAGCCAAATTTTAACCCATTATCCAGATTCTGTCGATACGGCCCGAACAATTACCGAACAGGAAGCCAAACTGGATAACCGCCAAACCGAAACCGTTTATGTACCAGATTTGGCTAAAGATTTATTAGAACAAATTAGTTTTGAAGCGCGACAAAGCGAATATATTGATGTAAAAAGTGGTGTAAGTGCCAGAATGAGTATTACAGCATTTCAGAATTTAATAAGTACTGCAGAACGCAGAGCTCTGCTAGCTGGCGATGCATCAACATCAGTGCGTTTATCAGATTTTATTGGTGTTATTCCAGCCATTACAGGTAAAGTTGAATTGGTTTACGAAGGCGAACAAGAAGGTGCAGATTTTGTAGCGAATATGCTTATAGATAATGCCATTAAAACATTGTTTCCAAAATACTTTCCGAAAATTGAAAAACTCGAAAAGCAAGATGCTGAAACACCATACGATGATTTAATTTCGTGGTTCTTTAACGGTGAAGGTTTTGAATTGTTAGATAACTTTAATGATGAAACCTACAAAGCAAAACTCGACGAGATAAAGCCATTAGATGCTTTACTTGCCGATTACCAACCCGATATTGACCAACGTGATGTCTATTTTGAAAAAGAATTTATCCTTTGGGGCTTGGTGCAGTTTAAAAAATTGAGCAAGTATCGTTACGATAAAGGCTTACAAATTCAAGATCCGTACGGTAGCTATATTAGTGGTCTGTAAAGTAATTTATCATCAATTATTGCAACAAAGTTGCAATTAGGTTTTTCTTATTAAATTTGTATTCTATTTCATGACAGAATAAAACGCGACTTGTAACTTAGCACATATGAACAAAATCCTATTCTTAGTATTTATAAGTTTTTTAAGTCTTAGTTGCAACGAAGAAATAAAGCTTCAAGAAGGCGATATACTATTTCAGGATTTAGATTGTGGTGATCTTTGCGAAGCCATTGAAACCGTTACCCAAGGTGTAAATGGGCGCAATTTTTCGCACTGTGGAATGGTCGTCAGAGTTAATGATTCGCTCAAAGTTATCGAAGCCATTGGCAATAAAGTTCAGGTTAATTCCATTGATACCTTTTTAGCACGCAGTGGTGATTCTGAAAGTTTGAAAAACACAGTAGTGGGAAGATTAAAACCAAACTATTCAACTTTAATATATGAAGCAACATCATACGCAGTAAAGCGCATTGGTGAACCATACGACAACGAGTTTATTTTAAATAACGGCAGTTGGTATTGCAGTGAGTTAGTCTATGATGCATTTAAGCAGGCGAATAATAATAAAGACTTTTTTGAGCTATCGCCAATGACCTATAAAGACCCAAAAACAGGTGCTTTTTTTCCTGCTTGGATAAATTATTATGAAGATTTACAAAAGCCGATTCCAGAAGGGCAACTAGGATTAAATCCTGGATCAATCTCAAGATCAAACCACATTGAAATTATAGATATTAAACACATACCATGGCAACAATAGAGAAAAAATTACCAGTAACGGTTTTGAGTGGTTTTCTTGGCGCAGGAAAAACGACGTTGCTTAATCACATATTACACAATAAACAAGGCTTAAAAGTTGCCGTAATTGTGAATGATATGAGTGAGGTTAACGTTGATGCCGAGCTCGTTAAAAGCGAAAATACACTATCGCGAACTGAAGAAAAACTCGTGGAAATGAGCAACGGTTGTATCTGCTGTACACTTCGTGAAGATTTAATGGTTGAGGTTGAACGTTTAGCAAAGGAAAACCGATTTGATTATTTATTGATTGAAAGTACCGGTATAAGCGAACCTATTCCAGTCGCACAAACCTTTTCATTTGTAGATGAAGAAAACGGCATCGATTTATCACGCTTTAGCTATGTGGATACGATGGTCACTGTGGTTGATGCTTTTAATTTCTTCAAGGATTTTGGAAGTCCAGAATTATTGGTCGACAGAGAGTTAACGGATATTGAAAACGATTACAGAACCGTTGTAAATCTGTTGACCGATCAGATAGAATTTGCTAATGTCATTATCTTAAACAAAACAGATTTGGTTTCAGATGAAACGCTTGGCATTCTGAAAGCGACAATAAACAAGTTAAATCCATCAGCCCAAATTATAGAATCGAGCTATGGTAGAGTAGACGCTAATCGCATTCTTAATACTGGTCTTTTCGATTTTGAAGAAGCCGAACAAAGTGCAGGTTGGATTGAAGAACTAAATAAGGAAGAGCACACACCCGAAACTGAAGAGTATGGTATTTCCTCTTTTGTATATCGAACTAAAAAACCTTTTGATCCAGTTCGTTTTATGGCTTACATCCAAGAGGGTTTTCCACTTTCAATTATTAGAAGTAAAGGCTTATTTTGGTTAGCTTCGAGACCAGATCAAGCGCTGATTTGGGGTCAAGCAGGTGGCTCTTTAAAAGCCGATAATGCAGGCGTTTGGTGGAGCAGTATGCCTTTTGAAGATCGTATCAAGCAATTGGCTTTTGTCGAAAATCAGCAACATATTGAAAGTGATTGGGACATTACTTTTGGCGACAGAAAAAATGAGATTGTTTTTATTGGCCAGAATATGAATGAAACCTTAATTAGGTCGCACTTAGATAGTTGTTTGTCAACCGAAGAAGAGTTAGTAAGTAATAAATGGCAAGAAGGGTATGAAGATAATTGGCCCGTGGAGCGTGCTTATGCGTTATAGGATTTAATGTTAAAAAAATTATGAACACAATAAAATGAAACATAAAATGAAAAAACTTAACTATTTTTTAATTACCCTGTTATTGACATTACCTACATCAATTTTTGCTGATGAAGGTATGTGGTTTTTAATGCATATCGAAAGGCTCAATCACCGAGATATGCAAAAAATGGGACTTCAACTAACAGCGGAGGAAATTTACAGCATTAACAATCAAAGTTTAAAGGATGCCATCGTACAATTTGGCGGTGGTTGTACGGCAAGTATTATTTCAAGTAGCGGGTTGGTACTTACAAACCATCATTGTGGTTATAACGTCATTGCGGAACTGTCTACAGCTGAAGAAAACCATTTAAAAAACGGTTTTTGGGCAAAATCATTAGACCAAGAGCTGAAACCGCAAAATTTATCGGTAAGGTTTTTTGTAAGAATGGATGATGTTAGTAAGCGTATCCTATCAAAAGTCAACGATGCTATGAACGAGAAAGAACGTGAGGCTGCAATAAATCAAGAAATTGCAAAGATTCAAGATGAAAATAACGAAGGCGGAAAATATACCGTTTCAGTCCGTTCCTTTTACCAAGGCAACGAATATTATTACTTCGTTTATCAGGATTATACCGATGTAAGGTTAGTTGGTACGCCACCAGAAAGTATTGGCAAATATGGAGGCGATACCGATAATTGGGAATGGCCACGCCATACTGGAGATTTTTCTCTATTCAGAGTTTATGCTGATGCTAACGGGCAACCAGCTCAGTATTCAGAAGCTAACGTTCCCTTAAAAGCAGATTACCATTTGCCAGTAAATATCAATGGTGTAAAAGAAAATGACTTTGCAATGATACTAGGTTATCCAGGACGCACAAACCGTTGGATGCCAGCTGAAGGCATTGAACAAAACGTAAAATATGCATATCCTGCTTGGGTAGAAGGCTCAAAGCGCAGTATGGATGTGATGAAAAAGTATATGGATAAAGATGAGTCTGTAAATTTAATGTACGCTTCTAAATATGCAGGTATTGCCAATTATTGGAAAAACAGACAAGGTATGATTGACGCCTTAACCAAGCATGGTACTGCTGACACTAAGCGTAAAATGGAGGCTAAGTTCGATAAATGGGCTAATAAACCTGAAAATAAAGAGACCTATGGTAATGTTATGAATGCTATAAATGCCTATTACGGACTTACAAACAAAAAGGCACAGCACGATAATTATTTACTTGGATTGTTACGTTCCAGTAAATTTTCAATATTGCCTTACAGATTAGGAAGTGGCCTTAAAAACTATGCCGAAGCTAATGAAGCAAAGCGAAAAGAATTAATGCCGAGACTAACCGCTTTTATAAATAACTCCTATAAAGAATATCATTTGCCTTTGGAGAAAGAAGTCTTGGCAGAGCAATTGAAGCTATACACCTCAAAATCAGATTATTCACTACCAGAAATGGTAACTGAAGTCGGAAAAAAGAAAGACGTTAATGCTTATGTTGAGGCGTTATTCAACTTGAGTATGTTTTCTTCAAAAGAAAGCGTAGAGGCATTTTTACTGCACCCAAATGTTGATTTGTTGACAAATGATCCGCTTTTTAAATTGTCATCAGAATTGTTGACAAAATATAGAGAGCAACCAGAGGACTTAAAACAACCGCTAAATGATTATCAAAAATCATTTAGGTTATTGGTTCAAGGATTGCGTGATTCAGGAATTAGTAGAATACAATATCCTGATGCAAATTCCACGCTTCGTTTATCCTATGGTAAAGTAAGAGCTTTGCCTAAAGACTCCAGAAACGATGCTTCGGTTAACAATTATACCACATTTAAGGGTATGATGAATAAATACAAGCCAAATGATCCAGAGTTTGATTTACCTAAAGACATGCTTAACATCTCTAAAACGAAAGATTTTGGACGTTATGCCAATAAGATGGGAGAGTTACCAGTGAATTTCCTAACCGATAACGATATTACGGGCGGTAACTCTGGTTCTCCGGTTTTAAATGGAAAAGGCGAACTTATTGGTTTGGCTTTTGACGGAAATATTGAAGCTATGGCTGGAGATGTTATTTTTGACGAAGATTTGCAACGCACCATAAATGTAGATATTAGATACGTACTTTGGTTGATTGATAACTATTCCAACGCTAAAAATATAGTGGATGAATTGACCATTGTATACAAATAAAACGTAAATTTAAGAACCACAGCTTATGAAATAGTAGTTTCAATTTACATCATTTGCAGTGGAAACTTAAAATTAATGACCATGCTTCTAATTTTAACAATACGTAATAATATTTTAAAATTAGAAGCATGTTTCGTTTATACCGGTTAAAACAATGTTACAACGAAAATTTGATGCAATAGTTAAAGGCTATTTTCCAAATGCTATGGATGCCAAAGATACGTCTATCCATTATTTGGGTAAGATGCAATTGGAATATAAAATAGATATTTCAAGGGTATTGATGGCTACATCCGTTTGTTCAGATGATATTAATGTGCCATCTACAACATTTTTCAATGTATTATTTGGCCCTTTTATCATGGGTGGTTTAGGAGGTATTCCTTTTGCTGGTCAAACAGGTATGACGGCTTTTGCCCACCATATCCCAGATGATGGCAGTGGGTTTATATTTTACGGACCTCACATCGGTGTCACACTTGATGGTGAATTGGGTAAAATGTATAGACCTCGACAAGAGGAAACGGGTAATTCATGTGGTGCATTAATGTTGACATTACAACGTTTTCAAGATGAAAATTACACTCCAAAAGTAACGGATGATGATTATCAGCAAATGAAACTTGAAGAAAGTTTATTGCCATACCGGGAAGATATTCTCAATAGCAAGCACCCTCAAAAGGCCATTACAGAAGCTACTTATACAATTATAGACCAAAAGGTTAGACATCATTTAAAGACGTGCAAGCATGAATTTCATACCGAGCGAGTTACACTTCTTGGTGGCATTGTTATCAATACGGATTTTGGTTTAGATGATTACTTCGTTACAAGATCTTTTGAGGTAATTCATCTGAAGCATATTTAAGTCTTCATAATCTTACCAAACTACAGATTAGTAATTTTTAAAAAATCGAAAAACTGATTTTTACTCATCTTAACACTAAGATAAAAAGCAAGTAAAAACTATTTAAGAAATTTGTATTATTAGAATTTAGATTTTCCCTTAAATACTTCAAAAAGAATATGACTTACAGTAGAAGAAAATTTATTTCTTTTTTAGGAAAAGCGAGTTTAGGTGCATTAGTAGCACCGCCATTTTTACTCAGTTGTGGTAATAACAGCAAACCGATAACTACAAATCCTTTGTCCTATACTGAAATTGAAAAGTTGAAAAATTTCGTTTTAAAAGCAATTCCAGCTTCCGATAAAGACGATTTGGTCATGGCCGAAGGCTTAAATTACCATCCCGTTATCAAATGGGGTCAGAGCATCAGTGACGCGGACACGTTTGGGTTTAACAATGATTTTACCTGTTTCATTCCTTTGGACGAGAACAATCCCAAAGATGGTTTGTTATGGGTCAATCACGAGTATGTGAATTCTATGTACGTTTCGGATTACGACCATAGAAATAACAGTAAAAAACGAACAAAAAAACAGGTCGAAAAAGAAATGTACGATGTTGGTGGAAGTATTGTTCGTATTAAAGAAGTAAATGGAAAGTGGTCCATTGTAAAGAACGATCCACACAACCGAAGAATAACGGCTTTAACACCCATAAAACTCAATTGGGACCATCCCATAGTTGGAAAAACAACGGTTATGGGTACACTTGCCAACTGCTCTGGCGGCATAACACCATGGAATACATTTTTAACTTGTGAAGAAAACTATGACAGTTTTTATGGCGAAACAGTTTATGACGAAAACAATGCGCCAAAACGTCTGCGAAGCGAATATTACGGTTGGGAAGATTACTACGACAATCCACCAGAACATTACGGTTGGGTCGTTGAAGTAAACCCCAAAGATGGAACAACACAAAAACATGTCGCCTTAGGCCGATTTGCCCATGAGTGTTGTACGTTATATCAATTAAAGGACAAACGTATTGTAGCCTATACTGGTGATGATGCTAATAGTGAACATTTGTATAAGTTTGTGTCCTCAAAACCTAATTCTTTAAAAGAAGGAACGCTATATGTTGCCGATACCATAAACGGTAAATGGTTGGCTTTGGATTGGGAAAAGCAACCTGTTTTAAAAGAAAAATTTAAAGATCAAACCGAAGTGTTGATCAGAGTTAGGGAAGCTTCAAAATTATTGGGAGCCACAGAGCTTAATCGTCCCGAGGATATTGAAATCGATCCTATTACAGGACACATCTTTGTGTCTTTGACCAATAATAAAGATAAAGATGATTTCCACGGTTCAATTTTAAAAATTGAAGAAACCAATGGAGCATTTGATGCACTTACTTTTAAATCTTCAACTTATAAAGCAGGTGGTGAGGAAAATGGGTTTTCATGTCCTGATAATTTAGCTTTTGACCAAGCTGGAAATTTGTGGATGACTTCTGATATGTCTGGCAGTTGGATGAACAATCCCGAAAAGCCCTACATGGTCTTTAAGAACAATAGCCTGTTTGTTATTCCGCGATATGGTGAAGATGCTGGGAAAGTCATTCGTGTGGTTTCTGCGCCTAGAGATGCCGAACTTACGGGACCATGGTTTTCACCAGACGGTAAAACCCTATTTTTAAGTGTTCAACATCCTGGTGAGCAAACCAAGGATAAAGCCAATCCAACAAGCCAATGGCCATTTGATGGCGATAATATTCCTAAACCAGCTGTGGTAGCCATACAAGGCGATTTGATTGAAAAGATGAATAAGCTGAATGTGATTGAAGGCTAAAGATTTTTTATTGTGCTTTCATTTTACCAAGAATCTCTAGTTTTAATATTAGCATCGCAGAGTCTAATGATCTCTGCGATCCTTTTTTGTCTTGTTGCTTCGCGTTTAGCAGAATTCAACCAAGACAAATAGCTTCTGCGATAGCCTTTACTGAAGTTTTGATAGTTTTCAAAAGCCCTTGGATTTGCATTAAAAGCTTTCTGCAGATTGGGTGGAATTACACCATTTTCAACATCATCCATCGCTGTCCAAGTGCCAGTTTCTTTAGCAAGATTTATCATCTTCAAACCAGATTCTTGAATCAATCCTGCCTGTTCCAATTCGGTAATGTACTTTTTGTTAAGCGCACTCCAATTGCTTTTGGGATTCCGTGGCGAGAAGTATTGTCGTCGTTTGCCATTACCCAAGCTTTTTACTGTAGAATCTATCCAGCCGAAACAGAGCGCTACCTTAACAGCCTCTTCCCAACGCATGGTTGGGATTCCAGTCTCTAATTTGTAGAAAATGAGATATACTGCTTTATACTTGTCGTGATTGGCCAGTAACCAATCGTACCATTCGACATCTCGTTGAAAGTAGAGTTCGGGAAGTTCTTTCATAATTATGTTTGTAGACCTTTCAGATTTTTTGGATCTGTCAAGCTATTATGATTATATATTAATTATTCAACTCGTTTCACTTCTATATAAAAATTGCGATCAGCACTAAAACTACCACTTTTAATAGGCTTTGTTTTCCATTCTGAATTTGGGAAAATCCATTCTGTATTATTATCAATTTTTACTTCCAAAGGCATATCAAAATTTTCAACTACATCTGTATATCTAAAATGAAGTTTATTATTTTCAATTTTATATTCTAAAACAGGAATGCGTACATCTCGCAAATACTGATTGAAAAACGCTGTTAAGTCTTTACCTGTTTTTTCAGAAATGTAATCTTCAATCTGTTTTGTAGTGACGGTTTGATGGTAGAAATCTGTATTTAATCCTCGTAAAATCTTTCGCCATAATGCGTCGTCATCAACCAATTGACGCAAGGTGTGAAGCATATTGGCACCTTTGTAATACATGTCTCCTGAACCTTCGTGATTAACATCGTATTCTCCGATTAAAGGCCTGTCGTTTTGGACGCGCGCTTTTGTGCCAATTACGTAATCTGCAGAAGCCTCTTTGCCATAGTAAAAATCTAAAAATAGATTTTCGGAATATGAGGTAAAACTCTCGTGTATCCACATATCAGCAATATCTTTATTTGTAATACTGTTGGCAAACCACTCGTGCCCAGTTTCATGGACAATGATAAAATCGAATTTCATGCCCCAACCTGTACCTGATAAATCATTGCCTAAATACCCTTTTTTATAACGATTTCCATAAGTAACAGAGCTTTGGTGCTCCATACCTAAATACGGTGCTTCCACAAGTTTAAAACTATCCTCATAAAATGGATAAGGTCCAAACCAATGTTCTAGGGCTTCAATAGTTTTGGGTGCATCTATAAAGTGCTTTTTTGCTTTTTCCAAATTATAGGATAGCACCCAATAACTTATGTCTAAATCGCCTTTTTCACCTTTATAGACTTCCGAGAAATTGACATAATCCCCAATATTGATATTAACACCATAGTTATTAATTGGATTGGATACAAACCAGTGCGAAGTTACTTTATCATCTAAATCATCAAGTTGTCGCAGTCGTCCATTGGAGACGTTGGTCAAACCTTTAGGATTGGTCACCGAAATAAGCATGCTGTCCACTTCATCGTACATATGATCTTTGTTTGGCCACCATACACTTGCACCTAGCCCTTGATTGGAGTTGGCTATAAAATGATTTCCGTTTTTATCCTTACGCCAAGACAATCCGCCATCCCATGGCGCATTTTTAGCTTCACGTGGTTTGCCCATAAAATAAACTTCAACAGTATTTATGTTTCCAATTTCTTGTTTTTCTTCAAGTTGAATGAAATGTGCATTACCGTCATGCTTTACTTCAAGTTTTTTTCCGTTTTGAAAGACTTCGGAAATTTCCATTGGCGGTTGCAAATCGATTTGCATTAACTGATTTGGTTTTAAAACTTTGTACTGAACCGTATTTTTACCTGAAATAAACTTTTCGTCAGGTTTTACTTCGATATCTAAATGATAGTACGTTAAGTCCCACCATTCACGTTCTGGTGTAATGCTACCGCGAAGTGTGTCTTGTCGTGTGAAGTTGTGCTTATCTTGTAATAGTTGTGCTGATAAGTATGAGGAAAATGATAAGACTATTAAGAGGATTTTGAGTTTCATTTATTTCTACATGTAAATTTTATCGCCACGTTTGGTATTTATTGCTTTAAAAGTAAAGTTCCAAAAATGTTGGCATCAATCCAACCACGATTTTTATCATTTCCATCAACAACAACCGAGCCAATAAAATTTTCGCGATGGTCGCTGTTGTCATTATCGCAATAGGCGAGTGCAAAGCCAATTGTTTTATTGGCATTTAATTTTACCGAATTATTTTGGGTGTCATCTTTATAACTATCATCAAATAGTGAAATTTTAACTTCCCAAATCGATGTGTTTCCTTTCGTTATTCGTTTCGATTCGACATGAGAGTTGTAAAGTTTTCCTGTTTTTTCTGTTGACATATCTACCACGTTGCCGTCTAACGCCACATGATAGGCAAAGGCATTATGGTTGTATTGGTGCTCACCACCAGAATTATCTTCGTCTACAAAAATTTCCAAGCAATCATCGTCCCACCAATTTTTTAACGGGTCTTTGTTGTTGTCCATTAAAACATCATCGGTAATTTCGGCCAAAAGATATAAAGCATCCTTGGTCCAAGTTAGTTTGTAACGGCCTTTAAAATCTTGGTTATCATAATCCTCGCCAAGCCATAATTGATCAATTGGCAACCATTGCGTTGAAGCCCAAATTGACTCATTAGCAATGCCGTCAATTTTTGGAATCTCGCTGGTATAGTTGACTTCGATTAATTGTTTTATTGGTTTTTGTTTACGATTATCTTTTTTATAATGAAATGGCATTACTGAGACCGAACCATCTTTATCTTTCATGTATACATGAACAGTCATTTCGTTTTCTGAAATCCGTTCAAACGTCATGCCTTCAAAAACAGCTTTAGTTTTTGTAATATATTTTAACGGAAAATCTACAGTTTCATCTTTGGTTTCCCAACCTTTTAAATCGTTGTTAAAATGTTTTAGTTGAAGGATTAAGGAATTTTCAACCTCGCGTATGATTTCAATTTCATAAAATTGAACCTTTCCATCGGCTACCAATTTAAAAGTTGCCATCATGGAACCGCCAGAAGGTTTGCTCCAGTTTTCTTCAGTTTGTCCGCCAAAAGCTTCGCCTTTCCAATTGCCCGAAATCCATGCAATATTTTCGAGTTTGGGCGCTAAATGAGTTTCTTGAGCTTGACTGTAAATTGTAAAAACTATGATTATTAAAGTTGAAATCTGTTTCATTTTCTAGGTTAGAGCTTAACCAAATAGGTTATGATTATTATAATAGAAATGTAGAATATAGTACCAAATAATCTCATTTCGTTAGCTTGTTTGATTTTACGCTGAAATCCAAATTTTCTAAATCGTTTCATCTCAGATTCGTTAAAATCTGTATTTTGAAAACTTCTCCATTTGTCAAATCCGACAGGAATAAAGAAAAAGCCTAAAGCCTCAGAATTTGTCAAAGGAATATTTTTACGCTTTTCTTCGTTTTCTTTTTCGAGATTCATTGATGAAATTAACTTAATTTAGAATTGGTTTTTCATAATTAAGATTTATTAATTCACAACTCTGATCGATCTTAAAGTGAATTTTCTTTCTATCGCATAAAAGTAACCTTGGTGATCTTCCCATTTTCCACCTCATAAATAGCAACGGCTTCAAAAGTTTGTCCGTTGGCTGTAACCTCTTCGTGGTCAATTACTTTGTTGCCAATGACGATACGTTTTTTAATTTCTGCTTTTAAGCCTTTTGCACGTTTAAACCAATCGGCATAGCCTTTGCGCATAGCATCTTTACCGTCAGTTCTTAACTCGTTTGGATAGTTGTAAAGCTTAACATCTTCTGTATAATCTGCCATAAATACTTCTAAATCTTTGGCGTTGTAGGCATCAAGATTGCGTTGCACTATTTTTTCAACTTCGGACGGTTCTGTTGCAGACGCATTGTCGTTAGTATCGTTTGAATTGGTATTGTTTTCTGTTTCCTCATTTGAAGCTTCACTTTTAGCAGTAGTAACTATCACAATTTTGGTTGCTTCTGGGTTTACAACAAGTCTTGAAATACTTTTCACATTGGGTAAATCCGTTACTTTTTTCCAGTTATTATCTCGGTTTAGCGTCAGTTTGTAAAGCGAATTATCCTTTGCAGAAATCAGTGTTTTGGCATTTAGCCAACAGATATCTTCCACACCTTCAATGGTATTGGCAATAAGTTTTGTAGCACCTGTTTTTGGGTTTAAAGATTTTATTTGCCATTGATTTTCGTTTCCCTTTGCGATAAAACTGACCAAATCTGAATTTGGAATTTTGTGAAACGAACGCCCAACTTTAGTAGCGTATTTTCTGCTTTTGCCATCATTGATGGTTGTTGCAAAAAGGTTTAAATCCTTGTCTTCAATAACAGCTGAAACTACAGTGTTTTCATCTGCCCAAGTGTAGTAAGCGACTACCGAATTTGGGATTAACTCTTTAGATGCACCACCACTTATTTGATAACTGTACAAACGCTGTTTGCCGTCTTTATCTAACCTTACCGCTGAGATTTCGCGTTTATTTGGAATTTTTAACGGTGTGTATTCACTACCTTCCGAAAAGTTTATCCATGTTTTGCCATTGTAGCGCATATCGAATTGTGCAATATCGGTTTGTCCGTTTCTTTCTGAAGAAAATACAATATAACGCTCATTTAAAAATGATGGTTGACTGTTATAGCCTTCGGTTTTTGAAATGTTTATAGGATTGCTAATACTGAAACTGTTGCCTTCAGTTTTTAAATCATAAAGAAAAACGGTTGAGTTAGACTGTGCAAATAGTGATGCCGTTGCTATTATAGCTACTATTGAAAAAAAATGTTTCATACCAATGATTTAGAAATTCAAAATACAAAAAAAAGCCAATTCAATCCCATTAGTATTGGGTAAACTGGCTTTTTACTAACCTAACTAAAACTTATGTCTAAAAGCAATACTTGTTTTCTGCCTTCACTTTTTCTGCAATGGTATTTCTTAATTCAACAACGTTTGGATAGTTAGCGTATTTTGTAAAACGCTTTAAGCCCATTAGCATCATCTTTTGCTCATCGCCTTCGGCAAAAGAGATAACACCTTCAATACCGTTTTTCTTTATAATTTCAACAGCGTTGAACAAATATAATTTAGCCATGGCAATTTGTGCTTTTTGCGCATCTTCACCAAAACGCTTTGCATTTTTTTCAGTACGAAGAATAGTAGATTCTGCCATGTAAATTTCAATAAGAATATTTGAAGCATTCAGCAACAGTTGTTGGTGTTTTTCTAAATCAGGTCCAAATTTTTGAACCGCAGAACCGGCAACCATCAAGAAGACTTTTTTTAATTTGGCAATCATTTCTTTTTCTTCTGAAAACAATTCAGAATAATCAGGCACATCGAACGATGGAATTCCCATTAATTCATCGGCAACTTTCATTGCCGGGCCTAATAAATCCACATGGCCTTTCATAGCTTTTTTAACCAACATGCCAACGGAAAGCATACGGTTGATTTCGTTAGTACCTTCGTAAATACGTGCTATACGTGCATCACGCCATGCGGCTTCCATAGGCGTATCTTTACTAAAGCCCATACCACCAAAAATTTGGATGCCTTCATCCGAGCAGTTTTGTATGTCTTCAGAAACAGCCACTTTTAAAATAGAACATTCAATAGCGTATTCCTCAACACCTTTAAGTTCAGCTTCTTGATGCGTATTTCCAGCTTCCATACGCAATGCAATGCGATCTTCAATATTTTTTGCCGCTCTGTAAGATGCGGATTCCCCAGCATAGGCACTTGTTGCCATTTCGGCTAATTTTGCTTTAATGGCTCCAAAGTCTGCGATTGGTGTTTTGAATTGTTCACGTTCGTTGGCGTACTTTACAGCAGTAGTGAGAACACGCTTTTGTGAATCTAAACATGCCGCCGCTAATTTTATACGACCAACATTAAGTGCGTTCATAGCAATTTTAAAGCCTTCTCCACGACCTGCCAACATATTTTCAACAGGAATTACGGTATCATTAAAAAACACTTGACGTGTTGAACTCGCATGGATACCTAATTTATGTTCTTCTTCACCTAAAGTGATTCCGTTTTCAGGATTGTTTTCTACTATAAAACCTGTGATGTTTTTATCATTTTCAATACGTGCAAATACGATGAATAGCTTACAGAAACCGGCATTGGATATCCACATTTTTTGACCGTTAATTTTGTACGATTTGCCATCTTCCGATAATTCGGCCGTTGTTTTACCAGAGTTGGCATCACTACCAGCGCCTGGCTCGGTCAAACAGTATGCTCCAAACCACTCGCCAGTCGCCAATTTAGGAACGTATTTAAGTTTTTGTTCTTCGGTTCCGTAAAGTGTAATTGGCATAGTACCAATACCTGTATGTGCACCAAATGCTGTACTGAAGGACCCAGAACCACTTGAAATATATTCGCAGACCAACATGGTAGATACAAAGCCCATTCCCATACCACCATATTCTTCTGGTACGGCAACGCCTAAAAAGCCCATTTCTCCAGCCTTACGCATACATTCTTCAGTGTAGGCATAATCTTTGTTTTCAAAACGCTCACGGTGAGCAACAATTTCACGGTCATTAAATTCCATTACCGCTTCTTTCATCATTCGTTGTTCTTCATTGAAATCTTCAGGCGTGAAGATGTCTTCGCATTGGGTTTCTTTTACTAAGAATTGTCCGCCTCGGAGTAGTTCTTTTTGTTGATTTAGTGTTTCCATAAGCCTATCCCTAACCCTTTCCAGAGGAAAGGGAATGTATTGGGTAAATTTTAATTATACGTTATTATTCATTAATTTTTATGTTCAACTTTTTTCTTCCCTTTGGGAAGATGCTGTTAGGCAGATGGGCTTTTAGTTTAAGAACTCAAAAACCCCACATGCACCTTGTCCTGTTCCAACACACATGGTTACAGCTCCATATTTACTTTTCATATCGCGTTTACGCATTTCATCAAATAATTGCACAGAGAGTTTTGCTCCTGTGCATCCTAGTGGATGCCCAAGTGCAATTGCACCACCATTGACGTTTATAATATCTGGATTTAAGCCTAACTCACGGATTACAGCTAATGACTGAGAAGCAAAAGCTTCATTCAACTCAATTAAATCTAAATCGTCTTGTTTTAATCCGGCTTGTTTTAATGCTTTTGGAATGGCTTTTACAGGTCCGATTCCCATAATGCGTGGCTCGACGCCTGCGGGAGCATAACTCACTAAACGCGCAATGGGTTCAAGGTTAAGTTCTTTTACTAAATCTTCGCTCATTACCATAACAAATGCGGCGCCATCACTCATTTGTGATGAATTTCCTGCTGTAACACTTCCACCTTGTGCAAATACTGCACGTAATTTTGCTAGAGCTTCTAGGTTTGTACCTTTACGTGGACCTTCGTCTTTTGTTACTGTATAGGTTTTGGTTTCTTTTTTTCCTTCAGAATTTAAAAAGGTTTGTTCAACTTCTATCGGAACGATTTGGTCTTGAAAACGATTTTCGGCTTGCGCTTTTAAGGCTTTCATGTGCGAATTATAAGCAAATTCATCTTGATCTTCACGAGAAACTTTAAACTGGTTTGCCACGGCTTCAGCTGTATTTCCCATGCCCCAATAGTATTCTTCGTGTCCAGCTTTTACAGTGTCGTAATTTAATTCTGGCTTGAAGCCTGTCATTGGTACAGAGCTCATGCTTTCACTACCGCCAGCAATGATACAATCTGCCATTCCTGATTGGATTTTAGCGACTGCCATACCAATGGTTTCCAATCCTGATGAGCAGAAACGGTTTACCGTTACACCAGGTACATCAACGCTATTTAAACCGATTAATGAAATGAATCGTGCCATATTGAGACCTTGCGAACCTTCTGGCATAGCATTACCAACAATGACGTCGTCAATGCGTGACACGTCAAGATTTGGTAATTCTTTCATCATGTGCTGAATGGTTTCTGCGCCCAATTCATCTGCACGTTTAAATCTGAACAATCCTTTTGGCGCTTTGCCTACTGCGGTTCGGTATGCTTTTACTATGTATGCTGTTTTCATATGCCTATCCCTAACCCTTTCCAAAGGAAAGGGAATTTAATTGTGGGTGTTTTTTGTGTTATTACTTAATTTCTAAATTCAATTTTAACTTTAAAGTTTTAGATTCTAAAAGTCTTCCCACTGGGAAGATTTAGATGGGCTTTTTTAGTTACGAAGCGGTTTTCCAGTTTTCAACATGTGTTGAATGCGTTCAAGCGTTTTACGCTCGGTACAGAGACTTAAGAACGCTTCACGCTCAATATCTAATAAATACTGTTCCGACACTTTAGTAGGTTCAGACAGGTCTCCACCAGCCATTACATAAGCTAGTTTATTGGCGATTTTTTGGTCATGCTCGCTGATATAGTGACTAGCTTCCATCGCGTCAGTTCCTACTAAAAACATGCCTAAAGCTTGTTTTCCAAGTACCTTGATGTCTTTACGTTTTACTGGCTGAGAATAACCAGCGTCAGCTAATAATCTCGCATGTGCCTTTGCGGTAGCAATTTGTCTGTCTTTGTTTACTACAACTACGTCCTTACCTTTTTGTAAAACACCTAAGTCGAATGCTTCATAAGCTGATGTAGCTACTTTCGCCATTCCAATGGTTAAGAAGTATTCTTGAAGAACATTCAATTCCACATCACCTTTTCTAAAGGTATCTTGGGCACGCAATGCCATTTCTTTAGAGCCACCACCGCCAGGAATTACACCAACGCCAAACTCAACCAGACCAATGTAAGTTTCTGCAGCTGCAACTACCTTGTCGGCGTGCATGGATAGCTCACAACCGCCACCAAGCGTCATGCCATGAGGAGCAGAAATGGTTGGAATAGAGGAGTAGCGCATGCGCATCATGGTATCTTGAAAGTATTTGATAGCCATATTGAGTTCGTCATATTCTTGCTCAACAGCCATCATAAAAATCATGCCGATGTTAGCACCAACCGAAAAGTTTGCACCTTGATTTCCTACTACTAAACCGTCGAAATCTTTTTCGGCCATATCAATAGCCTTGTTTAATCCGGCTAAAACATCGCCACCAATGGTGTTCATTTTTGATTGGAATTCTACATTAAGAATTCCATCGCCTAAATCTTCAACCACAACGCCAGAATTTTTAAAGACTTCATTTGATTTGCGGATATTATCTAAAATAATGAAGGCTTCTTGGCCAGGTTTTTTAGTTTGTACCTTAGCAGGAATATCATAGTAATAGCTTGAGCCATCTTTTACAGTATAAAAAGCAGTTTCGCCATTAGCCAACATTTCAGTAACCCAAGTTGCAGGTTGGTGACCTTCTGCTTTCATAAGTTCGACACCTTTTTCAACACCGATAGCATCCCAAATTTCGAATGGGCCATTTTCCCAACCGAAACCAGCTTTCATGGCATCATCAATGCGGTATAATTCATCTGAAATTTCAGGAATTCTATTTTGAACGTAAGCGAACATTGATGCGAAATTCTTTCTGTAGAATTCACCTGCTTTGTCTTTTCCGCCAACTAAAACTTTAAATCTATCGATTGGTTTGTCGATAGTTTTTGTTAATTCAAGCGTAGCAAATTTTGCTTTTTTGGATGGACGATATTCCATGGTGTCCAAGTCCAAAGCCAAAATTTCTTTTTTACCTTCCGCAGAAACCGATTTTTTGTAAAAACCTTGTTTGGTTTTGCTTCCGAGCCATTTGTTTTCCATCATGGTATTGATGAAATCGGGCAATTTAAAAAGTTCGTGCGCTTCATCATCTGGGCAATTGTCATAAATACCATTTGCAACATGCACCAAAGTGTCAAGTCCTACAACATCAACCGTGCGGAATGTTGCCGATTTTGGACGACCAATAACTGGACCTGTTAATTTATCGACTTCTTCAACCGTTAATCCTAATTCTTTTACTTGGTGAAACAAACTTTGAATACCGAAAATACCGATACGGTTACCAATAAATGCTGGTGTATCTTTAGCTAAAACAGAAGTTTTTCCGAGGAATTTTTCGCCATATTCCATTAAGAAATCCGTAACTTCTTGCTTGCAATCTGGACCAGGAACAACTTCGAACAACTTTAAATAACGTGGCGGATTGAAGAAATGCGTGACTGCAAAATGCTTTCGGAAATCTTCAGAGCGACCTTTATTCATGAATTTTATAGGAATACCAGACGTGTTTGAAGAAATAATTGTGCCTGGTTTTCTGTATTTTTCGAGCTTTTCAAACACTTGTTGTTTAATGTCTAAACGCTCAACAACGACTTCCATAATCCAATCGACATCGGCAACTTTTACAATATCATCTTCCAAATTACCTGTTGTAATTCTGTCGGCAAATCCTTTGTGATAAATAGGTGACGGTTTCGACTTTAACGATGCGGTTAAGGCATCATTGACCAAACGGTTACGGACTACTTTGTCATTTAGAGTTAAGCCTTTAGCCTTTTCTTTGTCGTTAAGTTCACGAGGAACAATATCTAATAATAGTACATCGACACCAATATTGGCAAAATGACAAGCAATACCACTTCCCATAATTCCTGAACCGATAATGGCTACTTTTTTAATTCTGCGTTTACTCATTAGTTATAGTAGATTCTTTTTGATTATATATTTTTTTGTTGGAAATCATGTTGTTGATTTTTTCGGCAACTTTGTAAAAGCCAAGTAAATCGTCGTTGGCCACATTATCCTTAATAGCTTCGTTGAAAATAAGAACACGATCGCGTGAATAGGCACGTTTTTCTTTTCCAAACGCTGTGAGATGGATTAATACGCCACGACCATCTTCTGGATTTGGTTTGCGTTCAATTAAACCTTTATCTTCCATGGTTTTCAAGGTTCGCGATAGGCTAGTGGCTTCCATACCCATTTTTGGACCGAGTGATGTTGAAGGAGTTCCGTTTTCTGGATCAATACTCAACAATGCAAAACCTGTTGCCATAGTAGTACCGAATTTTGAGGCTTCTTCGTTATACATTTTATTTACTGCTAACCATGTGGTTCTCAGTACATAATCTATTGTTTTGTCTTTTAAACTCAATCGTTTTCGTATTAGTTTGTCAAATATATAAAAAAATACTATGCATGCATAGTATTTTAGGAAAAATTATGCACGCATAGTAAATTGAAATAAAAAACCCAGAAAATCTGGGTCTTTAATTTTAGTTATTTAACCCGATGTGTATTTTGATGAAATAGCATTAAAAAAAAACCGTCGGTTCGAGTTTTTTCCGAAGGGAAAAGTATCGAGAACAGGGTTTTTGTTGTAAAAATTCTATTTCTCGATACAATTTTTCACTTCAAATTCGTGAAAAACCACTCGAAATGACGAATTTTAACCAAAATGCACAACGGGTTTATTTATAATAATTACGATGCTTTTGGGCTGAATTTCCCGATCAATGCTCCAATTACACCACCAACAACTGCTGTCATAACTAATGATATCGCAATATCAATACCCATGCGGTCATACCCGATGGAATTATCCATACCTTTTGAGAAAAAGTTAGCGATTAATCCCATAAATAACCCAATTGCGAGTCCAGCTGTTGCGCCGGTTTTAAACGTGGATATTTGTGCCCATTTTGCATAAATATAGGCAATAAAAAAGCCCATAGCTAAACAACCCAATAGTATAAATACCATGGTGTCTGTTGTTTCTTGAGCAGGTGGAAAAAAGTCTTTAAAGAGGATACCGTAAAACAGCCAGCCTAATAGCCAATTGACAATACCACCAATAAGTCCGGAAATGATAAACGCTTTTGTGTTCATATTAATCGAGTTTTAGTTAGATTATAAATTTAGGAATTTATTATTAAACAATCAATTAATAGATGTTGTTTAGGTATTGATTTACATGTAGTTAAGCTCTATACATCTTTTCATATAAATCTTTGTAGATGTCCATGATGACGCTTCGTTTCATTTTCATGGTAGGTGTGAGGTGGCCATCGTCAATGGTCCAAGCTTCTTTGGTGAGTTCAAATTTTTTGATCTGTTCCCATTTACCAAAATTCTTATTGTATTTATCGACTTCTTTTTGAATTCGCTTTATAACGATTTCTGAAGTTGAAATTTCAGCTTCGGTTGTACCGATGTTATGTTCTTTATGCTCTATCCAATCGCGAACAAAGTCAAAATTTGGTTGGATGAAAGCACAGGGCATTTTTTCGCCTTCACCAACGACCATTACTTGTTCAATAAACAAGGATTGTTTTAAATCATTTTCAAGCAATGTTGGTATAATGTATTTTCCACCAGAGGTTTTAAACATTTCTTTTTTACGACCAGTGATTTTTAAAAATCCATCTTCATCCAGCTCACCTTTGTCACCAGTATGAAAATAGTCACCTGTCATCACACTATCCGTTTTTTCAGGATCTTTAAAATACCCTTGCATAACATTTGGCCCTTTTATTAATATTTCGCCGTCATCAGCAATTTTTACTTCTACGTTAGGTATAGGCTTTCCTACGGTGCCAATTTTGTACATATCATTATTGTAGTAGCCTACCGATACAACAGGAGATGTTTCCGTTAAACCGTAACCTTCCATAACTTTCATGCCTGCGGCGCCAAAAACCCTTGCTAATCTTGGTTGTAAAGCGGCGCTTCCAGAAACCATTGTACCAAGTTCGCCACCAAGTGCATCGCGCCATTTACTAAAAATGAGTTTATTAGCAATTTTTAATTTGAACTCGTACCAACCGCCATTTTTACCGTAAGGTTGCCATTGCTCACCTAATGAAACAGCCCAGAAAAAAAGTGCTTTTTTTATACCTGTAAGGTCTTCGCCTTTTAGCATTATTTTATCAAAGACTTTCTCCAATAATCTTGGTACAACACTCATTAGGTTAGGTTTTATTTCCTTGGCGTTATCACCAATTTTGTCCAATGCTTCAGCAAAATAAATTGATGCACCTGCATATTGGTAAACATAAATAAGCACACGCTCAAAAATGTGGCATATTGGTAAAAAGCTTAAAACCCGAGTTTCGCCAGTTTCTGGTAATGGTACTCTTGGTGAACTATCCAACACATTACTGGTTATATTCCAATGGCTCAGCATCACGCCTTTTGGCTTGCCCGTTGTTCCTGAGGTGTAAATTATGGTTGCTAAATCATCCTTATCAACGGCGTCTTTTCGGGCTTCAACTTCGTTTTGATTGCTTTCATCTTTGCCGAGTTCAAATAAATCTGAATAGTGCTTGCAACCTTCAATATGGTCAAAGGAATAGACTTCTTTGACACTTGTTTTAGCTATTATTTTTTGAAGTTTATCATAAACTTCTTGATCAGAAACAAAACAGTAAATTGACTCACTATGATTTAAAACGTATTCGTAATCCTCGGGTGAAATAGTAGGGTATATAGGAATGTTTTGCGCACCCAACTGCAATACACCAATATCCATGATGTTCCATTCTGTTCGATTAGTTGAAGAGATAACCGCAATTTTATCATTCTTGTTTACACCCATTTTCAGTAGAGCGCGACTGACTGCATTGGCTTTGTTTAAATAGTCTTGCGTGGACATTGGCGTCCATTTACCATCGTATTTTGTGACTAACGCTTTTGCATTAGGTTTATGCTCTAATTGATAATATGGAAAATCGAAAAGTCTTTTAATGTCTGTCATAATGAATTAGCAAAAAATTAGACAAGTAATTACGAAAATAGGAAAATCTAGGTTATATTTTTTCAGACATTTAGTGAGTCAAGGGTTTTTTAACATTTCTTAAACAAAAAAAGCCTTTGACATGTCAAAGGCTTTTTTTGATTTATATTGAGAATTATTCTGCTGGTTTATAAGTGCCACATAGGCATGGATATGTCTGATTTGCCCCTATATTTGTTTGAACATTAAAGACTCTAGGTACATTTTGATTACCATTATCTATAGTGGCATTGAACGTTATAGTAGCTCTTGTACCTCTCGCTGTACCAGCTTGGTAATTTAGGTTAAAAGCGTTATTGTAAATCGATTGTGTTGCCGGTGCATTTGTAAAGTCATTTGTAGGTGCAGAAGTAATCGCCCAAAAAGAAACGTTGTTATAGTTTTGGTTGTCTGAGTAATTTCCCAAGACTATGGCCTGGGTAATTTGCTCATTAGTAAATGCACGGGCATACGGTTCGTTGGGGTAACTCGCTTTACAAGCTTCATTGGCTGCTTCCCAACCTGTTTTCCCACCAAAGTTCCATGTGCCATTATCTACATGATTAGACCTACCTAAAATATATGGCTCCATCAATACAGGTTGTGTAACTGTTGTTGCCGTTTTAGCATGTAAGGCATAGGGTACACTCAAAAGCTGTGTTACGGTTTGTATGGTATAATTGGTGCCACCAGTAATATCGGTATCGGTTCTTATAAAATAATCGTCTGCACTCCAATCGATGGTGCTTAAGTCACCAAGGATAACGTTTCCGTTTCCGATAACAAGGCTTAATATGCCGTTGGCATTTGTATTAACCGTATGGCTTTCTGTATAGGCTTTAGTTCCAATAGCTGAACCTTCTAAGATGCTAATTTCAACACTGATTGGGCTGTCGGTTACCAAATTACCTGAGCTATCTCTAATGACGGCTTGATAGCTAAAACCATCTGGTGTTTGAGCAAAGGTGTTCAAAACTATTGAACAAAAAATGAATAGTGGTAAAAATGATTTCATAGTGTTATTTTTTAATGATTTTAAAGGTTGAAATGATGCTTGAACTTGATCTGAGTTTGGCAAAATATAGCGATGGCACTAAATTGGTCAGATTGACCTCTGTAATATTTTGAGTGACCTCTTTTTTTAGAACCACCTTGCCCAGACTGTCAATAAGAAGTAATTCAGCATCAGCAGGTACAGACTTCAATTTTAGCTGAAAAACATCTTGCGCAGGATTTGGGTAAACTGTAAAATCATACCTTAGATTTAATTCATCAGTATCTAATGTGCTAGATATTATGTACACATTTTGAATGCCTTGCTGTACGATGCCGTCTTGTGATGAGCCTACATCAAAAAAAGGTTGACCAATAGTATAGCTTAAACTTCCGTTAAGGTTAGAAACATCTCCCGCAGAAGTAGATGTAGCTTGTTGTGCAGTTCCAGATGTAATAATCAAGGAGATAACGATAAACGAAAAGCAGAGTGATTTTATCATACTGTAAACAATTTGAGAATTATTTATATCTCAAACTTAGGTACAATGCATTTTCTGGCTGAAAAAATTTAGTGAATACCGCTTTTTTTTTAGTAGATGCCGTTAATCGTCAAAAAAAGAATGTTAACGTAAATATGATTAGATTTTCTTTTAAAATCTCAATCCTTGTTGTTTCCATATTTCAAACGTTTTCGTAAGCTAATGCTTAATTTCATTGAGGTTTTGAGTTATTAAACATGACAAAAATCATTAATAATTAGAAGTGTCAATTCTAATTTTGTAGAAGTTGATTATTAAATACAATTTCTATCATGGAAGTAAAAGAATTTACAAGTGGCCTTTGGACAAAAAATATTAATGTAAGGAGTTTTGTCTTTAACAACATAACGCCATATTATGGAACATCAGATTTTTTAGAAGGTCTTACACAAAGAACCGAAAAGCTATGGGATATTTGTAAAAAAGCTATGCTTGAAGAACGCCAAAATCATGGCGTAAGAAGCATTGATACGGATACTATTTCTACAATTGATGCTTTTGAAGCAGGTTATATAGATAGAGAAAATGAAGTTATAGTGGGTCTGCAAACCGATGAGCTATTAAAACGTGCCATGAAGCCGTTTGGTGGATTTAAAGTGGTGCAAAAAGCGTTGTCAGAGCATGGACTAGAGCCTAACGAAAAATTAACCGAACTGTTTTCAAAATATATAAAAACTCATAACGATGGCGTTTTTGATGCTTATAATGATGAAATAAAAAAATATAGGTCTCTCGGTATTTTGACTGGTTTACCAGATAATTATGCTAGAGGAAGAATTATTGGCGATTACAGGCGAATTGCACTTTATGGTATAGATTTTTTAATTGAAAATAAAAAAGAAGATTTAGCCAACATTGCTGGTCCAATGACGGATGATGTTATTAGGTTGAGAGAAGAAGTGTCTGAACAAATTAAGGCATTAAACGCCATGAAGCGTTTAGGTGATAAGTATGACTTGGATTTAAGCAGACCTGCAGAAAATGCGCAAGAAGCTGTACAGTGGACTTATATGGCATACTTGGCGGCAGTGAAGGAACAAGATGGTGCGGCTATGTCGTTGGGTAATGTATCTACATTCTTGGATATTTATATTGAGAATGACATACAAGAAGGTATTATCACTGAGGCTGAAGCACAAGAATATATTGATCAATTTGTAATGAAACTGCGAGTAGTTCGCCATTTAAGAATGAAAGCTTATGACGAAATATTTGCTGGTGATCCTACTTGGGTAACAGAAGCAATAGGCGGAATGTTTTCTGATGGTAGGACAAAAGTGACAAAAACATCTTACCGTTTCTTAAATACACTTTATAATTTAGGACCTTCACCAGAGCCAAACATGACTATACTTTGGTCTGATGATTTACCCGATAACTTCAAAAAGTTCTGCGCTAAGGTTGCCATAGAAACTTCTTCATTGCAATTTGAGAATGACAGACTAATGCGCGAAGTGCGCTATAGTGATGATTATGGTATCGCCTGTTGTGTGTCGCACCAGGATTTAGGGAAATCCATTCAGTTTTTTGGTGCCAGAACCAATTTAGCTAAGACGTTATTACTAGCTCTAAATGGTGGTAAATGTGAGCTAACTGGCGTACAAATTTTTGATGGTGTACCAATTGATAAAGATGAGGTTTTAGATTTTGATAAGGTGATGACTAACTTCAAAATTGCGATGCAAGAAATTGCTAGAGTTTACAGTGACTCCATGAATATCATTCACTACATGCATGATAAGTATTATTACGAGAAAGCTCAGATGGCTTTAATTGATACAAATCCGCATGTAAATATTGCCTATGGTATTGCTGGTTTATCTATTGTAGCCGATTCGTTGTCCGCAATAAAATATGCAAAAGTAAAACCAATTAGAAACGAAAAAGGACTGACCGTCGATTTTAAAATTGAAGGTGAATTCCCAAAGTATGGAAATGACGATGATCTTGTGGATTATCTTGCAGCTCAAGCTGTGGCAGATTTCAATAATGAACTTAAACAGTTTCCTGTTTATAAAAATGCAGAACCTTCATTATCTGTCTTAACTATAACATCTAACGTGGTTTATGGCAAAAAAACTGGCGCAACACCAGATGGTAGGGCTTTAGGGGTGCCATTTGCACCAGGTGCAAACCCAATGCATGGTCGTGATGAAATGGGAGCTATTGCCTCGTTGAATTCTGTCGCAAAAATAAATTATGAAGATGCGCAAGATGGGATTTCAAATACATTTTCAATTGTACCAAAATCTTTAGGATCTGATATTGAAACTCGTGTTGAAAATTTAACAACGATTTTGGACGGTTATTTTTCAAATAATGCACAACATGTTAACATTAATGTACTGGATAAGGAAACCCTTTTAGATGCTATGGCGCATCCAGAAGAATATCCGCAGTTAACCATACGTGTTTCAGGTTATGCCGTAAACTTTGTAAGATTAACAAGAGAACAACAGTTGGAAGTGATTTCAAGATCGTTCCATGAATCTATGTAAATAGCAACTAAAGCACTTAGGTATAAAAAAAACTAGGTGCTTTTTTATATCGGTCAAAATGAAAATAATAAAGACTATTGCCATATTATTAATTCTTTGTTCATGCAAGAACACGGTTGAAAAAGATGAAAAAACTCATCCACTAATCAATTATTTAGAAAACCAACGGGTTGAACCAACCACCTACGTTATTAATAAGTTCAAAGATCATGATGTAATTTTTATAGGAGAAAATCATTGGATAAAACAGCAGGTAGAATTTGTTGAAGATTTAATTCCGGAGTTATATAAAAATGGCATCTATAATTTAGGAACCGAATTCATAAACTATGAGGATACCCAATTGGTAAACAAATTGATTACTGCCGATACATTTCATAATCAATTAGCAGAAGAAATTACGTTTAAATCTGATTGGGGTTGGGGTTACAAAGAGTATATAGATATTTATAAAAAAGCTTGGGAACTCAATAAAAGTCTTCCTAGTGATGCTAAAAAATTCAGAATCTTCGGTATACAAGAAGTGATGGATTTTAGCCACGTTAATAAAGAAGAGGATTTTGATAACCCAGAAATCATGAGAAAAGTCTTCAGTGGTTTTGACCTATTCGATGAAAGTGAGGGTTATTCTGCTTATGCCATTGAAAAAGAAGTTTTGGACAAGTCTGAAAAAGCACTTATTCATTGTGGTATTAATCATGCATTCACTTCCTTTTACCAACCTGTGTATATTCCAAAAAATAAAGATGAAAACATAGTTTATGAAAAAGAGCGCATGGGTAATTTAATCAAAAACAAGATTGGGGATAAAGCCATTACCATCTTTATGCATGGTCCTTGGACTTCTAAAGATCAAACGGATTTCGTATTGCCTGTTGATGGCGTTTTAGACAGCTTATTTTCAATTAATGAATTTCAAAAACAAATGCCTTTTGGAGTTGATACAAAGGACACGCCTTTTGGGGATTTAAAAGGTGAAACCTCATACTACATTAATGGGTATCCAGATTTCAGCTTAAAACAATTTTGCGATGGATATATCTTTTTTAACCCAGTAAAAGACTATAAAGTAGTGACGCAAATTCCAAATTTTATAAAACCAGAACAGATAGATTATATAGAAGGACAAGAATTTCAATACAGAAATAAAGGTCTTACTGCTGAAAAACTGAATGACACCATAAGAATGCATTTAGAAGTTCAACGGAAGCGACTTAAAGAACTGAAATAAATAAACAAAATCATCAAAACTCCAGATAACACATTAAACGTTCACTCCATAGAGACCTTTGGCACTCATGATGGTCCAGGTGTTCGGTGTATAATTTTTTTACAAGGTTGTAAATTAAAATGCGTGTATTGCCATAACCCAGATACAATTGCTATGGATAGTGGAAAGCCTTATACTGTGGAGGAATTGTTTACTATTATTATGAAAGCTAAACCGTATTTTGGTGAAAATGGCGGTGTAACAATTTCTGGTGGTGAACCTTTGTTGCAAGCAAAAGCATTGATCCCATTGTTTCAAAAGCTAAAGGCAGAAGGCATCCATACAGCTTTAGATACCAATGGTAGAATTTTAAATCATTTTGCTAAAGAATTAATGGACGACTATACCGATTTAGTAATGTTGGACATAAAGTCTATGACCGAAAATGGTTATCAAAAAATTACGGGTCAAAAAAACAAAGAAACTACATTTAATGTATCTACGCATAGAGAAAAGTCAGGAAAACCAATGTGGCTACGTTATGTTTTAATTCCTGAATTTACAGATTCGCCTGAACAATTACGTTTAATGGGCAACTACTTTAAAGATTATAAAACCATTCAAAAGCTTGAGATTCAACCTTACCATAAGCTTGGTGTCCATAAATGGGAAGCCTTAGGATGGAATTATCAACTTAAAGATGCTCGAGAAAATACAGAAGAAGAACTTCAAGCTGCTTATCATATTTTAAAACCATATTTTAAGACAATTAGCATCAATTAACTTTTGAAAAATTATGATTAAAGAAAAACTCAAGAACAGATGGTTAATGATGCTAAGCGCCATAGGGATACATATTTCCATAGGTTCTGTTTATGCGTTTTCTATAATTACCGATCCAGTAAAAAATATTTTAACTGTTGAGGCTTCAACAGTTAAATGGGCATTTCAAATTACTATTTTGGTGATGGGTTTTTCAGCCGCATTATTAGGTAATTGGGTTGCAAAAATAGGACCAGGGAAGAGTTCTGCTGTAGCTGGTGTGTGCTATAGCATTGGCATACTAGGTTCTGGTTTGGCTTTACACTTGGAGTCAATAATATTGTTTTATATAACTTATGGTATCATCGGTGGTATTGGTTTGGGAATAGGCTATATAACACCAGTGAGTGTTTTGGTAAAATGGTTTCCAGATCGAAAAGGCTTGGTGGTAGGTATAGTCATCATGGCTTTTGGTTTAGCATCAATGATTTTTGGACCTTTAATGCAATACGGATTTGAACAAATAGGTGTGCCAATTACATTTTACATATTGGGCATTATTTACGCTTTTTTTATTCTCTTAGCTGCATCTTATATCGAAAACCCACCGGAAGACTATAGTATTAAAAATGCCCAAGAAGATAAATCAATTTCAATAAAACAAAATACAGAAGAATTAACGGCCAGACAAGCCTTAAAATCAAAGTTCTTTTATTACATCTGGTTGATGATGTTTATAAATATATGCTGTGGTATAGCTCTTATTTCAGAAGCTAGTCAAATCTCACAATTACATTTGGGATATACACCTATGCAAGCTGCTGGTGTAGTAGGCTTAATAGGGGCATTTAATGGGTTGGGACGAATTTTCTGGTCTGCATTTTCAGATTTTTTTGGAAGACCATTTACCTATATAATCTTCTTTATAATTGAAATGATTGCATTTTATGTTTTGGCACAGTTAGGTCAGGAATTTGTGTTTCTTGGAGTGCTTATGCTTATCATAACAATTTATGGTGGCGCATTTGCGACGCTTCCAGCGTTTTTAAGTGATCTATTTGGTACAAAACATTTGGAATCTATTTTAGGTATGGTTTTAATATCTAAAGGAATCGCAGGACTTTTGGGGCCATCAATCTATAATTATGTGAAAACAACAACAGGGTCATTGGATATTACATTTAAGGTCTTTTCGGGCTTGTTTTTGATTGCGTTTGCTATTTCATTATTGTTGAAACGTACTGTTAATTTAAACTCCCATAAAACCGATAGTGCAATAACTGCTGATTAATTAAAGGTTTTGAAGTTGCCATAACTTTTTAAGACAGATCTTCAATCCATTTTCTTGCATTAACAAAAGCCTCTAGCCAAGGCGATACTTCGTCTTTGCGACCTTCGGGATAATGTGCCCAATTCCATTGGAAAGTAGATCTTTCAATATGTGGCATTGTTACTAAATGTCTGCCTGTTTTATCGCATAGCATTGCAGTATTGTAATCAGATCCATTTGGATTTGCCGGATAACCTTCATATCCATATTTCGCAACAATGTTGTATTTATCTTCAGCATAAGGTAAATCAAATTTACCTTCGCCATGTGAAATCCAAACGCCAAGTGTAGAACCTGTTAAGGAAGAAAGCATAACCGAATTATTATCCTGAATTTTTACAGACGTAAAACTACTTTCATGTTTTTGGGAATCATTATGAACCATTTTTCCATGGATATCATGTTCAGGATAGATTTCTTCGAGCTCCATAAATAATTGACAACCGTTACAAATACCTACGGATAAAGTGTCTTCACGCTCAAAGAAGTTTTTAATGACCTCATTTGCTTTTTTGTTGTATTTAATGGCGCCAGCCCAACCTTTTGCAGAACCTAAAACATCGCTATTACTAAAGCCACCAACAGCACCAAGAAACTGAATATCCTCTAAATTTTCTCTGCCAGATATTAAATCGGTCATGTGGACGTCCTTAACATCAAATCCTGCTAAATACATAGCATTGGCCATTTCACGTTCAGAATTACTTCCTTTTTCTCTTAAAATGGCTGCTTTTGGCTTCTCGATATTATTTTTCTTCGAAAAATCACTTGAAGTAACGCCTTTAAGTTGCCCGGTAAAGTGCTCTGGAAACTTGTACTTAAGTGGTTGATTCTTGTAGTTATTAAAACGTTCAGTAGCTAAGTTGTTTACTGTTTGTTTTTTATCGAGTAAAAAAGAAGTTTTATACCATACATCTCTTAATCTAGAAATGGTCATTGTATAGACTTGGTTGTTATTGATTACACCTAGCACATCACTTTCAGTAACTTCGCCAATTTTATGGAAATTAATAGAAGCATTTGATAATTCTGATTCTACCGAATTGTCTTCAGATTGAATAACAATTCCAGCATTTTCTGCAAAAAGTATTTTGAAACCATCTTTTTCACCGAGAGCTGTTAGATCTATTTCGGCTCCTAGATTATTATCGGCAAAACACATTTCCAAAAGTGTTGTAATTAAACCGCCTGAAGCTACATCATGACCAGCAACAATTTTATCTTGTTTTATTAAAGATTGAATGGTATTAAAAACCGTTTTTACATAACTAGCATCCAATACATTCGGTGTATTGCTACCAATCTTATTATTGATTTGTGCAAATGAACTCCCACCAAGTTTATATGAATCCTGCGATATGTTAATGTAATAGATAGCGCCTTTATTTTTTTGAAACACAGGTTCCACAACTTTAGAAATATCATTACAGTTTCCAGCTGCAGAAATTATTACTGTTCCAGGTGCGACGACGTCACCTTCAGGGTATTTCTGCTTCATTGAAAGCGAATCTTTCCCTGTTGGTACATTAATACCTAAATCAATTGCAAAGTCAGAAACTGCTTTTACAGCTTCGTATAATCTTGCATCTTCACCTTCATTTCTGCAGGGCCACATCCAATTTGCGGAGAGTGACACACTTTTAAGCCCATCCTTAAGTGGTGCCCAAATAATATTTGTTAGGGCTTCTGTTATAGAATTACGACTACCTGCTTCAGGATTAATTAAGCCAGAAATAGGAGAGTGGCCAATTGATGTGGCAATACCTTCTTTTCCCTTAAAGTCTAATGCCATTACTCCAACATTATTTAAAGGTAATTGTAAGGCACCTGCGCATTGTTGTTTTGCAACTTTACCACCAACACAACGGTCTACTTTGTTTGTTAACCAATCTTTACAAGCTACTGCTTCTAATTGAATGACTTGATCCAAATAATCATAAAAATTATCGGTGTCATATGAAATTCCGATAAACTCCTTTTCGATCTTAGAGTCATTCATAATGGTTTTTGGCGAACTGCCAAACATATCCTCTAGAGCTAAATCCATCGGTTTATCACCTTTGGTTTTTGACTCAAATGTAAATCTATCATTTCCTGTTACATCACCTACATCATAAATTGGTGAGCGTTCTCTATCTGCTATTTTATGTAGGATATCCAGATGGTCTTTGGAAATCACTAATCCCATTCGTTCTTGAGATTCGTTACCTATAATTTCCTTAGCCGAAAGGGTAGGGTCTCCAATTGGTAATTTGTCAAGGTTTATTTTACCACCAGTATCTTCAACAAGTTCTGATAAACAGTTTAAATGCCCACCTGCACCATGGTCATGTATGGAGACAATAAAGTTTTCATCGCTTTCCACCATACCTCTTATAGCGTTCGAAACACGCTTTTGCATTTCTGGATTGGAGCGTTGTACAGCATTTAATTCAATTCCAGTATCGAACTCACCAGTATCTGCAGAAGATACCGCTGCACCACCCATACCAATGCGGTAGTTGTCTCCACCAAGAATTACAATTTTATCTCCAGTTTTTGGAACGTCTTTAAGTGCTTGGTCTTTTTTGCCATAACCAATACCACCAGCCAACATAATTACTTTGTCAAAACCAAGACGCTCGGTTTTTTCCTCGTGCTCAAAAGTTAAGACAGAACCACAGATTAATGGCTGCCCAAATTTATTTCCAAAATCAGAAGCGCCATTACTGGCTTTTATAAGAATATCCATTGGGGTTTGATAGAGCCATTTACGTTCAGGAAATGCCTTTTCCCACGGTCGTTCTTCTTCTAGTCTGGAATATGATGTCATGTAAACAGCTGTTCCTGCTAATGGAATTGAACCTTTTCCGCCAGCTAATCTATCTCTGATTTCTCCACCAGACCCGGTTGCTGCACCATTAAACGGCTCTACTGTAGTAGGGAAGTTGTGAGTTTCTGCTTTTAAAGAAATCACAGATTCAAAATCTTCAGCCGTATAATAATCTGGCACATCAGCACGCTTTGGAGCAAATTGTTCAACCACGGGTCCTTTTATAAATGCAACATTATCCTTGTAAGCGGATACAATATCGTTTGGATGTGCTTCGGAAGTCTTTTTTATTAATTTGAATAATGAGGTTGGCATCTCTTCACCATCAATTACAAAAGTACCATTGAATATTTTATGTCTACAGTGTTCTGAATTAACTTGAGAAAATCCAAATACTTCAGAGTCAGTTAATGGTCTGCCAATCTTTTTTGACACACCTTCAAGATAGCTTACTTCTTCTTTGCTTAAAGCCAAACCTTCCTTTTGATTATAAGCTTCAATATCAATGATATCTTTAATAGCTTCTGGCTGAATATCAACGGAAAAAATATCTTGATTTAATCCTTTGTATTTTTCAGAAATCATAGGATCATAATCCTTGAAATCTTCTGTTGAAGACATAAATTCTTCAATACGTATAATGCCATCTATTCCCATATTCTGGGTAATTTCAACTGCATTTGTACTCCAAGGTGTTATCATTGCAGCTCTTGGGCCAACAAAAAAAGCATCGATTGATGCTTGTTCTATATTAGGTTGGTCGCCAAATAACCATGTTAATTTAGCTACTGTTTCAGTTGACAATTCTTTTGTGGCTTGAACAGCAAAAACTTTACTGTTTTGGTTTCCAAAGAAATGAATCATTTATGTGTTGTGTTTGGTGTGAAAAATAAAAACACAAAGTTAATTTAATTTCTAAATATGTTTATGGATAAAACATATCCGATATAACCAGTTATTAAAAAGGTTTTGAACAATTTAAGTCAAAAAACCAAAAGTATTAGTCTAGTCTATTATCAGTTTTTTTGTTGTAAATCTGCCAGCTTGCTCAATTTTTAAAAGATACACACCACTTGAAATGTGTTGCAACCCAATTTGTTGATTGTCAACTACTCTTGCGGTTAAAACTTTATTTCCAAGTATATTATAAAGTTCAACTTTAGCCTCATCAGAGTTACTTAAGCTAATTGTAATTCTTGACTTTGCTGGGTTGGGAAATACTTTAATTTCATTCAAATCAAAGTCATTGGAATTTAAAATCTGTGTATGGCTTCCTAGGTTTTCTAAACTTGTTTCAGGAAACATATCCCATTCACCTGATAAATTGAAAACAGTGGTTGGTCCTGCTACAGATGACTTTCTTCTGTAAACAACATCTTCAAAATCATCCATGCCACCCACATTTCCAAAAACGTCTAGCAAGGTACCACCTTTAAACAACCCAACAGGATCGTCACCATTAAAAGACATAGCATCAGCACTGGATAATTGGTCTGCCGCACTCTGAATCGTAGCCGATGGCGCATTTCCTCTTGCAATAACAAAGACATCACCATTTTGTATAGTACCCATTAATTGTAAAGGTGTACCAAAGCTACCACCACTATTGACGTCTCTAGCTAAAGTGTAATCGGTTAAACTAACTGCGGCACCTGTGAAATTAGCAATTTCTATAGCTTTGTTATTACCATCTTCAACATATTCTGAAATAAAGAGCTCGTTGGTAGTCGTGGTTCCGGTCAAAGTTGTTTCACAAGCTTGATTACTTGACATTGACGTGTTTAAGGCCGCGTCGACAGCAAAAACAGTAAAACAAAATTCTGTGTTTGCAGCTAAAACTGTAATTGTTATGGATGTGTTAGAAGTACTTGTAGTATTCACACCATCTACAAATATATCATATGATGTTACGCCAATATTATCAGTTGATGCTGTCCATGACAAATCAATACTATTTGTGGTTGGATTTGAAGCTACAAGATTCGTTGGCGCTGTTGGCGCTTGGTTGTCAGGGTTTGGATTCCAGATGGCATTTGCGTAAGCAGGATTATCTATAAAAGGGTTTCTGTTACCTTGAAGCTGAAAAATTACATCATTCCTATCTTGTTCTCGCTGGCTAACAGGATCGTTATTATGCCAGTCTAGTAACAAGTTTACATACCATGTTTCATAAAACTGATCGCTTGTACCGTTTAGTGGGTTGTTTTGTGTTGATGGTGAACTCCAGCCCATATTATTCCAATCGTCCTCATAACGTACGGCAAAGTACAATAGCATCCTGGCAACGTCGCCTTTAAACTCATCGATTGGTTCAAATACTCTGCCCGTGTAACCAAAATTATTCCCAGTACCCCAACGAGAGCCATTGGAATAACTTGTATTTACATTAGTTACAACACCAAACGGATAATTGCTTCGGCCATTATTTACAAAGCCATCAGTTGGTATAACGTGATGTGCATCCGACACCATAGGCTGGCTATCGTTATTGTTGAAAAATCCCTGAGGGAAAATATGCTCTCTGTTATAGCATTGCCCTTCGGCTGATATCATTCCGCCACAGATATTATTAGCAATGGAATATGACGTTTCGGGACCACTTGGGTTTTCGGTATAAATATCTAACAACGTGCCATCTACTTCGTAATAATTATCTACATCAGAGTTTGGGTAAATAATTGTGTACAAATTGTCATAACTATTGTTATTCCAAGTATGTCCGTTTGTTATAATGGTTTTGAGTTGTGATTTTAAGGTATAACCAGTTCCGGTAGCATTATTATAATAACCTGCTGGTGGTTGTGCAAAAGCGAGAAGCGAAGTAAATAATAATGCTAAATTGTAAAACTGTTTCATGTTAATTTGTGTTTTTTTGCAATAACGCCATGTAAAATCCGTCAAATCCAGACTTATGCGCTAAAATCTTTTTGTCGTTAACAAAGGTAAAATCTTTCCCAATATCCGAATTTAAGAAATCATTAATTTGGTTTTGGTTTTCCGATGGTAAAACTGAGCACGTAGCATAGACCATTTTGCCACCAGGTTTTACCATTTTGGAATATTGACCAAGTATCTGCGATTGGGTTTGTTTTATGTTCTCAATAAAATCTGGTTGCAACTTCCATTTGGCGTCTGGGTTTCTACGTAAAACACCTAAGCCAGAGCATGGTGCGTCAATTAGTAGCCTGTCGGCTTTATTATGTAATTTCTTTATCGGTTTTGTAGAATCAATAGTTTTTAATTCAATATTATGAATACCGTTTCGTCGTGCTCTAACTTTTAGTTTTTTGAGTTTACTTTCGTAGATATCCATTGCAATTATTTGCCCTTTGTTTTGCATTAGCGTGGCTAAATGTAGCGTTTTGCCGCCAGCGCCAGCACAAACATCAACCACTTTCATTCCAGGTTTAACATCCAAAAAGTCAGCAACTAATTGCGATGAGGCATCTTGAACTTCGAACCAGCCATTTTTAAAAGCTTCGGTTTTAAACACGTTGGCGCGTTCTTTTAAGCGCAATGCCCAAGGATAATTTGGTAAAAACTCGGTTTCAATATCTTCGGATTGCAATTTCAGTTGCAAATCTTTTTTGTTTGTCTTTAAGGTATTTACCCGAAGAATAACATCGGCTTGCTGGTTTTGCTTTTCTATTTCTTTTGTCCATGTGCTTTCTCCAAGTTCTGCAACGCCAAGTTTGTCCATCCAATCCGGAATAGACTCGCGGTACTTTCGTATTTTAGACAACTCATCAAAACGGCCTTTTATTTTTCGGGTTGGTGTGCCTTCAAAATATTTCCAATCGGGTAACCGTATGCCTTTTAATGTAGCCCATACAGCAAAAAGACGCCAAAGATTATCACGATCAAAAGGTGCTTTTACATCTGCTATTTCAGCATAAAGCCTTTTGTAGCGGACTATTTCATATACGGTTTCTGCAATAAAACCACGATCGCGACTGCCCCAGCGTTTATCGCGTTTAAGCAATTGCTGCACAACCTTGTCGGCATACTTACTTTCATTGAAGATTTTGTGTAAACCATCAATAACAGCAAAACATAAATTTCGGTGAAGTCGCATGGATATTTATTAAGCCGTGCAAAGGTATAATAAATGTTGAAAGTTAATCATGATTACTCATATTTTAGCGTATCTGAAATTTACCCTTAACTTTATGCTTGCAAAAGCTTTTTTCAGTAGCAACCATTTAATTATAAAATTGAAATGAAGTATCTTTTAAAGTTTACACCTGTTATGCTAATCACCTTAGTTGGAATTTTTCTTTGTAATGGCAAAGTTTCTAACCCAATTGAATCTGTTATAATTGAAGATATTGTTGTTGATTCAATTTTAAATGTCAGGGCTTTGGAATTGGTTACAATGAATGAAGTTGTTCCGGTTTACTTGACATCTAACGGAGATTTTGGTGTGCTTTTGCCAAAACGCATGTACAAGCATGTAGATTCACTAAAAGATAATGACATCTACAATCATAAAATTCAATTAGGATCAGATTCCCTGAAACTCAATTTCCGTGCATTGGCAGTAGGAGAGAAGTTTGGTTATGGTATTACCATTGGCAATCCGGCACTGATTTATAGTTTGGATGCTGATAAAGAGAAAACCAAAATTGTATATGAAGAAAATCATCCAAAAGTTTTTTACGACTCAATGGAGTTCTGGAACGATGAAGAAGGTATTGCCATTGGCGACCCAACAGACGATTGTATTAGTGTTATTATTACGCGCAATGCTGGTGAAACGTGGCAAAAAGTGCAGTGTGACCAATTGCCCAAAGCCAAAGATGGCGAAGCCGCTTTTGCGGCGAGTGATACTAATATTGCCATAGTTGGAAACAATACTTGGGTTGCTACTGGCGGAAAAGCGAGCAGAATTTTATACTCACCAGATAAAGGAAACACTTGGCAAGTATTTGACACACCAATTATTCAGGGTGCAGCAACCACAGGCATGTACTCTTTGGATTTTTATGATGAATTAAATGGCTTTGCCATTGGTGGCGATTACACAACACCTGATGCTAAAAACGCGAACAAGATTAGAACTTCTGATGGTGGTAAAACTTGGAAAGTTGTTGCAGATGGAAAATCACCAGGTTACAGAAGTTGTGTGCAGTATGTTCCAAATAGTGATGCTAAAGAATTAGTAGCCATAGGCTTTAAAGGCATTGATTATACTAGTGATGCAGGCGAAACATGGACACATTTAAGCGATGAAGGTTTTTACACCATTCGTTTCTTAAATGATAGCATAGCATTTGCAGCAGGAAATGGGCGCATCAGCAAGCTGGTTTTTAAGCGTAAAAAAAGCTAAAGAATTAACTTTAGCTTTTATATATTGGTAATCAATCAATCTTTTCCACGAGGCCTTTTGTTTCTAAATTCTTTGAGCCTATCCAAAAGCTTTCTGTTAAATTCATCTTCGGCCGCTTTCAGCTTAATAATTTTATTGGCCGGAATAACGCCTTTAAGATCGTTTAGTAATTGTATTTTGGATTGAAACAAGCGTGTCTCTGCATCAATCAAGTCTTTAAGCATGTCGTTAGCTTCGGCATCAGACATGTTGGGGTTTTGACGCATTTTTTGCTTGATGTTTCTTAAATCCTTCCTGCGTATTTTTTCGGATGTATCGTCATACGTATTATAAATAGGCCAAAATTTTTGTGCTTCTTCTGTTGTGAGATCAAGCGCATTTGTTATGAAGGTTGCCTTTTGTGCCTTTATGCGCTCTTTCATTCGTTCACCTCCTGGTTGTGAAAAAGCTACAAGGCCAATTAGTAATACGGATATGTGTAAAAGTGTTTTCATATGATAGGTCTTAGTTTAAAATGGATTCTATGTCTGTGTTTTCTAAAAGATACGCTTCAAGGTTTTCTTCTTCAAAATCTGTTTCGGTAATTGTAAAATCTTCATCTAAAATTTCTGCTTCACTGAGTAATTGTGCCAGTTCGTAACTGGTGAGATTTCTGTTTTCAAGGTAGCTCTCAACAACGTCTACAGATAGTTCTTCATTTGTGGTATTGTTAAAAAATATTGCAACAAAAATGAGTAGCGATGCCGCCAAGCCAGCTATGTAATATAAATTTTTCTTATTGAAAAGTGCTATAACCTTTGTTTTTTCATCGCTATTCAGTTGACTCAAAATAGTTTTATCAACATTGTCAAAATAGTTGTAAGGAACCTTAAAACCTGGATCATCAATATTTTGAATTTTTTTTTGAGATGCTATTTTTTCAAGAATAGTCTCATCAATACTTTCAAAATAATTATCAGGTGTTTTGAAGCCTGTTTTTTTAATATTATTTAAATTTTCGTATTTCATTTTTAAGCTGAAAATAATTCAGTTTCTGTTGGTTTGACTTTAAATAATTAAAATGGTTTAATTTCTAGTTAAATAGGTTTCGATTTTTTTTACGGCTATGTGGTATGAGGCTTTTAAAGCGCCTTCGCTGGTTTCCAAAATCTCTGAAATTTCTTTATATTTCATATCGTCAAAATATTTCATATTAAATACCAATTGTTGTTTTTGTGGTAAGATTGAAATGGCTTTTTGAAGTTTTAATTGAATAGCGTCACCTTCAAAATAAACATCAGCTTCCAAATTATTGATGGCTCTGGTTTGAAGCTCTTCATTGCTGATTTGCTTGCGTTTTGCATTCTTGTTTATATGGGTAATGGACTCATTGGTGGCAATGCGGTACAACCATGAATACAACTTGCTTTCACCCTTAAACTTGTCAATGCTTCGGTATACTTTAATAAACGTGTTTTGGAGTACATCATCGGCGTCGTCATGGCTTATCACAATTTTACGGATATGCCAATACAATCGCTCTTTGTAAAGCGACAATAGTTCCCTAAATGCAGACTCTTTTGTATTTGCGTTTTGGAGCTGCTGTATAAGTTGCGTTTCGTTGGTCAAGTTTCAATTTTTAGATTAGACCACTTTTCATTTAAAAGGTTTAATTTAGTTATTTCAAAATACAATTAATGCTGTTTAAGAAATTAAGATTAAAATCCTTGTTTGATAAAAATGCCAAAACTTATTATAGATATGCTATTGGTGAAATAGTGCTTATCGTTATTGGGGTTTTAATAGCGGTATCCATTAATAAATGTACGACTGACCAAAATAATATTGAGGCGAGAAATAAGATTTTGAGTAAAATTTTAGATGACTTTAAAAAAGATCAAGAACTTGTCGGTGAAATAAAAGTGCGTTATGATGGGCTTAAACCTATATTTAACGGCTTTATGAATGAAACCATTACTATAGATTCATTGAAAATTTGTAAATCTGACTGTCGCTATTTAATTAGTGGTGTTAGTTTGTTTCGCCCAAATTTAGAGGGTTTTAATGCCTTAAAAATTCAGGCCCAAAATTTGACAATTACTGATGATGCCTTGTCTTCCTTTGTGAATAGTTATGCTATAAAGTTGAAGGAATTAGAGCACCAAGAGGATAATTTAATCCAGGATTTAAATAAGAATTTAGAATATTGGCGTGATAACTATGGTTGGTTTACTGATTTTTTGAAAAATAAGGATAATGATGCGTATTTTGAATATCAATTAAGTTCAGATTATAGAAATAAAGTAGGGTATCACCATTCATTATATTATAACAATTATTTGGTAAAAGTAGGGGAGCTTTTGGAACTTCAAAAAGAGTTTGAAACTATTGTTAACCAACTAAAAGACTAATCTTTTTAAGATTCAAAGCTCTGCATTTCCACCAACTTTTTATAAACGCCGTTTTTGGCTAAAAGTTCTTGGTGCGTACCTTGCTCGGCAATTTTCCCTTTATTCATAACCACAATAGTATCTGCATTTTGGATAGTGGATAAACGATGTGCAATTACAATCGATGTTCTGTTTTTCATCATGTTTTCTAGGGCAACTTGAACTAATTTTTCACTTTCCGTATCCAAAGCTGAAGTGGCTTCGTCCAAAATCATAATTGGTGGATTTTTAAGTACAGCTCGCGCTATGCTTAAGCGTTGCTTTTGTCCGCCAGAGAGCTTTCCGCCAGCATCACCAATATTGGTGTCAATACCATTTGGAAGGTCTTTTACAAATTCCCATGCGTTTGCAATTTTTAGAGCATCTTTAATTTCTTGGTCAGTTGCATTTTCTTTACCAATTCTGAGATTGTTGGCAACAGTATCGTTAAACAAGATGGAATCTTGTGTTACTAGTCCCATTAATTGACGAAGCGATTTTTTTGTTAAATCACGGATATCATTTCCGTCAATAGCAATGTTGCCTTCATTTACATCGTAAAAACGTGTTACCAAATTGGCAATGGTACTTTTTCCGCTACCAGATTGGCCCACTAATGCTACACTTTTTCCTTTAGGAATACTTAAGCTGAAGTTTTTGAGTACCAAATCATCTTCGTACTTAAAGGATAAGTTTTGCAATTCTATGTTTTTGTCGAAAGTAGTTTTTGAAATAGCATTTGGTGCATCTTCCAGTGGCGATTTTGTATTGAGAATTTCCAAAACACGTTCCGCAGCCGCATTTCCTTTTTTAACACTGTAACTAGCTTTACTAATGGCTTTTGCAGGCGTAAGTATGTTGTACGCCAAGCCCATAAAAGTTAAAAACTGCTCGCCTTCAAGCGTGCCGTCAACCAAAACCATACGTCCGCCAAACCAAAGCAAAACGCCTATTACGGCAATACCTAAAAACTCTGAAGTGGGTTTTGCCAAGTTGGTTCTGTTTAATAATGAATTTGAAAATTTGAAGAAACGGCTTGTGGAGTTTTTAAATTTGGTAAAAAAGCTATGCTCGGCATTGTAGCTTTTAATCACTTTTAAGCCACCTAAAGTTTCTTCTAGTATAGATAAAAATGTACCTTGTTCGGTTTGCACTTTATCTGACTTTCGCTTTAAACTCTTACCAATCAATGAAATGATAAACCCAGAAATTGGTATAAAAATAAACACAAAAACCGTAAGCTTAACACTAATGGTAAGCATAAATAAAATGGTAAATATAATGGTCAAAGGTTCTCTAAACAGTAATTCTAAAATGGACAAAAATGAATGTTGAATTTCCAAGACATCTGTTCCAAACCGAGCTAATATATCACCTTTTCGTTTTTCTGAATAGAATGAAACCGGTAAATCAACAGTTTTTTGGTAAAGCGCATTACGAAGGTCTTTCAGTACGCCATTACGTAAAAACGTAATGAAATACATGGCCAAGTAGTTGAAAAGGTTTTTCAAAAAGAAAACACCTAAAATCAATATGATCACAAAAGTGAGTGCCTTTGAGGCATCAGACCCAGCAAGGTTGCCGATATAAAAATTTAAGCTGTCGCTAAAATAATCGGCAAATTCCGTGAAGCCATTATAGGTTGGTTTTTCCGTGATTTTTTCGGCATCCTTTTTAAATAAGACTTCTAACAATGGCATTAGCACCATAAAAGACAAACCTGAAAAAAGCGCATAGAAAATATTACATATAACATTGATTATGCCATAGGTTTTGTATGGCATTGCAAAGCGTATAATTTGCTTGAAGTAATTCATCTATAAATTGAGGTCGTTTAAAATTGCATCAATCTTAGATTCCAACAACTGCTCCGTTTTTTCAAAATCGGACACATTGTCTAGTTGTGTATTTACACTAATGTAGAATTTAATTTTTGGTTCGGTACCACTTGGGCGCAATGCTACTTTGGTTCCGTTTTCAGTATAATATATGAGTACGTTTGATTTTGGAATAGTAATAGGCGTTGTTTCTTCCGTTTGAAGGTTTTTTGAAACGGAAAGCTGATAATCTTCAACCAAGACCACTTGCTCACCATTAATTTCTTTAAGTGGATTTTCCCTGGCATCAACCATCATTTGTTTTATTTCCTGTGCACCTTCAATACCTTTTTTAGTCAATGACACTAAGCGCTCTTTGTAAAAGCCATGCTCAATATAAAGTTCAATTAAGCGTTGGTACATGGTTTTGCCTTCGGCTTTAGCTTGTGCGGCAATTTCGCAAGCCAAAAGGGTAGACGTTACTGCATCTTTATCTCTTACAAAATCACCAACCATGAACCCAAAACTTTCTTCGCCACCACCAATGAAATCGAGTTCTGGGAAATCTTTAATCATTTTAGCAATCCATTTAAAACCTGTCAAGCCAATTTTACACTCAACATTGTAAGCATTTGCCAAAACGGGCATCATGGGTGTAGAAACTATTGTAGAACCAATAAATTGACTGCCGTTAATTTTACCTTCTTTTTTCCATTGTTGCAACAAAAAGTCCGTCATAAGAATCATGGTTTGGTTTCCATTAAGGATTACCAGTTCATTATTTAAATTTCTTACTACAACACCCAATCTATCGCAATCTGGATCTGTGCCAATAACAATATCACCTTCTGTTTTTTTGGCGAGCTCCACCGCCATTTTTAAGGCTTCGGGTTCTTCTGGATTTGGCGAAACAACCGTTGGGAAATCTCCGTTAGGTTCACGTTGTTCTTCAACAATAGAAACGTTGGTATAGCCAGCACGTTTCAGGGTTTCAGGAATAGACATTATTGAAGTGCCATGAAGCGATGTAAAAACAATATTCAAATTTTCTCTGGCCTCTTGGGTTGTGTAGAAACTTCCGTTTTTTACAGAATTCGAAATGAAAACGTCATCAATGGCTGTTCCTATCATTTCAATTAAATCTGTATTGGCTTTAAAATTAATTTGCCCATAATCTATGGTATTGATTTCTGAAATAATTTCAGCATCTTGTGGTGGCACCAATTGTCCGCCATCTTGCCAATACACCTTGTAACCATTGTATTCTGGTGGATTGTGTGATGCCGTTAGCACAATACCACAATGGCAATTGAGGTGCTTAAGCGCAAAAGATAATTCTGGTGTAGGTCTTAAATCTTCAAACAAATACACTTTAATTCCGTTTGCAGAAAATACATCGGCTACAATTTTTCCAAAGGTTTTGCTATTGTGTCTACAATCATAAGCTATAGCCACTTTTATGCTTTGGTCTGGAAACGATTTTAAGAGGTAGTTGCTTAGGCCTTGAGTGTTTTTGCCAAGCGTATATTTATTTATTCGGTTTGTGCCAACGCCCATAACGCCACGCATGCCACCAGTTCCAAATTCTAGGTTTTTATAAAAACTCTCATTTAATTCCTTTGGGTTGTTTGACAATAAGTCTTTAACCTTTTGTTGGGTTTCGCTATCAAATATTGGTGTTAGCCAATGATTGGCTTTATCTAAAATTTCTGGTTGTATATTGGACATAACGGTTCTGCTAAATTTATGATATACAAATGTACAATATTAGCCATTTGATTTAATGCATTACGTTATTGAATTCCTAACTTCAACTTAGGAAAGGTTAAGGTGTTCTTTTATAAGATAGCGTTTTGTATCCTTTTGAGAGCGCAATACCAACTCACCTAAAAAGCCAGCTATAAAAAATTGTGAGCCAATAATCATTGTGGCCAATGCCAGATAAAACTGTGGCCTTTGGGTAATTAAGCGTCCATCTGGATTGAAATACAGTTTGTCAATTCCTAAATACGTTGCAAACCCAAAACCGATTAAAAACATAATAACGCCTAAAGCACCAAAGAGGTGCATTGGACGTTTTCCAAAGCGTGATACAAACCAAATGGTCAATAGGTCTAAAAAACCATTTATAAAACGGCTCATACCAAATTTTGTTTTACCATATTTACGGGCTTGATGTTTTACCACTTTTTCACCGATATTGGTAAAGCCCGCATTTTTTACCAATACAGGAATATAGCGGTGCATTTCCCCATTAACATCAATGTGCTTGACAACAATATTTTTATAGGCTTTAAGCCCGCAATTAAAATCGTGAAGTTTGAGACCAGATGTTTTTCTGGCTGCCCAATTGAATAATTTTGATGGAAGATTTTTGGCAATTACAGAATCGTACCGCTTTTTTTTCCAACCGGAAACCAGATCAAAATTATCTTCGGTAATCATTTGGAATAATTCTGGGATTTCTTCTGGGTTATCTTGCAAATCGGCATCCATTGTAATGACGACATTTCCAACAGCTTTCGCAAAGCCGGCATGAAGTGCTTGAGATTTTCCAAAGTTTTTTAAAAACCTGATGCCTTTAACGGAGCTATCTGTTTCAGAGAGTTGAATAATAGTATCCCAAGAGTTATCGGTACTTCCGTCATCAATAAAAATAAGCTCGTACGAAAAACCATTGGCTTGCATTGTTTTTGCAATCCAATGGTGTAATTCTTTAAGCGATTCTGCTTCGTTTAGAAGTGGAATAACAACGGATATATCCATGTATTTTGAATTCTTGTCAGTAGAATTCAAAAGTAAATAAAATATTTAAACAGCATTAGGGTCATTACGTTTAGTTACCGCTGCAACTATAAGACCAATGATTGACATAATCACCAAATAAACACAGTAGCCCAGAGCCATATTGCCAATTGAGAATTGATCTGTTTCTTCAAGTTTAACTAAAGTCTCATCAATAACACTTTGAGGTGCACCCCAATTTTCCATGCTTTCGATTTGCCTTTCAATTTGTTGGTCTGCCAAGACTTGCGCGGCGTCAGTGTCTACTATTCCAAAAATAGTGAAGTAAACTACTGTGCTTATAAAAAGCCCAAAAGCAATAGTTATGAAATATGAGGAGAACGCTTGTTTAAAAGAGATAAAGCCACCCAATGCGTTTTTTACCTTTAGAATAGACATTGTTCCTAAAACTATCACCGCACCAACAGTAATTAAAAGAATCCACAAATTGTTAAACAGCGCAAGGTCTATCAAATAACAGCAAATGGTACTTAAGCTTAAGATTAGCCCTAAATAGATTCCGTAATTTACAGCAATTGATTTTAAAGATTTTTCCATGATTATAGTGAGTTAATTAGTAATCGGTTAGTAGGTATGTAAAAATAACCATTTGTTACAAATTTTTAGTAAAATAAAAAAGTTGGAAAAGGTTGTGGTTTTATAAAAAATAACTAAATTTGCACCTCGAAAAATTAATACAGAATTAGTGATGAGAAAAGATATACATCCAAAGAATTATAGAGTAGTTGCTTTCAAGGATATGTCAAACGATGATGTGTTTTTAAGTAAGTCTACAGCTGATACAAGTGAAACTATTGAGGTTGATGGTGTTGAATATCCTTTGGTAAAATTGGAGATATCAAGAACATCTCATCCTTATTACACAGGTAAATCTAAACTTGTTGATACTGCAGGACGTATTGATAAGTTCAAGAACAAATATGCGAAGTTTAAAAAGTAAGCTACGTTTATTAAAGAATATCAAAAAGCCTTTCCAATGCGGAAAGGCTTTTTTATTTTTACAAAACCTAATGAAAAGGCATCTCAATAAACACCTTAAAGACTATGAATTACATACTTTTTGACGGACCTTACCGTAATAACCTTTTGCCTTTTACTTATACAAGACCTGTTGCGGATATTAGAATTGGGATTTTGACCGTTAGGGAAAAATGGGAATCCTACCTGGATTATACCGCTACAACCGTTACGGAAGATTACCTATCAGAAAAATTTCCAATGGTAGAAATGGAAGAGAATATTATGATAAACGCTTCATTTCTTCCTAATATGGGAATAGCTGAGATTATCAAAAACCTTACTTATAATCAAGCCTTATTTAAGGATGAAGATGTTATTGCTTTTTTCGTAAAAGAAGGTGAAGAAGTCAGCGATTTTTCAAATTTTGAAAGTATAGAATATAAAGGAGATGTTACCAAAATAGAACATACTTGGGATATTTTTTCAAAAAACGGTAAAGCTATCCAAGATGATTTTGAGCTTATTACCAAAAACAGAACATCTCAACCTATTCCAGCTACTGTCAATACCATAGCACCAGAAAATATATTTATTGAAAAAGGGGCAAAGCTAAATTTTGCAACATTAAATGCTAATTCTGGCCCAATTTACATTGGTAAAAATGCTGAGATTATGGAAGGTAGTATAATTAGAGGCCCATTTGCGCTTTGTAATAACGGCGTTATAAAGCTTGGCGCAAAAATTTATGGACCTACTACCGTTGGACCATTTAGTAAAGTTGGAGGTGAGGTTAATAATTCGGTAATTTTTGGCTTTTCAAACAAAGGTCACGATGGCTTTTTAGGTAACTCTGTATTAGGAGAATGGTGCAATTTAGGAGCTGACACCAACAACTCTAATCTTAAAAACAACTATGCTGAAGTGCGCCTTTGGGATTATAACTCTGAAGGCTTTGCTAAAACAGGATTACAGTTTTGCGGGCTTATGATGGGCGACCACAGCAAATGTGGTATAAATACAATGTTTAATACTGGCACGGTTGTTGGCGTAAGCTCAAATATATTTGGAAGTGGTTTCCCTCGAAATTTTGTCCCAAGCTTTTCTTGGGGTGGAAGCAAGGGTTTCGTTACATATAAAACAAATAAAGCCTTTGAGGTAGCAGAAGTTGTTATGGCAAGGCGCTCAATACCATTTACAGAAAAGGACAAAGCAATTTTGGAGCATGTATTTAACGACACAAAAAAATACCGTAGAGAATAAGCACCGTTTTTTAGGACCTATTGCAATGTTTATTTTTTTGCTAACTTCAATAGCAATAAATGCCCAAGATGTAAAGGTTAAGCAACTGAAAATCAATAGTGAACTCGATCACTTTGCAGCTACAGTAGTTGGGAAAGATAAAGTGTTTTTAAGTAGAAATTTAACTACTAAACGTGGCCGACCAATAAGAGATAGATTTGATGGTTTTGTTTATAATCTATTTGAAGGCAAACTAACTGATGATGGTGAAATTGTAAATATTAGCCCAGTAAAAAGAACTCGTGAAGGACGCTTTAACATGTCTGTAGCTACGTTTACAAAAGATGGTAAGTATGCGTATTTTACAACAAACAATCTTGCTGTTGGCGATAATAAAATGAAAGATTTTAAAACCTATCATTTACAAATTCAACGCGCAGAGTTTAGCAACGGGCAATGGACAAACTTTACCACGTTGCCCTTTTGTACTCTAGATCATAGTTGTGGTCACCCAGCTCTAAGCCCTGATGGTAAAACACTATATTTTGTGGCAAAAATTGAAGGCACAAAAGGAAAAACAGACATTTATAAAGTATCCATAAATAACCATAAAACCTACAGTGAGCCAGTGAGATTGGCAGAACATATAAATTCACCCAGATCTGAAGTTTATCCATTTGTTAGTAATGATAATGTATTGTATTTTTCTTCCAATAGACGTGGTGGCGTTGGTGGTTTTGATATATATTCCTATGATTTAAATACAACCAGTCCTGATGCTGTACCCGTTGCATTGCCAAGGCCAATAAATTCAAGAGGAGAAGAGTTTTCGTTCTTTTTAATGGATGATTTGTCGAGTGGTTTTTTAACATCTCGCCGTGGTGGAACAAAAGGTAGAGATGATCTGTATTACTTTACGGGATTTTAGTCTTTTTTACGTTTTTTAATACCAATAAATTTATGGGGTTTATGCCTAAGCCATTCACATTTTTTTGTGTAAACCTTACAACTTCATCATAATACAAGGGTACAACCGGAGCAGATTGCATAACAATACTATCCATGGTTGTATACATACTTTCTCTTTTAGCGACATCGGTTTCTAAATAGGATTTTTGATATAGCTCATCAAAAACAGGGTTAGAGTAGTGGGTGTAGTTTGAGCCATTAGGCGAAAAGTTATTGCTGTAATACAACGACAAATAGTTTTCAGCATCTGGATAATCCGCAATCCAACTTGCTCTAAAAAAATCCAATTGTCCATTGGCTTTTAAGTCTTTTAAGCTTGAAGCTGGTATAACATCAACGTTTAAAGTTATGCCGATTTTTTGGACTTCACGTTGAATGTACTCACAAAAACTAAGGTAGTTGCTTGTTGTTGTTAAGTTGACTTCTGGGTTTTCAATTCCTGTTTTAGCTTTAAACTCATCTACCAATTGTTTTGCTGTTTTAGGATTGTATTTGTAACCAATTGTACTGCTGTAACCAGGTAAGCCATTTGGAATAAAACCACCATTTGCCGGCAACCCTATACCGTTTCTTAAATACGTAATCATTTTTTGCCTATCAAACCCCATATTTATGGCTTTTCTAATAAGTTCGGAAGAAATTATTGCATCCTTACTATCCATGAAAAAAGCCAAATACTCCGTGTTCAAATACGGACCTTTAATCATATTTACACCTTCAATATATTTTTCATTTAGTTGTCCTGTAGCCGTTAGTATTTCGTCTTTGTAAGATGCATCCAGGCCAGAAACAAAATCAATATTGCCTTGGACAAACTGTAGAAATTCACTTTGCTTATCGGGCAGAAATGAGATTGCTACAGCTTCAAGATAAGGTAGGTTGTTGCCATTGGTATCTTTTTCAAAATAGTTTTCATTTCGTCTTAAAACCAATTTAATATTTTCTTCCCAGCGTTTAAATTTAAAAGGGCCAGTTCCAATTGGGTTTGCCCTAAAATCGTTCCTGTAATGCCGTACAATTTCCTTTGGTACAACTGAACAATACTTTGTAGTTAACAAGCCTAAAAATGCGGGGAATGGTTGTTTGAGTTTTATGACAAAAGTGGTGTCGTTTAACGCTTTGTAGCTTTTCACTTTATTTAAAATTGTACTTCCGGGAGAAGCAAGACTTTTATCTTTCAAACGATCAAAGCTAAATGTGAAATCTTCCGCCTTTACCGTTCGTGTAGAGTCAATACCAAATAGTTGGTGTTTATGGAAGTAAACATCATTACGAAGCGTAAAAGAGTAGGTCTTTGCACTGTCTGTAACTGTCCAAGATTTTGCTATACAAGGTTGAATGTTAAGCCCATCGTCCATTTGCACCAGACCGTTAAAAAGTTGGTTTGTAGCCCAAATGTCTGCTAAATCCTTAGAAAAAGCTGGGTCTAAAGAGGTAATGTTTTTATGTTCGTTATACCTGAAAACAAGATGGTCATTGGTTAGGCTTTTTTTATTAGAACAGGATAGAATTAACAACGCTAAGCAAATTGGTATTACAATTTTATTGCGGAAGCTTAGCATTTGTATTTTTTTTATCATTTTGCGTAATAGTTGTAAATTTGCCCACTTGGAAATTGAACCAAATTCCTAAATATTCTGTTTTGTTTTTTGAAACCGAATATTAAGCTCAATATTCAATTTATATAAATCTTGTTTTCTGAGTAAAAATACAAGAATGGACGTTAGGAAAAAAGTAGCATTTTATACATTGGGATGTAAGCTGAACTTCTCGGAAACCTCGACTATTGCAAGAGGTTTCACGGACGAAGGCTTTGACCGTGTAGACTTTAAGGAACAAGCTGATATTTATGTTATAAATACCTGTTCGGTTACTGAAAATGCCGATAAGCGTTTTAAGACCATTGTAAAACAAGCCCAAAAAAGCAATCCAGATGCTTTTGTTGCGGCCATAGGTTGCTATGCCCAATTGAAACCAGAAGAACTTGCCTCGGTTGATGGTGTTGATCTTGTACTTGGAGCAACAGAAAAATTTAAAATTACAGATTATATAAACGATTTAAGCAAAAACGACTTCGGAGAAATCCACTCTTGCGAAATCGAAGAGGCCTATTTTTATGTTGGTAGCTATTCAATTGGCGATAGAACTAGAGCTTTTTTAAAAGTCCAAGACGGTTGCGATTATAAATGTACCTATTGTACAATTCCTTTAGCACGCGGTATTTCTAGAAGTGACACAATGGAAAATGTGTTGAAAAACGCCAAAGAAATTTCGGCGAAAGGTATTAAGGAAATTGTACTCACAGGCGTAAATATTGGTGATTACGGTAAAGGTGAATTTGGTAATAAAAAGCATGAACATACTTTTTTGGATTTGGTAAAACAATTGGATAAAGTTGAAGGCATTGAGCGATTACGAATTTCATCCATTGAGCCTAATCTTCTTAAAAACGAAACGATTGATCTTGTAGCTGGTTCGCGTGCTTTTGTGCCTCATTTCCATATACCGTTACAAAGTGGTAGCAATACACTTTTAAAGTTGATGAAGCGTCGTTATATGCGGGAACTGTATACGGACAGAGTAAAACAAATCAAGGCCGTAATGCCCCATGCTTGTATTGGAGTAGATGTAATTGTAGGCTTTCCAGGTGAAACTGATGAACTGTTTTTGGAAACCTATAATTATCTTAACGAATTAGATATTTCATACCTGCACGTCTTTACATACTCTGAAAGAGATAATACGGAAGCAGCCAATTTTGATGGTGTTGTTCCTAAAAATATTCGTTCTAAACGAAGTAAAATGTTGCGAGGTTTATCTGCCAAAAAACGAAGAGCGTTTTATGAATCTCAGTTAAATTCAAAACGAACAGTATTATTTGAAGGCGAAAATAAAGAAGGCTATATCCATGGTTTTACCGAAAATTATGTAAAAGTAAAAACACCATGGAATCCAGAACTTGTCAATACACTGCATAGTGTAGAACTTACAGAAATTGCGGATGATGGTCTGGTGCGTTTTAAATTTGTTAATGAATTAGTTTAATATAAATTGAAATTTAATACTTAAAATTGTAAAGGTTTTGGATTATGAAAAAATTTAGACAAATAACAATTGTATTATTAATTCTGTTAGCCTTTGGCTGTGCGAAAGATAAAGACCCTTTAATGGGTGAATGGAAGCTTACATCATGGTTTGCCGGCATTCCCATAGATTTGAATAACGACAATATTTTGAGTACTAATTTACTCAAAGAAACCGACTGCCCCAATAAAGAAATACTAACTGTAAAGCGTGACAGTACAATCAGTTCAGTTGACACATTTAACCCTATAGTTAATGTAAAAAAAACCGATACCATTTACAATTTAGAAGTTGAATGTAGCAAAGGCACAATAGGTTTTGCTACGTCGTTTAAAAAACACCTATATAAACTTCACTTGGATAGTGGAGGTGAATTTGTTTTTAAGAATGATAAGTTGGTAAGGGTATTCAAGGGTGCTATAAAGGTTTATGATTCAACAAATGTAAATGTCATCGAAAAGCACGATTTGGTACTAACATACAAAAAGGAATAATCTTCTTTCAATTAAGACTTACTATTCTTCATAATTAGTATAAACTATTAATTGAGCAGTTTGTCGTTTATTTTAAGCGTCACAGAACATTAATGTTAGTTTTAGGCATGATTAAACGTGAATTTATATTTATTTTGCTAACTTTTTTGGCTCTAAACTGTTCGTCAAGCGATGATGAGATGGACATTGTTTCGATTGAAGGTATCTGGGAAATCGTAATCGTAACTCCTAATTCTGACAGAATATCAAACACTTACGTCTTTGCAACAAACCAAGAAGGATTGCGTATTAATAGAACTGATTATTCTACAAATCAAGTAACATCATCAGTGGTTAGCTTAACTTGGCAATTTAACACGGGAATCGTAAATACTACTGAAAGTAATCAGCCTGCAGATGAGTTTGTTCTAACTGAAAACGGTACCCTAAGCCATACCGCAACAGCACTGGAATTAACTAAAATATCTGACGATTATTCACAATATTATGGAGATTAACAATGATCTTCTTAGTTCAAATAAAAAAGCCTCAATCATTTTGATTAAGGCTTTTTTTATTGAGTGTATTTATTTTTAAATTCGAATTCCAACTGGCAACATTCTTTTGTACTTTCTGTTTCCCCTAACAAACTTAGCAATTTCAGGGCTTGTTGGTACAACACAAATGTTACGCTCTTTAATGTTACTAAAGACTAGGTCAACAAATTCAGTTTCAAACTCTTTAGTTCTAATTTGCTCTGGAATAATCATTTTAGTAAGGAAGATTTTGCGCTCTTGTAAAGAATATTCAATTACAGCTAATTCGTTTTCAACCTTTAATTCAAATTGACGTAAAAATTCATTGTCAATCAATTCTGCAGTTTCTGTCATAAATCGTTTCTTTAAAATTAAATTCAGCGGTTGGCTAATGTGGAGTCTATATTTTTCAATAGATTTGTTTGCAAAGGTACAAAAATAATAGCATACAGAATTTAACCAACTGTTAAAACTCAGTTATACAATTACTTAAAGGTTTTTTAACTGGCTTTAAACTCTATTTTTTGGAAAGTAAATGACAGCAAATAATAACTTGATTCATGTTTATCTAATGCCAGGAATGGCCGCTAATCCGTCCATTTTTGAATATATTGATTTGCCCAAAGAAACATTTCAGTTGCATTGGTTAGAATGGAAAATTCCTCTCAAAGACGAAACGCTATTGGAATACGCCAAGCGTATGATTTCGGAGATACAACATGAAGATGTAGTGCTTTTGGGAGTTTCATTTGGTGGTATTTTGGTTCAGGAAATGAGCAAACTTATTTCGCTCAGAAAATTAATAGTTGTTTCTAGCGTAAAGTCGCACCATGAGTTACCAAAACGATTAAAACTTTTAAAATATACAAAGGCATATAAGTTTTTACCAACACAATTGGTGGCTAATGTAGATCTTTTGGCAAAGTACGCCTTTGGCGAAACCATTAAAAAAAGAGTAGAGCTTTATAAGAAATATTTATCGGTAAATGACAAAGCTTATTTGGATTGGGCAATAAAACAAGTCGTTTGCTGGGATCAAGAAGAACCTAATCCGCATGCCATTTACATTCATGGTGACAAGGATTTAGTATTTCCACACTCCACTCAAGGAAATTGTATCATTGTAAAAGGTGGCTCTCATATTATGATAATAAACAAGTATAAGTGGTTTAACAAAAATTTACCAACACTAATACTTGATACAAAAGGTTGAATTATTTACATTTATAAAAAAGCAAATTCGTATGAAGTATATAAAAAATATTTTGGCTACAATAGGCTTTGCAGCAGTGATTTTCGGATTGGTGTCTGCAATGCAAAAAGCCCCAGATGATAATAATGTAACAGAAGAGCAAAAGTTGGTAAACGATTACAATGTATACGCATTGGAAGTTCCAGATAATTTGAATTTTGCTGGTGAATCCTTACCGCTTCAAAATCCAGATATTTATGAGCGTATGGATAGAGAACTTTTGGTGAATACCTATTGGCAATCAAACGGTTTGCTAATGTTTAAGCGTTCTCAAAAGTATTTCCCCATTATAGAACCTATCTTGAAAGAGAATGGCATACCTGAAGATTTTAAATACCTCGCAGTTATTGAAAGCGGTCTAACCAATGCTGTATCGCCAGCTGGTGCCAGAGGGTTTTGGCAAATAATGAGGGCAACAGGTCGAGAAAATGGTTTAGAGGTTAATAGTAATGTTGATGAGCGTTACCATCTACAGAAAGCAACTAAAGTTGCCTGTAAGTATTTAAATGAAGCTTATAACCGTTTTGGAAGTTGGACCTTGGCGGCCGCATCCTACAATGCGGGTATGGCAGGTATATCTAAGCGCCTTAATGAACAAAATGTTAGCGATTATTACGATTTGCTTTTGGGCGAAGAAACCGGACGATACATGTTTAGAATAGTTGCTTTAAAAGAGATTTTGAATAACCCGACTAAGTATGGTTTCAATTTCTCTAAGGCAGATCTTTATAATTACGTACCAACATACAAGGTTGAAGTTGATACAGCTGTAACTAATTTTACTCAATTTGCCGAGCGTTTTGGTATCAATTATAAGATTTTGAAACTTCATAACCCATGGTTGCGCGAGCCTCACCTTAATAATAAATCTCGCAAAAAATATCAGATTGATATCCCAAAAGAAGGCTATTACAAATAAGTTGGTGTCAAAAATTTATCTGGTTTAAAAGTGTATAAGGTTTGTTGCTGTTAAAGGGTAATGTGTTTTATTTATCGGTCTTGGCTATGGTTTCGTTACGGAATGGTAAGCGAGTATAATTGCGCCGTAACCAAAAATTTAGCAAAAAGGCTTGAAATTCTGATTAGGAATTTCAGCCGTAATGAACTATAGCCGATGTCGTACAACGTTTTTTATTCATTAATTAGTTTTTCTGCTTTTCTAATTATTCCAACATATTTATTTAGGTCATAAGAGATATCTTTTTCTTTAGTTGGTTCTCCAGAAATTACTAATTCGCGTTGTCCTTTATTCCAGTTAATTATATATGAGATAGCTTTGAAATTCTCCTCGATATCTATGCTATATCCTTTAATTTCAGCGATAGAATCAGGCAGAAAAAAATTCGAGCTTTCAGATTCAATAATTTTTATTGGCTGTTTTCCGACTATATAGATTTCCGATTTGATTTCTCCGTAATTCGTGTATTCTTCTCTGATTATTTTGAAAATTTGGTTTTTCTTATGCCAGATTTTTAGCTTTATTTCATTAGTCAAATCAAAATTTGACATAACTAATTCGTTGTCAGAATCGATTGTTTTGGATTGAATATCAATTTCCGTAGTCGCATTTTCTTGTCCAAATGCAAGAATTCCAAATAAAGTCAATATGATTATTAATGTCTTTTTCAAAATGTTGTACAACACGTAACTACCTTCTGCTTCTTCGGTTCTGTCTGGAAGAGGTTGGCTGTCCGTAATGTTGTTTTGGAATGGAAGCTTTTTTCATTTGTTGCTTCATCATTTTAATCTGGTCAGCCAGCATATCACGTTTATCTAATTTTTGAGCTTCAGCCAATAATTTATTTGCTTCCTGCTTACGTCTTTTGCTAAATGCAATACCAGCTAAGTTAAGCTTTGCCATAGCCAGGTCATGATCCATAGAAAGCCCAAGGTCTATAGCCTTTTTAAAATATTTTTCAGCTTCGTTCATGTTGGTTTGTGACACCATAATACCGTTGAGGTAATTAAGATAGCCTTGTTGTTTTTTCACCAATGCACCTTTAGGGTTTTTAATTTTATCGAGCCATTTTTTTGCGCCCTGAAAATCTTGTTTTCGCAATCTCAAAAAGGCTAGGAGTATAAGCTCGTTCTTAAAGTAAAGAAAGATAAAAATGGTTGATAATAAAATGTACATAATGCCATTACCAATATAGCCTTCTGTAAATTGATAGATGCCGTAACCAATTATTAGCGCAGCAATTACAAGTTTTATATTTTTATTGAACATTTTTAAGCGTTTTTTATGCAGTTGGCAAAGTTAGTAAAAACAAATAAAAATATTTTCAAATTCAATATTGTTAAAGTGAAAACTTGTTGTATATTTGCACGCAGTTTTGGAAAAACATCCAACAAATTAAATTAGATAAAGTTTTTACTAAAGATATAGCACAATGAGTAAAAGAACGTTTCAACCATCAAAAAGAAAGAGAAGAAATAAGCATGGTTTTAGAGAAAGAATGGCGTCTGCCAATGGTAGAAAAGTTTTAGCTCGTCGTCGTGCTAAAGGAAGAAAAAAATTGTCTGTTTCATCAGAATTAAGACATAAAAAATAATGATTAACAATTGTTAATATTTAAAGGCGTTGCTTAATTGTAACGCCTTTTTTTGTACCCAACCGATACTTATTTTTGTAAACCAAAATACATTATTGAAATGCCAAAAGATAAAAACATTAAGTCCATTTTACTCATAGGTTCTGGTCCTATAATCATTGGTCAAGCTTGTGAATTTGATTATTCAGGATCCCAAGCATTACGTTCTTTGCGGGAAGATGGAATAGAGACTATTTTAATCAACTCTAACCCGGCAACAATAATGACAGATCCTACAATGGCGGACCATGTTTATCTTTTGCCATTGACTACAAAATCAATAATAAAAATCTTGAAAGAGCATCCTCAAATTGATACAGTGTTGCCAACCATGGGTGGCCAGACCGCACTGAACCTTTGTATTGAGGCTGATGAAAAAGGAATTTGGGAAGATTTTGATGTAGATATCATAGGTGTAGATATTGATGCTATCAATATTACGGAAGATCGGGAAAAGTTTCGTGAATTAATGACTGAAATTGGAGTTGGTATGGCACCACAAGCCACAGCAACGTCATTTTTAAAGGGAAAAGAAATTGCACAAGAATTTGGTTTTCCATTATGTATCAGGGCATCATTTACATTAGGTGGTGCTGGAGCTTCAATTGTTTATGACGAGCAAGAATTTGATGAATTGCTTACGCGCGGATTGGAAATATCTCCAATTCACGAAGTCATGATTGATAAGGCATTAATTGGTTGGAAGGAATATGAGTTGGAACTTTTAAGAGATAAAAATGATAATGTAGTTATCATCTGTACCATAGAAAATATGGATCCAATGGGTATCCACACCGGTGATTCCATAACCATTGCACCAGCAATGACGCTGTCAGACAAAACTTTCCAAAAAATGCGAGACATGGCTATTCACATGATGCGTAGCATTGGAGATTTTGCTGGTGGCTGTAATGTGCAATTTGCGGTTAGCCCAGATGAAAACGAAGAAATTATTGCCATTGAAATCAATCCAAGAGTATCACGCTCCTCAGCATTGGCAAGTAAGGCAACAGGTTATCCTATTGCAAAAATTGCAGCAAAATTAGCAATTGGCTATACTTTGGATGAGTTAGATAACCAAATTACAAAATCTACCTCGGCATTGTTTGAGCCTACCTTAGATTATGTTGTGGTTAAGATACCTAGATGGAATTTTGACAAGTTTGAAGGTTCAGACCGTAGATTAGGCTTGCAGATGAAAGCTGTTGGAGAAGTTATGGCCATTGGCCGATCGTTCCAGGAAGCTTTGCATAAGGCAACACAGTCTTTAGAAATAAAACGTAATGGTCTTGGAGCTGACGGAAAAGGGTACAAAGATTACGATACCGTAATTAGTAAACTGAAGCACGCAAGTTGGGATAGGGTTTTTGTGATTTATGACGCCATACAAATGGGAATTCCGTTAAGTCGTATTCACGATATCACTAAAATTGACATGTGGTTTTTAAGACAATACGAAGAATTGTTTCAACTGGAAAAAGAAATTTCTACCTTCAAAATCAACACTATTGAAAGAGAACTTCTGCTTGAGGCTAAGCAAAAGGGGTATGGCGATAGACAAATAGCCCACATGCTTGGTTGTTTGGAAAGCCAAGTTTATAACAAGCGTAAGGAGCTTAAAATTAACCGCGTCTATAAATTGGTAGATACATGTGCGGCCGAGTTTAAAGCACAAACGCCGTATTATTATTCCACTTTTGAAAGCGAAGTGGAATATGCCGATGGCACTAAAACAGTTGAAAACGAAAGCGTGGTTACTGACAGAAAAAAAATTATCGTACTTGGCTCAGGGCCAAATAGAATTGGTCAAGGTATTGAGTTTGATTATTGTTGCGTACATGGTGTTTTGGCAGCTTCGGAATGTGGATATGAAACTATAATGATCAACTGCAACCCTGAAACCGTATCAACAGATTTCGATATTGCAGACAAGCTTTATTTTGAACCTGTTTTCTGGGAACATATTTACGATATCATTCAACATGAAAAACCAGAAGGTGTTATTGTACAGCTCGGTGGACAAACCGCATTGAAGCTTGCTGAAAAACTAGATCGCTACG
>CAYSVY010000007.1:0-154817 GCA_964434705.1 uncultured Flavobacteriaceae bacterium
TTATAGTCAATGAACTACCAAATGGAGATTTCAATATCAACTTCAATGCTCTTACCACACTTGGTCAAGTCAATGGAGAGTTTACAGGTCAGTTGGTATCAATGGATTAAAACATATTCCTAAGTTCATTCATTTTGTCAAGCCACTTGAGGTAGGTCTCTAAGGTGTGAATCAATAGAAATAGAGGGTGTAAATCCAGTATATAGAAATATTTCTTTTTCCATAATATTCTTCACAATATCAACGTATTCAATTGTAGTCATAATAGAATCGTGAATAGTAAATAAAGGAATATTTTTATTATGCTTACTAATGCTCATAATGGATTTTTCAAGTATCGCCTGAGCTTCTATATTTTGAAGGAGCAATGCAAGTTTTTGATATTTTTTTTCTTTTATTTTTTCAATTGCAGAATATATGGTTGGAAATTCTTTTTTAAACCAACTTTTCTCTTTGTTGTAATGATTGTTCTTTGAGAAGAGTACTTCAAAGGCAATTGGCTTCATTAATGCTTTAGGTTCGTTATAAATTGTATAAACAGGTTTATTCGTGATATGATTGTACTTGCATTTTCTGTAATGACCAAGTTCTCCTAAATCACTAATTAATTTACTTCCTAAAATTGTATAGAATGAGCCTGAAAGAACTAGGTTTTTAAACCTTTGAAACTCTTTCTGTTCAAGGCTTTCAGAGATTACTTCCGAGATAATGTTAATGTATTTATCCTTTGTTATATCTTCTATTTTATTTCTATTGATTTTATCTAGTAAAACTAATAGAAAGAAAATTTGTGAATTGTTTATGTCTATATTGATAAGTGGCTCTCCTTTAAATTTGAGGTGCTTTCTCACTTCACTTTTCATATTGGTCAAGTTCGTGTGAAGCCTTTTATCTTTATTGTGCTTAATAAACCATTTGTTTCCATTTATAAAGTTACAAATTGAATTTTTGATGCTCAATAGTTTTCTTTCGCCTATGTTGAGTCCATTTATTTCGTCCAATGCAGAATATGCATCTAAAGTTAAGTATTCGCTGTTAAACCATTTCCAAAGATGTTTGTGATTTTTTACTGCGGAAGGCATGACTCTATTTTTTTGCTTTCTCAAAAAGCACCAATCTTTGATTTTATGTTCAGATAATTTTGAATTGGTTTCCCAATGAGGAAGAAGATAGAATCTATTGCATTTATTGTGCTGTTTAGAGTAGTTCTTTTTGACTATAATATCATGTTTAAGAAACAGATCTAAGTATTTGTTGTAATCTTTTGAAACAGTTTCTCTCAAAATATCAGAGCAAAGAGAAACCCATCCAGTCTCTTCAAACTCATCGTCATTGTGAGTACCGCACAATAATAGATTGAGAAGGTAGATTGCTACATCTTCTTTAAAACAAAAATTGTTATCTAATTTTGCTATTTCTTTGACCTTATAAAGTAGGTTCTCGTTTAGAAGCACTATCATATTATCTAAATTTTTGGTGTTATTGATTTAATTTTAGATAATACTTCAGCTTTTAGGTATCTTGGGCTTCCGTAAACATAATGCTTGGTTATTCTACCGTCTTCTGTCCACCTCCAAAGAGTTGTTGAGCTAATTTTAAGTAGTTTACATGCTTCTTTGGTGGTAAGATAAATTTCAGAGTCTTCTTCTGGTGTTGTGGCTAAAGAGTGTTCTTCTATTGCTCGTTGGACACAATCATTAATGAATGATGATAAGTAAATTTCAAAACCACTCTTTAGATTAGAAATTAATCTATTAATTGATTGTTGAGGTAGAAAATTACTGATTTGCCCAATCTCATTCTCTGGGCACGTTAATTCTGTTGTCATAAGTAACTGATTTTAATTAAACATGTTACAAATGACTTAGGGGGATTTGAAGGGGAAAGGCTTTTAATCCCCTTTTTTATTTATACCATATAAATTAAACAAGCTCTCCACTTTTTTAGCAGTATTTTCATTTCTTAATGGGTTGTTTTTAGAGCTAGTATTCATATCATTTAGACCCCTCCGAATCGTTTCTGAATTAGTTCCAGTTATTTTTGATAGAACTTTAGACAAATCTGAAATATTAATTCTTGGGTTGTCTTCTTTTATTTTGGTAATTAAGCCAAGTTCATACATTAAAACAATTTTAGAAGCTGTGGTGTTAAATTCCAATCCATCTTCCTCTATCTCTGAAATTGACATATCTTCTAAATTAGAATCTTTTAGATAGTCGCTATACTCTAATCTCATAAAGTCTATCAACTCATCTAGTAGATTTAAACCAATATCTCTAAAAGAAAAAATAAATTCATCATATTCGGATTCAGGATTTTTAAAGTAATCTGTCTCTAACCCATTTATAACATCTCTTATATTCCTTATTTGGTTTTTTAGAGTGAATGTAATCGCTTTAGGGAATTTAAGGTGTTCTTGGATGAATCTTTTTAAAATTCGCAGGTACTGCCTGTGATTTTGACTGATTTCAAAAGAAACTCTTTCTAAAAGTGTTTGTTTGAGTTTATCATTTTTGCTTTTATATATTTCTTTCCATGTCATAGAGGGTAATTCTATTTCTTCTATTTCTATAACATCAGATAGCTCCAATAAGTTTTCAATTATTTCTTTGTCTAACTCAATGAATTTATCAAAGGCTGCACTTAGACTTTTGACATAAATGTCATCTCTTTCGTAATTTTCTAAAGTATTCATATTTATACAAAGTAAGGGTTGTTGGACAATAAATCGGCAGCTTCCTCCTTTGAAACATTTATATATTTCATAAAGGTTTTCTCCTTTTTATGACCAGTTATTTTCATAATCAATAACGGAGGAATGTCATTTAAAAACATCAATGTAGCTCCAGTTCTCCGTGCTGTATGCGATGAGATAAGAGAGTATTTAGGTTTAGTGATATATGTTATTGAGCCTCCTTTAGACGATTTAATTTCGACAAGTTGTTCAATTTCAGCATCCTTGCAGAGACTTTTTATATTTAGTCCATAGTCTTGTCGGTTAACCTTTGGTATGGTGTAATCATATTTCTTTAGAATGGTGTTGAGTTTCTGGCTTATTGGGATTACAACTGGGTCTTTTACTTTCTTCATCCTGATTTTAATTCTCTTGTTTTCGATAATATGAGTTTTTTTCAACCTTAAAACATCTGAAACTCTTAAAGCAGTATAGCAACCAATTAGGAACAAATCACGATGGAAATCAAGTGTACTATCTTTTATTTTTAAAGATTCAAGTCTTGTTAATTCTTCTTTAGATAAAGTGATATTGTCAACTTCTTCTTTCAAAACTCTGAACTCAGGATTTTCAAATATATCATTGGAATGATGGGAATCTCTGTATGCTCTTCTTAGAATAGCTTTTAAATTTTTAATAAATTTCCCAACAGTATTTATAGAATGGTCTTTGGAATAGAAAAAATTTATAATTGCCTCATAAACAATTAAGTCAATATCATCCCATGTTATGGTTTTATAGTTTTTTTGAAACAAATCGAATTGAGTTTGCCATTCTTTCCATGTTTTAACAGTACTAGCTTCATACTTCTGACCAAAGTTTTTGCCAGAGCTTATTAATATTGTTCCTGATTCTATCCCTTTTATGAATTTGTCTATGTAATCATTTAGTTTGAGTTCTTTCCTTTTAGGTTTACTTGTTATGATTTTCTTGTATTTGAGATTTAAATACTCCCTTAGCTTATCAATGCTTAATATCTCGTTATTCTGCTCTAAAAGGTTGAGATAGTTTCTTGTGTATCTGTCAATATTGATGATTCGGTTTTCAATATCCTTCAACTCTTCTTTAATCGTTGGTAAATGTTTCTTGTATTCATTAATTAGTTTTTTATCCTTAGTTGGTCGTTGTGTGGTTTTATCCCATAATTCAGGAACTATAGACTTCTGAATACTATATCTGAAATTCTCATTGAGTATTTTCAAATTAAGCATAATTGGCGTTTTGGTTGTTGCCTTATTGCTTTTTAAATAAAATTTAGGTTCACTTCTCATTAGTATAACTATTTAAGTGCAATATAGTATTTCAATAAGTAAAAGTGAAACTTATAGTGAAACTTTCTATGAATGTAAATGAAATAGGATGAAATACTAAATAGCTTTAAAGTTCTATTATATATGGGTTAATGGCTGTCATCTATTTTTCGTAGGTTTTCAGTCTATTTCATAATTACAGTTCCGTCCAGACCGCAAAAAAAAGGCTTCTTCAACAGAAGCTTTTTCAGTATTAAGATGTTGTGTTGTGCTCAGAGTAACATCTGAGACGTAGTGGATATTCTAATTTTTGAATATTTACCAATGAGAAGCTTTCCTTTTTTACGTTGTAAAATCGGGATGCTTTTTTGTTTGTACATAATCTTTATAATTGCGTTTAATCGATTAAAATTGCTTTTTATCGACAAAAGAGTATTTAGAATAGGCTTTTGTATATCTTGCATGCTCTTATGATAAGCCCCTAAATCACTTATCCAAGAAATTTTAATCCATTGACTTTATAAAGAAAGAATTTATTCTTTCATGCTTTCCCTCATTTAGTATGTTCAAAGCACTTTTTGGTGTTTAATTATTAAAACAAAACTAAAAGAGATAATAGTATGAAAGCTTTAAAAATTACTTTAGCCTTAGTTGTAGTAGCAGTGTTAACTGTTTCTGTTGTATCTAAAGAGAGTTCTAAACAAGAAGACACAACTACTTACAAGGAGTATACGCCCAAAAACCAAATAGTATTAGAGAAAAAGAAAAGAAAGATAAGTTCAAATGCTTAATTTCTTGATTTTGAAGTGTAAGTCCTAAATCTACAAGATTAAGGACTTAAGCTATTCAGTAATAGTTTTGTTTTCTCTTTTTCATATTTTTGGATAAACACCAAAAATTTGAAACGATTAATTTCGCTTACCTTTTACTTAATCTTGTCGTGGCATTCTTTAAAATGTCAAACGAAAATACTGGATTCAATAAATCATTACTATTCTCAGGTTATCGATGTGAGTCTGGATGATCGCCAAAGATTAGATTATGCTCTAAAAGCAAAACGGTTTTCAGATGAATTGAGTATCGATTCAATAAAGCTTAGAGTACAACGACAATTAGCTTATTTGTATTTTAAAAATGAAATGTATGAACCTTACATTCCTTTAAACAAAGCTAATCTAAAAATTGCCGAAAAACTTAAGGACACAATAGCAATAAGTGTTGCTAGCTCAAATCTAGGTTCGTTTTACAGATATGAGGAACAGAATGATAGTTCATATTATTACTATTCAAAAGCGTTGGATTTTTATGGTAAAAAAGAAGTTTCATTAAACAAGGTAACAGCACTGTTAGCTCTGGCAGATATTCAGCAGGAAGAAAAAGCATATGTGGGAGCTGAAGAGGATGCAATAAGTGCAATCAAGATATTAAATCAACTTCCTGTTAATCAAGATACCCTTGATGCATATTGGAGCTTGTATAATGTACTTGCTATTATATCTCAATATACAGACAATAAGGATAAAGCTATTCAATATTATAATCAATCCATATACTATTCAAAAGAAATGGAAAATGGTTTTGGTTATGAGCTATATTCTTTAAATAATATGGCAAATGCTTATAGAAAATTTGGAGATTACCAAAAAGCATTAGGAATCTATGATAATTTAATTTCTCTCAGGGATAAGTATGAGAAAGATGAGCCAGATTTTTATCCAACATTATTGATCAATATAGCAAAAGCCAAATTTGATTCTGGAGACTATAAATTTGAAGAAATTGAAACTTATTTATTAGAAGCTCACAATGAATGTAGCGATTTAGGTGACCAATTAGGCACAATGGCTGCTTCGTTAGAGTTGTCACGTCTATACCTGAAGCACAATAAAAAAGACCTTGCTAAAAAATTTGGAAATGAAGCTCTAGATATTTCAAACTCATCATCAAATAACGAATACAAAATGGAGGCTTTAAAAACATTATCATATTTATATGATGGTGAAACAGGTAAGGACTTTCTTCGAGAGCACATAAAATTATCAGATAGTCTTCAAAAAGTAGAACGATTGGTGCAAAATAAATTCGCAAGGGTTAAATTTGATACCGATCAGCTAGAGGCTGAGAACCAGCAAATATCAAAAGAAAATTTCTATCTCATTATTGTTTCTATTGGCTTATTGCTCAGTGCTATTTTGGTTTATGTCATTATATCCCAAAGAGCTAAAAATAAAGAGCTTCTACTTATGCAAGTACAGCAAAAGGCTAATGAAGACATATACAACCTAATGCTTAACCAACAAGATAAAGTTGAAGAAGCCAGAGCGCAAGAAAAAATAAGGGTATCAAAAGAACTACATGACGGTGTTTTGGGAAGGCTGTTTGGTACAAGACTCAGCCTAGATAGTTTAAACTTTACTGAAGGTAAGGACGCTATGTTGACAAGAGCCAATTACATCAGCCAGTTAAAAACCATTGAAGAAGATATCAGAAAAATTTCACATGAAATGAATACTGACTTTGTTGCAGGATCTGGTTTTATGGATATTCTTTCGGAGCTTGTCGAAACTCAGACAAATGCCTATGGCTTAAGCTATAATTTCGATTTTACAGATGATTTAAGCTGGGATGTATTGCCCAATAAAATCAAAATCAATATTTACAGAATTGTACAGGAATCCATGCAAAATATCTACAAGCATGCTGAGGCCAAGCATATAAAAATTAGTATTTCTCATGAAAAAGAGCTAATTTGTTTATCAATTATTGATGACGGTAAAGGCTTTGATACCTCAAAATCAAGAAAAGGAATTGGGCTTAAAAATATGACCTCACGTGTTGATGATATTAACGGCAACATTGAATTCATTTCTGTTCCAAACGAAGGCACCACAGTAAAAGTAGAGATCCCATATACCCCATAATTAACCTACACCCTATCTTATGAATGAAATAAGAATTTTAATGGTTGATGACCATCCTATTATCATTGAAGGTTATCAAAATGTTTTAAAGGCCACAAAGTCTGATGATCAGGACTTGACCATAGAAACAGCAAATAACTGTGATATGGCTGAAATATTAATCAATAGAGCAGCTGACCAACAACCTTATGATGTCTGTTTTTTTGATATTAGCCTACCACCATCAAGCGACGGAAAGTATACTTCCGGAGAAGATTTAGCCGTTTTAGCCAAGAAGGTATTGCCCAAAGCAAAGATTGTAATTTTAACCATGTTCAATGAGTCTTTTCGTATTCATAATATCATAAAGGAAATTAACCCAGATGGGTTTTTAATAAAAAGTGATGTCACCTCAATGGAATTGGCAGATGCGTTTCAACAAATCCTTAAATCACCACCTTACTACAGTACAACGGTACATAATTACATTAAAAAAACACTTACCAGTGAGGTATATGTTGATGATATCAATAGGAAAATATTATACCTGTTATCCCAAGGCATTAAGACCAAAAGCTTAACGGAGCATATTGGCATGTCCTTAAGCGGTATCGAAAAACGAAAAAAGCAGCTCAAGATGTTATTTGATATTTCGGATGGTAAGGACGAAACATTATTAGAGGTTGCCCGTGAAAAAGGTTTCCTGTAAATTATGTTAAAGTTTTCTTTTTTTAAGATTTTAAAAACTCTTGAATACCTTTTAAACCTTAGAAAGTACGGTTTTACCGCAGTAAGTCTACGGTTTTACCGCAATATAAAAAGAAGCAACTTTATTAATTTTACATTAGTCAACAAGTATTAGTTAATCCTTACTTAAGCAATTGTTGAATTAATAGCTAAAAAACCTAACAAATGACCGACTTATGGGATTTTGTTAGGTTTTCTTCATTTAAAACAAATCGCCAGAGTATTGCATTAGGTTTTTTATGAAATATCCCAGATAAATAACGGAGACAATAAACTTTAAGAATGTTGATGTGATAAAACCAATAAATGAGCCAAACGCAGACTTAAGAGCTTTATTGATATCGTTTTTGTATAGCATTTCTCCTATTAAGGCACCAAGAAATGGTCCTATTATGATGCCCAATGGAATAGGAGCAATTAAACCAACGATTAAGCCAATTGTAGTACCAGTAACTCCAGCTTTACTACCGCCAAAACGTTTTGTGCCAACCGCTGGAATTATATAATCTAACACCATTATTGCCATGGCGATGATAAAGGTAACGATCAAAAAAGTGGTCGATAAGTCAATGCCTTCTGTAAAGTTGAGTGTCAAAAGACCGAACCAACTTGTTATAGGACCTGGCAAAACAGGTAAAAAACTACCCAATAATCCTAATACCATTAAGATTAGCGCTATTATAATTAATAAAATATCCATTAACTCTAATATTTACTCATGAGTCTAAATATTAATAAAACGTTCCATTTTAAACTAAAATTTTAGTTTTAACTAATTTTTTAGTTATATTTGAAAAAGTAAAGTCAAATTAATAAAGTGAAAAATGAAACAACTTACCAAAGGCGAAGAAGAACTGATGCAAGTTCTATGGCAACTAAAAAGAGCAACTGTAAAGCAGGTGATTTCTACATTACCAGAGCCAAAGCCAGCCTATAATACAGTTTCTACTATAATAAGGATTTTAGAGTCGAAAGGATTTGTAGACTATGAAAAAGACGGCAAAAGCCATATTTATTTTCCTGTTGTAAATAAGGACACCTATAGCAACCAGTCTATAAACACATTGGTCAACAATTATTTTCAAGGCTCATTTAAAAGTATGGTTTCCTTTTTTATGAAAAAGAATGATATAGATATTCATGATATAGAAGCCGTACTCAAAGAAATTAATAAAGAAGAATAACCATGTTGCATTATATAATTCAAGTTGTAGGTTTTCAACTCATATTTTTACTAGTTTATGATGTTTTGCTAAAACGCGAAACTTTTTTTAACTGTAACCGGATTTACCTTCTTGGCACGGCTGTATTATCTTTTTTGTTGCCTTTGGTAAAGTTCAATAGTTTAAAAGCATTACAACCAGAGGAGTTCGTAATAGTTTTGCCTCAAGTTTTTATAGGTGCTGAAACTTCAAGTGTTATAAATGATCCAGTGGTTTTGGGACGCGCAATTGAAACAGGTCAATCAAATATTCCTGTATGGCAGATTATTTTAATTGTTGGAATGTTGGTGGCGTTATTGTTGTTTGTTTTCAAACTCATAAAGCTCTTCACTTTGATGCATAAAAACCCAAAAAAATGGAGCGGTAATGTGCTCTTGGTACGCTTACTGCGAAGCAATGCCGCATTTTCATTTTTTAATACAGTTTTTATTGGCGATGCACTTTCCACAAAGGAGCAATCAACCATACTTCATCATGAGATGGTTCATGTAAAACAAAGGCACAGTTTAGATCTATTAGTGTTTGAGCTATTGCGTATAGCAATGTGGTTCAATCCTTTGGTGTATTTATATCAAAGTAGAGTTAAAGATTTACATGAGTATATAGCCGATGCCACGGTTGCAAATCAACAAGGTAAAAAAGTCTATTATACTCAATTGCTTAACCAAGTATTTCAAACTCAAGATTTATCGTTCACGAATACATTTTTTAAAAAATCATTAATCAAAAAACGAATAGCTATGTTACAAAAATCAAAATCAAAAAAGGTGGCCACATTTAAGTATGCGGTACTTTTACCAATACTGTTGGCCATGTTAGTATATACCTCTGCTGAGGTGAAAGCACAAGAGCGCACTAACAAAGAAGTTGTTCCTAGCCAAATTGATGTTATGTCATCAGACGAAGAGCTTATTGATAAATACTATAAAAAATTCAAAAAGAGCACAAGTTTTGGTAACTATGACATGGTTTTAAATCAATTGGATCTGAATCCTGATAAATTTAAAATGTCAAGACAAGAGTGGGCAAAGTACAAAGCCTTTTCAAAATTAATGCAAGAGTTTGCGACATCTAAAAATCTGCCAATACGTAAAGACCTTATAAAACAAGATAAAACTTATGACGACTACCTGCAACGTACCAAAACACCGGAATATGGTAAGAATTGGGAAACAAGAACTAAAGATGGTGTACTTAGGCTATTTGTCAAGGATTTAAAAAATTTAACTTCAGAAGAAAAGAAGCGCATGAACGAGAAGATTGATTTCGTGCTTAATGATGATTACTGGGAAGCTTTATTGATCTCCGACGGTAAAACATCAACAAAAATGTTAATGGATGATATTTCAAAAAAACCAAACCAGATAGATGTAAAAGACGAAACAAAAGTTACAGAGCTAGCAAACGCAGTCGAAGTACCATTTGCCGTAATAGATGAAGTGCCAGCATATATGGGTTGCGAAAATTTAGCAACCAATGACGAACGTAAAAAGTGCACCTCGCAAAACATTGCAAAATTTGTGAATCAAAACTTCAATACCGATTTGGCTGCATCCCTTGGGCTTTCTGGTAGAGTTCGTATTTCAGTGGGCTTCAAAATAAATGAACAAGGTGATGTTATTGATGTGTTTTCAAGAGCACCACATCCAGAGCTTGAAAAAGAAACCAGACGTGTTGTAAAACTATTACCAAAATTCAAACCGGGAAAACATAAAGGTAAAACGGTTACCGTACCTTATGCGTTACCAATCGTTTTCCAAATTGCTGACAAAAAAAATGAAGAACAGTCTAAGACACCAAATTTTGATGCCTTTAACAATGAATTAGAAAGCTTAAAAGACTGGCAATCAGAAGATAATGTGCCATTTGCTCAAATAGATAATACACCAAGTCATATGTCGTGCAAAAATTTGTCAACTAATGACGAACGTAAAAAATGCACCTCGCAAAACGTTGCAAAATTTGTAAACCAAAACTTTAACATGGAACTTTTAAAAACAACAGAACTTAAAGGCAAGCAACGTATTGTTGCAGGGTTTACGATAGATGAAAAAGGACGTGTTAATAATATAAATGTAAAAGCACCTAGTCTTAGATTTAAAAACGAAGTGAAGCGCATAGTGGCACTACTTCCAGACTTTGAGCCTGGAACCCTAAAAGGTAAAGCCGTAGCTGTTTCTTACAGTTTACCCATAGAATTCCAAATAATCAGTGGTAAAGAATAATAGTAAATGCGGAAACTCATCGTCATAGTATTAATGTGTTGTTACACCAATGCCGAAGCTCAGTCTTCGGCATTGGATTTGGCAAATGATTTGTTCGCAAAAGGAAATTACACTAAAGCCATAGAGGCTTATAAAACCGTTGACAATATAACTGAGGTTTATGATAAAATTGCACGTTCATATAGTGCTATTGGCAATTATGGTCTTGCTATTGAATTCTACAAAAAAAGTATTGATGCTCATCCAGATAATGCCATTTTAAAGTATGATTATGCCAAGCTTTTGCTTAATACAAAACAATACAATGAGGCGTCAAAACTATTTGAAGAACTTATTTATTCGGATTATAAAAATCCAAATTACCATTACCAAAAGGGGATAGTCCTCGAAAAATTAAAGGATTCCACAGCTATAAATCGTTTTTTAGCGGCTTATGATTTGGATAATACACATCAAAACGCCATTATTAAAATTGCAAGATATTATCTTATAAAACGAAACCATAATGCTTCGCACAGACTGATAGATAAAGGATTAGAATCATACCCAAGCAATACAAAGCTTATAAGCCTCAAAGCCCAAAACTATTATTACCAAGACTATATATCAGAAACCATAACTTGGTTTAAGAAGCTTTTGGATATGGGTGAATCTTCTGAGTTTATTCACGAAAAACTCAGTATTGTTTATGGTAAAAATTCAGATTATGAAGATGCCATATATCATAGAAAAAAGGTGTTGCAATACAATCCGTTAGATGCAACTTCAATGTATGTTATTGGCACTTATTATGAAAGACTAAATGATTTTAAAAATGCTGAAGAATACATGTCAAAAGCACTAAAAATAATGGATACACCTTTAAATAAAGAGTATGTGTCACTTGCCAAAGTGCTCAATCGACAAGGTAAACATGAAGAAGCTATTGCAACATTTAAAAAGGCTTTGAAAGAAGACCCGTCGGATACCTTTACAAAGTATCTAATTCTGAGAACAAAGGATGAATATTATGCGGATAGAGAAGCTATTGTAACATTATATGAAGACTTTATTAAAAGTACCGAAGAGCCAATGCTCAAAAGGTTGGCCAACTATAGATTAAAAGAACTCAAAGAAGAAATATTCCTCAATAAGGACTAAACATTTTAAAAAAATTGTACATTTCCATTACATTAATTTGTAATGAGATATTGTATAGTTTTATTGGTTTTGTTGCTCTGTGCATGTGATTATTTTGAAAAGAAAAAAGTCGACACCAAGACTATTGTGGAGCAAGAATTACAGTCTATAAATTGGAAAGATGTAGATGAGTATCCTAGCTTTTCAGTTTGTGATTCAGTTTCAGGAAAGCAACAGCGAAAAATCTGTTTTGAGACCACCATTTTGAATCATGTAAACGGTTATTTGGCCAAGCAACACATTGTGATAACCGAAGATATCAACGATACAGTTTTTATGGGTTTGGCAATTGATAGATCCGGGTTAATCTCCATTACTGAAATTGAGGCCAATACACTGACCCGAGAACTATTGCCAGATTTAGATAGCCTTTTAAATGGTAGTATTTCTGGGTTGCCAAAAATATTTCCAGCTATTAAACGGCGCCAACAAGTCAATACGGAATTCATCTTGCCTATTAATCTTGTTATTGAGTAACGTACATGTTACCTAAATCTAATTGCAAGCTTTTGTAATAGTCTTAACGCTTCAACATAGAGCCAAATCAAGGTTGCCAAAAGTCCCCAGGTGGCCAACCATTCCTTTTGCTTTGGAGCTCTGTTTTTGTGACGTTCTATATAATCAAAATCCAAAAGCAATGCAAAGGAGGCTACTATTGCAGCAATGATATTAAATCCAATTGCCAAATAGGACGTTCCCCAAATAAGTGGTCTAATACCAAACCAATTGAGCAACCAAGAAATAAAATAGGTAACCATTATACTAATGGTGGCAGAAATTATAACACTTCTTAATTGTTTGGTCACTACAATTAGCCGCATTTGGTAAAGTAGTAGCATCACAAAAAACGTAATGATGGTAACCCCAATAGCTTGGTAGGGCAATTCGGGGAAATTTTTGTAGGCGTAAGTTGAAAATCCGCCGAGAAAACAACCTTTTGCAAGTACATAAAAAGGTACCAAAAATTTAGCCCAATGCGTTCTAACAGAAATAATAATACTTATAATAATAGAAGCAAGCATGCCACCTAACGTAAACCAACGTACGGAGAAACCTTCGTCACTCAATTTCCAGATATAAACTGTGATTGCGGCAATAACTAAAATGCTTATTACGGATTTTATAAAGATCCCTAAAACCGTCATTTTTTTTGTGGCGTGTTTTCCGTCCGACCAAAAATAGTCGTTAAAAATTGGGTTAGATGTTGATGTACGAGGCATGCTCTAAACTAAAGCTTAAACTTATAGCCTACTAATATATTACCCGAAAACTTATCGGCATCATCTGTATTGATCCCAAAAAGGGAATCATAAATAATGGAAACATAACTCCTGTCAGAAATTTTGATATCGGCACCTATCCCAAAAATAAGAGGGACATCAAATATGGTTTCACTTGGGATTTCAATTAGACTATCGCCGATTTCATTGGGGTTTTCAGCAAAATGGGTGTTGTTAAAGTTTAAACTCGCAAAACGGTTTTGTACAAAAAGGTTAAAGCCTTCTTTTCGTAAAAACCTAAAGCGATAGCCCAAAGAAAGTTCTGTAGTAACAAAATCGCCGCCACCACCAAGAGTCTGCCTAAATTGAAAAATACCCGAATGTCTCGGGTTACCGGTATCTCCAAAAATTTCTAATTCTAAAGCTAATTGCGGGTAAGAGCTATTGCTTATATTCTGTACAAACGGATGATTGGTTATACCAGCAAAAGCACCCAATCTAAAATTGACCGTTGAAGTTTGGGAACTTTCAATGTAATCACTGTCCTTGGTCTTATTATAGGTGTCCAGAAAGCGTTTTAAACTTCCTATTGTTAGTTTTACATTATCAACGCTTGGATCAGTATTTTCCGTAATGCTTTTTAAAACATCTTTGTATTCTTCTTTATAATTGCCAGAAGCATCTTTTGTGTTTTTTAGCTCAATGATTTCAGTACCTTTTTTAACAAAAAAGCGGTAAAGGCCATTATCTATGGTAGAAAGTAGCTCAATTGTTCCGTTTACTTCGGTAGTAAGTTCTAACGTTTCACTATTTACGGTATACGTTTTTTGCGCTTGAACTAACGTGAAGCTAATGATAAAAAATAAAATTGTGATTGATTTTTTCATGATTGTATTTAGGGCATTTATGGTTTAATATGGTGTCAAAATTATCAGAAAGATTAGCGTTTAAACTGCCTGCCTTTCCATCTAAACCCTTTAAAAGGCATCATAAAAATAATGAATATGTTTAGAAATGGATAAATGAGGCTTCCAAAAATGAATGACGACAAAAGACTCTCTTCATTAAAAAAGCGAACCGTTTTGTAAAGTAAAAGATAGTCGCAACTTAATTTTAAAATAACAATTAATACTGTTGCTTTTATGGTTACGATTTTAAAAAACAATAATGGAATTAGGGCAATCATTGTTATGTTAGTAACTAAAACCAATAGACCAAGTAGTTTTGCGAATAAAGAATTGTAACGCGTAGATTTTGATGCCCATCTTAAACGTTGCTGGAAATAGCTTTTTAGGTTTTTTGCAACATCAGTTGTGACTATGGCTTTTGTGTTTTTTAAGTAGAACACACGTTTTTTATCCAGTTTTAAAAACTTTTCCAAAAGGAAAATATCATCGCCGCTTGCAATATTATCGTTGCCGTCAAAACCATTAACCGTTTTAAAACTACTTTTTTTATAAGCAAAATTTGCCCCATTGCACATAAAAGGATACCCAATACCAAAACTTCCCATAGTAACGCCTTGTAGACTCAACGTGTCAAGCGATTGAAATCTATGAAAAAACGAAGTATTACCTTTAAATAAAACAGGGCCACATATAGCTATGGCATCGTTAGTTTGTATAAATTCATCAAAACTGTCAAGCCAATAGTTAGGTAATTTACAATCTGCATCTGTGGTTATTATCCAATTGTATTTTGCATGTTTAATAGCTATGGTAATGGCATCTTTTTTTGGAGAATTGCTCAGCCGTTTATTTTTTAAAATTCTAATATTAAGGTGTTTTGAGTCTTTTTTATCTTGAAAATTTTCTATGATTTTTATGGATTTGTCATGAGAATCGTCATCAATTAAAATAATTTCAAAATGCGAAAAAGGGTATTTCAACTGTTTCAAGGAATTAAGTAAACGTGGTAAATTTTCTTCTTCATTTCTAAACGGAATAACAATGCTAAAGGTTGTTTTGGCTTTCAGGTCAATTAATTCTGAAACAGGGACTTTATCCATGCCATAAGTTAACCAGCAGATTACGGCTGTATACAGAAAAATAAAAGTGATAATGATACCAAGTGTCATTCAATGTTGTGTTTTGGTAACTTGAAATTAAGGATATAATAACTACCGAATAAACTAGGCAATATAAAATTCAACAACCACATTAAGGTTGATATACTTAAAATAGTTAATTCATCAATTCCTAAAAAGCCAAATAAAAATACAGCAACACTTGTTTTTATGACAACATCCAATGCCACCAGCGCCGGAATTATTGAGGCTAGCAAATACATGCTTGAAATGACAACCATGGCTTCAGTATAACTAATTGTTGCCCCAAACAACTTCAGTAATATGTAATACTGAAATGAAAAAACAGCATATTTAATCACTGATAATGCCAGTACTTTTAAATATGTTTTACGTTCAATATTTTTAAAGAATGCACTAATGATTTCTAAGGAAAACCCTTTTATGTAAACTTTTGTTTTTTTAATTCCATAAAAAAAAAGACAACCAAAAATTAGAATAATTAAAATGATGCTCATGAACTTTTTTGCATTAATTTCAAGTTGATATCGACTGTAAAAGCACAAAAGGCCAATATAGCCAAATACAACAGTGGCAGTCATTTGTGCCATATTGCCCAATAAATTCAACAACACTACTTTTTGTCTATCGTCTTTTTTGAAGTAGAGTGCTTTTGCCCCATAGTCGCCAACTCTGTTTGGCGTTATTAATGATGCTGTATGACCGCCAAGGCTTTGCTCAAAGGCGTCTTTAAAAGTTATTCTTTTAAAAGTATTTACTAGTGTTTTCCATTTCAAGATTTCAAAGAGCCAATTCAAAATGGTTAGTGTCAGCAAAAAACAAATGTTTTTAATTGAAAATGTTTTATTCTCGTTTAGAAACGAAATAAAGTCAGAAAATTTCAATTGGTCGTTGTTTAACAACTTGTTGTAAATATAGTAGCAAGCACCAACCAGAATGCTACATTTAACCACTACAATTAAGAATTGCTTAGTTTTGTATGGTATCGCAATAGACATAGTGCAAATTAATTAAATAAAAAGCGTATGATTACCATAAACCCCAAGTCTTTAGCAATATTAATTTTCTCGTTATTTTCATTAACCGTGTTTGCGCAACGTATTGATAATAGTACATGGAAAGCACAAGTAGCACTGGGTGTTGCAATGCCGTCACAATCAGGTTTTATTGATCAGGCACCAGCAAAAAGCGTTAACTTTCCATCTGTTAATTTAGGTTTGCAACGTATGTTTAGTAAAGTGCTAGGTGCTAAGTTGGATTATGGTTTTAATCGTTTGTCCAATGATGATGGTTCACCAGAATTCAAAGTGAATTATTCTCGTGTAAACGCGCAATTGGTGTACGATCCGTCCCAAAGTTTAACCTTTTTGCCAGAGGCAATACAAGTAGTATTGCATTCTGGTCCGGGATTTTCTTTTTTGAAGCCACTAGGCGGTCTGGATACTAATCAGTCTTATTTCAATTTTAACTTAGGAACTGAAATTCATTACAGGTTAAACAGAAAAATCTCTGTTTATACAGATTTGAGCTACATTTACGGATTTACAAGTTTAGATGATTATGATCCACAGATTTCGGGCTTAGGTGCATTTAATGGCAATATTTTTAACCTTACCTTTGGTGTATCTATTTCCTTAAGCGATTGCTTTTATTGCGAATAAACCATGGCAACTGAAAAAATAATTTTGGGTATTGATCCTGGTACAACCATAATGGGATTTGGCCTCATTAAAGTTGTTGGGAAAACCATGCATTTTATGCAATTAAATGAATTGCAACTTAAAAAATACGATGATCATTATTTAAAGCTGAAGCTCATTTTTGAGCGTACCGTTGAACTTATCGATACGTATCACCCTGACGAGATTGCCATTGAAGCCCCTTTTTTTGGAAAAAATGTACAAAGTATGCTCAAATTAGGTCGCGCTCAAGGTGTTGCTATGGCTGCAGGTTTAAGTCGTGAAGTGCCCATTACCGAATATTCGCCTAAAAAAATTAAAATGGCTATTACCGGTAATGGAAATGCGAGCAAAGAGCAGGTTGCCAAGATGTTGCAAAGTATGCTAAAGTTAAAAGAACTACCTAAAAATCTAGACTCAACAGATGGTTTGGCAGCTGCAGTTTGTCATTTTTACAATCAAGGAAGAGTTGATGTTGGAAAAAGTTATTCAGGCTGGTCTGCTTTTGTAAAACAGAATGAAAATAGGGTTAAGAAGTAACCAATTATTTAAAATGAAATATTTTATTATTAGCTTAGTATCGGTTGTGCCATTATTTGCCTTAGCCCAAGGGCAAACTGAAATGAATGATATAGCACATGAGGAGTATTACAAATCTCAAAAAATTAAAGATTCATTATTAAAGCAGTTGTACCAAATACATAAAGAGGATTCAGTTTTTATAAAAACCCTTAATGCTTCTGAAAAGCTCTGGGATTCATTCGTGGACAAGCAATTCGAATTAAAATTTCCAGACTATGAATCATGGGAAACAAGAAGATATTTATACGGTAGTCAATTTGATATGTTATACTATAACTTTATGAAGCTTTATTGTGATTTGAGAATTAGTACATTGTTTGATTTGTTCGAAATTGATTAATGTCGGGCATCTACATCCACATACCATTTTGCAAGCAAGCCTGCCATTATTGCGATTTTCATTTTTCCACATCATTAAAAAAGAAAGATGAGCTTATTATAGCATTGGCAAAGGAGTTGGAATTACGAAAAAGCGAATTTCAAAACCAAACTGTAGAAACCATTTATTTTGGTGGCGGAACACCATCACTATTAACGATTGACGAGTTGCAATTTTTGATAGATTCTATTTATAAACATTACAAAATTGCTGAAAACCCTGAAATTACATTAGAGGCCAATCCTGATGATTTATTGTCAGTTCCAGCGCAGTCGAGAACTATTTTCAAAGCCTACAAATCCATCGGCATCAATCGGCTTTCCATAGGCATTCAATCGTTTTTCGATAAGGACTTGAAACTCATGAATCGTGCTCATAATGCCAATGAAGCCAAGCAATGTTTGGAAGAAGTAACGCGACATTTCGATAATATTTCCGTTGATCTCATATACGGTATTCAAGGCGCAACAAACGAGCAATGGCTTCAAAATATTGAAACCGCTTTGAGTTACAATATTCCTCATATTTCAAGCTACGCACTAACGATTGAGCCAAAAACGGCTTTGGCGTCTTTTATTGAAAAAGGTATTATTGAAGATGTTGATGACGAGCAAGCGCACGAGCAATTTCATATGTTGAAAGAACGTTTGGAAGCTGAAAACTTCATCCATTACGAACTGTCAAACTTTGGGAAAGAAGGTTATTTCAGTAAAAACAATTCAGCCTACTGGCAAGGCAAATCCTATTTAGGTATTGGACCATCCGCACATTCGTTCAACGGCAAACAACGCGGTTGGAATATCCGCAATAATTCAAAATATATAAAAAATATTCAGCAAAATACGTTACCAATTGAGATTGAAACCCTAACCAAAACCGACCAATATAATGAGTATGTTATGACTGGTTTACGCACAATTTGGGGCGTTTCAATCCAAAAAGTAGAGCAAGAGTTTGGTGCAATTTTTAAGGATTATCTTTTAAAACAAGCAAACAATTATATTAATCAACATTTGTTGTATATTGATGATGCCCATTTGCGCGTCACTAAAAAAGGACAATTTTTGAGTGATGGCATTGCAAGCGAACTGTTTAAATTGAACTTATCTTAAAGGCAGACCTTGCAGGTTTCAAAAACCTAGTAGGTCTTAAAAACAAATACTATTGATTGCAACACTACAATACAACTCCCGAAAACTAAAAATAGATTTATCGCAACCGTTGGATATTTCAATTCCAATTAGACATGGCGATAAAAATGTGAATGCTTGGCATTTAGGATCTCCAAAAATTCAGCCCGTCAAGTTTGATAGTGATATCATTAGCGTTGCCGAAGGCGCATCCGTAAACTTTAATACCATAGAGTTTAATCCGCATTCGCACGGCACACATACCGAAACAGTTGGTCATATTACCGAAAAATTTTATTCCATAAACAAGCAATTAAAACAGTTTTTCTTTTTGGCCGAAGTCATTAGTGTAGCTCCAGAAAAACTAATGAAAGACTATGTCATTTCTGCCAAGCAGTTACAATTTGCTTTAGGAAATAAAAAACGAGATGCATTGATAGTACGTACTTTGCCTAATATGAAAGACAAAAAAACAAAAAAATACTCCAAAACAAATTGGGTATATTTTACCGAAGATGCTATAAAGCTGTTGGTAAAAAAAGGAATCAAACACCTTTTGGTAGATGTGCCGAGTATAGATAGGGAAGAAGATGGTGGCGAATTGCGCGGACACAATGCTTTTTGGAATACAGGTGGTAAACTCCGTTTAGATGCCACCATAACAGAGTTTATTTACGTATCAAACAAAATAGAAGATGGCGCGTATATGCTAAATCTTCAAATTGCACCTTTTGAAAACGACGCCACGCCAAGTAAACCTATTTTGTATAAACTAATTGAATAATGTGTTTTTTACTTATATTTTACAACGTCACTTCGAGTGGTTCGACGAAGGAGAATAGTATCGAGAAGTAGATAAAATATATAGTCTTTGGTCAAAAAGAAATTTATAAAGAAAAAAAGTTCTCGATACATCCCGAAATGAATTTGGGATACTCGAACTGACGAAAAGCAAATTACATGGAAACATTCTTCATTATAATCATAAGCATATTAGTAACTTTAGGTATAGTTACTATTTACAAGCAATGGCAAACCAAAAAGAAAACCAACGAGCAGTCCATAGTTTTGTTAGATAAAATAAAGCGTGTCTGCAAGTTCATCACCGTTGAAGGTGACTTTGCCGAAATTTACCATTACGAAGACGTAAAAGAAAAATTTCTAAAACTCATTACTAGTAAAAAGAAAGCCTTAGTGGTTATTAATGCCAAAGCCCATGTCGGTTTCGATTTGGCTAAACTAAAACTCAACGCCAATGCCAAAACAAAGCAAGTTGTGCTTACGCATTTTCCGCAACCCGAAGTGTTATCTATTGAAACTAATATCAATTACTACGATAAGCAAGATGGTATGTTCAATAAGTTTGAAGCCTCAGATTTAACCGAATTACACACAAAAGCCAAACAACATATACAAGATAAAATTCCCGAAAGTGGTTTGTTTAACGTTGCCAAAGGCGAAGCTTTGGAAGCCATTCAGCTTATTGAAAATTTGGTACAAACTATTGGCTGGACATTGGATTATACCGCATTAAAGATTGAAGATAATACACCAAAACAATTAGAAAATTAAATGGCAAAGTTCAATTTTTCAATCAGGAAATTTTTAATTAGCAACTGGTTTGTAACGCTGTTTTCTACCATGTTTGGCATCCTTGCAGGATTGTACATTAGTGATTATTTTGAAAAAAAACAGCTTAAAAGTGAACAACAAGAAGCTTTTAAAATGATTAAACAAGAAATTCGTAACAATCACCAAGTGCTTCAAGATTTCGATTCAATTTCAAGATTACTGTTCAGTAGAACATCTTTCATTTTGCCAAAATTGAACGAAAACAACCAACTTTTTATCCATAAAGATTCTCTTGACGCATTTAAGGAAAAGTCCAAAAACGCTATTGCAAATATGAGTTTTGAAAAGGACGCCAAACACCCTAACATGCTTAGGGTTAGGGGCGATATGGAGTTGTTTCTAAATTCTAAATTAGCAATTATTACCTTAAACGATGTTGCTTGGAACTCCTACAAACAAACCAATTATATGAGTATTACAAGCTTTAATTGCATAACGGCCATTGAAGAATTGTATAAAATTCAAGACAATCGAAACCTTAAAAACAGAGATTGGTTAAGCCTATTTTTTAAACGTGAATTTATGGTAAATGAAGACAAGCGCAACAGCTTTATGGAATCTTGGCGTATAGCTTTAGACACAAACACCATTTTATTGAATTTTTATGATTCAATAGATGATATGTTTTCAGATTGCAATTAATATGAACATTGTAGACTACAGAAATTATTGTATGGGCAAAAAGGAAGTCACCGAGCATTTCCCTTTTGATAACGACACATTAGTATTTAAAGTATGCAACAAAATGTTTGCTTTGGCTTCACTAAAAAAATGGGAAGAAGGTAACGGGTTTATCAACCTAAAGTGCGATCCAGACTATGCGCAAGAGCTACGTGCCGAGTACCAAAGTATAAAGCCAGGTTACCATATGCACAAACGCCTATGGAATAGTGTGTACATTCATACGGGTGAACTTCCAGTACAGCTTATCACTAAATTAATAGATCATTCTTATAATGAAGTAGTAAAGGGTTTACCTAAAAAGTAAGAGAAACACTTCTTTAATGTAGATTGGTGCTTCCCTAGCGCGGTTTATTAAATCATAGCTTGCCATTTACAGTGACCAAATTGTTGATATTGTGTCTTATTTTTATAATCAGATCTAAACAAGTAATGATGTGGATAATACAAGCTGTAAATGTCTTATTGGAAAGTCTAGATATAAAACCAATCCCAACAAAAAAACCTGATTCTAAAAGGTCTGAAAAGCGGTAAGTTTAAACGTTTAGCCTTAACAACTCATATCCGCAACAATTTTCCACTTACCATCAATACGTTTAAAAATTATCATAAAAACGCCGTTAGCATCACCAATATCACGTTTTAAATGATATTCGCCCATAACCCAATAGTTGTTGTTTTCAATTTGTGAAACATCTGTAATCTCAAAATTTAAAGTACCTGCTTCATTTTTTGTTGGATAGCCTTTTTTGTAGTTGTCTAAAGTGTTTTGCCAGCCTTTGGTTAATCCGTTTCTACCATAAAATTTGAGAGAATCGCTTTTCCAATAGCCTTGCATAAAACCTTCTAAGTCGCCACTGTTCCAAGCCATTTCTTGGGCTTCCATAACTTTGAGGATTTCTGATTTAGCAGTTTCGTAATCGGCACTATGTTCTGTTTTAACTTCTGTTTTTGTAACATCAGCTCTTACGCTAATACAAGAATATAGCACTAATGCTATAACTATCATTGATAGTGTTTTTTTCATAAGTTTATATTTTGATTTACTATTTAAAAATAAGAAGACCTCACAGGTTTCCAAAACCTGTAAGGTCTAATAGTTATTTTGCATATACTTTAGATTAAAATCATAGCACGCTTTTCTGATTCTTTAAAAAAGCATCGGCTTGCAGTTGCATCAGCTCGCGTGCTTTTTTGCGCTTGTAGTTCATCACATCTTCCTCATCAGCGATTTCTATGTACACTTTATTGTTAATGTCGTTATCTGTGGCGAGCAATAATTTACGTTCTGCAACTTGTTGCATTGTCCAGGTTTTAACGCGTGTTTCTTCATCTTGAAGCTTATAATCGTATTCGCCTTTCGGTGATATTAGCTTTGCAAAAATGGGCGAGGTTTCAATAGCTAAAAACAACAGGAAAATAAAAAACGATGGTAACCAAGGCAATTCACCAAGTGCATTTACACGCGCCATTAGGCCGTCAAAATTATCGATAATAGGTTGCGAATCTTTTACGCTTGCTTTTTGTGCGGTTTGTAAGTTGGCAATTTCCGTTTCTAAAGTTGCTATTTTGGCTTTATTATCAGTTTTAAGTTTTTGTAATTCGGCTAAGGACGCATCGTGTTTTTCACGTTTTTCTTTATAAACTGGACCTTTGCCAAGCTTCATCGTTCCAGATGTGCCTTCGGCTTCAGTAATATACGTATCGTAAAGTGCATCAACTTCGGTTTCTTTGGCATCAATCTCGGTTTGTAAATTGGTGATTGAATTTTGTAATTCAACAATTTTTGGTGTGTATTGCTCGGCAATTTGGTTTTGGTTGGCTAAGGTTAATTCGTTTTTTTGCTCTAATAATACTTGGTTAATCTCCTTTTCAAATATTTTTAATTCCAAAGGTTTTGAAATAACAATGGCAATAATTACTGCTAAGATAATTCGAGGTAAAGCCTGAAAGAATTCAGCAAATTTATCATCTCGTTTTTTTATGGTAGAAACAATGTAGCGATCTAAATTAAAGATGAGCAAGCCCCAAATTATACCAAAAAATATAGCAGTAAACACATTGTCAAAAACAGTATAAAGTGCATAACTACTTGCAATAGTTGCCATTACAGCAGTAAAAAATACGGTAGCACCAATGCCAGCGTATTTGTTTTGTTCGCCATTGGAGCAGGTTTTTAAGATATTGACATCTGCTCCTGAACAAAGCAAAAAGAATTGTTGTAACATAACTTGGTTCGATTTTTTGACCCTTCGACTACGCTTAGGGCAGGTTGATGAATTGACTATTAGAACGCTAAATCTTTGAAAATGTTACAGTTTACACTATAAAAAAACCTGATAGGTTTTTAAAACCTGTCAGGTTTGAGTAACTTGAACCGTTAGCTTATATAATTATTTGTGGTTAATGTGAAGCCAACCAGCTTTTTCACTTTCTAGTTGTGGCGAAGTAATAACATAGTAATACGTACCAGATTTAATTTTCTTGCCATCTACATAACCATTCCAAGTGTTGTTATAGTTATTGGTTTTGAATACTTCATTTCCCCAACGGTTAAATATTGTAACTGTGTTTTCAGTGAAGTTATTTATACACGGAAATTCAACAACATTTTTACCGTTAAGATCAATAGATTTGGTTGGTTTTAAGCAATCGGCGCTATTAGAATCGCTGTTTTTAATGTCGTTTTCAGACGCTTTTTCTATTGAAATTTGCTCACCTTCATCAGGTATAAAAGTTACAGATTCTATTGCTACTTTAGCGGTTTTTAATGAGTTGTCACTATAGCTATTATTTTCTTTGTTCTTGTATTCTCCACTTAGTATTTTTTCTTTTTTGGCTTTTGCCTCTTCAACTGTTAGGTTTGTAAAAAGCCCAGAGTAGTACTTGGGTAATTTAGCGTTTTTTAGACTTGAAGCATAACCAATACTACTGCCAAAAATTCCTTGTTCAAAAAGTTCGCTTTGAATTTCTTTTACATATTTTGAATAGGTTTTATTTGGTACTATAAAGGATACATTAACATACTCGCGCTGTTCTTCCTTTGTAAGGTGTGCGTTTACTTTTAAAATTTCACTAATAATTTTATTACGTTTTACCACCTTACCGTTTAGCACCAAACTGCTGTCTTTTTTTATATCAACATTTACGGGCCTTATAGTTTTGGAATTTTGTGTAGGGTTTGATACCTGCTGTACTTGTTTCCAGTTTGTATCGTCTTTAAACTCTACAACAATTTTTTCATCTTTATAAACCCGTTTAACAACTTGCCCTGGTAAAATGGTTGTGGCAAATTCTTGCTTTCCTGGTATTAGCTCTTTTCCGTTTTTATCAGTAATAACCCCGTTTTTATTGTAGTAAGTTGTTTTGCCATTTATAATCGTATAATACAATAATTGTCCGTTTGATTTGTGAAAACCTGTTTTAATTTCCGTTTGATCAAAGATGTTTTTATTGGATTTTGGTACAGAGCCCAATACAGTAACTTTAAAATAGTCAGTGTCTTTATGTAATTCATTTAATGTACTTAAAAATTCCTTTGAGCAGTTTTCTTGCTTAAAGTCAAATTCTATTTGTTCAAAATCATCTGAGGTCCAGTTACTAGTAATACTATTTATATCTTCAACATAAGTGTTAAGATTAGATATTTTATTTTCAATGAAAATCTGATCATTAACTGCTTTAATAAGTTTAGTTGCTTTTAGGTTTTTTTTGACTTTACTTTTAGTTACGCTTTTTACCCCAAACTCATTAATGATGTTCTTATGGTCTTCATGTAATGAGAAAGCAAGATCAATCCATGCAGTACCTTTTATACCTTGTAATTCTACGTTTGATTGTGTAAGTTTTATTGAGAATGTAAACCTATCATTATCAATTGTTTTGCCTTCTGAAAAACCATAGTCATTTATAATATAAGATTCTGAGTTTGTATCTAGTTTGAGATGGCTCCACATACAACCTTTTTCGCATTTAACTGAAATTGTATTGTTATTTTTTTCTACTGTAACTAAAAAAAGAGATGATGTTTCTGAGTTGCCATTAATAGCAGATTTTGTGGCGGTAATGTTTTCTTCTGGTATTGATGGTAACTCAATATAGTTTCTGCCACTAAAATTGTAAAATAAAATAGCAATAATTGGAATTAGGAGTACTGTACTCAACCATTTTTTTGTTTTGGATGTTTGTGTTTTCATAACTGTAAATCGTTTTTTGAATGATGAATAATTGAGTGCACTCAACATGGGTTGTTGCCGTGCTGATGATGAAAATTGTAAAAGTATTTTTTGATAGGTTTTTGTTTCGGTGCCTTGGTTTAAAACTGCTTCATCTGCCAAAAACTCATGATTAAGCTTAATGTGGTGCATTAAAATATAGACTAACGGATGAAACCAAAGTGTAATTTGAAGCAACTCCACCAACAAAATATCTAAACTATGCCATTGCTTAGCGTGCGCTTGCTCATGGATTAAAACTTCATGCGGTATGTCATTGGTTTTAAATGCGGTTTTGTTTAAAAAGAGATAGTTGAAAAAAGAATGTGGTATTTTAAATGTATTAAGTAATACGTAAATAAATGAGCCTTCAACATACTTTTCATTTTTTGTAATTTGCCTTCTAATATCTAATAGATTTACAACAAACCGCGAAAGAAATATTAATACACCAATCCCATAAATACTCCATAAGATTAGAGGTAAGTAATTCCGTTTTTCTTCTATTTCTGTATTATTAACTGGTGTGGAAATTGGTTGAGACTCTGACATACTTATATCATAAATTGGGAATTGCACTGTGGGCTCAACATATTCTGTAATGGTCAAAAAGGGAATAGCAATAGATACAGCAATTGCTGTGAGTAAATAGAAACGCTTAAATTTGTGTATACTTTGCGATTCTAATAAGAAAGCATAAACAAGCCACAGAACAAGTAAACAAACCGATGATTTTAAGAGATACACTAACATAGTTACTTATTTTTAATTTGTTGATCTATGAGTTGTTTTAATTCTTCTAACTCTTCTTTTGTTAAATCTGTTTTTCGAGTGAAAAATGACGCAAACTGCGATGCACTGTCGTTAAAGAAGTTTTTAATAAGTCCGTTAACATGCTTAGAAAAGTAGTCTTCCTTTTTTACTAACGGGAAATATTCTCTCGACTTTCCAAATGTGGTGTAGTTTACAAAGCCTTTACCAATCATGCGTTTTAACAAAGTTGCGACAGTTGTGGTAGCTGGTTTAGGTTCGGGATAACTATCTAATAAATCTTTCATAAAGGCTTTATCAAGTTTCCACAAATATTGCATGAGTTGTTCTTCGGAATTTGAGAGTTGCATATTTTACGTTTTTAGAATTAACTCTACAAATATAGAATAAATAGTTGTGTTCTACAAATGTAGAGTAAAAATTTTGTAAAAATGAGATTCATTCAGTCGCTGTATACCTTCAGATTGGTATTGGCTTGCGTTAGGGATTAGCTCCTGAGATTTCAATTTTAATAATTAGGAACTCGTGAATGCTTCGCATTTGGAGCAAGCTACCGTGTAGCGCGGATAGCCCGACGGTTTTTTAAAAAACCGTAACGCCCAAATTATTTTTTTAACTCTGTGAAATATTTGTAAAACCACGGAATGGTTTCAATGCCTTTTAGGTAATTCCAGATGCCAAAATGTTCGTTTGGTGAATGTATGGCATCGCTATCTAAGCCAAAGCCCATTAAAATGGTTTTACTTTGCAGTTCTTTTTCAAATAGTGAAACTATTGGAATACTACCACCACTGCGTTGCGGTATTGGTGTTTTGCCAAAAGTTTGTTCATAGGCTTTTGATGCCGATTTGTAACCAATACTATCGATAGGTGTTACATAACCTTGGCCGCCATGATGTGGTGTTACTTTTACTTTAACAGCTTTTGGTGCAATACTCTCGAAATGGGTTTTAAAGAGTTGCGTGATCTCTTCCCAATCTTGGTTAGGCACTAAGCGCATACTTATTTTGGCATAAGCTTTACTGGCTATAACGGTTTTTGCACCTTCACCAATATAGCCACCCCAAATTCCGTTGACGTCTAAGGTTGGACGAATAGAATTTCGCTCGTTGGTTGTATATCCTTTTTCACCGTAAACGGTATCGATATCTAAAGCGTTTTTATAGTCTTCTAATGAAAAAGGTGCCTTTGCCATTTCTGCACGTTCGGCGTCCGAAAGGTTTTCCACCTTGTCATAAAAGCCTGGAATGGTAATATGGTTATTTTCATCGTGAAGCGATGCTATCATTTTGGTTAAAATATTAATAGGATTTGCCACAGCGCCACCATATAATCCCGAATGCAAATCGCGATTTGGCCCTGTAACTTCAACTTCTACATAGCTTAAACCACGCAAGCCTGTTGTTATTGATGGCACGTCTTTGGCTATCATTCCGGTATCGGAAATTAGAATAATGTCATTGGCTAGTTTTTCACGATTATTAGCCACAAAAATGCCCAGGTTTTCACTACCAACTTCTTCTTCGCCTTCAATCATAAATTTGACGTTGCATGGCAGTTTATTTTCAGTTGTCATGTATTCTAAAGCTTTTACGTGCATGTACATTTGTCCTTTGTCATCGCATGCGCCACGGGCAAAAATGGCACCTTCTGGATGTAAGTCGGTTTTTTGTATTACGGGCTCAAATGGTGGCGAGTTCCATAAGTCTAAAGGATCTGGTGGTTGTACATCGTAATGGCCGTAAACTAATACAGTTGGTAGATTTTTATCTATAATTTTTTCGCCATAGACAATGGGATAACCTGCAGTTTCGCAAATTTCAACGGTATCGCACCCAGCTTTTACCAGGCTGGTTTTAATAGCTTCTGCAGTTTTGAGCACATCACTTTTATATGCAGAATCTGCACTTATTGACGGGATTTTTAATAGTTGAATAAGCTCGTTTATAAAACGGTCGTTATGTTTTGAAATATAGTCTTTTACAGATTCCATATGAAGGGATTTAGAGTATAAACAAAAATAAGAAACTCACATGGAATTTCTTATTTAATTGCTATTTGAATATTGGTCGAAATGTTTATATTTGCAATCCTTTTGCGGGCGTGGTGGAATTGGTAGACACGCTAGACTTAGGATCTAGTGCCGCGAGGTGTGCGAGTTCGAGTCTCGCCGCCCGCACAAAAAAAAAAGAGCTTCAAATTTGAAGCTCTTTTTTATTATCAAAGTTAACTGTTTACATTTTTACCAGTTTGGTAGTTTTTTTACGGTTATTGTCATCTGTTGCGTTAACGATATACACTCCAGTTTTTAAATCTGAAATATCAAAATCTTCAAATGGATCGAAACTACCATTGAAAGTCTTTACCATTTTTCCAGTAATATCATAAATTTCCACATCGTTTGTATTAGTGCTTATCCTGAAAGTTGTGCGCGTTGGATTAGGATATAACGTTAATTCCTGTGTGTTAAATTCATCATTACTTAATACCGCTGATGGCTGGTTTCCATAAATTCTGAATTCACCTGCAGGGACACTAATTGGACTAGCTGTATTTGTTACATCAATAAAGGTGTTTCCTGTTGGGTCTAACAAATCGTACCATCTTCCAGTAAAAGGAAAATCAGGAGTAATGTTAACATTTCCATTTGCAAAATTTGCTATGACAACGACATTTCGTAATGAGTTGGCAGGCAAACTACTGTCAAAGACATAAATACGTTGAAATAAGTTATTTCCAGCTGTACTAATCGCATAATCACCTTCAAATACAGGCTCGTTAATTTTAAGTGCAATTAAATCTGCATAGGTTTGGTACAAAGCACTACGATCAGCATCGTTTAGCCAATCATTTGTCCACTGAGGTTGTTGTTTTGTATCTAATTTACAATCACCTGGTGTTGCACCACCATCACCTCTTGGTGCTGGTCCATCATCTAAATTTACAACACCATTTGAACAGGTAAATATTGAATTTTCCATTCCTAATGGTCCAAAATGCCATATCATTTTTGGTCCAGGTATAGGAATTAAAGCTGAGGCAACTACCTGACCTTTTTTCATGGCGTTACCAAAATTTGCTGGATTAGCACTGTAATTAGGGCTAATACCACCAGTATTACCATGTACTCTCGTATAATACATTACACGTTCTTCATCATGACTTTCCGCATAACCCAACAAGCGCTTTCCTTGGAATGAATTGGTACCATCATTACGACTTAAATGCCCGACTCCTGAAATATCACCACCAGCTCCCACGTTTACTCCATTTGGATCGTTTGGGAAGCCTCTCGACAGTACAGAGTAAGGATCTGTCATTTTGCCCCACATCATTATTCCTTTTGGAATACCATCCGAAGGATATAAGGTTGGGTTTATATCAGAAGCTTCACCGTTTAGTCTATAATTTGCCCATTGGCTCTCTTCATCGGTGTTACCTAAATGCTCAAATATAGTATAGTGTGTTGGGTCTAAACTCCATGCGTAATCCGCATATGATTTTAAAATGTCAATTCGGTCTTGCTTGTAGGTATTGGTACAAAAGTCGTCACCACCAGTACAATCTTGTGTAAATCCTTTAGTTAAATCCCAGCGGAAACCATCAATTCTAAATTCTTCTATCCAATGTTTTATGACGCGTCTTGTGTATGCGTTCACAATTTCATTTTCATCATTGTTTAGACCAGTACGATCTGTTTGGTTTGGTAACTCTTCAGTATGACTAAAGTCATAACCAACATTGAAACTGTGGCGTGCATTAACGTTAAAATAGGGATTTTCAACACTTGGGTCACCCCAACCGTCACCATCTGGATCTGTCATCCACATACGTACCCATGGATGGCGTCCAAAAGCATGGTTTAGCACAAGATCAAGTATTACAGCGATGCCGTTTTGGTGACATAAATCAACAAATTCTTTGAATTTATTTTCAGAGCCATAAAACTTGTCTAATGCCATATGAAATGATGTGTTGTATCCCCAACTTTCATTACCTTCAAACTCCATTACAGGCATTAAGTGAATGGCGTTGATGTTCAACCCTTTAAAATAATCTATACGGTCAATCAAATCTTGATAGCTTCTATTGATATCAAAATCTCTTACTAAGACTTCATAAACGATTAAGTCTTCAATTTTTGGTTTTACAAAATTATCGACCTGCCAGTTATATTCTGGTTTTGCGGTTTGTAATATGGTCACTTCTCTAGTTTGTCCTGCAGGATATGCTGGTAAGTTTGGATAGCTTTCGTCCAAATTAGGAATAAAAGGATCGTCAAAGTTTGATGATACCAATGTTGAATAGGGATCAGCTGTTTTTACCAAAGAAGGTGAGTTTGCAATTGGGGTTTCATCAACTACCCAATATTGATAGGTGTAGATTTGTCCTGGTGTTAAACCGGTTAATTCTAGGAAAAACAAATCTGAACCTGGTGTATTATCTTTTTTCATTGCAAAAGCACCAGTTGGTTGATAATTATTAAAACTACCAGCTACAAAAACGTAATCCTTTAACGGTGCGTTGAGTACCAGAGTTGCTTTGGTATCGTCCATAGGATCATAATTAATACCTTCAACCAAACCTGATGGTATGGCTTCGCTCACAGTATTTGGATTAAGTACTGCAGTAACTGATAATGTTCTTACTTCCGCACCTTGAGTAACCTCAAGTGAATAGGCTCTGTTCGATGAGATTCCTGTATCATTAAAACTGAAAGATTCTACACCATTTGAGGTGCTTACAGAAGTACCATTTATAAATAATTCATAATTTGCTATACCACACGTATTGGTAGCTGCAATATTTACGTTTCCTCCCGGTGAAACAATCAAAGTAGTTTCCGTAGGTGATGTTAAATTAACGGCGAATGAAGACTCACCAATACCAACTTCATAATCTTCAGATTGGTTTCCTGTACTACCATCTTTAGCTTTAACTAAGAAACCAATATTTCCGATATCTGATGTTCCATAAATTGTTTGTGGCGTAAACGAAAAGGTATATGTATCATTGCCTGAATTGTAAGTAAAACGGAAAGCTTCATTAGAATTGTCAAAAGAGCCAAGGTTAGGTGCACCAATATCAGTAGCATTTCCTGTATCAGAAACGGTATTATACCATGTCCAAAGATAAAGTCCGTTATTAGGACCATTGTTAATACCCCACGCAGACTCATCTAAACTTGCTCCATCAATGGTGATAGTTATATTGTCATCAACATCAAAAATACAAGGGTCAATTTCGTAAATAACATCTTGCCTTTGAGCAAATGTAAATTGAGCCACAAGTAGCCCAAAGAAGAGAATAATTTTTTTCATAACAACATATATTTAATGACAAAAAAGGCTGTAAAATTATAAGTAATACAGCCTTTTCTTATGAGATATTTTAAACTTTTATTGTGCAGTAATAGTTTGCGTGTAACCTCTAGGGTTGCTTAAATCCAATTCAACTAAATAAGTCCCAGAATTTTCAACTGAGAAGTTTCCTCCGTTGTAGTCCAAAGACTCATCAGCATTGTCATCAGTTCCAAGGTTTAAGCTCCAGTTATCATTAGCTCTAAACTTGTACTCATTTCCACCAGTTAGGGCAATAGTAATTTCCCACTTGCCAGTAGTCGCATTAAAGGTCATATCTTGGCCTTGATCTTCGTTTCCTGCTGGCCAACCCGCTGGAGTTGCCGCACCAGTAATAGCCCATACTACATTTTGTGCACTATAGGTTAACTGCTCTGTATCCGCTTGGATATAGTATACACCAGCACCTGTGCCTATGGTAATATTACTTTCTCCTTCTTGTATTAGTGTACCGGAGAATGTATTATCATCTCCGTAATCACCATCAAAGCTCTCGTTTGTTGGCAATATTTTGAACTCAGGAGAAGGAACGTTCATATAGACATAACCTTCAAAGTCAGTGGCTCCAAATGCTGAAGATGCAATTGGCACTGCATCAGCAGGTGTCCAGTCTGCTCCATATCCACTAGCAGCCAAGAAGTTACCAACTACATAAACTTTCGGAGCTTCAGTTGTATATGGTGTTATTCTTAACGTAATTGCATTTGAAAACGCTTCCTCTGCATTATCACCTATTACCGATTTAATTCTAAGCTCAGCATCTGCTGGAGAAAACGGCTCGAAACCAAGAGCATCTACAGCAACACCATTGAGTTGCTCATTTGTCCAAGCTAAAAAGTTTTCAGTAGTCGTACCAGCGTCAATTGGGTTAGCAAAATCAGTATCTGCAACAGCCAATTGTAAGGTGTAAGTTACATTTGTTGGAAATGTATAAGTTGCTTCGTCCCAAACTACTGTAAGTGCTGTAGCTTCAGGGTTTGCAATATCTAACACGACTTCAGATTCATTTTGCGGAAGATTTATAACTGCTGATACAGTGTCGCTTCCGTCTATTGTGAAGTTATCTTCTTCTTCACAAGCATTAAAAGCTAATAAGCTTAAAAATGCTATACCAAGGGTTTTTATTGTTTTCATTGTTTTCATTGTTTTTATTTTCATAACTATTTTTTAGAAACCATCATTTTGTTCTAGGTTAGGATTGGCTTGTAATGCAGATTGCGGAATTGGGAACAAATTGTAAGTACTAGGAATATTTGTTCCAGCTGCCGTACCACCTTTCCAAGGCCAGATGTAGTTGCCACCCGTAAACCTATCAAATCTAATTAAATCAGAACGTCTATGACCTTCCAAATTTAATTCTCTGCCTCTTTCATCAATTATAAAATCTAACGTTAAATCACTTGACGAAATGGCATCAGCATTTGAGCGTGTTCTTACATCATTTACATAAGTTAAAGCCTGCCCCATAGAGGTATTTGCAGCACCTCTTAATGCCAACTCAGCATACATTAAATATACGTCAGCTAGACGGTAAAAGGGAAAATCAGTTGGTGAGAAATCAACTGCTGAGCCTGAACCATCAGATCTTATATTCCTGAATTTGATAGATGGATAACCATTGGTCCACTCTCTATAATCCGTCATTTCATATGTATGACCACTTGTCCAAAACAGGCTTGCTCTTACGTCGTTTGAATTTGCAAGTTCGGTTGGGTTACTTCCAAATAAACCATACCAACCTGGTGAAGCTCTGTGTCCTGTCCATCCTTGAGTTGCACCAAAATCATTAATTGGCATTGTATCCACACTTCCATTTCCGTTTACGATGTAAGTTGTGTTACCAAAACTTTGACTAGTAACTGATTCTGCTAGTAATGGAAAGATAATTTCAGGTGAAGTATCATTATCGGCAGAGAACATTCTAACAAATGTTGGATCTAAACTATAGCCACCTTCATTGATAATTTTATTGACATATATAGCGGCATCATCCCAGCGTGCTTGACCTGTATAGACTTCTGCGTTAATATAGAGCTTTGCTAATAACATATCTACAACATAAGTATTTGCTCGTCCATAAGTACTTGTAGGTGAAATTATTGGCTCAATTTCCAATAATTCTGATTCCACATAGTCAAAAAGTTCTTGACGTGATGCTTCTGGCAGTAACCCTGGTTCACCAAGATTTTCCTCGGTAGCCAAAACTCCTTTTCCAAATACATCCATAATATTATAGTAAGCTAAAGCTCTCAAGAACCTTACCTCAGCAACAATATTCTCTTCATCTGGGAAGTCTGCTCCTAAAACCAATTGTAAAAAGTTATTACATTGAGGGATAGTGTAGTAAGCACGGTCAAAAAACAATCTGAAAAACTTATTGTTTTGATCCCAGTTAGAAGTAGTAGTCAACTGGTCTAAACCATCATCACCCCATCTGTTTTTCATACCATCTGCAGTAAAATCCTGTAAATTGATTATAGCTCTTAAGAAGGCACCTTCACCAGCATCAGGACTTTCAATATCCGAACTCGCTGGGCCTTCTGGGCCACTAAGCGCGTATGAGGCATAAAGTCTGGACACTAATCCTTCAACTGCGTTAGGATCTTGTGCTAACAATTGTTCAAGCGAAAGCTGTACAATTGGCTCCGTGTTTAGGTCATCGCTACAGGAATGTAACCCGAAAGCAATGACACTGATTAAAATTAAAATTCTATTTTTCATATTCATCATTTTTTTAAAAATCTAGGTTGAATCCGAAGGTATAAGAAGTCGGTCTTGGGTAAAAGTTTCTATCTATACCACCAAAATTCTCAGGGTCTTCACCTGAATAATCCGTAATTATAAATGGATTTGTAACGGCTGCAAATAATCTTAAAGAGCCATCTTTTAATAAATTGTCAAATCTGTAACCTAAAGCTATATTATCACATCTTAAGAATGATGCATCCTCTAGGTAAAAATCTGAAAACTGAACGTTACCATTTACGTTTTGGATTGCAGGATTAGCTGCGCCATCAAAGAAGTTAAGTACGTTAGTTAAATTATTTTGACTACTAAACACTGCACTTTCTGTAAAGCCATATTGCAACTGGGTGAAATTATATACATTTCCTCCTATTTGACCTCTAAATGAAGAACTCAAATCCCAATTTTTATAGTTAGCGTTTAAACTAAAACCATAGGTCCAGTTTGGTACAGTTTGTACATAGTAACGATCGTCATCAGTAATTTGGCCATCACCATTTCTATCTACAAAAGCATTAGGTATCGGGTCTCCATTAACATCATATAGTTGCTTAAACACAAATGCACTACGAACTTGCTGACCAACGGCATTGCGTAATAAGTCAGCACCTGTACCTCTTAAGCTACTATCAACGTTTAAATCAGTTAAACCTTCCAAATCTGTAACTTCAGTGAAGTTGTATGACAGGTTTGTACCAATATCTAAATTAAAATCATCAGTTTGTATTGCAGCTACATTTAAGTTTAATTCAAAACCTCGGCTTTCTGTAGTACCAATATTGTCAACAAATTCATTAGTTAGAGCTTGTCCAGGAGGAACTGGGACAAGAGCTAAAAGGTCATTAGTATCCCTCTTATAGATATCAAAAGAACCAGATAACAACCCATTTTTAAAGAAACTAAAATCTACACCTAAGTTATAGGTAGTTGTCTTTTCCCAAGTCAAGTTTGGGTTAAAGGGCTCAGCTGAATATAAAGATGAATTTGGGAAATATTGGCTATTTGCGTCACCTGCCAGGAATAATGGTATGGATGGGTAAAAACCAACTATACCAGTTATATCTTGTTGTCCAGTTTCACCCCAACTCAATCTTACCTTGAACGAGTTTACAAAGTCTAGGTTGGCCATAAAGCTTTCTTCATGCATTTGCCAAGCTAAAGCTGCCGCAGGGAAATAGCCCCAACGATTATCTTCTAAAAACAAAGAAGACCCATCTGCTCTTACAGATGCAGTAAGTAAGAATCTATCTAGTATACTAATATTAGCTCTTGCAAAAAAGGATTGAAGATTCAATTCATTAAAATATCTGAAATTTGCATTTGGGGGATTTATAATTACTTCTCTAGCTCCAGTGGTAGGATTGTATTGAAAACGGTCTTGGTTACCATCATTCTTAAAATTTTGGTATGCATAACCTACTTGAACGTCAAAATTGTCAACTGTTTTATCTGTATACTCTTTTCTGTATTGTAGGAATGCATCAAGAGTTGTATTTGTTATGTGTTGGCGCTCTCTAAAATTAACACCTGGGTTAAATCTTCCAAAACCAGTGTCATTGTTTAATCTGTAAGTTTCAAAAGCTCTGCCAATAAAACGTTCTTCAATTTTAGAACGTGATACATCAGCACCAAGGTTAACAACAGCTCTTAACTCTGGTAAAAATGGCATGGTGTAATCAAATTCTACATTACCTAAAAAACGGTATACATTCTCAGGTCTTTCACGTTGCTCTAATCTAGCTAAAGGATTGCCCTGAAACACTCCAAAAGTTCCGCCACCATTTAATGGCACATTAAATCCATCAAAAAGATTGTTGGCTGATCTGTCAAATACGGGTTGTGTTGGATCAAAAGCTAATGCTTCACGAATAGCTCCACCAGCATCAATGGCATTTTTGAAAGCGAAAATTCCCTTAGCATTGAAGTCAATCTTTAAATTGTCATTCAATAACTTTGGTGTGGCTTTAAATGATGTTGTAAGCCTTTCATAGTTGTCATTCACTACTACACCTTCAGCTTTTGTAAAACCAACAGAGGCTCTAAATGGTACTGTTTCAAATAAATTTGTCCTCGCACTAAAATTTGTATTGGAAATAGTGGATGTTCTCAATATAGCATCTCTCCAATTTGTGTTGTAAATATCTCTACCAGGTACTGATGTATTATCAATTATTTGCTCGGAAGTGACAACTGAACCAGATGCTACACCTAATTGGAAAGCGCGAGTTGGGTGGAATTGCTGAATAAAAGATGTGAATTCTTGCCCGTTCATTATATCCAAACCATCACCAACCGTGCTGAAGGTAAGGTCAGATGAAAAGTTATACTGTGTTCCTCCTGAAGTACCTTTTTTTGTTGTAATAATAATAACACCATTAGATGCTCGTGAACCGTATATCGCTGTTGCAGAAGCGTCTTTCAAAATAGAAAAACTTTCTATGTCGTTTGGGTTAACCAATGTTAATGGGTTTGAAACACCTGCTGGATTGTCACTACTGATAGGCACACCATCAATAACGATCAAAGGATTATTTTCGGCATTTAAAGATGCTCCACCACGAATACGAATATTAGGAGTGGAATCGGGTGAACCACCAGCATTAGTAATTCTAACACCTGCAGCCTTACCATTTAATAATTGGTCCGTAGATACAATAGCACCTTTGTTAAAGTCTTTCGTAGAAACCACATCAACCGATCCAGTAGCATCTTCTTTCTTTACAGAACCATAACCAATTAATACAATTTCTTCTAATTGTGCAGCATCTTCATTAAGTACTACATCAATAGATTGTTGCCCATTGTAAACAATTTCTTGGGTCACAAATCCTACATAAGAAAAAACAATAGTATCGCCATTGTTAACATTGTTTAGCGTGTAATTACCATCAAAATCGGAAGACGCGCCGTTTGTTGTTCCTTTAACAATGACATTAACGCCAGGCAATGGCATTAACGTGCTTCCATCCGTAACAGTACCTTGGACTGTTGCTTGCGACAATAGTACAGTGGGTACCAGTAGTACACAAAACAGAATGGCATTTAAAAATGTTTTCATAAATAATTTTTAAGTTAATTGCTTCAGTTATTTTTAACCTTAATTTTCACTTCTCGGGTTAAATTTATGTAAAATTAGAGTGTCTGAACAGTTAAAAAAGCTGACATTTGTCACGAAAACGTTTTCGTGTTAAAAACTTTTTAAGAAAAATTAACATCTGAGTCAAAATAGCCAAAAATTAAGAATTTCGCAATAATCCATGTGTTAAAATATTATATGTTAACTTGTCAAAGTTTAAAAACCATCAAAATAGTGAGAATTGCTATAACGTAATTAACAATTACTTAATGAAACGAAAAGTCACATTAAAACAAATTGCAAAGGAGTTGGATGTATCCATATCCACAGTCTCAAAAGCACTAAGAAATAGTCCTGAAATTAGTGAGGATACTAAACAAAAAGTGCAGGCCTTTGCTAAGCTTTACAACTACAAACCCAATAATATTGCACTTAGTTTAAAAAACAGAAAGACAAACACTATAGGTATTATAATTCCAGAAATTGTCCATCACTTTTTTTCAAAAGTGATCCGAGGCGTTGAGCTTGTGGCAAATCAACGCGGATATAATGTAATAATTGGATTGTCAAACGAATCGTTTTCTAAAGAGGTCATAAATATGGAAATGTTGGCTAATGGCAGCATCGATGGTTTCATTATTTCACTTTCAAAAGAAACATTGCAACAGCAGGATTATCATCATTTCAATGAGATTATCGGTCAAGGTATGCCCATTGTCATGTTTGATAGAACAGTAAGTGAAATCCCTTGTGATAAAGTCATAGTTGATGATTTTGAAGGCGCAAGAAAAGCTGTGGAGAAGCTCATTAGTAATGGATGCAAACATATTGGTTTAATTACTACCAAGGACTATGTAAGTGTCGGAAGACTCCGCACACAAGGATACCTTGAAGCTCTAAAAGATCACAATCTAAATCTTGAGTCTGGTCTTATATTAAAGTTGGACGACGATATTGATTTTGAAGAAAATCTAAGCGCACTTGAAAGCGAAATTGAAATGCTATTTAAATCTAACCCTAAAATTGATGCCGTTTTTGCTGTTAATGAATTGTACGCACTCTCCGCAATGAAAGTCGCTACTAGATTAGGTTACAAGATACCGGAAGATCTTCAGGTTATTGGATTTACTGATGGTGTGCTGTCCAAACACGCCACGCCAACTTTGTCAACAGTAAGCCAGCATGCACAAATTATGGGGGAAAAAGCAGCCAATCTTTTAATTGACAGGTTGGAAAATGATGATGACGAAGAGCACTACGAAACCCAGATCATAACATCAGAATTGATTGAGCGCGAAAGCACTAAATAAAAATTTAACCTTGCCAATCTCATAATCTTTATTACTTTTACACTTTAAATCAAAACTTTCATTTTCACTTCTCTTTAAAGTTTTGATAAGATTTAGCTTATCAGAATAGTATTAATTTAAATATACTATTTAATGGAAAAGCGAAAACTTTCCTTTCTTGAAATCTGGAATCTTAGTTTTGGATTTTTAGGAGTTCAGATGGGTTTTGCCCTTCAGAATGCTAACGCTAGCAGAATACTACAAATCTTCGGAGCAGATGTTCATGAACTATCCTGGTTCTGGATTGTAGCGCCACTTACAGGGCTGATCGTTCAGCCTATTATCGGTCATTACAGCGATAAAACATGGACACGTCTAGGACGTCGCAGGCCTTATTTTTTAGTTGGCGCAATTTTAGCATCACTCGGTTTAATTTTAATGCCCAACTCTGATATGTTTACAGCGTTTATGCCAGCGCTATGGGTCGGAGCAGGAATGTTGATGATAATGGATGCATCTTTTAACATTGCCATGGAACCTTTTAGGGCTTTAGTAGCTGATGTGTTGCCTTCTGACCAAAGAACATTGGGTTTTAGCGTTCAAACAGTATTAATAGGTATCGGAGCTGTTATAGGCTCTTGGTTGCCATACCTCCTAACCAATTGGTTTGGAGTTACAAATGAAGCCAGTGTAGGTGAAGTGCCATTAAATCTGTTATTGTCATTTTTTATAGGCGCTGCAGTGCTTATTGGAAGTATTTTAGTTACAGTTTTTACGACCAAAGAATATTCGCCTGAAGAAATGAAGCTTATTAATGAGGCTTCGGGAGAATCCGAACCAGAAGAAGAGTCATCAAGTTTGATGAATATTTTTTCAGATTTTGCTAAAATGCCAACTACAATGCGTCAACTGGCTTGGGTGCAGTTTTTTTCTTGGTTTGGGCTTTTCGGAATGTGGGTGTTTTCTACTCCCGCAATAGCGTCGCATATTTATGGATTAGACATATCCGATACACATAGCAAAGGTTTTCAAGATGCAGGTGATTGGGTTGGTATTTTGTTTGGGGTATACAATTTTGTTTCAGCTATTTACGCCTTTTTTTTACCTGCAATAGCTAAAAAAGTTGGGCGCAAACGCACCCATTCAATATCTTTAATTATTGGAGCTTTGGGGTTACTTTCACTTTATGTCATGCCCGACAAAAATTGGCTAATACTCTCTATGGTAGGTGTTGGTATAGCTTGGGCTAGTATTTTAGCCATGCCCTATGCAATACTTGCGGGATCTATACCAGCTAGAAAAATGGGAGTTTACATGGGAATTTTCAACTTCTTCATCGTGCTTCCACAAATCCTAAATGCGCTTATTGGAGGTCCAATGGTAAAATACCTATATAATGATAAGCCAATTTATGCACTGGTACTAAGTGGAGTCTCTTTTATCATAGCGGCATTGTTGGTGTCACGTGTAACCGATGTAGATGATTCAGTAACTACTTAACAGCTAAATTGATATGACTAAAAAAGGTTTCATATTCGATCTAGATGGTGTTATTGTCGACACCGCAAAATACCATTTTTTGGCATGGCGCAACTTATCCAATAGCCTTGGTATAGATTTTACCGAAAAAGAAAATGAACAGCTTAAAGGTGTTAGCCGAGTGCGTTCGTTAGAGAAAATTTTAGAATGGGGCAATAAAACCCTTTCCGAAGCTGAGTTCACACGCCTTATGGCTAAAAAAAATGAAGAATATCTGAGCTATATCGATAAAATGGATACTTCGGAAATCTTACCAGACGTGTCAAAAGTATTAGATTTTTTAACTGAAAAACACCAAGCCATCGCATTGGGCTCAGCAAGTAAAAATGCCAAACCCATATTGGATAAAATAAACCTCATCGATAAATTCCATACTATTGTAGATGGTAACGATGTGAGTAAAGCCAAACCAGATCCCGAAGTATTTTTAATCGGCGCAAAACAGTTAAATGTAAAACCAGAATATTGTATTGTGTTTGAAGATTCCGTTGCAGGTATCCAAGCCTCAAACACTGCGAATATGCTTTCAATAGGCATTGGCGAAGAAGACGTACTGCACGAAGCAGATTATGTATTTAAAGATTTTACGGAAATATCTTCTGAATTTTTAGAAGCTATTATTGAAGGAAAAATCACTAAATCTTAAATTAAAATAATGTTTTGAATAATTGCCAAAAGCTAATAGCTAGGCTAAAAACTAAACAAATGAACAATATTTATATAAAACCACATCCATGGTCAATCATCGAAGAAGGCTTCGATGCATCGCGCGTTAAAGCATCAGAAAGCCTTATGAGTATTGGAAATGGCGCCATGGGACAACGCGCCAATTTTGAAGAACATTACTCTGGCGACACCTTTCAAGGAAGCTACGTTGCTGGTGTGTATTACCCAGATAAAACCCGTGTTGGGTGGTGGAAAAACGGCTACCCAGAATATTTTGCTAAAGTACTAAATGCACCAAACTGGATTGGTATTAATGTTTACATTAACGACGAACAACTCGATTTGGCAACATGCAAATCCATAGAAAATTTCCGTCGCGAACTAAATATGAAAGAAGGTTGGCTATCGCGAAGCTTTACGGTAACACTTCAAAATAATATAGAAATTAAAGTAGAAACCAAACGGTTTTTAAGTTTGGTTTATGACGAGGTTGGCGCTATTCAATATTCCGTTACACCTTTAAATAACGATGCTCAAATTTCGTATTTACCCTATTTAGATAATGGCATTACCAATGAAGATTCTAATTGGGACGATAAGTTTTGGGATGTGTTAAGTGTTGATTTTAACAATAACCAGGCATTCATAGTATCAAAAACCATGAAGACCGAATTCTACGTTTGCACCTACATGCAAGCCGAATTGGCTTTAAACGGAGAACCCATGCAAATGGAAAATCCTGTCGATGCGTTTAAAGACAGAATTAGTTTTGCTTACTCCAACAAAACCCTACAAAACCAAACCTACACCATTACAAAATATGGTGGTTATAATTCCGATAGAAACCACGATAAAAACAACTTAGTCGCCGTTGCACAAAATACCTTAAACAAAGTCTCAAAATTAGGATTCAACGCATTGCTCGATCAGCAAAAACAAGCTTGGGCAGACATTTGGAATATGAGCGACATTACCATTGATGGCGATGTGGAAGCCCAACAAGGAATTCGTTTTAATATCTTTCAGCTCAACCAAACTTATCTCGGTAAAGATGCGCGCCTAAATATTGGACCAAAAGGTTTTACAGGCGAAAAATACGGTGGCTCAACCTATTGGGATACCGAAGCGTATTGTATTCCATTTTATATGGCAACCAAAGATCAAAGCGTTGCAAGAAACCTATTGGAATACCGTTACAAGCACTTACAAAAAGCTATTGAAAATGCCGAAAAATTAGGCTTTACCAATGGCGCCACATTGTATCCAATGGTAACTATGAATGGCGAAGAATGCCATAACGAATGGGAAATTACCTTCGAGGAAATTCACCGCAATGGTGCTATTGCATTTGCAATTTTCAACTATCACAGATATACTGACGATTATAGCTACATTCCAGAAATGGGCTTGGAAGTCTTAATCGGAATTGCCCGTTTTTGGCACCAACGCGCTAACTTTTCAACCCAAAAAAATCAGTACGTCATTCTTGGTGTAACGGGTCCAAATGAATACGAAAACAACGTTAACAACAATTGGTATACCAATTATATTGCCAAGTGGTGTATTGATTATGCTGTTGAACAAATTGTAAAGGTTAAAGCCGAATTCAGTTCAGACTATACGCGCGTAATGAACAAGGTAAAGCTATCGCAAGCTGAAATTTCAGAATGGAAAAAAGTAGCCGATAATATGTATTTTCCTTTTGATGAAGAACGAAATATCTACCTACAACAAGATGGCTTTTTAGATAAAGAATTGATTACAGTTGCAGATTTGCCAAAATCTGAAAGACCAATAAACCAAAAATGGTCATGGGACAGAATATTACGTTCGCCATACATCAAACAAGCCGATACGCTTCAAGGATTTTACTTTTTTGAAGATCATTTTACTGCGAAAGAATTAGAGCGCCATTTCGATTTTTACGAGCCATTTACAGTACACGAAAGCTCGTTATCGCCTTGCGTACACAGTATTCAGGCGTCTAAATTAAACCGAATGGAACAAGCTTATAAATTCTATTTGCGTACATCGCGTTTAGATTTAGATGACTATAACCACGAAGTTGAAGAAGGTTTGCACATTACATCTATGGCTGGTACTTGGATGAGCATTGTTGAAGGTTTTGGTGGTATGCGTGTTACAGATAATAAACTGTCTTTTGAACCAAAAATCCCAGAACAATGGGATGCGTTTTCTTTCAAGGTTAATTTCAGGCATCAAATAATAAAAGTAAATGCCTGTAAAGGGCATACACATTTTGAGTTAGAAGGCAATCAAGATTTAGACATCTTGGTTAATGGGCAATTGGTAACCATAAGTCCCAATAGTTTAGTTACGGTATAATCAAAAACAACCTGCAAGGTACAAACCAGCCTTGTGGGTTTTTATTCTTTTATCATGAGGTACTTCTCAACGTTGTTAGTTGTTATGTGTTTTGCATTCATGTCATGTCGCGAAACGGATAAACAAGCAGAAACAAAAACCACTTCAGAATTCATTAACCAAAACGATATCAACCGAATTGAACCACCTAACTGGTGGATAGGCTTTAAGAACGACAGCTTGCAATTGCTGGTGCATCATCCAAATATTTCAGAGTATTCACCAAGTATTAATTACAAAGGCATTTCAATTAATAAAGTTTCAAAAGGAAACAATAGCAACAATTACCTGTTTATTGATTTAATTATTTCTGAAACCGCAAAAGCTGGGAAATTCAACATTTTATTCAAAAATGAAAAGGATGAAGTACTAATATCAACTTATGAGTTAAAATCTCGCATAAAACCAGCGGATGACTATGTAGGCTTTAATAGCTCTGATGCCATATATTTAATTACACCAGATCGTTTTGCCAATGGTGACATCTCTAATGATACACCAATGGCGAATGAAGCTGAAATGGCCTTGCAAGAAAATATAATTAACAGATCGGACGACTATGCGCGTCATGGTGGCGATATTGCAGGTGTCATTAATCATATCAATTATATCCACGATCTCGGATTTACTGCGATTTGGCCCCAACCATTACTAACCAACGATATGAAAAAAGGCTCATATCACGGTTATGCCGTTACGGATTTGTATGAAATAGATCCACGATTTGGTACGCTTGAAGAGTACCAACAACTATCGGCAAAGCTGAAGGAAAAAGGTATGAAACTCATTATGGACCAAGTAGCAAACCATTGTGGTTTGTACCATTGGTGGATGAAAGATTTACCGTTTAAAGATTGGGTAAACTTTCAAGAAAACTACGAAGAAAACATTGAAAATTGGGGCAATAATTACACGATTAATTCTAATCATAGACGTACAACAAATCAAGATATCTATGCGTCTGATGCTGATAGAAAAGGCAATAACGGAGGCTGGTTTGTGGCAACAATGCCAGATTTAAATCAGCGTAATCCGTTTATGGCAAAGTACATTATTCAAAATAGTATTTGGTGGATTGAAACCGCGAAACTTGGCGGTATTCGTCAAGATACCTATCCATATCCTGATAAAGATTTTATGAGCGATTGGGCTGGCGCTATTATGACTGAATATCCAAATTTCAGTATCGTTGGTGAAGAATGGAGCTACAATCCATTACTCATTGGATATTGGCAAGAAGGTGCAAATAATAAAGATGGCTATGATTCTAACCTAAAATCTACTATGGATTTTGCTATGCAACGTAAAGTCGTAGAAGGTATAAAAGAGAAAGAATCTTGGGATAAAGGACTCGTTAAAATCTACGAGGGTCTAGCTAACGACTTTCATTATCCAAGCCCAAAAGATATTATGGTATTTCCCGATAACCATGATATGAGTCGCATTTTCACACAAATGGATGGTGATATTGAAAACACCAAAATGGCAATGGCAACCTATGCCATGATGCCAAGAATTATGCAAATGTATTACGGTACCGAAATTTTAATGAACGATTTTGAAAAACCTGGTGACCATGGTTTAATTCGCACCGATTTTCCAGGTGGTTGGCAAGGTGACGCAATAAATGCTTTTACAGGTGAAGGTCTTACTGATGAGCAGAAAGACATGCAAAATTTCATTTCAAAATTATTCAATTACAGAAAAAATAGTGAAGCTATTCATAACGGAAAAACCGTTCATTTTGCGCCGTTTGTTGGCACGTATTTTATGTACAGAACTCTGGGTGACGAAACCGTAGTTTTAATTCTAAATAAAAATGAAAACATCATAACCATAGACCTTAATTATCAATCTGAAATGGGATTAAAAAGAAAAACCTTGAAAAATATCATCACTGGCGAGACTGTAAAATGGGGCGATGTTATGGACTTAAAGACTAAAGGTGTAACACTTTTAACAACAAAATTATAGTAATTAATTTGATGTGTGTCATGCTGAGCCCAGTCGAAGCATCTCTAAATATGAAAGAAATAATTAAAATAGTAATCTTGGCAGTTTTGCTTTTATCCTGCAAAAATGAAAAAACAACAACAGCAGATGTTTCTGCAAAAACTAAAAGCAAACAAGCCGTAGTTACGAATTTCAAAGAGGTTGATTCCATAAACCTTGCTGGCGGACAATTACTGCGCAAAGCCAATTATACTTCAAAATACATAATACCTAGACCAGTAGACGTTTGGTTGCCAAACAGCTATTCAGCTGATAAAAAATACAACGTGCTTTACATGCATGACGGCCAAATGTTATTTGATGCCAATACTACATGGAATAAACAAGAATGGAAAGTAGACGAATGGGCAACAACATTAATGGACGAAGAAAAAGTTAATGATTTCATTGTCGTAGCTATTCATAATATTGCAGAGATCCGATGGCAAGATCTATTTCCTCAAAAAGCCTTTAATTATTTAACTGATGAAGCTAAGGATTCCATACAAGACATTTCAGGCAAAAAAGATTTCAAACTCAATGGTGATAACTATCTCAAATTCATAGTTGAAGAATTAAAACCCGAGATCGATAGCCAATTTTCAGTCTATACGAACAAAGAAAACACCTTTGTCATGGGATCCAGCATGGGTGGTTTAATGAGCATGTATGCCATATCAGAATATCCTGATGTTTTTGCTGGCGCAGGCTGTATATCAACGCATTGGGTTGGCGCACAACCTCAAGATAACAATCCATTTCCTGATGCTATTTTTAAATATATGGAAGCCAATTTCCCAAAAGCTGGCGCTCATAAAGTGTATTTTGATTACGGCAATAAAACCTTGGATAAATTCTATCCGCAATATGCACCACGTGTTGATGAAATCTTACAAGCAAAAGGATACACAGAAACAGACTCAGAAAATCTATTCTTTGAAAATACGGCGCATGCAGAAAACTCATGGAATGAGCGATTAGATCAACCATTACACTTTTTACTCGGTAAATAAATCAGCCAAGCTTCAATATGAAAAACGCTTCACAGACTTTCAAATATGTACTTTCCCTTATTGTTGTCGTATTTACATTTCGTGTTACGGCACAAGTCACTATTATAATAAATGAATTGCCAGCCGATACACCAGATGATGCGTCTATTTATATGTCGGGCGATTTTGAGGGTTGGACTGGCGGACTCGAAGATTACAAACTCAAAAAAATTGATGGTAACTATCAAATTACCTTACCAAAAACCGAAAGTCTATTATTCAAATTTACCCAAGGCTCATGGCAAAGTGTGGAATGTAACAGTAAAGGCGAAGCTATAGATAATCGGTCATATAGAGCTAAAACGGAAAATGATACTATTTATGCCAAAGTTGAAGGTTGGACACATTTGTTCGATAGCGCAAAAGCATCAACGGCAACACAAAATGTTCATATTATTTCAGACGAGTTTTCAATGCCACAGCTAAACCGAAAGCGTCGTATTTGGATCTATTTACCACCCAACTACAACACATCTGATAAATCGTTTCCAGTCATTTACATGCACGATGCACAAAATCTCTTTGACGATAAAACAGCCTATGCTGGCGAATGGAATGTGGACGAAACACTCAACAAATTATTCAGAGATAAAAATATGAGTGTTATTGTGGTTGGTGTTGAAAACGATAACGAAAACCGATTAAATGAATACGCGCCATTTAAGAATGCCAAATATGGCGGTGGCGAAGGCGATGCTTACATTCGGTTTATTGCCAACACTCTAAAACCATATATTGACAGCAATTATAAAACACTTTCAGATAGAGACAATACTGCTATTGCAGGCAGTTCTATGGGTGGTTTAATTTCGCACTATGCGTCTTTAAATTATCCTGAAGTTTTTGGAAAAGCGGTTGTGTTTTCGCCATCGTTTTGGTTTGCTCCAGAAGCGTTAAAGGTTCATGCCAAATCAAAAGCTAAAAATTCAAATACGAAATTATATTACATGGCTGGCGGGAAAGAAGGTAATGTCAAGGCCAACGGTATTAGTCCTGTCGTACAAGATATGAATGCCATGATAAATATGCTTAAGTCTGAAGGTTTTAAAGCTGAAAATATAACATCTAAAGTGGTGGCAGATGGCGAGCATAACGAAGCCTTATGGCGTAATGAATTTGAAGAGGCTATGCTGTGGTTATTTCCAGAGCGTATCCAAAAACGCAAGTTTATATCCGCTAATCAAAATGGTTCGCAATTAGAGGTTAAGGTATCGGATGGTAGGTATCAATTTCAGTTTTATTCAGAAGATATCGTAGAAACTACATTTGCTCCAACAGGTGAAACTTCTAACATAGAATCTCACGCCGTTATCATGCAACCTGAAACTATTGAAACGTCAGTGAATGATTCAAGTAATTCAATACAATTTTCATCCAACGGTGTTTCGGTAACTATTCAAAAATCACCATTTGAAGTATCGTATACCTACAATGATGAAACTATTGTGTCAGAACGTAATGGTTATCAAAAAAATGACGATTTTGAGACCATTCAATTTGGTATTTCTGATGATGAAGTATTGTATGGTGCTGGTGCTCGTGCTTTGGGAATGAATCGTCGTGGACATCGTTTACGTTTGTACAATAGAGCACACTACGGCTATGAAACCGAGTCCAAGCTCATGAATTACACTTTGCCAATTGTTATGTCGTCCAAGCGGTACATGATTCACTTTGATAATGCACCAATTGGCTATTTAGATTTGGATAGTAGGGCAGATAATACCGTAACGTATGAAACCATTTCTGGACGTAAAACCTATCAGGTTGTTGCAGGCGATTCTTGGTACGATATTGTTGAAAATTATACTGATTTAACGGGAAAACAACCCATGTTACCACGTTGGGCATTGGGTAATTTTTCAAGCCGTTTTGGTTACCATTCACAACAAGAAACCCTAGAAACCATAGAGAAGTTTCGAGAAGAAAACATTCCAGTAGACGCTATTATTTTAGACTTGTATTGGTTTGGAAAAGACGTTAAAGGCACTATGGGAAATCTGCAATTTTATAGAGATTCTTTCCCAAATCCGAAACAGATGATAAAGGATTTAAGCTCTAAAAATGTGGAAACTATACTGATTACGGAACCTTTTGTGGTGACTACATCTAAGCGCTGGGAAGAAGCAGTAGCTAACAACGTTTTGGCTAAAGATTCTATTGGAAATCCTGCAACGTATGATTTCTACTTCGGCAATACAGGTATCATTGATATCTACAATCCAAAAGGAAATCGGTGGTTTAAAGATATTTATAAAGACTTGTCAGATTTAGGTGTTAATGGGCTTTGGGGCGATTTAGGCGAGCCAGAAGTCCATCCGTCATGGGTACAACACGCTACAGGATCGGCAGATGAAGTACATAATACTTATGGACATGACTGGGCAAAATTGGTCTATGAGGCCAGTCTTGAAGCAAACCCAAACCGACGCCCATTTATTTTAATGCGAGCTGGTTATTCTGGTACACAACGCTATGGTATGGTGCCTTGGTCTGGTGATGTGAATAGAACTTGGGGTGGCTTACAAAGTCAGCCCGAAATTGCCTTACAAATGGGCATGCAAGGTTTGGCATATATGCATAGCGACTTGGGTGGTTTTGCCGGCGCAAACTTAGACGATGAATTGTATGTACGTTGGTTACAGTATGGTGCTTTTCAACCCATTTACAGACCACACGCACAAGAAGATGTACCAAGCGAACCTGTGTTTAGAAGTGAAAAAGCCAAGAAGTTAGCCAGTTTCGCCATTGCGATGCGTTACCGTTTATTGCCATACAACTATCATTTAATGGCAGTAAACCATATTGAAGGTGCACCGCTAATGCGTCCGTTATTTTTTGAAGAGCCTAATAATCCGGAATTATACGACTACTCAAAAACCTATTTATGGGGAAATGATATGTTGGTTTCACCGGTTTTAGAAGCAGGTTTAACGGAGCAAGAGGTCTATTTCCCGAAAGATTCCTATTGGTTTGATATTGAATCGGACGAAATAATTGAAGGTGGACAAACACAAACGGTTAAGCTTCATGAAGCTTACATACCGACCTATGTTCGTGCTGGGGCATTTATTCCATTGGCAAAACCAATGCAATCTACGAAGTCGTATGATGCAAATCACATTCAATTGCAATATTATCATCATTCAGATATTTCAGAATCTGAACGTGAATTGTATGTTGATGATGGAAAAACCGTAAATCCAATCGAAAAAGAAGCTTATCAAATTTTAGAATTTGAAGCAGAAAAGGAAGGTCGTTGGTTAGAGATTGAATTTGAAGCAGATACGGCTAGAAACTATTCAGCAGAAACAAAAACTATTGAGTTAACCGTTCATAATATTCAAAACAAACCAAAACGTATTAAAATTGGGAATGAAAAAATAAACGGAACCTATAATTCAAAATACAAAACACTTACCCTAAATTTAGTTTGGGATACTAATGAAGAAAAAGAAGTGCGGATTAAGTTAAATGAATAAACTTTTCTGACCTTGTAGGTTTTCAAAACCTCACAGGTCTTTCAATAATACAATATGAAAAAACAACATCTACTAACAGTGCTACTACTTTTACTTGTAATCACAGCGTGTAAAGACGAGTCCAAAAGCGAAGAAGTGCTAAAAGCAAATAAACAAGAAATTAAAGAACAGATGAAGAAAAAGGAAGTTGTCTATCAGGTATTTACGCGGTTATTTGGAAATACAAATACCACAAATAAACCTTGGGGAACACTTGAAGAAAATGGTGTTGGAAAGTTCAATGACTTTACTTATAAGGCTTTAGCTGAAATAAAAGATTTAGGGGTTACGCATATTTGGTATACAGGTGTACCGCATCATGATGTCATTACAGATTATACCAAATACGGCATTTCCAATGATGATCCAGATGTGGTCAAAGGTCGTGCAGGTTCGCCATACGCTGTAAAAGATTACTACAATGTAAATCCTGATTTAGCTGAAAATGTTGATAACCGTTTACAAGAGTTTGAGGCTTTAATAGATCGGACACACAAAGCTGGTATGAAGGTGCTTATTGATATTGTTCCAAACCATGTGGCTCGTAATTACCAAAGTTTAACCAATCCTGAAGGAACAACTGATTTTGGTGCAGAAGATGACAAAACAGTTCAATACCATGTAAATAACAACTTCTACTATAATCCTGGTGAGGCCTTCAAAGTTCCCGAATGGAAAAACGGTTACCATCCACTTGGTGGTGAAAATCATCCTATGGCAGATGGTAAATTTGATGAAAATCCTGCCAAATGGACAGGGAATGGCTCGCGTAAGTCCCAACCAGATATGTACGATTGGTATGAAACTGTTAAAGTTAATTATGGAATAAGACCAGACGGAACAAAAGATTTTGCTTCACTTCCTGCAAATTACGATGCTAAAGACTACAACGAGCATTTCGAATTTTGGAACGATAAAACCGTACCAGATTCTTGGATAAAGTTTAAAGACATTGCACTGTATTGGATTGAAAAAGGGGTTGATGGATTCCGTTTTGATATGGCTGAAATGGTACCAGTAGAGTTTTGGAGTTATATGAATTCGCACATAAAAATGAAAAATCCAGATGCCTTTTTGTTGGCTGAAGTGTACCAACCACATTTATATCGAGATTATATCAAAAGAGGAAAAATGGATTACTTGTATGATAAGGTACAGTTGTATGATACTTTAAAACACGTAATGCAAGGTCATGGAAGCACAAATAATATTCCTCCAATTTTTGATCAGTTAGCTGATATTGAACACCACATGCTTCACTTTTTGGAAAACCATGACGAGCAACGTATTGCAAGTCCAGATTTTGCTGGCGATGCACAAAAAGGAAAACCAGCAATGGTAGTGTCTGCAACATCTACCACAGCGCCAACAATGGTGTATTTCGGTCAAGAGTTTGGTGAGCCAGGTGCAGAAGATCTAGGCTTTGGAGATCCGACAAGGACATCTATTTTCGACTATGGGAGCGTGCCAAGTATGGTGCGTTGGGTAAACAACAAACAGTTTGATGGCGGACAATCGACTTCGGAAGAATTGGAGCTGAGAGATTTTTACAAACGCCTGTTGAATTTCACCATAAACAGCTCAGCTTTAATGGGCAACTATCAAGACTTGCAATTGTACAATCAAGAGCGTACCGAATGGTATAACGATAAAGTATTGAGTTTTGCACGTTGGTCAGATGATGAGCAATTGATCATCATTTCTAATTTTAATGCTGAAAACACTTATGGTTTTGAATTGCAATTGCCAGAAGATCTAGTATCAAAACTAAATTTAAGTGATGGTCAATACCAAGTAAAAGATCAATTATATGATGACTACAGTTCAACCTTAAGTGTTGAAGATGGAAAAGCGAGAGTACGTATTGATATAAAGCCTTTGGAATCATTTATTTTGAAAATAGATTAGACCTTGCAGGTCTTTAGTATAACACGCTATAAACATGAAAAAGCTTAGTACAATTATAGTTCTGTTCCTTATCGTTTTAGGGTGTTCCGATACTGTTAAGGTTGAACCTCAGAAGTCACAATCTAGTGATTTAGTTAAATACCAGCCAGAAGACTATGTGAAGCTAACGCATCCAGAATGGACTAAAAATGCTACCATTTATCAAATAAATACAAGGCAATTTACTCAAGAAGGAACATTTCAATCGGCTCAAAAAGAATTACCAAGGTTAAAGGATTTAGGAGTCGATATCATTTGGTTGATGCCCATTCACGCCATAGGTGAAAAAAATCGAAAAGGTACTCTAGGTAGTCCATATGCTGTAAAAGATTATTATAGTGTAAATCCCGAATTTGGCACACTTCAGGATTTAAAAAATTTTGTGAGTGAAGCGCACAACCAAGGCATGTATGTCATTTTAGATTGGGTAGCAAACCATACCGCATGGGACAATCATTTGGTCACGGAGCATCCAGATTGGTATGATAGAGATTATAAAGGCGATTTTAGACCAACACCATGGTGGGATTGGAGTGATATTATTGATTTAGATTTCAACAAAGCTGAGGTTAGAAAGTACATGACCGAGGCGCTAAAATATTGGGTGAAAGAAGCTAATATTGACGGTTACAGATGTGATGTTGCTGGTATGGTACCAATTGAATTCTGGAATAACGTACGGAAAGAATTGGATGTCATAAAACCTGTGTTTATGCTAGCTGAATGGGAATCAAGAGATCTACATGCTGAAGCTTTTGATATGACCTATGCCTGGACTTGGTACGATGCAATGCATGAGATTTGTAAAGGCCGAGCTGATGTTAGTAAATTATACAGGTACTATTCTCATAACGAAAGTGCATTTCCTAAAAATAGCATGCGTATGACCTTTGTGAGTAATCATGATAAAAATGCTTGGGAAGGCACTATGTATGAACAGTTTGATAAAGGATTAAAAAACGCAATTGCACTTTCAGTTGTTGGTGAAGGTATGCCTTTGATCTATAATGGTCAGGAAGCTGGAAACACTAGGCGACTGGCCTTTTTTGAAAAAGATCCCATACAATGGAAATCTGACGAGATAGGTAACCTCTATCAAAAACTGTTTGCCTTAATGAAGAAAAATACAGCGCTTTGGCATGCCAAATGGGGAAGCACAATGATAAAAGTGCCTAATACTAATGAATCTGAAATACTGAGTTTTATCCGACAAAACAATAGCGATAAAGTATTTGCTATATTTAATTTTTCAGATAAAACTCAGAATGTGTCATTTAAAGAATCTTTGTATCATGGTCAGTATAAAGATTTCGACACTAATAACACTATTAATTTACAAGCCAATACAACAATGACCATGTTACCATGGACTTATAAAATTTATGTAAAATGATGAAAAACCTAGCCACATTAATTGTAATATGCATTATGATGAGCAATTGTAAAAACCAACCAAAAGCAGATGATACTGCTGTCAATTATATAGAGCCAACTGTTGGTTCAGCACCTTTCGATTGGAAAAGTGCCAACATCTATTTTCTGTTAACCGATCGTTTCAATAACGGAAATCCTGATAATGACGTTAACTTTGATAGAACCAAAGAAACAGCAGTTTTGCGAGGATTTGAAGGTGGCGATATTAAAGGTGTTACCCAAAAAGTAAAAGAAGGTTATTTTACAGATTTAGGAATCAGCGCTATATGGATGACGCCAATCGTTGAGCAAATTCATGGCGCAACTAATGAAGGTACTGGAAACACCTATGGGTTTCATGGCTATTGGACCAAAGACTGGACAGTAATTGATCCAAATTATGGCACCAAAGAAGATTTACATGAATTAGTTACAGAAGCACATAGTCGTGGAATTAGGGTGCTATTGGATGCCGTAATTAACCATACTGGTCCAGTCACTGAAAAAGATCCGGTTTGGCCTAGTGATTGGGTGCGTACCGATAAGCAATGTTCTTATGATAACTATGAAAATACTGTAACATGTACTTTGGTAAAAAATTTGCCTGACATTAAAACGGAATCTAATGAAAATGTTGAGTTGCCACCACAACTCGTTGCAAAATGGAAGTCAGAAGGTCGCTATGACCAAGAAGTGGCAGAGCTCGATGCTTTTTTTGAGCGCACTGGTCATCCAAGAGCACCGCGTTTTTACATAATGAAATGGCTCACGGATTATATTACTGAGTTTGGTATTGATGGTTACCGTTGTGATACTGTAAAACATACAGAACCTTTTGTATGGGAAGAATTTAAAACCGAATGTGATTACGCCTTTTCGGAATATAAAAAGAATAATCCAGATAAGGTTTTGGATGACAATGACTTCTATCTGGTTGGTGAGGTTTACAATTACAGCATTTCTGCAGGGAAAGCCTTTGATTTTGGTGATAAAAAAGTCAATTATTTTGATAATATGTTCTCAAGTCAAATCAATTTTGAATTTAAGTGGAATGCTAAGCAAATGAAAATTGAAGACTTTTTTTCAAAATACAATGATAAGCTTCAAAATGAATTAAAAGGCTTTAGCGTACTCAATTACATGAGTTCTCATGACGATGGTCAACCGTTTGACCCAATGCGAGAAAAACCCATGGAAACTGCGACGAAATTATTACTGGCACCAGGTGCATCTCAAGTCTATTATGGCGATGAGGTAGCACGAGTGCTTAAGGTTGAAGGTGCCGAAGGCGATGCCAATTTACGTTCAGTTATGGATTGGGAAGACACCAAATCAAAAGCAGAAGTTTTATCACATTGGCAAAAACTGGGACAATTTAGAGCAAGTCATCCAGCGGTTGGGGCAGGTGAACATCAAATGCTTTCAGCATCACCGTATACGTTTTCAAGAACCTATCAAACTGAAAGTTATAATGATGTTATTTTCGTTGGGTTAGACTTGAATAAAGGTATAAAACAGTTAGATGTTTCAAAAGTGTTTAAAGATGGAACGGTTTTGAATGATGCCTATTCCAATCAAATTATGACAGTTACCAATGGAAAAGTAGCGATAGATTCCGATTTTGATTTGGTACTGTTAGAAAAGAAATAAGCGTCACATCGAGTGATTTTGTGAAGGATGAACAAAATTGTATCGAGATGTAATTATAAATAAATGAAGAAAAAATTAAAACTACGACTTTTAGTTGTTTTTATAGTTTTTTTGATGTCATATTATATTTTCTCAAATTGGGAAAGCTTTAAAGCTGGATTAGGTCTATAAAAACTAAAGATGAGAAGCCTTATTTACATCATAGTATTTACATGTTTTATAAACTGTCAATCAACACAGTTTCAAAATACTATTGCATCGCCAAATAGTAATATCAAAGTTCATGTTGATACTGATGGAAATGGTAAACCGTTTTACCAAGTTTGGTTCAATAAAAAAATAGTGGTAGACACCTCATATTTAGGTTTCGAATTTACGAATGCTAAGGCATTAGCAGATAACTTAAAAATTGTAAAGACAACACCTGTAACCTTTCATGAAACATGGCAAATGCCTTGGGGCGAACAATTAGATGTTGTAAACCATCACAACGAATTAAAAGTAGAATTAGAAGAAACTTCAACCCTCAAAAGAAAGCTGAATATTGTTTTCAAAGTCTACAATGATGGTATCGGTTTTCGTTACGAATTCCCAGCACAAGATAATTGGACAGAAGCACTTATTAAAGACGAACATACCGAATTCAATCTAACCGAAGATTACAAAACCTTTTGGATTCCTGGCGATTGGGATATTTATGAGCATTTGTATAGCACAACAAAACTCTCAGAAATTGATGCCCAATCCTATATTCCTAAAACCAATTTAGCACAAAGTTATATCCTGGAAAATTCGGTAAACACACCAGTAACAATGGTTGGTGAAAACGGAGTTCATTTAAGTTTTCATGAAGCATCTTTAGTCGATTATTCTGGTATGACATTAAAAGTAGATACCAAAAACTTGAATTTAAAAAGTGGACTAGTTGGTTCTGCAAATACCGATTATAAAGTAAAGCGAAGCTTGCCATTTCATACGCCGTGGCGCACCATTCAAATTACAGATAATGCCCCAGATTTAATTCATTCTAACCTAATTGTAAATCTAAATGAGCCAAATAAGTTAGGTGATGTATCATGGTTTACACCCATGAAGTATACTGGCGTTTGGTGGGAAATGCACTTAGGAAAATCTACTTGGGATTACGGCATGAAATGGGTTGATGGTGCGTGGAAAGATACCGGAAAAGCCCACGGGAAACATGGCGCCACAACTGAAAACGTAAAACGTTTTATTGATTTCTCTGCTAAAAACAATATCAAAGGCGTTTTAGTTGAAGGTTGGAACACAGGTTGGGAACGTTGGATTGGATTTGAAGACCGCGAAGGTGTTTTCGATTTTGTAACAACTTATCCAGATTATGATATCGAGGAAGTTACCTCGTATGCCAAGGAAAAAGAAGTGCAAATCATTATGCATCACGAAACTTCTGCCGCAACAGAAACCTACGAGAAACAGCAAGACACGGCTTACGCTTTAATGCAGAAATACGGAATGCATGCTGTTAAATCTGGTTATGTAGGGAAAATATTGCCAAAAGGAGAATACCATCATGGGCAATACATGGTTAATCAGTACAACAATGCGGCAATTAAAGCAGCAAAATATCAAGTGGCAGTAAATGCGCATGAACCGATAAAGGCAACAGGCTTAAGGCGGACATATCCAAATATAATTTCTCGTGAAGGTTTAAGAGGTCAAGAATTTAATGCATGGTCAGGTGATGGTGGCAATCCGCCAGAACATTTGCCAATTGTAGCATTTACCAGAATGTTGGCTGGACCAATTGATTTCACACCGGGAATTTTCAATATAAAATTTGACGAATATCGCATAGAAAATAAAGTCAATACGACATTGGCGCATCAGCTAGCCTTATATGTGGTGATTTACAGTCCGGTACAAATGGTTGCGGATTTGGTGGAACATTATGAGGCAAACCCTGAACCACTTCAATTCATTAAAGATGTCGGCGTAGATTGGGAAGAAACTAAAGTTATTGATGGTGCAGTTGGTGATTATGTCGTAATTGCCCGAAAGGAACGCAATACCGAAAACTGGTTTGTTGGTGGCATTACTGATGAAACCAAAAGAACGGTTCAACTTTCATTTGATTTTCTTGATAATGACACCAATTATGAAGCTATTTTATATAGAGATGGTGATAGTGCGCATTGGGATGATAATCCCTTAGATATTCAAATTGAAAAGATGATTATCACAAGTGATTCCGAATTGGAAATTTCTTTGGCTGAAGGTGGCGGTTTTGCCCTAAGTCTTCATAAAAAATAAGTCGATTTTTAAGTAACAAATCTGCTGTAATGTCGTCTTAGGATATACGACTAAATATTAATTCGTAATTTTAATCAACCAATACGGGATTTGTCATGGATATTAATGGGAACGTTGAATCGCCTTTTATAATGAAGGTAGCCTTCAATAAATTTATTGAAGCTTACACAGAACTTGTGGAATCGCCAAACAAAAATTTAGCGGAAACCGCAAAAAGAATTGTTGAAATTGGCAATGAAAACCCAATACTTAAGCAAGGTTTCACAGATGTAGATTTGCTAGACACTTACAAACCTCAAATAGATGAGTTGCTTCAAGATGTTTTCAATCCTGTTTTAACAAGCAATGAGATAAAGACCGCTCAGATTCCCTTTTATGGTCATATTTTCAAGTCTACAAAACGATTCAAATCCATCTTAGATGTAGTGGAAGACGGTTTTGAACTTAAGGTAAAAAACATGCCTTCTGACCAGTCTTACATTATTGCCTGCGCCATAATATTAAAAGTATGCTACGGACACGATTTAAATTTTAAACGTCCATTTTTTTATGAAATACCAGACGCAAACGGAATAATGCGGTATTATAAAATATTGTACAACGCAGATTTTATTGAAGTAGTACCTAACGCAAATGCACCGAAAATAACAAAGGCTGACTTTAGTGAATTATTAGACAATTTTGAAAATATAGAGCTCTGGAAAGAGAAGTTTCCGCCAGAATCCTATGATTTCAAAGGGTTTATTATATCCAATATTTTTGATGTTACTGATGATCAGTCCATCTCTAATATCAAAACCAATTTAATAGGCGAAGATAAGCGCAAGGACGAAGGTTTTATGGACGATTTTGAGGATATCTTCCGTTCATTATTCGGGCTAAAAGAAATAAAAGTAGGGTTTTCAATATATAACAAAGACGACGATACCTTTGAACAGGTTTACGGTCATGGAATGAGTAGTTATTTGTTGAATAACAGAGAATTATCTCAATGTACAGATGCGTTATGCACATGGTCGTACAACCGTTTACTTAATGAAAATACTTATTTTTCTGTATCTGATGTGGACAGGTATTACAATGCCTCAAAAGGTGAACCATCGCCTCACATCAAAAGCCTTTATGACCAAGGTTTCAAGAGTGCTATTTTTGCACCAATTGCCAATGATGAAGGCTTGATGGGAATTTTAGAAATTGTTTCTGAAAGACCAAAACTTTTAAATAGTATCAACGCCAATAAGCTTATTGATGTAATGCCATTTATTGTTTCAGCAGTTGAGCGTTCAAAAGGTGATGAGGAAAATCTGATAGAAGCCATAATCCAAAAAGAGTGTACGTCAATTCATCCAAGTGTCCACTGGCGATTTGAGAGTGAAGCCAGGCAATATATAAAGGACGAGTACAACGGGAAAGAACCAAACTTTAACCAAATTGTTTTTGATAATGTTTATCCGCTTTACGGTCAAATAGATATTAAAGGCTCATCTGAGGCTAGAAATTTGGCAACTCAGGAAGATTTGATTTTGCAATTAACTGCTATTAAGAGTATAATCCTAAAAGCGATAAGTTTAGATAATCTGCCCATTTACAATCAATATTTGTTTCAAATAGACGAGTTTTTAAAAACCCTTGAAAATAATTTCCAAGTCGATACGGAGCAACAAATTAACCACTTTATAAAAAGTGAAATTGATACGGTACTTAAACACTTATCGAAACGTAAAGAATTTGAGCAACAAATAAAGACCTATTTAGGAAATATTGATACAAATACTGAGGCTATTTACCAACACCGTAAAGATTATGATGATACCATTGCTTATATAAATAAGCACATGGCCATGATTTTAGATGAAAAACAAGTAGAAGCACAAGCCATGTATCCTCATTATTTTGAACGCTTTAAAACCGATGGCGTAGAGCATAATATGTACATAGGTGAATCCTTGACGAAAGAAGACAGTTTTAATCCTATTTACCTTTACAACCTGCGCTTGTGGCAATTGCAGATTATGTGCGAAATGGAAAACGCCTTTTATCAAATGCAACCAGAATTTTCCGTAAAACTTGATGTTGCCTCAATGATTTTGGTGTTTAATCAGCCATTGTCTATTAGCTTTAGAATGGACGAAAAACAATTTGATGTTGACGGCACTTACAACGCCCGATACGAAATTGTAAAAAAGCGCGTGGACAAAGCCTTCATAAAAGGCACTACAGAACGCGTCACCCAAAAAGGGAAGATAAGTATTGTATATTCCCAAAAACAGGATGAAGAAGAATATCTACGCTACATAAAATTCCTTCAGTCCAAAAATTATTTAGATACCGATATTGAAATTGTTGAGCTACAAGACCTTCAGGCTGTTACAGGTCTTAGAGCAATACGCGTAAGTGTACTTTACCATACGGACGAAAATGACAAAGCATTCTACACCTATGACGATTTAATGAAGGAAATCAGCAATTAAGTAGCATTCACTGCTGACTCTGCCAAAGTAAAAGAAACACCAAAGGCAATGACACTAATTACGATGCCAACCATAAACACACTGTAAGTAATCCTTAATAAATTGTATTTTCTGTTTAGTACCAATCCAAGGAAATACAAGTCTTTGGTTAATGAGCCATACAAATATTCTTTGTCCTGCATCATCTCGTCCATAGCCCATTCAAATTCACTAAGGCTCATTTGATGGAAGTTTCCAAAAAACAACAGGTTTACTTTTTTATTAGCGACGTCTTCTTTAGTGAATTTTCCTTTTGTAACGTTTGGCCTGGTAGCCAAAACAGATAAAACAATACATATTACAGTAAAAACCAAAAATATTAGTGTAGGATATATAAGATAAGCATTGGACGGATTGTCCAATTTAGGAATCAAATTTGAAAGTGCAACCGAAATAATAATAGCATTGACAGAAAGTAAAATATTGGCTTTTGTATCTGCAATATCACTCAACGTTATATGATTCCTCAAAGCTACCCTAAACATGGTTTCAATACCGCGATCTGGTAAATCTCTTTTTTCTTTTTTAAACTGAAGTTCAGCTTTTTTGAATTTTAACTTAGCTGTATCTTCTTTAATCTTGTTTTGGTCCTGTAAAAGATTGGCCAAATTTTTACCCTTTCGTTTTTCCCATTTGCTAGTGGCTAATGCAGAATGAAACGTATGATTGGTCAGGAATTTAATATTTTCTTGTATCCACTCATATTTCGTGAACTTTTTACCCAAGGTCAGTTCCCATTCCTTACGTAAAAGTGATGCGTAGTCTTCATAATTTTTACTGGAAATATGTGCTGAATCCGCATCACGAATGATGCCTTCGAGTTCGTTTTGGGGCTCATGGGACATTTCGGTAGCCAAAATAATTTTTGAAATGGCTGAAATGTCTTCTTCTGCTACACTGTGTTTTTGTAAAAAGGCACTTGCAATTTTTGCGCTTTCTTTTTCGTGGCCTTCAATGGTTTTGGTAAAACCAGAATCATGAAACCAAGCGGCAATAACAAGTTGAAACTTTTCATTGTCAGTTAAGGTGCTGTTTTCAACAAGTTCTTCAACCTTAGCAACAACACGTTGAGTGTGCGCAAGGTTGTGATAAACAAAATTTGAATCAAGATTGTCATTTAAGTAGTTTATTATAAATGTTTCAGCGTCATTTATGATGGTTTCCATATGTGGTAGTGTATACAGCTAATTTAAGAATAAATTATTAGCAAAGTAATCTATATAGTTATAACTTGAACAACGTAACAGATTAAGGTTTAATATAAAATACCGACTCAAAGAACATGAAAGCCATTTGGAATGATGCCGCAATTGCAGAAAGTAATGATACCGTAGTTGTAGAAGGCAACCACTATTTCCCGCACGAAAGCATAATAAAAGACTATTTCAAAACCAGTGATACACATTCCGTTTGCCCATGGAAAGGACAAGCATCTTATTTTACTATTGATATCAACGGTGAACAAAATGTCGATGCTGCTTGGTACTATCCAAATCCCTCAGAAAAGGCGCAACATATAAAAAACCATATCGCTTTTTGGAAAGGTGTAGAAATTGTGGAATAATAATCTATAAATACAAAAGCATAGCATGAGATCCCAAAAACTAAAAATTGTCAACAGAAAGGGAATTACACTGTACGCACAATTGGAATTGCCGGCAAATCAAAAGCCAAACTATTATGCCATTTTTGCGCACTGTTTTACATGTAGCAGTAGCCTTAGTGCTGTGTGGCATGTAAGTCGTGCATTGACACAAGATGGTTTTGCTGTTGTCCGTTTTGATTTTACAGGTTTAGGTAGAAGTGAAGGCCAATTTGCCGATAGTCATTTTTCGGCCAATATTGAAGATTTATTGGATGTACACGCTTATATGGCAGAACATTATGAAGCACCAAGCCTATTGGTAGGGCATTCGCTTGGTGGCGCAGCAGTTTTGGTGGCGGCATCAAAGCTAGATGCAGTAACAGCTGTTGCTACAGTTGGTGCTCCAGCCACAACAACTCATGTAAAACACTTGTTCTCTCATGGAATTGATGAGGTAAAAGAAAAAGGTGAAGCAGAAGTTAATATTGGCGGAAGACCATTTAAAATCAATAAAGATTTTGTGGAGGCTTTTGATAAAACAGATCTTCCAAAAATTGTAAAAAATCTCAGAAAGCCATTGCTTATTATGCACGCACCTTTCGATAAAATTGTTGGCATTGAAAACGCCAAGCAACTTTATGATGCGGCGATGCACCCAAAAAGTTTTGTTACGCTAGATGATGCAGACCATCTGTTGCAAAATGAAAAAGATAGTAAGTACGTTGGAGATGTTATAGGTACATGGGCAAAACGCTATTTTCCTATAACTGAAAATAAAATGCTCAATACAGAAGGTGAGCAACTGGTTGGTCATCTTAATATTGTAGAAGATAATTTCACAACGTCTATTCAAACCAAAAACCATACTTTAATAGCCGACGAACCCGAAGATATTGGTGGCAGTAACTTTGGGCCATCGCCTTATGAGTATTTAAATGCAGGATTGGCGGCATGCACCGTAATGACCTTAAAGATGTATGCCGAGCGAAAAAAATGGGATTTGCAGGAAGTCTATGTGTATTTGACCCATTCCAGAAAACACAGTGATGATGTAGATATAGAAGTCGATAGGCCAAAATATTTGGACCATATTAGCAAGAAATTAAAATTTGTTGGTAATTTAGATGACGAACAAATCAAAAGACTCAAAGAGATTTCAGCGCGTTGCCCGGTGCATCGTACTTTAGAAAGCGAAGTTATATTTGATACAACAATAATTAAGAATTAGTAGTGCAGACACTAACCGCAAGCCCAAAAATTAAGTCCCGTTTTTTAGAAATTAGAGAAACTACGGAAGCCATTTGCAAATCGTTAAAACCAGATGATTTTTCGGTACAACCCATAGGTTATGTGTCGCCACCAAAATGGCATTTAGGGCATACCACTTGGTTTTTTGAGCAATTTGTGCTGTCAGAATATGTGGCTGATTACAAAGTATTCAGCAAAGACTTTTCCTATTATTTTAATAGCTACTATAATAATGTTGGCGAACGTATTTTACGTGTAAATCGTGGTAATATGACACGTCCAACTGTCGATGAGATTTTTGAATACCGACGTTATGTCAACAAACAGATGGCTCAGTTTTTGGAAGATGAAATTCCTTTTGAGAGTCGAGAAGTTTTAGAAATTGGTCTTCAGCACGAACAGCAACATCAGGAGTTGTTGATTTACGATATCAAGTATATTTTTGGCCACCAACCTGCATTTCCTATTTTGGAAACACCTATTAAGTTAGAGAAGCAAAACCCAGAACAGTCTGTTTCCATTGGTGAAGGTGTTTACGAAATCGGTCATAAAAAAGAGGAATTCTGTTTCGATAACGAACAAGGCGTTCATAAAGTGTATCTCCACAATTTTGAAATTTCAAACAACCTAGTAACCAATGGCGAGTATATTCAATTTATAGAAAGTGGTGGTTATTCCAACTTTAATTTATGGCATGCCGATGGTTGGGATTGGGTGCAACATAACAATATCAAGGCTCCAATGTATTGGCATAATGTCAACGGTAAGTGGAAGTATTATACCTTAAAAGGACTAAAAGACGTTGATGTAAATTTACCCGTAAATCATATCAGTTTTTACGAGGCATGGGCTTTTGCTGAGTGGAGAGGCATGCGTTTACCTACCGAATTTGAATGGGAAGTAGCTTGTGATAAATTAGATTATGGACAATTATGGGAATGGACAAATAGTGCTTACTTGCCCTATCCAAGATACAAAAAAGCGGAAGGTGCTATTGGCGAATATAATGGCAAATTTATGGTCAATACTATGGTAATGCGTGGTAAATCTCTGGCTACCCCAAAAAACCACTGTCGCCCAACGTACCGCAACTTTTTTACGCCAGATATGAGATGGCAGTTTTCAGGAATTAGATTAGCGCGATAAATGACAGATACTTTTGCGCAGGACATTATTGCCGGACTAACGGCAAAAAACAAGCATTTGTCTTCAAAGTACTTTTATGATGCTAACGGTAGTCGTATTTTTCAAGAAATAATGGCTATGCCAGAGTATTATTTGACGGATGCGGAATTTGAAATTCTATCACTGCAATCCAAACAAATTATCGAGGCACTAAACTATTCGGGGACATTTAATATTATAGAACTTGGTGCTGGCGATGGATTTAAAACCTTTAAGTTGCTAGAGTATTTGGTAAGCAATGATATAGACTTTAATTATGTGCCCATTGATATTTCACAAGAAGCTATTGATATTTTGACCCAACGTTTAAAAGAACGTCTACCCAGCTTAAATATCAAGCCAAAAGTTGGTGATTATTTCGAAATTCTTAAAGTAAATAAAGAAAGTGCGTATCCGAGTTTACTTTTGTTTTTGGGTTCTAATATTGGGAATTATCAAGAAGAAAAAGCTTTAGAACTCTTAGACCTTTTTCACGCCAATATGAAAACTGGAGATAAATTACTGATTGGCTTCGATTTAAAAAAGAATCCTTTGGTGATTCATAAAGCTTATTTTGATCCTCACGGCATAACAAAAAGGTTCAACCTTAACTTACTACTTCGTATTAATAGAGAATTTGATGCCGATTTCAAAATTGATGATTTTGATTTCTACTGCCATTACAATCCAGATACTGGAGAAGTGAAGAGCTATATTGTTAGTTTGAGGCAACAAAAAGTCCATATCAAAAAACTCAACATCATAGTTGATTTTGATTACAACGAACTTATCTGGACAGAACTCTCAAAAAAATACAGTTTGCAACAAATACAGGTACTTTCGTTAAAATCTAACTTCAAACACCTTAATCACTTCTTGGATTGCAAGCATTATTTTACCGACAGTTTATGGGGAAAATAGTTATGCATTTTTAAGTATATTGTACTACTATTAATTTTCAACCAACTATAAAATGCAAAAATTTTTAAAGCGAGATTTTCTCGTAATTATTATTTGTATTCTGTTTAGTGCTTGTGCGACTTTTGAGTTACAGATGGACAAAACAAAATTGGGCAAATTTCCCTCAGAAAAAGAAATAGCACACACATTCTATTTATTGGGAGACGCTGGCAATTCAGGACTGGCAGAGACAGATAAAGCCATTTTAGAGTTTCAAAAAACCCTAGATAAAGCATCTTCAAACAGTACAGCCATCTTTTTGGGTGATAACATTTATCCCAATGGATTTACAGATAAAGCAGGCCAAAAAGAACTTGCAGAACATAGAATACAGGTTCAGGTTGAGGCTGTTAAAAATTTCAAAGGTAGATCTATTTTTATTCCAGGAAACCATGATTGGTACAGCGGTGTAGAAGGGTTGAAAAGACAAGAAAAATTTGTTGAAGATGCACTGGGTAAAAACAGCTTTTTACCAGAAAAAGGATGCCCAATAGAAAAAGAGAAAATATCTGATGATATTGTGCTTTTGATTGTCGATTCCCATTGGTATATCACAGATTGGGACAAGCACCCATCCATAAATGATAATTGTGAAATTAAAACCCGGGTTGATTTCTTGGATGAGCTCGGGAGCGAAATTAAAAAAGCGAGAGGTAAAACAACGCTTATTGCAATCCATCATCCTATGTTTACAAATGGACCTCATGGTGGGCAATTTTCTTTTGGAAGCCACATGAAACCACTACCGGTTTTGGGTACCGTTAAAAACTTAGCGCGTAAAGCAGGTGGTATGGCTAATGTAGACCTTCAAGGCAAATGGTACAATGAGCTTAAAAAGCGTATCGTAAGCTTAGCGCAACAGAATGATAAAGTTATTTTTGTTTCTGGCCATGAACACAGTTTGCAGTATTTGGTTGAGGCAGGATTACCTCAAATAGTCAGCGGTTCTGGATCTAAAACATCTGAAACCAGATTGGTAGGGAATGGACAATTTTCCTATGGAGCAAATGGATACGCTAGGTTAGATGTATTCAAGGATGGTTCGTCGTATGTTCGTTTTTATGAAACCGGAAATACTGATGAAGTTTTTGAAACAGATGTTTTAAAAGCAGATATACCATATACCAAAACGCATCCCAGCGACTTTCCTGCGGAAAAATCGGCAAGTGTTTACACTCAAGATGAAGTTGATGTTTCTGGCTTTCATAAGTTTTTATGGGGTGATCGTTTCCGAAAGCAATTTGGTACAAGTGTAAAGGCACCAACTGTTAATTTGGATACAATGTACGGTGGACTTAAACCAGTTAGAAAAGGTGGTGGCAACCAATCAAAATCTTTACGCTTAGAAGATAAAAACGGAGCTCAGTACGTTATGCGTGCGCTAAAGAAGCAAGCTTCGCAATACCTTCAAGCTATAATGTTTAAAGACCAATATATTGGCGATAAGCTAAATGAGGATTTCACTTCGGATTTATTGTTAGATGTCTTCACTGGTGCGCATCCATATGCACCTTTTATTGTTGGGGATTTAGCGGATGCTGTCGGGGTTTACCATACAAACCCGGTTTTGTACTATGTGCCAAAGCAAAATGCTTTAGGAAAATTTAATAATGATTTTGGAGATGAGCTTTATATGATTGAAGAGCATACCTCTGAAGGACATGACGACAAAGCAAGCTTTGGTTACAGAAACACGCTTTTAAGCACAGACGATATGATGAAGAAAATTCACAAAGATGAAGACATCGTTGTGGATGAAGAAGCATATATCAAAGCACGTTTATTCGATATGCTGATTGGCGATTGGGATAGACATCAAGACCAATGGCGTTGGATAGAGTTTAAAGAAAATGGCAAAAAAGTATATAGACCAATGCCTCGAGACCGTGATCAAGCATTTTCAAAAATGAGTGATGGTTTCTTGTTGACAACTGCGGTTAAGTTGGTGCCAACTGCTGGATTATTGAGAGAATATGATGGTGTCCTAAAAGATGTTAAGGCCATAAATGTTGAGCCTTATCCTTTAGATATGGAAATCATAGAAGAATCTGATAAGTCAGTTTGGGATGCTCAAGTAAAATACATTCAAGAAAACATTACTGACCAAGTTATCGAAAAAGCCTTTTTAAATATGCCTCCAGAGGTTAGGGATGAGGATATGCAGGATATCATTAAAAAACTAAAGGCAAGACGAGGCAACCTTCAAGATATCTCAGACCGTTATTATGAAGTTGTAAATAAGTTTGCTGTTATAAAAGGAACTAATAAAGACGATTGGTTTGATATTGAACGTATGCCAAACGGTAAAACCAAAGTCACTGCTTATCGGATAAAAGGGGACAAAAAAGCAGATATTTTTCATGAGCGCACTTACAGCCGTGAAGAAACAAAGGAAATTTGGATTTACGCGCTAGACGATGATGATGTGTTTAACGTCTTTGGAGATGGAAATAACCTCATTAAAGTCAGATTGGTTGGTGGTCAAAACAATGATACCTATGATATAAAAAACGGTAAAAAAGTAAAATACTATGACCATAAGACAAAGAAAAACACATTTGTAACTAATGAAGGCGCAAAAAAACTTACTGATGATTACGAAACCAACGTCTACAACTATAAAAAGTTAAAAAACAGTACCAATCAATTATTGCCACTAATAGGGTTTAACCCAGACGATGGTTTTAGTATCGGTGTTGCAAATACCTTTACCAATTACAATTTTGAGCGTAATCCTTTTTCTTCGCAACATACAGTTTCAGCAGGATATTTCTTTGCTACTAACGGTTTTGATTTGGGATATAGAGGCGAGTTTGCAAATGTTATTGGCTCTGCCAATTTTATAATCAATGCCAACTTTACCAGTCCAAATTTTGCCCGTAATTTCTTTGGCTTTGGTAACAGTACGGTAAATCCAGAGGTAGATAACGACAATCTAGATTTTGATTTTAACCGTGTTAAAATAAGAACATTCAATGTTACACCTTCATTACAGTGGAAAGGCCATGAAGGCTCTGTAATTGAGGTAGGTGCTACTTATGAATCCAATGAAGTAGAGCGCACAAGAGGACGCTTTTTGGAAACTCAGTTTGGACCAAACGACAATCTTTTTGACAAGCAGGATTTTTATGGCGCACACGCTAAATATGTTTATGAAAACAAGGATAACGAAGCTTTTCCAACACTTGGTATGCTATTCAGCCTTGAAGCCGGTTTCAGAAACAATGTCAGTACCTCAAAAGGTTTTGGTTATGTGATACCAGAATTGGGTTTTGCATATAAACTGACAAATCAAGGGCAAGTGGTATTGGCAACCAAACTCAGAAGCCATATCAATTTGGGTGATAATTTTGAATTTTACCAAGGTGCTGTTTTGGGTGACCAAACGGGTCTAAGAGGTTTCAGACGTGAGCGTTTTACAGGTAAAAGTGCTTTTGTGCAAAGTACTGATTTGCGTTTTAATTTAAGGCGCCAATCGTCCAACTTCCTGCCTTTTAACTGGGGCTTCTATGGTGGATTTGACTACGGACGTGTTTGGATTGATGACGATAGGGTAACTGGCGTTAACGCTAACGAAAACCAATGGAATACCTCAATTGGAGGTGGCGTTTTTATAACAGCTTACGAAATGATAAGCGCCAATATATCAGCCTTTAATAGTAATGATGGTTTGCGTTTGGCTTTTAGACTTGGCTTTGGGTTTTGACATTTATGTCATCCTGAACTTGATTTAGGATCTCAAAATTTAATACAGTTTAATGAGATTAATTTATGATTTACACAATACAAACAGCTGAGCCATTACTAGGAAAGCATGACCGAAGTCATCCATCAAATTGTTACAGGTTCTGGAATGTGTTTTTTGATGTAATAGTTCATTTTTTCTATATATTGCGTATATATGAAAGTTATGCAATATTTGAAAAATGACTTGGGATTTATTTATTAGTCATGCAAGTGAAGACAAGAATGATTTTGTAAGGCCCTTAGCTAAATTATTGAGAGAGCAAAGAATTAAGGTTTGGTATGATGAATTTACTTTAAAACAAGGCCATAGTCTTCGTGAAAAAATTGATGAGGGAATAAAAAATAGTAGATTTGGTCTTGTAATATTGAGCGAAAACTTTTTTTCTAAGCAATGGACAAAGAAGGAACTAAATGGGCTTTTTTCAAAAGAGAATTTTGAAGGTGAAGACATAATTTTACCTGTTTGGTTAGACCTTAATTTTAAACAGGTTTATGAATTCTCACCTATACTCTCTGACAAATTAAGTCTTTCCGCCAGTAAAGATAACATTACAGAAATAGCCAATAATATTGTTGATCGAATTAAGGAAAATTTAATCTCCAAAGATGATATCACAAATGTTCTTTCGACATTTGAAAACATGAACAAATTCGACATCAAGAATAAAATATCTGAAATAAACTATCGATTAGATAAACTTTACAATTATGAAAATGAAATGGAGGCAATTGATGTTCCTAAACATATTGTTCATTCAGGTAATGAAATTGAAATTGAAGAATTTTACGCACCAATAAGAGAAAGAATAGATAAAAAATATGATTTCCCTTTAGGAATGTGGATAATTGGGAATTTTGACAAGCTTGAGTATGATTTTATCAAAAAAGGTTTGAATAAATGGGTGAAAGGAAAAATGTCTGTCGAGGAATGTGATAAATATTATTTTGAAATTGATTTTATGATTAATACAGATTATGTCTACATCTTTTTTGGGTTTTCAAATTTTTCTATTACAGGAACTGATATCAACTTTAAAGAAGAGTTTTACCAAATAGGGACAAAAAACATTGCATAACAATGTATAACTACAATTATGGCTGTTTCGTTAACATCCAAATCTAATCGGAATTGAAAGGTCTGCATCAAATCGAAAATTAACACTTACTAAAGTGTAAATTACGGTTATAATGGACCGTTACAGAACTAAGTCTTAATAAAAAAGATTGAGCATATACGATTTACTCAATCCTAAACTCATACAAATTACCACCATCAACACCCAAATATTCATCAGCAATATAAAGTGTGCTGTCGTTTTTAAACGCCACACTTTCTTTTTGGGAGTTATAATCAAAAACGTAACGTTTTACAGGGGATGAAAAGAAATCTTTTGTATTCAAATTTGAAAATACAAATACTGAGTTTTCAGTAAGCAAAGCTAATTTGTTGCCTTTAGCATTAATATCTGCCGATGTTACCCAACATTCGTCATGATCACAGGTATTGAAGCTATTTACTTTTTCAATGTTGTAGTTCCCTTTTTTAGTGGGCAATCGATATAAGTTGGTTTGGCCATAAGCCTTCGGATTTCTACTTTTTGTAAACAAATACAAACTATCATTCATATAAAAGAACGCTTCACAATCAAAATGGCGATTTTTCTTTTTAGGTGGGAATTTTTTCTGTTCATCATAAGAAAATCGTATAATTTCAGGCTTAATTTTTTTCTGATTTGACGCTAAAGAATCTGAATGTATTTTCAGAATTGAAAGACTTTCACTATCGTTATCATTATTTCCAAAATTACCGATGTAAAGATTCCCTTTGTCATCCATAGTTAAATCTTCCCAATCTCTATTTTTGGCCTTAATTTTAAACGTTTTTTTAATGTCGCCGTTCGTAGTAACACCATATAAAATTGGTTTGTTTCCGCTATCGTTGACCATCCAAATAACGTTATTGTTTTTATCTACAGCAATACCTGAAACTTCACTTAAAGTAATGGGCAAGTCGGCAATAACCTTAAGATTTCCGGTTTCGCAACCGCTAATAATTAATAAAAGAAAGAGTAGACTTTTGAATTTTATCATCGTAAATTTAGTCTTCAAAAAAACACATTGATTAAACGTAAAGATATTATAATTATTGGCGGTGGCGCTTCGGGTTTTTTTACGGCTGTTAATATTGCGGAAAAGTTTCCCAACTTATCCGTTGCTATTTTAGAACGTGGTAAAACAGGCTTGCAAAAAGTAAAAATTTCAGGTGGTGGCAGATGCAATGTAACCCATGCGGAGTTTATTCCATCCGAATTGGTGACCAACTATCCACGTGGCGAGAAAGAACTGCTTGGGCCATTTCATACCTTTATGACTGGCGATACTATTGCTTGGTTTGAAGAACGTGGCGTTGCCCTAAAAATTGAAGAAGATGGACGCATATTTCCCATTTCAAACTCATCACAAACCATTATAGATTGCTTTTTAAATGAAGCTGAAAAACACAATGTTGAGGTGTTTTATAATCATTCAGTAAAATCGATTGAGCCTTGTCATGCTGAGCAAGCCTGTACTGAGCGAAGTCGAAGTATCGAAACGTCTAATTGCTTTAAAATCGAAACAAATCAAGACACTTTCGAATGCAAACAACTAATCATCGCCACAGGAAGCAACCCAAAAATATGGAAGCTTTTGGAAAGTTTAGGTCATACCATCATTCCGCCAGTACCATCGCTCTTTACATTTGACATTCAAGATGAGCGAATTACAGATATTCCTGGTGTGGTAGCTCAAAACGTGCAAGTGAAAGTTTTGGGAACGGATTTGTTGTCTCATGGACCTTTGCTAGTCACACACGTCGGGATGAGCGCACCAGCTATTTTAAAACTGTCGGCTTTTGGTGCCATTGAATTGGCAAAACTGAACTATAATTTTGACATTGAGATTAATTTCATACAACATGATTATGAATTGTGTTTAGAACAATTGAAAAAATTTAAACTCGAATTTGCCAAAAAGCAAATATGGAATTCACCACAATTCAATTTGCCAAGACGACTCTGGAAAAAACTCGTTGAAGCTTCCGAAATTAATGAAACATTACGCTGGGCAGACATTAACAAACAACAGTTGGAAAATCTTACGGCACAACTCACCAAAGCAGTGTTTAAAGTTAAAGGCAAAAGTACCTTTAAAGAAGAATTCGTTACTGCTGGTGGCGTTGATTTAAAAGAAATTAACTTTAAAACCTTTGAAAGTAGAGTCATTTCAAATATGTATTTAGTTGGCGAAGTATTGAATATTGATGCAGTTACAGGCGGATTTAATTTTCAAAATGCTTGGACTGGCGGTTTTGTAATTTCAGAATCAATAAATAACTAAGACGATGCGGTTTTTAATAGTCATAGTTTTGTTTTCAAATACCATTCTTTCGCAAAACTTGGAACAACACCAATGGAAAAATAGGATTATAGTTATTTCGGGAAGTAAAGTCGATTCAAGTAGAGTTGAAACACAATTCAATCAATTCAAAAATAAAAAGAATGAACTACGAGAACGGAAATTAGTTGTTTATAAATGCATTGGGAACACTTGTAAATACTACAATTGGGTAAATAAACCAGAAACATTTATGGTTAAAAACCTATCAAAACGTTTCAGTGTAGAATTAATCGGTTTGGACGGCACAAAAAAGTATGAATCTAGCTGTATTGTTGAGGCTAAGAACATATTTGATTTAATTGACACCATGCCAATGCGACGAAGAGAACTAAAAAAGAAACAATGAAGCCCTACATCGCTTTATTACGAGGAATCAATGTCGGCGGTCACCGAAAAGTACCAATGGCAGAATTGAGAGCATTATTAACTAAAAGAGGTTTTCATAATGTTCAAACTTACATCCAATCTGGGAATTTAATACTCAAATCTGACTTAAATTCGAATGAAAAAATACAGGAAGTAATTCAGAAATTAATACATAAAACATTTGGCTTTGAAGTCACAACTTTGGTTAAATCACCAAATGAACTACAAACTATTTTCGACGATTGTCCATTTGATAATGACGAAAAGGAAAAGAGTTATTTTGCCATTTTAAGTGAAATTCCTCATGATGATTTAGTAAAAATAGCTTCCGAAAAAACCTTTGAAAACGATGTCTATCACATCATAAATAATTGCATTTATCTCTATCCAAAATTGGGTTTCGGCAAGTCTAAATTCAACTTAAAATATTTTGAGAAAAAACTTCAGGTTTCCGCAACTACTAGAAATCATAAAACCATGCTAAAATTATTGTCTATGGTTAGCGAAAGCTAATAGATGCTTTATAATTTCACTATTTTTGCAACTTCAATTTATAGCAATGACAGAAAACGATTTTATTTTAAAATCATACAAATCAACTATTGAAAATGGCTCCGTAAAATGGGAATCGCCAAGCAATATTGCATTGGTAAAATATTGGGGCAAAAAGGAAAATCAAATTCCGGCAAATCCATCAATTAGTTTCACATTAAGTAATTGCAAAACCATAACCAAAGTCACTTACACCAAAAAAGAGACAAAAGATTTTAGTTTTGATGTTATTTTTGAAGGGCAATCCAACGAAGCTTTTAAGCCAAAAATCAAAACTTTTTTTGAGCGTATTGAAACCTACATGCCATTTCTGCGAGATTATCATTTCAGAATAGAAACTGAAAACACATTTCCACACAGTTCTGGCATTGCATCATCTGCATCAGGCATGAGTGCGCTCGCATTATGCTTAATAAGTATTGAAAAAGAATTAATTGATAATGTCGCCTTGAGCGCAGTCGAAAGGTTTTTTGGAGCTGACTACTTCAACCAAAAAACCTCATTTTTAGCTAGGTTAGGTTCAGGCTCGGCATGCCGAAGCATTGAAGGTCCATTGGTAGTTTGGGGAAAAAACGAAGCTTTTAAAGACAGTTCGGATATATTTGGTGTTACGTTTAAAGATGAAATTCATCCAAATTTCAAAAACTATCAAGATGCTATTTTGTTGGTTGATAAAGGCGAAAAACAAGTCAGCAGTACCGTTGGCCACAAGTTAATGCACGGGCATCCTTTTGCTGAACAGCGTTTTCAACAGGCGCATAATAACTTGGTAGAACTCAAATCGGTATTGCAATCTGGTGATTTAAAACGATTTATTGAAATTGTTGAAACTGAAGCCTTAACACTTCATGCCATGATGATGACCAGCATGCCATATTTCATTTTAATGAAACCAAATACGCTGGAAATTATAAACAAAATTTGGGAATTTAGGACTGAAACGGATTCAAGATTATGCTTCACTTTAGATGCTGGGGCTAATGTACATGTATTATTTCCTGAGGATGAGAAAGATAAAGTTTATGAATTCATTAAGAGTGAGCTTGTTGTGTATTGCCAAAATGGGCAGTATATCACAGACGTTGTTGGTTCAGGTGCTAAACAATACTGAATGAAAAATGAAGAATTTTATAAATTTAAGTTAAAAATTTAAAATATAATAAGGTTGCTTGTTAGTATAGTTAAAACTTCAAAAGAATAATTCTTAACTTTGTTTTATTTATTATTGACTCGTTAGATGAAAGGACCACTTTTTTATTCAAAAATTCTATTATTCGGGGAGTACGGAATTATAAAAGACTCAAAGGGTTTATCTATTCCGTATAACTTTTATAACGGAGCGCTTAAGGTTGATGATAATCCATCGGAAGAAGCTCAAGAATCTAACCAAAGTCTAAAGCGCTTCGCTGAGTATTTATCTACTATTAACAAGAACTTGGTTCGCTTTGATATTGACGCTTTAAACGCCGATGTTGATGCAGGCATGTATTTTGATTCGTCAATTCCGCAAGGTTATGGTGTAGGAAGTAGTGGTGCCTTAGTTGCTTCAATTTATGATAAATACGCTACAAATAAAATTACGGTTTTAGAGAACTTAACGCGAGAAAAGTTATTAAAGTTAAAAGCTATTTTCTCTGAGATGGAGTCTTTTTTTCACGGAAAATCTTCTGGATTAGATCCACTCAATAGTTATTTAAGCCTTCCTATTTTAATAAATTCAAAAGATGATATTGAAGCTACTGGTATACCATCACAGAAATCAGATGGTAAAGGTGCTGTGTTTTTGTTAGATAGTGGTGTTGTTGGAGAAACTGCACCTATGGTTAGCATTTTTATGGAAAATATGAAGAATGAAGGTTTCCGTAACATGCTAAAAGACCAATTCATTAAACACACCGATGCTTGTGTAGATGACTTCTTAAAAGGTGATATTAAATCCTTATTCAAAAATACAAAGCAATTGTCTAAAGTAGTGCTGAATCACTTTAAGCCAATGATTCCGTCTCAGTTTCATGATCTTTGGAAAAAAGGCTTGGAGACAAACGATTACTATTTGAAGCTTTGTGGTTCTGGTGGCGGTGGCTATATTTTGGGGTTCACCGAAAATATCGATAAAGCTAAAGAAGCTTTAAAAGGACAAAAATTAGAGGTGGTTTACAACTTTTAGTTTTTAATAATGTCACCTTGAGCGCAGTCGAAAGGTCTTTCTAAAATTACTATGTTAACACGAAGGCAGAAGCATATTTTCTTAAAATTCTTCAGTCTGTTTTCGGTAGTTCGCGGTTATAACATACTGGTTATTGTTATTGCGCAATATCTAGCTTCTATTTATATTTTTGCTCCTCATTTTCATGTTAAAGATGTATTGTTCGATGTTAATTTGTTGATGCTCGTTTTGGCATCATCGGCAGTCATAGCTTCAGGCTATATCATCAATAATTTTTACGATTCTGAAAAAGATTTGATTAATCGTCCAAACAAAAGCATGCTGGATAGGTTGGTAAGCCAAAATACCAAATTGTCCATTTATTTCGTTTTGAATTTTTTAGCAGTCATATTCGCTAGCTATGTGTCGTTTAGGGCTGTGGTCTTCTTTGCAGTTTACATCTTCGCTATTTGGTTCTATTCGCATAAACTAAAAAAACAGCCTATTACCGGGAACTTGGTTTCTGCGATACTCACGGTTACGCCTTTCTTCGCAATTTTCATTTATTATAAAAATTTTGAAACCGTCATTTTTGCACATGCTTTGTTTTTGTTTTTGCTAGTTTCCATGCGCGAGCTCACCAAGGATTTAGAAAATATAAAAGGCGACTTGGCACTAAACTACCGAACCGTCCCAGTGGTTTATGGGGAAAAAATCGCTAAGGTTTTGCTATCCGGGAGTATAACCATAACCTGCGTTATGGCATTAATAATCATTAACCGTTTCCAAATTGGGTATATGTATTATTATTTTTACCTAACTGTAATTTTATTGCTCATTTTCCTACTTATACTTTGGAAATCAAAAACCAAAACACACTATTTGATATTACATAATATGTTTAAGTTTATTATCGTAGCTGGTGTGTTTTCCATTTTATTAATAGACATTGACTTGCTCTTAAATCGTATATAATGCAAACAGAATTAAAAATTGCTATGGCGCAAATTGCACCGGTTTGGCTTAATAAATCCGAAACTTTAAAACGTATTGAAGCTTCAATCATAGAGGCATCTACAGAGAATGCAGAACTTATTGTTTTTGGCGAAGCCTTATTACCTGGCTATCCATTTTGGCTGGCTTTAGCTGGTGGTGCCGAGTGGAATACAGAGCTAAACAAAACATTACATGCGCATTATGTATCTAATTCCATTTGTATTGAAAAAGGCGAATTAAATTCGGTATGCAAATTAGCCAAAGAACATAAAATGGCTATTTATTTAGGCATAATTGAACGACCTTTAGATCGTGGCGGACATAGTATTTATGCATCTTTAGTGTATATTAATTCTCAAGGTGAAATTAAATCGGTGCACCGAAAATTACAACCAACCTTTGACGAACGTCTCACTTGGGCGCCAGGCGATGGCAATGGTTTAAAGGTGCACTCATTAAAAGCATTCACGGTTGGTGGACTCAATTGTTGGGAAAACTGGATGCCTTTACCGCGTACGGCGTTGTACGGTCAAGGTGAAAATTTGCATATTGCTGTTTGGCCCGGAAGTGACCACAACACTAAAGATATTACTCGTTTTATTGCACGAGAGTCACGCTCGTTTGTGGTATCTGTTTCGGCATTAATGTCTAAATCTGATTTCCCAAAGGACACACCATTTTACGATGATATTGTAAAAAATGCTCCAGATGTTTTGGCTAATGGCGGAAGTTGTATTGCTGGTCCAGATGGCGAATGGTTGGTGTCACCAGACACTACAACAAACGGTAATATTTACCACACTATTAACTTTAATCGTGTGTTGGAAGAGCGGCAAAATTTTGATGCTGTTGGGCATTACTCGCGCCCAGATGTTACCAAACTTACGGTAAATACCGAGCGTCAATCTACCGTTGCAATAAAGTGAGCCCATCTAAATCTTCCCAAAGGGAAGACTTTTTTAAATCTACTTTTTACCGTGTGTCATGCAGAGCTTGTCTAAGCATCTTTTAACTCTAACTAACTTTTAATAAAACCGAGCAACTATCTAAATGAATCTGCTACCTTTGCAAAAATTTTAGTTATGGCTAATCAGCAAAGGAAAAAGAGGCAAGGAAAACCCAGTGAGAAAAAACGTGCTAACGCTGGCGGTAAACCATTTCAAAAAAGAAAGGGAATTTCAGCAAAACGCGAAATCACAAAAAAAGCTTCAAATCCCGGAGACATACGTTTAAACAAATACATCGCCAATTCAGGCATTTGTTCGCGTCGCGAAGCTGATGAAAATATCGCTCTTGGTTTAGTAACCGTAAACGGAAAAGTGATTACCGAAATGGGCTATAAAGTAAAACTGGACGATGAGGTAAAGTTTGATGGACGACGAATTTCGCCTGAGCCAAAAGTGTATGTGTTACTCAATAAGCCCAAAGGCTTTGCCACGACAACTGCTGAGGGCAAAGGCAGAACAGTAATGGATTTGGTGGCTAATGCTACCAATGCTAAAATAAAACCCATCGGTCGATTAGGAAGAAATTCTTTGGGCTTACTATTATTTACCAATGACGATAAAGTAGTACAAAAATTCACCAATTCTAAAACTGGAGTCGCACGCTTATTTCAAATTGAATTGGATAAAAATCTAAAGTTTGAAGATTTAAAGAAAATCCAAGAAGGTTTTACCGCTGATGGAAAATCCATCACGGTAGAAGAGATTAGTTATATTGAAGGTGAGTCAAAAAATAAAATAGGCATCAAGATTAAAAATACAGGCAACAGTATTCTTCGAACCATATTCGAGTATTTCAAATACGATATCGTAAAGATTGATTGTGTAGCTATCGGGCATTTGACCAAAAAAGATATTCCGCGAGGCCACTGGAAACATTTGACAACTCAAGAAGTAAATACGTTGAAGATGCTTTAGTCTAAAGTTGACGTTTCACTTTTACGGCCAAGGATAATATTGGAGTTTCTTCTAAATACACATGTACATCATACCAACCTGTTCTGGTAAATTCATGATGAAATTGCAGTTGGTTGTCTAAAATTCGAATTTGTTTTGGGGTAACTCTCTTGTCTGAAGCGCCATTGATAATTCTGAGCTTAACAGCATTGGTCTCAACGGGTTTTTTCAGTTCAAAACTAAATTGTGTTTTGGTATTTTTTTCAATTTCTAAATAACTTTTTAGTGGTGCGTTTACAGCATTTAAATAGGTGTAAGTGGCATTGTAAAGTATGGGGCTTTCAATAAAATCTTCATAAGAAAGTTTTGTGCTATCCAAAGTTTGCCAGCGTTCTTCAACAGGAAAGTGGTTGACGTTAAATAATCTTGGATCGGCTAAGAAAAATCCATCGGTATATTCAAAAATAAAACGCCCATATTCTGGGTGTTGTTTGCCACTTGACCACGTGGGATCGCAAAAGTACCATTTGTCATTTAACAATACGGCGTTCCATGCGTGATTGGGTAGGTTTAAATTTTCGACATTTGTAGTGCTTGTTCTGGCAAAACCGTTAATGACCTCACATTTAATCTGTGTATACGACGCCATTTTTTGAATTAAATACGCATAACCGGAACAAAGGGTTTTCTTTTTCTTCAAAAGTTTTTTAAAAACTTGTTTGCTAAATGCTTCGTTCCAGTTTTCTAATTTTAAGCTGTCTTCGCTGTATTTTCTTCTTTTGCGTTCGTTTTTATAAAATAACCTGTAATCGTTTTCAATATTTGTGCAAACCCATTTGTAGATAGCTCTAAATCGCTCAACATCGGTGTCAAGATTTTGGGTTAAGTCCTTGACAAGTACTGGCAGATCTTTTAAAGAGTTGCCTTTTAGGACTAAAGCATTTTGATCTGCCTTAGAAAAATCAATATGCTCAAAATCTGAGATTTGACTATAGCTTTGGCAAAACACCCATAAAAAAGCACAAAATAAAAACGTCCTCAAAACAATTAATTATTGCTTGCGTTTTGATTTAAAGAGTTTGTCCGAAGCTAAATTACCGGTAACATCAATCATATCTTCAGTTAGCTGTAAGGTTACCGCATTGGTTTCTGGTCCAATGGTCACACGTTGCGTTTCATAACCCAAGTAGCTAATTAAAAGTACATCGCCAGGTTTTAGTGCACGCGGAAACGTAAATTGCCCTTTGGCGTCTGTGCTAATACCAACTCTGGTACCGTTTAAAATAATGTTTACACCTTGTAACGGACCATCTTCTGCGGTTATGGTACCTTTAACGGTACGTTCTTGTGCTTCCAGTGTAGTAAAACTAATTGCGAAGATTAGGAATAAACAAGCAACTAATTTTTTTGAAATTTGGTTTTTGAAAATAAAATGTATTGTTTTCATAGCTCTTAGGATTTTATGATCTCAAACTTACAACACAAAAGTAAAGTTTTAAACTGACATTTAGTAATCAGCACCTTTGAGTTAGTGATTAGGTTTTTAAGGAAAGTGAAAAAACAAAAAAAACAAAAAAAAGTTTGCGCATTAAAAAATAATATACATTTGCACTGCATTTAGCTGAACAAATTGAAACGTGTTTTTACGTTCGGGTTTTTGAAAATTAGGAAGTCATATTCAAAAACTGCTTATAAGATAAGTAACCGAAATTTAAAGCTAACTTCCGTTACTTCATTAGTTGCCAGCCAACATGGCTACGGTTTTGTGCCAACTACACAAGGCCAATTTCAGATTTGATATTGCGAAATAAATTTCAATCCTAAATCGCATTATTAATTTTTTTACATCTGAATTAAACACAACAAATGAATACAAAATACATTGATCTTATCGATCAATCTTTCGACTTTCCACAGCAAGAATTTACGCTTCGCGGAAAAGAACTCCAATTTCAAGGTATAGACCTTATGGATTTGGTAGAACAATACGGCGCGCCGTTAAAGTTTACCTATTTGCCACAAATTTCCAATAACATTCAACGGGCAAAACAGTGGTTTGCCGATGCCTTTAAAAAGCATAATTATACCGGAGAATACAACTATTGCTATTGCACAAAAAGCTCGCATTTTAAGCACGTATTAGATGAGGCACTAAAAAATAAAATCCATATTGAAACGTCTTCGGCTTTCGATATCGATATTGTACAAAGCCTAAAAAACGAAGGCAAAATAACCAACGACACCTTTGTAATAAGCAACGGCTTTAAGCGCGAAAAATACATACAAAACATTGCCGAACTTATAAATAACGGGCATTACAATTGTATTCCAATTATTGATAACTATGAAGAATTAGATTTACTTTCTAATGAAATCAAAACAAAATTCAAAGTTGGTATTCGTATTGCTTCTGAAGAAGAACCAAAGTTCGAGTTTTACACCTCAAGGCTTGGTATTGGCTACAAAAACATTGTACCGTTTTACAAAAATCAAATTCAAGAAAATCCTCAGGTAGAGCTAAAAATGCTTCACTTTTTTATTAATACGGGCATTCGCGATAACGCCTATTACTGGAACGAACTTACCAAATGCCTAAAGATATATACAGCCTTAAAAAAGGTTTGTCCAAGTTTAGATAGCTTAAATATTGGTGGTGGTTTCCCTATAAAAAATTCGTTGGCATTCGAGTTTGATTATGCATATATGATTGATGAAATCGTTAACCAAATTAAAACCGTTTGCGAAGAAGAAGACGTAGCTGTACCCCATATTTTTACAGAGTTTGGAAGCTTTACCGTTGGCGAAAGCGGTGGCGCAATTTACCAAGTGTTGTACCAAAAACAACAAAACGACCGCGAAAAGTGGAACATGATAAACTCATCATTTATAACCACTTTGCCAGATACTTGGGCAATAAACAAGCGTTTTATTATGTTGCCATTAAACCGTTGGCACGACACTTACGAGCGTGTTTTGCTTGGCGGATTAACCTGTGATAGCGACGATTACTACAACAGCGAGCAACACGTAAACGCCATTTATTTGCCAAAGTACAATAAAGAAAAACCACTATACATTGGCTTTTTTAATACTGGCGCATACCAAGAAACAATAGGAGGTTTTGGCGGTTTGCAACACTGTTTAATCCCTTCGCCAAAGCATCTATTAATTCAACGTAATGCGAATGGCGAATTAATAACAGAGGTTTTTGCCCAACAACAAACCAGCGAAAATTTGCTTGGTATATTAGGATATGGGAAGCCTTCAAATGAAAACGAAAAAAACAAAGAAACTTTAAAAACACAAATCGTTTAAAACGATTATAATAATAAAAATGAAAACAAAAACTTACGCTGGCATACCAGCAGACTATTCAAAATTAGAACAATCTAAAATTGTATTAATTCCGGTACCTTACGATGGTACAAGCACATGGCAAAAAGGCGCAGACAAAGGTCCGCAAGCGTTCTTGGACGCTTCTGAAAATATGGAGTTGTACGATATAGAAACCGATTCGGAAGTGTATCTGCAAGGCATTCACCTTACAGAACCAATAACCGAAAACGCATCGCCAGAAACAATGGTTGAAGCCGTACATGCCATTACGAAAAAGTACATAAAGAAAAACAAATTTGTAACTGTTTTTGGTGGCGAGCATTCCATTTCAATTGGTACCATTAGAGCGTTTAACGAAATGTTCGAAGATTTAACCGTACTGCACATCGATGCACATGCCGATTTGCGCGAAAGCTATGAAGGCAGTGCCTGCAATCACGCTTGTGCAGTTTACGAAGCCAGCCAAAACACCAATTTAATTCAGGTTGGCATTCGCTCTATGGATGCTATCGAAAAAACGGTAATGGATACCGACAAGACCTACTTTGCCCACGAAATGGCAGAAGATGATAATTGGATGGATTCTGCCATAGACCAAATGACCGATAATGTGTTTATTACTTTCGACCTGGATGCTTTTGATCCATCAATTATGCCAAGCACTGGCACGCCAGAACCTGGTGGATTGCTATGGTACGAAACCTTAGAATTTTTAAAACAAGTATTTGAGGAAAAAAACGTGGTAGGTTTTGATATTGTTGAGCTTTGCCCAAATAGTAAGGACAAATCTTCCGACTTTTTAGTGGCAAAATTATATTATAAAATGCTTAGCTATAAATTTCAAGATGAAGATGCCGACAACGATTTTGAAAGCAACTTTAACGCTTCAACGTCGTTAAGTACAAGCTCGAAAAAAGAAATGAATTTTTCAAAATTTGAAATTGAAGATGACTACTAAAGGACACATTTCGCAATTTATGGAGATGTATTATCTCCATTTCAATTCGGCAACGGTTGTAGATGCTTCCAAAGCCTACGAAAACCAACTAAACAACGGCGCGAAAATGCTGGTATCGCTTGCTGGAGCTATGAGTACTGCCGAATTGGGTAAAATTTTTGCCGAAATGATTCGTCAAGATAAGGTACACATTATCTCTTGCACTGGTGCTAATTTAGAAGAAGATATCATGAATTTGGTAGCGCATTCGCACTACAAACGTGTACCAAATTATCGCGATTTAACACCACAAGATGAATGGGATTTGTTAGAAAAAGGATTAAATCGTGTCACTGACACCTGCATACCCGAAGAAGAAGCTTTCAGACGTATTCAAGAGCATATTGTTAAAATTTGGAAAGACGCCGAAGCTAATGGCGAACGCTATTTACCACACGAATACATGTACAAGTTGTTACTTTCTGGCGTATTGGAAGAGTATTACGAAATAGACCTAAAAGACTCTTGGATGTATGCTTGTGCAGAAAAAAACTTGCCCATAGTTTGCCCAGGTTGGGAAGATAGCACCATGGGTAATATTTTTGCAAGCTATGTTTTAAAAGGCGAGCTAAAGGCAAGCACCATGAAATCGGGTATAGAATACATGACCTTTTTGGCAGATTGGTACACCGATAATTCAGACAATGGCATAGGATTTTTTCAAATTGGCGGTGGCATAGCTGGCGATTTTCCTATATGTGTTGTCCCAATGTTGTACCAAGATATGGAACGTACAGATACACCATTTTGGAGTTACTTTTGCCAAATAAGCGATAGTACCACAAGCTACGGCTCGTATTCTGGTGCGGTACCAAATGAAAAAATAACTTGGGGAAAACTGGATATTGATACACCAAAATTTATGATAGAAAGCGATGCTACTATTGTAGCACCATTAATTTTTGCGTACCTTTTGGGTATGTAATCTGCCTAACACGATGAACAGAAAAGACCAACACTTAAAACGCGTTATTGTAGACTTTAAAAAACTAACGCCAGAAATTTTAGCCATGCTTGTAGACAAATACCCAGATGGTTATGATGACGACCATATTATTTCTTTTAGAAACGCAAAAAATGAAATCATTGAAGCTGTTGAAGTAACTACTGAAGACACTAAATATCTGGTAAAAGTAAGTACAAAGCTTGCCGTAACTATGGAAAACTATGACGAAGACGATTATGAAGATTTTGATGCCGATGATCCAGAAGCGGTACAAGATCCAGATTTGCAAACAGACGACGATGACGATTAGTGTATAAAGCAATCGCTTACCAGGTTGCAACTCACATAGACCTAAAAAAAGTAAAGGCATACTTAATGGTTCGCTACTATTTAACGATAGCGATGAGTTGTTTTACAAAATAAATACTGAACAATACATTTATATTTTCCGTTATGGCATGGTGTGTTGTTTCAATATGTCTCAACAAGAAATAGCGCAATTTTTTTCTGAAATAAAACCCATTTGCAGAAATTATAGTGACGATAAAATTTCGGAAACTTTTAGTGTTAGCATAAAAAAAGGCGAATTAAAAGTTGGCTTTAATACGGTAGAATTGCCCGAGCTAAACGAGGTTATGCTACGGTTGGTAATGCTTAATGTATCGCAATCTGTAGCCTTAAACCGTTTTTCTGAAATTACCGAAGCATTGCTAATTGAAACCAACGCGCACACCAACTATCTTGAAAAACACGGAAAGTTAGATATTTCTGGACACAAGCTAAAACGGTTTATCGGCAAAATCCTGAACATAAAAAACAGGATTTCAGAAAACCTATACATTTTCGATTCGCCAGAAATTACTTGGGAGAACGAGCAGTTAAACCAATTAAATACCGAGCTTAAGAAAACTTTCGACCTAAAAGACCGTTACCACTATATCCATGACCGCATTGAAATTATAAAAGAAAATTTAGAACTGTTTAAGGATATTATGGATCACAGGGAAAGTAGTCGGTTAGAGTGGATTATCATTATTCTAATCCTTGTAGAAGTTGTAGATATGTTTTTTTTAAAATTTAATTGAGAAAGAAGACACAAAAACTAACTTACCACATGTGTACCATTAAAAATAATGGCACTAAAAGAAAAGGGCTTGAGGTGGCAAATACCCTAATAAAAAACAAACTTAAATTAAATTATGAATATGAAAACAATAGTAATGATGGTATTTGCATTAGTATTAAACGTGAATACAACAATTAAAAATCAAGAGTCTGAAACCAAAACCATAGTTGGCATTTTTGATGGCTATGACGAAGAAGACGGTTATGCCTTTATAATTAAAGACGAAAATGGTAAAGATGAAATTATGTACTTTACAGATATTACAGACGAAGCCTTAAAAACTAATAACTTACAATCTGACAAGATGATAGGCACAAGCTTTGAAATAACTTATGAAGTAGAAGAATTAGAAAGCGACGACGATGAAGTCTATGAAGTTTATAAAATTATAAAACTTGTTAAAAAGTAGATGATAAAGACTGCTAGGCAACTGGCAGTCTTTTTTTTAATATAACTTCCCAAATAAACACGCTAAAAACAATAACGTACTCAACAGCTACTATCCATAAATTTTCAGATTTGTCGGCATTGCCAATACTTATATAAGATAAATAGCTCAAAATAATTACAAAACTCCACACGAGCGGAAATCTGTAATTTGTAAAGACACAAAGCAATACCAAGGTCGTTAAATACCAAGGATGTACGGTTGTACTTAAAAACAAATAGCAACTAAATACAATGACAATTGAAGCGCACAGTTTTGGAATTGTATCATTTTTTTTGAAGAACGAAAATCCTAAAATAATACCCAAAGAAAGTAATGGCAGTACTTTTCCGATTATAGCAATTTGGTTATAACCTGTAATGGCGTAACCAATTTCACGCGCCAAATAATAGATACTGGCGTTAAATTCAAAATTGGTAAACCACAATCCAACGGTTTGGGAATAATTATCAACGAATGTCATTGAAAAAAATGGCAGGAATAATAGTAGTGTTGTGGCAATGACAATGCTGTAGAAGCCAATTAATTTGAATATGTCATTGCGAGCATAGGAAAGCAATCTATAGCCAACGAGATTGCTTCGTCGCTTGCTCCTCGCAATGACAGCGTTCATATTATTAGATTCTTGATGATTGCCTTTTGGAATTTGATTTTTGCTATTTCCTCTGATGAACCACCAAAAAAACAAAGGCAAAAACATAAGCGGAATGAGCTTTACAGAAATAGAACAGGCAAATATAACGGCTGACAACTTCCAATTGCCTTTATACAAAAGGTATAAACTCCAAACTAAAAAGAATAGCATAACACCTTCAAAATGGAGATTTCCTGTGAGTTCTATAATGATAAAAGGGTTAAGCGCGTACCACCAAATTCGGCTTGATGGCAATTTTAAAGCTTCCAGTAATTTTTTTCCGAAGTACAGAATACCGATATCCGCTAAAATGATAATAACTCGAAGTCCTACAATAGAACTTAAAATACTCTGTCCTGGAAACAAATTGGCAATTACAAAGCACAACTGATTTATGGGTGGATAGTTGGTGTAATGGGAAGCGTTAAGTTGTCCCATGCCATTGTATAATTCAATTTGGTTAGAGAAATTTGATATTATTCCTAACTCTATTTGATAGCTTGGTGTGGTTAAATAAGGATTGAAACCTTCAAGTATCATTCGGCCATCCCAAACGAAACGGTAAAAATCTTGAGATAAATTTGGAATGGCTATAAGGAATAGCAAACGAAAAAGAACAGCGCAAATCACCAAAAATCGAAAACTTGTACTGAGCGAAGTCGAAGTATTAAAACCAGCCGTTTTTTTTAAGTAATAAGCAAACCCAAACAACAACGTGTATAAAAGTAATAGTTGCAAACCATCTGTACGTTGGGTATAATAAGCAAAAAGATAATACCCAAATGCGCTTAACAACGCAAAAAGTAATGACTTTTTGTGATAAGTTAAAACTGTTGGGTTAATGAGCATCCTCAAATATAATTAGGTTTTTTTTATTGTTTATAGACAAAAGTTTTAATAAAAGAAATTGCCATTGGCAAGCTCGCGTTAGCGATTGCAGTGGCATCCTTTTTTTGAGACTATCGAAATCAAAATATATTTTGGTTGAAGATATCGAAGCGTAGCTTAAAAAAGATATAACGGAAAGCGCGGTACGCTGAAGCTTTTTGCGAAAGCGTGAATGCCTAAGATATAGCATATCCATGTGTAAAAATCTGTGTAATTCGTGTCGAAAAAACGAATTACACTTTTGAGCTTAGTGATTTAAAAAACACATATCCAAACCCAATGAAAAGCATAAGGTGAAATGGGAACAACCCAAAGTCGCCACCTTGGTCGCCTACAATAAATGCGCTGTACATGCCAAAGCCAAAATACGCCATTAGCAAGCCTTCAATGATGACATGTGGCGATAGATTTTTGCGCAGGTATTTGTTGTTTTTCCAATTGTCTTTGTATTTTTTTAGGTTGAATTTTGGTGTGCGAACAAACTCGCTTCGTTTGCCTATATGACCTTCGATTACCGCAATGGAATTATGCAACGAAAAGCCCATGGCTATGGAAAAGAAGGTAAAAAACATCCCAATATAACTGAAGAATTTTTTAAAACCACTGCCATAAATGTTGCGATACATAAACCAGTAGCATACAAAGAAAATTATGGTGCTGGTAACAAAAAAGCTCATAACGTAAAAATAGGTACGTAAGTGCGCGTATTCATTTTTAATGTAAAGCATTGGTATACTGAGTATTGCCACCGTAAATATACTTAAAAACATGGTGCTATTTAGCAGGTGCAATAAGCCGTGTATTTTGGTTTTAAATGATATGTTTTTTGAGGTAACGACACGCTTTAGCATTTTGCGGAAATTCTCGGCGCCACCTTTGTTCCAACGGAATTGTTGTGAGCGCGCAGCGCTTATAACAACTGGTAATTCGGCTGGAGTTTCAACATCTTCAAGGTATTTAAATTCCCAGTTTTTGAGTTGTGCACGATAACTTAAATCTAAATCTTCGGTAAGTGTATCGCCTTCCCAATTGCCAGCATCAATAATACATTGTTTGCGCCAAACGCCTGCGGTACCATTAAAGTTTATAAAATGCCCTTTGCTGTTTCGGCCTACTTGTTCTAAGGTAAAATGTGCATCGAGCGCAAATGCCTGAATTCTGGTGAGTAACGAATAGTTGCGGTTAATGTGTCCCCAGCGGGTTTGCACAACACCAATATTTTCATTTTTAAAATACGGAATGGTGCGTTGCAACCAATCTTTTTTTGGTAGAAAATCGGCATCAAAAATGGCAATAAATTCGCCTTTTGCTATTTCTAAGCCTTCTTTTAGTGCGCCTGCTTTAAAGCCTTGACGGTTGGTACGTATTATGTGTTTGATGTCTAAACCTTGTGAGGCTAATTTTTCGATATGGGCTTTTGTTGTTTCTAAACTTTCGTCTGTAGAATCGTCGAGTACTTGTATTTCGAGCTTTTCTTTTGGATAATCGATTAGGGCAATATTATCGAGCAGTCGCTCCATAACATACAACTCGTTAAATACAGGAAGCTGAATGGTAACTTGCGGAATTTCATCAGGATTACTTAAATCGAATTTGTCACAGTTATCTTCTTTTCGTTTTGACGATAGGTAGTTGTACAGCAAATTCAACTGCGCCAAAGCATACATAAAAATAAGTACGATGGCAATGGTGTAAATGACAATTATGGTTGTTTCAACCCACATTATTTTAAACTGTATTTAAAAATCCATGTTAAAATTTTAACACCCGCAAATATAGCACCTTTTACCGTTCCTGAAACTTTTGAGATGCCAATTCTGTTACGGTATTTTACTGGGATTTCTTTGTAGCTATAATTACGTTTTAGGGCTTTAAGTTGCATCTCAACCGTCCAACCATAGGTTTTATCTTCCATGTTTAGCGCCAATAACTTGTTATATTTTATAGCACGAAATGGTCCAAGGTCTGTAAAAGTAGAACCGAAAAAGAGTTTCATTAAACGTGTTGCCAACCAATTGCCAAATATTTGCGGTGTGGTCATTGAGCCAGCTTCACGCAATTGTTTAACACGTGCGCCAATCACAAAATCAACATTATTTTCAATAATGGGTTGAACAATTTTTGTGAGTTCTTCTGGGTAATCGCTATAATCACCATCTAAAAACACAATAATATCTGGCAATGGTACTTGTTGTGCCACATAATCCATACCTTTTAAACAGGCATAGCCATAACCTTTGTTAGTTTCAGATAAAACGGTTGCGCCAGCATTTTTTGCGTTTATTTCTGTGTCATCGGTACTGTTATTGCTAACCACTATTATTTCATCTACAATACCTGGAATATCATTAATGACGTGCGCAATAGAATTGGCTTCGTTATAGGCTGGAATAATGACTTTTATGATGGACATTCGGTTGTTTAAAGAGGCAAAAGTAAGTTTATATTTGGAATACGATACTTACCGCAAATCACTCAATTTATTTTCTTTTTTGAAGGATTTAAAATCGGTCCATTCTTTAATGCGTTTTCCTAACGCATATTTTACGGCAGACGTTAACTTTTCATTGGTATACATGAGGCAATACCCATTTTTTTGGTTGTTTTTTAATTGGCATTTGTGCACTACTTTTCCGTTTTTGTCATAGTAAATCCACCATTTTATTTTTTTGTCTTTTTCAAAATGACCTTCACTTTCTTTTGTACCAGTTTTGGTATAGAGTTTCCAAAATTTTGTACGCAATCCGTTTTTGTAATGGCCTTCAGATTTTAGTTTTCCGTTGGTATAATACGTGAGCCAGTATTTGGTTTTTTTACCGTTTTCAATCCAACCGGCAGATTCTAAATTACCGTTATCGAAATAGTTTTTTTGATAGTGTTTCTGTGAGAACGAAAAATTTGCTACTAAACATAGCAGAATAACATAACGCATTATTTCTGATTTACAAGTTCCATAAGGTCAACATCGTTACCTAATAACACTTCAGTCGGATTAATGCGTCCTTTCATACTATCATTTTCTAATTTTAACACACCACGCGGACAAACTGCCGAACAAATACCGCAACCAACACAACTACTTCGTACAATATTTTCGCTTTTTTGTGCATACGCACGCACGTCGATTCCCATTTCGCAATAGGTAGAACAGTTACCGCAAGAAATACATTGTCCGCCATTTGTGGTAATTCTAAATTTTGAAAACAACCGTTGCTGAAAGCCCAAAATTGCGGCCATTGGGCAACCAAAACGGCACCAAGCTCTACTACCTAAAATAGGATAAAAGCCTGTACCGATAACACCTGAAAAAATGGAGCCAATATATAAGCCATATGCCGAACGTAAGCTACCAGATTTTATGAAAAACACTTCTTTTGTTGTACCTGTAAAATGCATAATTAATAGTAATGCAATGACCACAAAAAATCCAATAGCACCATATTTAGCATCTTTCCCTAATTCTTTTCCTTTAAATGCCATTACGGCTATAAAAACAAGTGACAAAAAGCCGATAACCAATGCAATGAACACGCCACGCGTTAGCCAAAAGTCATTTTTACTGTAACCTAAATAAGTGTAAACCATAGCTGTTGTCATGACAACAGAGAATACCAAAACCGTATGAATTAACCAACGTTCCAATCGCCATGCCGATAGTTTTTTTGAAGATAATTGTCTAAAGGAATCACCAGCAGTTTCTGCCAAGCCACCGCAACCACAAACCCATGAGCAGTACCAACGTTTCCCAAATTTATAGGTTAAAATGGGCGAAATAACAAAAATGGTAACTATTCCAAAAATGAGTAGTGCCAAACCAATATTTCCAGCAGACAAAAATCCTTTTACAGACCATTCGTCAAAAATGTAATAGTTTAATGGCCACATATTTTTAAGATCGTAATAGGGTAAGTCGTTATTCATGGCGTACATGAATTCCGGAATTAAAAATGCAAACGCCAACTGAAAAAACATTACCGAAACCGTTCTAATTTGTTGGTACCTATTATGTCTGTATTTTAAAATAAACTTATAGCCAAATGCCAAAATAGCAATAGTATACAATGTGCCGTACACAAACCATTGACTTGCATTTCTGCCACTTAATAATTGACTCAATGGGTCAAACAAACTAATTAATCCTGTATTTTCTGCGCCATCTTTTCCTAATCCTAAATACTGCGGATAAAAATAAAGTACAATATAGAAACCCGTTAAAATAACACCAACAAGCCAACCCCAAACGCCACGAGACGATACAGACTTAAACCAAACACCATCATTTTTAATGCCTTCTAATTTGTTTAAATAGGCATTTCTAGAATAGATTATTGTGCCAATGACTATGAGCCCAAGACTTAGTGTAAGAAATAAACCTTTATTGGGGAAATTGGTATTAAACAAAGCCAAAGTAAGAATAAATAGTCCTGTAATACCAATGGCTAATGCCACTTTTTGTAGGTTAGTTATAGTTGTAGCATCTGGCGTTGCTAAAGACATGCTGTGATTTAATTTGTTGCTCATGGTTTTTTCTATGTCATTCCTGCGAAAGCAGGAATCTTTTTATATGTTATGGGTTGAGATTCCTGCTTTCGCAGGAATGACAATACTTATTATTAAACGGTTACTAATCGATTTTGAAATGACGATAAAATTTCAGCTTCATATTTTGAGTAAAACTCAGGATCAAAATTAGCTTCAGGTAAATGTTGCATTACATAATCTATATCGCGTTTTTCGGTTAACCATTTATCAAACGTTTCGTGTCGCATACGAATGCCGAAAGTATTAATACCTAAAAACGCATTGGTGTCTTTATGGTATGCAACTGTTATACATTTGGTGTCATCGTCGTGTTTCCAATGGAAATGGTGTTCGTAATCTGGTCGTCCACGTTCACCAAACACCCAACCATAGGTTTGGTATTCAATATCCAAGAATTTTGCGGAATTAAACCAATGTCCTGGGTTGTATTGTATACGGTTACCGCATAACGTTTGCGCTAAGGCTTCACCCATCATACGTCCGGTGTACCAAACGGCTTCAATAGGTCGCCGATTGCCAATAGCTTCGTGTTGTTCGGCGCAATCGCCGATTGCATACACATCGGTAATGTTGGTTTCTAAATACCGATTGACTTTTACACCACGGCTTGTTTCGATTTCAGAATCTTTCAAGAAGTCAATGTTTGGTGAAACGCCAGCAGTTAGTCCAACAACATCACACTCTATTTCCTCACCAGTTTCTTCAATAATGACAGATTTTACTTTTCCGTTTTCGTCGGCTTTTATTTCTTTCAAATTAGTGGAAAGACGTAAATCGATATGGTGATTTTTAATATGTCGGTTAATCATTTCGCTTTCGCCATTGGGTAAAACACCGTTCCAAAAACTGCTCTCACGGACTAAAAATGTCACAGGAATACTACGACTATTGAGCATTTCTGCCAATTCAATACCAATTAAACCACCACCAACAATGACAGCGCGCTTACAAACTTGATTATTTGGCGCATAAACCTCAAGATTCTCTAAATCCTGTTTGTGGTACATGCCCATGACACCATTTAAATCTTGACCAGGCCATCCAAATTTATTAGGCTTGCTTCCTGTGGCAATGACCAATTTGTCATACTGCATAGAATCACCATCAGCAAAATAAAGTGTTTTAGATTTAGTTTCAACTGTTTTTACAAAACCCTTTTTAAGGGTGATGCGATTCTTTTTCCAAAACCAGTTTTCGTAGGGTTGCGTATGCTCAAACTTCATATGTCCCATATAGACGTACATCAAAGCTGTTCTCGAAAAGAAATACTCGGTTTCCGCGGAAATAATAGTGATTTTTTTATCGGATAGTTTGCGGACATGTCTGGCGACTGTAACACCAGAAATGCCATTGCCGATTATGACAATGTGTTCCATGTAAATGATTGTTAGTTAGCGACTGAGTCGTATATAAAGATAGAAATTTACAAGACGTATATAATTTAGAAGCGATTTAAATTGAATTGCCCATGTAAGGATGTTTAAAAATTTGCGTCTTGAAAAATCTTTGAATTTTCTTGTAAGTGAATGGTTTAGACTTCGACCTAACAGCCATTAAACCATTTCAAAATGAAATATAAACTTTTACTCTTTATACTTTTAGTGTCGTTGGTTACAAGCGCACAAGACTTAAACACTTACTTCTATAAAGTTGATGCCTTTATGGCGCAACATGTTGCCAATGGCAAGGTGAATTATAAATCCATATATAAAAATAGTGCTGATTTAGATGAAATTTTAGACATTGCTAAATCTGTTTCAGTAACGCCTTCAGACGCCAAAAACTACCAAGCCTTTTGGATTAATGCCTACAATATTGCCACTATAAAAGGTATTATTGATAATTATCCAATTAATTCACCTTTAGACAAAAAAGGTTTTTTTGATAAAACCACCTACAGTTTAGGCGGAAAGCAAATCACTTTAAACGATATCGAAAATAAACTGTTGCGTGCAAAATTCAATGATGCACGCGTACATTTTGTATTGGTTTGTGGAGCGGTTGGATGTCCACCGTTAATTAGCAAAGCGTACAAACCTGAAACTTTAGATGCTCAATTGACAGCACAGACTAAAAAAGCCATTAACGGAAATTTCATTAAAGCGAATACAAAGAAAAAACGTGTTCAGGTGTCGCAAATAATGGAATGGTATAAAGAAGATTTTGTTCAAAATGGTACCGAGATAGATTTCCTTAATCAATATTTAGATAAAAAATTACCGTCAAAAACCAAACTCAGTTATTTTACTTACAACTGGCAGTTAAATGCGCAATGACTTTGTCATTCCTGCGAAGGCAGGATATAAAATATTAACTAATAAACTAAAAAAATGAAAAAACTAACTACAACACTAATACTATTGTTAATAGCTTTTACAGGCTTTTCACAGGAAGATGACAAACCACAACGCAGTGTTATACAAGAATACACACCATCTATACTTTTGAAAAAAGGCCAATGGGATATTAAATGGTTTAACAATTTATATACCGAAACGCGTGCAACCTTTGATGGCAATGAAGCTGACATTCCACGAAATACATTTTTTACGTCGACTGTTGATATTTTTACTGGAATTTCAGAAAGCAATCGTGTAAACGTTGGTTTACTTTTAGAGTTTCGCTCTAATGTTATTGGCGGACGTAGCGCAACTGATGTGTTTTCTTTTGATGGCGAACGAGGAATGGCTCGTAGTGGTTTTACCTCATTTGCCCCAGCGATAAAATTCAACCCATTTAAAAATGTGGGTAATTTTACCATTCAAACCGCATTTCATATTCCGTTGGTAGATGAAGAGTCTAACGATGCCGTTTTCGATTTTAATAATGACGGGTTTGCAGACCCCGTGTTTTTGGACCAAAACGGATTCATTTTTCAAAACCGATTCTTTTACGATTATAGCTTTGCCGGTGGCGATTGGCAGTTGTTTACCGAGCTTAATACAGAATATAGTTTCCCAGAAGAGACCAGTTTTGCCGATAATAGTTTGCGTTTAATTCCTGGTGCTTTTTTAAGTTATTTCCCAAGTTCTAAATTTACCGTTTTAGGGTTTGCACAACATTTACAATTAATTTCTTTTGAAAAGGATGGCTTTGAGCAAGATGCTACCATTCTTGGTGCTGGTGCAAAATATCAGCTTACGGATGAATTGAATGTTGAGTTTTTATACTCCAATTTTATACGTGGTAACGATACCGGTTTAGGGCAAACTTTTAATATAGGTTTGAGGGCTTTGTTTTAAAGAAACCTATTTTTTACAAAAAAATGTTTAGTTGAATTATCCTATTTTTATAACGGGATATTAACAAACCTTGCACTTTTTTTACATACTTTAGGCATCTAATCAATTATTATGAATTGTATTAAGTGTCTTTTTTTTGCGCTCTGTTTTGCACTGTTTTCCTGCTCCGCACAAGATGAAAAAATAAACGGTATTAGTTTTGTTGCCGGGCCAGATGCCGTAGATCAGTCGCACATAAAACCTGTTGTAGCCATAAATGCCAATTACGCTACGGTGATGCCTTTTGGTTTTATAAAAAGTCTTCAACATCCTGAAATTATTCATAATACGGATAGGCAATGGTTTGGTGAAACGCGCGCTGGCACCAAACAATATATTGGTGAATTACGAAAGCAGAACATTAAAATAATGATAAAACCCCAAATTTGGGTGTGGCGTGGCGAATTTACAGGTGGCATTACCATGACATCCGAAGCCAATTGGAAGCAACTTGAAAGTGCTTACACCAGCTTTATTTTAGAGTATGCCGACTTAGCGCAAGAGACCAAAGCCGAAATTTTTTGTATAGGCACAGAGCTCGAAAATTTTATAAAATTCAGACCCAAATATTGGTCGCAACTCATAAAAGATGTTCGAAAGGTTTATAGTGGAAAATTGACTTATGCATCCAACTGGAACGAATTTCAAAAAACACCGTTTTGGAGCGATTTGGACTATATTGGAATTGACGCTTATTTTCCTGTAAGCGATAAAAAAACACCAACAGTTGCCGACTGTGTTAAAGGTTGGCAAGTGCATAAGGCCGAAATTTCTAAAATTTCAAAAGCAAATAATAAGCCCGTACTTTTTGCAGAATTTGGCTATCGTAGTGTAGATTATACAGGAAAATCGCCTTGGCAGTACGATAGAAATTCTGGCGCTGTAAACCTACAAGCGCAAATCAATGCAACCCAGGCATTGTTTGACACCTTTTGGAACGAAGATTGGTTTGCTGGTGGCTTTATTTGGAAATGGTTTTACCAACATAATGAGGTTGGCGGAACAGACAATAACATGTTTACACCGCAAAATAAGCCGGTTGAAGAAGTGATTGCTAACCATTACAAATCCTTTTAAGTTTTTTTGAACGAATTGTCGCTTCGAGTGAATTTTCAATTAAAATGAGAAAAATTAGTATCAAGAAGTAAAATTTAGTAAGGTATCAAATGACTTCCGACCAATGATGTATTAATCACATCATGAAACAAATACTATTTACTTTAATATTGGTTTCGTCATTGCTACAAAGCCAAACGGCAACCGTTGCTGATTTGAAAGTTCAGGGCAACAAAAAACTCAAAACATCCTTTGTGAAAAAGGTGTCTAAAATTAGGTCTGGTATGCCTTTAGATTCTGCAATGATTGAGGCAGATATTAAGCTCCTAAAGCGTTTACCTTCAATTGCGCATGCCTATTACCAAGTATTTCCTGCGGAAGCAGAGAATGAATACAATGTATTTTACAATATTGAAGAAAATTTCACCATAATTCCTTCTGCCAATGTATACACGACCAATGATGATGAATTTGCATACAGACTTGGTTTGTACGAGTTTAATTTATTAGGCCAGAATATGACTTTCGGCGGATTTTACCAACGTGATATTTTTGATTCTTACGCCATAAATTTTAGAGCACCTTTTCTGTTTTCAAGGCAATTTGGTTTAGCTATTAATTATCAAGATTTAACGACTTTAGAACCCGTTTTTTTCGACGGAACAACAGCAGATTACCGCTATAACAATACCTCAATTGAAGCTTTAGGATTGTTTCAAATCAATTTTACAAATCGAATAGAATTGGGTGTAAATCTCTTTACTGAAGATTACCAATATCAGTCAGGTGCCACAAATCCCAATGTTCCGCAAGAATTAAATGTGGACAAAATGCTTTTCAAACTCATTTACGAATACAATAACTTAAATTTTTATTACCAGTATATTGAAGGTTTTCGGAGTATTTTCAATTTTCAATATGTAATATCTGCCGACACACAGCAGTTGCCAGATTTTTTAATTGGTTGGAACGATTTTCAGTATTTTAAACGTATCGGTGAAAAAGGCAATTGGGCAAACCGCTTACGTCTAGGATTATCAACAAATAATGATACTCCTTTTGCACCTTTTGCGGTGGATAATAATTTGAACCTTCGTGGTGTTGGTAACCTCATTGATCGTGGTACAGGCGCTATTGTTTTGAATACGGAATACCGACACACGCTCTATGAAAAAGATTGGTTTGTATTGCAAGGTAACGCATTTGTAGATGCTGGAAGCTGGCAAAATCCAGGTGGCGACTTTGGCGATTTTGTAGATTCTGAAAATCTTCGTGTTTATCCAGGTGTTGGTTTGCGCTTTATTCATAAAAGTATTTTTAATGCTATCTTCAGAATTGATTACGGTTATGGTATTACCCAAAATTCCACTAATGGTTTTGTGTTTGGTATTGGTCAGTATTTTTAATGAGACCCAAATTTTCAAAAGCTATGCTTGAAGAAAATTTTGAAGGTCGAATTAATCCCGAACTTGTTTCGGGATCATTTTTTTGAGAAAACTTAAAAGAATAGTTGGTCTAAATTATGTATAATTTATTTAGGCATCTCAACCCCAAAACAAACGAGAATTTATTTAAAGTTTGTTTTGAAGGTCGAACTAACCCCGAATTCACTTCAGGGTCTTAGCTAAGTTTTTTAAACTTTTGTTTGAAATTTATTTTTCTGGTCAAATTAATGCTGAACGAACGTAGCGAGTTTCAGTATCTTTTTGGTAAAAGCTTAATAACGTGAGTTCAAAAAAATATAGTGTAATAGTCTAATAATTAAAAACTTGTCATGTCGACAGAATGAGATAAGAATGACGAAACATAACAATATGATGAGATTTCTCCTCGTTCCTCGTTCGAAATGACAGAATCACTCTGTAAAAAACCATAACCATCTTATTTATTAACATTAAAATATTGAACTCACGTCTAATAGTATTTAAACAAGGATTCAATTAAATTTGCTAAAAAGAATTCTTTGATGCGAACACTCGTTATAGGCGATATTCATGGTGGGTTAAAAGGTTTAGTCCAAGTATTGGGAAAAGCCAATATTACTGAAACCGATAAGTTGATATTTGTGGGCGATTATGTGGATGGTTGGAGCGAATCTGCACAGGTTATTCAATTTTTAATAGAGCTTTCTGAAACAAATGAATGCGTTTTTATAAAAGGAAACCACGATTTGTGGTGCGAAAATTGGTTAGCTGATGGTTTTGTAAATGATACTTGGTACATTCACGGTGGAAAGGAAACCATTGCGAGCTATCAAACGTTTGACGATGCTCAAAAGAAGATACACCTAGACTTTTTTGAAGCTATGCCATTGTATCACATTGATGATAAAAATCGATTGTTCATCCACGCGGGTTTTACTTCAATTTATGGTGTGGAGCACGAAATGAATATGATTACCTTTACACAAGACAGAACGCTTTGGGAAACTGCACTGACCATTGACAAACGCATTCAAAAAGATTCTAAGCTTTATCCAAAAAGACTTAAACATTATAACGAAATTTATATTGGCCATACACCAACATTGCGCTACCATAAATACGAACCTATGAATGCCGTAAATATTTGGAATGTAGATACCGGTGCCGCTTTTACAGGAAAATTATCTGCTATTGATGCTGATACCAAAAAGGTGTTTCAAAGCGATACGTTGCCACATTTGTACCCCAATGAAATGGGTAGAAACAAATAGGCATCTATTGCGTAAGTCACTTTGAGTGATTTTTTGAAGTGAAAAAAACTATAGCATAATGTATTTTTAAGTGACTTTTTACCGTTATGTTTGTCTAATAATTTTAAACGAATAAATACAATTGATATGAAAATTTTAAAAACGGTATTTATAGCTATTGCAGTTTTTGGATTAACCGGGTGTAGTAGTGATGATGACAACAACTCTGTGGAGTTGACCATTGATAATTTAGAGGGAACTTATGAGATTACTTTTCTACAAGAATCTTATGAAGAGGTCAATACTTCATCAAGCGGTAATACTTCTATAGTTGAGACTGGCACATTTACAGGAGATACTTTTACAAATTCACTATTTGTTTTTAACGCATCTGGAACATTTGTTTCATCTGGTAGTTTCAGATTGAATTCTAGTATAACTAATGATTCCGGAACTCAAACAGATAGCCAAATTGAGGATTTAGCATCGTCTGGATCTTACACAATTAACACAGCTAGCTGGACAATCACAATAGAAGGGCAGGTTTATGATGTAGTTTTATTTGATGGTACTAATTTATGGTTAAATGCAACATACAGCGACACCGTACCAGGTGGTAATACTCAAAATATTACAGAAGAATTAAGATTCGTCAAACAAAACTAATTTTATAAAGTATAAACTAAAAAAGCCACCAATCGGTGGCTTTTTTAGTTTAAGTGTTTTTTGTAGTAAACGTATAGTTCTTCCGCAGATGCACCAAACCACCGTTTTACATAAATAGTCCAAAAGTGATATTGTAGTTTCCATACACCTATTTTTTTATAAAGTCGAGCTGAAGTTTTTAATTTTTTGTTTATTACCACAAATTGGTTGCGTTTGTACAATTCGTTAATCAGAATATTGTCTTCATATATTCTAAATTTTTCATCATAACCGCCAATATCTTCAAAAAGTTCTTTAGTTATAAATTGACTTTGGTCGCCGCCGCGACAGGCACGCCAACGAAATTGCGTGAGCCAACTCGCCAAACGCAACCACCAATAATTACTATTAAACTGCATTCGGAAACACCCAGCTAAATTTTCCTTTTCAACTTCATTGATAATTAATTGATCAAAGTTTTTGGGTGGGAACGAATCTGCATGCAAAAAGTAGAGAATGTTACCTGTGGCATTTTTAGCGCCCAAATTCATTTGTATGGCACGACCTTTTTCAGAATTTAAAAACTGAATGTCAGATTGAGCGCAGTCGAAATCTTTTTGAGACCTTTCTATTTCGCTTGAAGTGATATCAATACATTTTAAAACAGTGTCTTTGGTTCTATCAGTACTTCCGCCATCAACAACAATAATTTCAGAAATATTGTTGGGATTTGAACTCACTATTAAATGCTGAAGTAGTTGGCCAATAAAATCAGCTTCATTTAATACAGGAATGATGATTGAAATTTTATTCATTCAAATCCCAGCTGTAATCCTTAAAACTTTTTTTAGCTTTTGATGAAATTTTAACATCTGAATATTGATTCAGAAAGTCAATCAAACTACAATTGGTTTTAAAATCTTTAGCAAACCACTTGAAAATTTTGGACAATTTTATGTGGTTTTCTGTGATTTCATTTTTTGAGGTATCCGCTAAAAATTCTTTTGTAGCTTTGGTTAATTGTGTGTCTAAATTTTCCGCCGTGTAGGCAAAATTTTGAAGTTTTGGGCAAGACTCAGACGCACATACAATAGCAAAATGAATTCGAGGTTCACCCATTTTACGTAGTATTTTGTGTTCAATGTCGTTGAGGTTTAACCATTTGTTTCCAAATTTCCATAACCTTTGGTCCCAAGGCTTGTCTATATCTTTGATACTTTTTAATGGATAGTTACGCAGTATTAAATCAATGGTTAAAGCATTGTATGCATTAATCCAATAAGTCAGTTTTTCTTTTTTAGAAACTTCTTCAATCTCTGGAAATTTGAGTTGCAAAACGCCAATGTATTTTAATAAATCTTCATGAGAATTATTGAAGTTTTGATAGTCCACTTTACCGTCTTCTAAAACATATTGCTTCAGTAATTGGTCAAATAATTGGTGTGTTTGAATGTTTATTTTTGTTATTTCTTGCTGTGTGCTCAAAGAATTCTTTTTACTATTATGTTCTTTTAGCATCTGTTCTGCCGACTCCATAGTATCTGTTTCACCAATAACTTTACCATCACTTGTAACTACTTCAATAGACTCGGTAAGTTCAGTTTCTGTTTCAGAAGGTTTTGGAGTTTCAGGAGGATTTGGTGGTGTAACAGTTTCAACTTTTGAAACTTCAGAAGTTTTTTCTACAGCTTTTTTTGTACTTCCGCAAGAAATTAATAGTATAACTAATAATATAATACAAGTTTGTTTCATAATATTTTCAACTTCAGATTCGATTTCAATTTCGTTTTCGAAGTGGATATAATTCTTGACCAATAAAATCTTTTGGAAAATCCTCATCATCTTTAAAACCTAACTCAATATCCTTTCCATTATGAGGAATGTAGTTGGTTTTAAAAATATAATCCCAAAGACTTAAAGTGAGTCCAAAATTTACGCCATACCTTACGTGATTCGGAAGATTTTTAGCATGATGCCAAATATGCATTTTCGGGTTGTTAAAGATGTACTTAAACCAACCATAATCCCAACCTAGATTGGCGTGATTTATATGTCCGATTGCTAAGGCAAAAAAGTGGACAATAGCTACATCTTGGGCACTGTAATTTGCAATGATGGCCAATGGTATGTACCTAATAGAATTATAGACTACTGGCTCCATCCAATGATAGCGTAAGTGTGCTGCAAATCCCATTTGCTTTACAGAATGATGCACCTTGTGAAAGTTCCATAACCATGGAACACGATGAAGCAAACGATGCGTATTCCATTGTACAAAATCATTGACCAAAAAGAAAATAAGTAATCCTAACCATTTGGGTAAATCGGTAGAATCAAATAATTGAAAGCTGGTAATTGTTAAACCAATGGTTGCGAGTAGATCCTTAAAAAGTTCAGCAACTGTATTGGATAAGGCAATGAGTACAATGAGATTCAATAAGAAGAAATTGAAAAACATGTAAAAGGTATCCAACCAAAAATCTTTCCTAAAAATGGGTTGATTTTTTCGCCACGGGAAAGTAATTTCAAGAAGCCAGACAGCTATGGAAATAGCGATAAGACCATAAAAGTAATTATTCCAATTACCTTCAAGAAGTACTTCGTTTTTCAAGTAATTCCAGTAACCAGAGTAACTGTTTTTTATAATGTCTATATATTTTTCCATACTATTTTCCACGAAAGTGGGAAACTATTTCAAGTTTATGGATAAGATTCCTGCCAGTTTATCTTAAGTGAAGACGAAAGGTAGGAATGAAGCCTAACAACAGCCACCACCATCATAATGATAGGTGGATTCACTAATGAAAATATCGTCTCGTCCTAAACTGGCAATAGCACCAGCCGTTTTATCGCAAATGGCCAATGGTTGGTTTTTGACTAGAACATGACCTGCCTTATCATCAAAACACTCATCTTCTCCAAAGTAAATCGCAGCCTTTCCAGTAAAAATACATGGGCCATCAGCTGGCATTGGGTCTTTAATGGCGGCTACTTCAATAGATTCGATGTAGATTAACTCATCAGTTGGATAATGTTTGGGGTCCAAAATACGATAAGGTTTACGTGCTCTAATTTCAATAGTTCCAAAACCTGCATTGGTTAACATTTTCACGTATTGCGCAATCGGTAAACTGCCGCTTAGACATAGAGCTCGTAGACGTTCATCATTGCGTAAGGTCTCATTCATAGGTTGTTCGCATGTTGGATCGCTCATTACCAATCGGCCATGTGGTTTTAGCACACGATACATTTCGGCAATGGCAGCTTTTAAATCTTCTTCTTTAAAAATATTGAACAGGCAGTTCTGTGCGGCAACGTCAATGCTATTATCTTCAACAGGCAAGTTTAAGGCATCACCTTTTTTTAGCTCTACAAATTCGCTTTTAAACCAAGGATTTAGTTCTTCGGCTTCTTTAAAGTTTTTGCGCGACGCTTCCAACATTTCGTCAACAACGTCAACGCCAACAACACCGCCATTTTGACGGTTGAAATAGGAAAATTGTAACAATTCCATACCACCACCAACACCAACGTAAAGCATTTTTGGGTTATTGGTTAAATCCCGAGCATGAACGGTTGAGCCACAACCATAGTTCATTTCTTGCATTATTTTGGGGATTTTCAAACCTGGTAATTCCCAAATGGGATTTGTGGTGCAACATAGGCCAACATCTGGAGTTAGTGCGGCTTCTTTATAAACATCGTGTGTGGTTTCTAGGTAACTCATATTTTCAGTATTCAGTATTCAGTATTCAGTATTTAGTGTTCAGTCTCAGTTTTCAGTTTCACTATTCAGTTTTATGTCTTGTTATGACTGAAAACTGCTACTGGCAACTGCGCACTAATCAAAGTGTTTTTATTAATTCTTTAAATAACAATATCATATTCGGTTCAGCTTTTGTTGCACTGGCAATGATATCATTTATGTCAATAGGTTCTAAATTATCTGGGTCGCATTCGTCAGTTAAAACGGATATTGCGGATGCTTTTAAACCTAAATGATTGGCGACGATAATTTCTGGTACAGTACTCATTCCAACAGCATCAGTTCCAAGTATTTTCAGCATTCGGTATTCGGCGCGTGTTTCTAATTGTGGTCCAACAACGCTGGCGTAAACACCTTCGTGCAACGTGATATTATGTTGTTTTGCAATAGTTTTGAATTTGGAATTGATGTCTTTGTCATATGGCGCGCTCATGTCTACAAAACGTTCGCCCAATTTTTCGACACCTTTAAACGCCAATGGCGAACTTCCCTGAAGATTAATATGGTCATCAATTAGCATCAGTTCGGCTTTTTTGAAATTCAAATTTATAGCGCCAGCAGCGTTGGAAACGAGCAAGGTTTTAACGCCTAATTTTTCCATAATGCGTACCGGATAGGTTACATCCTGCAATGAATAACCTTCGTAAACATGAAAACGTCCTTGCATTACCATGACTTTTTTTCCTTCTAAAATGCCATAAATTAATTTGCCTTTATGGAATTCCACAGTTGCGGTTGGGAAATTAGGAATGTGATTATAGCTTACTTCTTTAATAATTTCCAGTTCCTCAGTTAATTGGCCAAGCCCGGTACCGAGGATAATTCCAATCTCTGGGTTTTCAAAGCCTTTTTCTTTTAGGTAATCGGTAGTTTCGGTAATGAGTTTAAGCATTGGCGTTGTAAAACGGTTTTAGTTCGTTATAATGTTTCATGTCCTCAAATGTATCAATATCATTTAATTCTTGTAGCACATAAACCGAACTATTTTCTAAGTCGGAAAGCGTTTGGTGCCTTACAGTTTCGGTGCCCCAATTTTTATTTTTGAAGATTTTAGGGTGAATGGTTTTTTGTCCCAACAGATAATAACCGCCATCTTTTGCGGGACCAATAACTACGTCATTTTTTTCTGAATGTTGAAAGGCTTCGGAAATAATTTCGGCATTTAAATCCAACAAATCACTACCGATGATTATAACGTTTTGATATTTCAAATTGAATAATTCTTGAAAAGCATTCTGCATACGTTCCCCTAAATCATCACCCTTTTGTAGTTTTTTATGGAAGAATGCTTCGTCCCAAATATCATTTGTTTGAATGGCTTCGGAATAAAATACAAACCGATCTACATTTACTTCTTTTGAGACATTAGCCGTATGTCGTAATAAATACTTGTAAATTTCTAATGCGGATTCATCACCAACAGTTTTTGCCAAGCGGGTTTTGCATTTGCCGAGTTCTGGATTACGGGTGAAGATGATGAGCGCGTTTTTCAATTTGAAGTTGAATAAGTTTATAAAGTTAAAAGTTTATGTGTTTTTAGGTTTATGGGTCAGACACGAATGTCGCTAATTTGCACAAAAACCTAACATCTAATACACTTTCTTTCCTCTTATAAGCCATTTGCTCCATTCTTTTGAAAAGGCATGTACTTTCTCTGTGATTTTTCCTTTTTTATTGACCACATCGTAGCCTTTATTTTTCCATTCAAAAATACCACCATACAGGTTAGTGACATCTGAATAGCCAGCATCCTTGAGCTGTTTTGCCACAACTTCGGAACGAATGCCCAATGAGCAGTAGACTACTATTTTTTCGTTTTTATCGGGATATTTTTCCAAAACCGAATTGATATTAAAATTATCATAGCCAACACAGGTAGCATTTTTAACGTGACTTACTTTAAATTCCCGTGGCTCGCGCGCATCAAGAATAATGGCATCGTTTTCAACTTTTGAAAATTCTTCAACAGAAATGTACGGAACCGTTTCGGTGTTGTATTGTTTTAGTAAGTCGTCCAATGTTTCCTGTGAGTTTGAAACGAAAAAGGAGCAAATTGAGAGCAATGTGATGAGACTTCTCGCTTGCGCTCGAAATGATTTTTTAATTCTATCTGTGACTGCTAACTGCATACTGAAAACTGGTGACTATTAAGCGACTGTACCTTGACAACTACTTCCTGCGCCAGCTGTGCATCCGTAGCAATGTTGCGAGATGACGATGTTTCTACCTTCGAGTAACTCTTTATTGTATTCTGAAATGTGTTTTGCCTTACTATTTACAGGCAGGTTAAGCATTTGGTTAAAATCGCAATCATACAAATAGCCGTCCCAACTTACTGATAAGGTATTGGTACACATGACGTTTTCTACCGCCATTGGATTGTAAGCCTCAACAAGCTGGTACATGTAATCTTCATAATTTTCAGAAGCAATTAAATAATCCAAAAAGCGCGAAATAGGTAAATTGGTAATTGCAAATAGATTATGAAACTGAATACCAAAATGTTCCATTAATGCTTTCTTGAAATCTTTCTCCATAGAGGCCTGGTCGCCTGGTAAAAATGCGCCACTTGGGTTGTAAACCAAATCCAATTTTAAATCGCTATCGGGTATACCATAGCCAACAGCGTTTAGTTCTTGTAAGGCTTTTATGGATTTATCGAAAACACCATCGCCACGTTGTTTGTCTGTTTTTCCACTTGTCCAGTGTGGCATGGAACTCACGACATGAATGTTGTGTTTTTTGAAAAACTCTGGTAGGTCGTAATATTTTTTATTGGCTCTAATGATGGTTAGGTTTGACCGAACGATAAAATCTTTGACACCTAGTTTTGAAGCTTCCTCAACAAACCAACGAAAATTTGGATTCATTTCTGGTGCGCCACCAGTTAGATCCAAGGTATGTGCACCAGTGGTTTTAATGACATCCAAAATCTGTTGCATGGTTTCCGTGGTCATTATTTCCTTTCGGTCTGGACCTGCATCTACATGGCAATGTTCGCAAACCTGATTGCACATATAGCCGACGTTGACTTGTAGAATTTCAAGTTGTCGTGCTTTTAAAGGAAACTGATTGGTTTCGGCAATTTTTTTTGCAAAGGTTGGCAATTCGCCATTTTGAAAAATACCGTTAGATAGTATTTCCAGTTGGCGATTGGTATTGGCGAGTTCGCTTTCGCGCTTTTTTAAGGATTTGGTTGCCATTAATCTTAATTAATATTGTTTTAAATGCTTAGGGATAATAATTTTTAAAGAACTTATTTTTCCCCTTTGGGGAATTAAAAGGGGCTTTTACCCATCTAACTTGTTGACTTTGTTCATCATTTGTACTCCATGTACAAGCGTTGCGCCACTTTTTATAGCGGCACCAACGTGTATGGCCTCCATCATTTCTTGTTTGGTAACGCCACGTTGCAAGGTGTCCTTAGTATAGGCATCGATGCAGTATGGGCATTGTTCGGTATGTGCAACTGCGAGCGCAATTAGGGCTTTTTCGCGAGCTGTTAAAGCGCCTTCTTCGAAGACTTTTCCGTAGTATTCGAAAAATTTATTGCCGAGTTCTTCGCTCCATTCGGTGATGTTCCCAAATTTGCGTAAGTCGGCTGGGTCGTAATAGTTTTTTGACATGAATATTTGTGGTTTTACGAGTAAAAATCAATAATAATGATTTTTGTCGAAGTAAAATCTTAAAGCTAACGGAAAATGAAAAGAAAATTGTTAAACTAAAAAACCCGACTCATTTGAATCGGGTTTTAAAGTGGTGCCTCCAGGAATCGAACCAGGGACACAAGGATTTTCAGTCCTTTGCTCTACCAACTGAGCTAAGGCACCAGTTACTTATTCAGCGGATGCAAATATATATTCATTTTTAGTTTTACCAAAAAGAAAAATGTAAAATTTGATTTTATAATTTTGTAGTTCACAGTTAGATTATGAATCTTATTATAGACGTTGGAAATACCTTTATAAAAATTGCCGTTTTCCAGAATGATGTATTAGTGTTTAAGACATCGTTTCAGAACTCTCAATTTACTAAGGCGTATTTAAATATTGTTTATAAATGCCCTATGATAGACAAAGCCATCGTGTCTTCGGTAGGGCATCTTCCACCAAGCTATTTAAAGCAAATAAAAAACCAATTACAAACAACTGTTTTAACCTCTGAAACCAAATTGCCATTTGCAAACAATTATAAAACCCCAAAAACATTGGGTGTAGATCGGATAGCTTTAGTTAGCGCATCGGTAAAGCAATATCCTAATGAAAATGTATTAATTATTGATGCTGGGACCTGTATTACCTATGATTTTATTACATCTCAAAATCATTATTTAGGAGGTGCTATATCGCCAGGCATCCGTTTAAGATACAATACTTTGCATAATCTTACGGCCAATTTACCGTTATTAGAGACCAGCCTACCTACATCAATTACGGGAAACAGTACAGATACTTCAATACACTCTGGTGTAGTTAACGGTATTATTTATGAGATTGATGGAGTAATAGACAAGTATCAGGAGCTATACCCAGATTTAACAGTTATTTTAACAGGAGGCGATGCTAAATTCTTGTCTAACCAATTAAAAAATAGCATATTTGCCAACTCGGATTTTCTACTAGAAGGTCTCAACTATATTTTAGAATTTAATTCATAGTAATGATAAAGCGTTTTATTGTAATTTGTATTACAATTATAGCAACACAAGCAATTGCACAACAAGGAACAGCGTCACCTTATTCGTTTTATGGTATTGGTAGCCTCAATTTTAGAGGTACAGTAGAGAATAGAGCTATGGGTAGCATTGGTTCTTATGTAGATAGCTTGCATATCAATTTAAGGAATCCAGCCTCATACGCAGGAAAAAATGTTTTGGCAGCACCTTACAATAACGAAAGTAGGCCTGTTAAATTTACGGTAGCCGGAACATTTACTTCTACTGCCTTGAACAGCAATTCCGAAACTCAAAACGCCAATACTTCCAATTTTGATTATTTAGCTGTTTCTGTTCCTTTGGGGCGCTTTGGTGCAGGATTTGGGCTATTGCCGTTTACATCCGTTGGATATCAGCTTGAAGACGCAAATGACGGTCAAGTAGACTACAGGTACCGCGGAGAAGGTGGTTTAAACAAAGTATTTTTTAGTTTAGGATATCTTGTTACAGACGAACTATCTATTGGTGCAGATCTAAATTATAATTTTGGAAACATTCAAAACTCTGCCATAGCCTTTTTGTATGATCAAGATGGCGATCCGTTGTTGTATCAAACAAGAGAGGAAAATAGATCGGATTTAAGTGGACTTAACTTCAACTTGGGTGCCGTTTATAAAACTAAAATAAATGAAAAGCTAGAATTAACAGCTACGGCAACTTATGCGCCACAAAGCAGTTTAGGTTCAATTAACGAACGCTCATTAGCAACAATAGTAATTGATCCTTTTGGAAGTGAGTTTGTTGAAAATTCAATAGATGTGGATTTAACGGCTTTAAATCTGGAAGAAACCGATTTAGATTTGCCATCGCGCTTATCAATAGGTGGTGGCATTGGGCAACCTACAAAATGGTTTCTTGGTGCAGAGTATGTAACGCAAAATACAAGTGTATTTGGAAATGCTTTGTTAGATAATAACAATACCAACAGGTCATTTGAAAACGCATCATCTTTTGCCCTAGGCGGATTTTATTTACCCGACTATAATTCTTTTTCAAGTTATTTTAAAAGAGTAACTTACAGGGCTGGATTTAGGTTTGAAAATACTGGACTAATTGTAAATGATGAAAGCATAAACGAGTTTGGCATATCTTTTGGACTAGGATTACCGATTGGCAAATCCAAAGGCGGTATGTTCTCGGAACTAAATCTTGGGTTTGAATACGGACAACGTGGTACAACAAACCAAAATTTAATACAAGAAGACTTTTTTAATGTCAATCTTAGTCTATCACTTAGTGATAGATGGTTTCAAAAACGAAAGTATAACTAACAAATTAAAAAATGAAGACGAAGATTACCTTATTATTGATGGCATTGGTCATAACCTTCAATATGAGTTATGGGCAGCAGGATGAAGAATGCATGAACAATTTATCCATATTCAGCTCTTACGTTAAAAACAAAAAATATGACGAAGCTTATGAGCCATGGATGAAAGTCAGAAACAAATGCCCAAAGTTTAACAGAAACATCTATGTAGGTGGCGAAAAAATTCTTGAGCATAAAATAGAGAATAGCACAGGTGCAGATAAAATAGCCTATGTTAAAGATTTGTTGACTGTTTTTGAAGGCCACAATGCCTATTTTGCTTCTAAGTATCCAACAGGAAAAATGTTGGGCGAAAAAGGTAATTTGTCTTACGATTATCAAAAAGAATTAGGTCTTACCGATCAGCAAATATTTGATATTTATGACAAGGCTTATACAACTGATTTAAAGAATTTCACTAATGCCAAAGCATTATATGTGTACTTTAAATTAATGGTAAAGTTATATGACGATGGTAAAAAAACACCACAGCAACTATTTGATAAGTATGATGATGTTAATGAGAAAATAGAAACTGAAGTTTCCAATTTCACTAACAAATTGAATAAGTTGTTAGCTAAAGAAGAAGCTGGTACTGCACTTTCTAAAAAGGAAGGAAAGTACAAGCGTTACTATGAGCAAAATTTGAATGCCTATGATCAGATATCTGGAAGTATTGATACTGAAGTAGGAGACAGAGCCAATTGTGATAATTTAATACCAATTTATACTAGAGATTTTGAAGCTAACAAAAACGATACTAAGTGGTTGCAACGCGCCATGAACAAAATGGGACAGAAAGACTGTACTGACGACCCACTATTTGAGAAGTTGGTAGCACAAAAAAACAATGTTGAGCCAGATGCCAATACCGCTTATTACCTTGGAGTATTAAATGATAAAAAAGGAAACTCTGCAGAAGCTGAAAGGTATTTTGCCCAGGCTGAACAGTTGGAGACTGATCCGTTAAAAAAGTGGAAATTTGTTTTCGGTAGAGCAGAAAAGTACAGAAAGAAGGGCTCTTATGGTAAGGCGAGACAATTGTACCAAGATGCATTGAAGTTAAATCCGTCTAATGGTGTGCCACATTTAAGAATTGCTGGTATGTATGCCAAGAGCGCAAATAATTGTGGAGACACAGCGTTTAATAAAAGAGCTGTATTTTGGTTAGCGGCTGCAGAAGCTCGCAAAGCGGGTAGAGTAGATAGCAGATTAAAAAAGGCAGCATCTCAAACGGCTGCAAGTTATGAAGCCAAAGCACCATCTAAAAGCGATATTTTTAGCTGTGCATGCTCAGGCAGTGTTATAAAAATAAATTGTTGGATTGGTCGTTCAGTTACCGTACCATAACAGATGAAATGTAATAGATCACATATATTTAACTATACAGTCATAACCTTTGTTATGGCTGTATTTTTTTCATGTAAAAACAACCTAAAAGACGTCCAGCAGATTGGTGTATTGCAAAATGAACCCATTTACATTGCAGATACCATTAATCTCAAATACACAGATTCTTTCAAGTTAAGGGCTAATTTGATGAGCCCAAAGATGTTGGATTATTCAAATAGGGCGTTCGGGTTTTCCGAGTTTCCTGAAGGTATAGAGCTTGTTATTTATGACGAAGATGGTAACGAGAGCAAAATTTTTTCAGACTATGCCGTAATTTACAACGAAACCGATTTGATAGATTTGCAGGGCAACGTCATTTTGGCAACCCATAAAAAAGATTCCTTATTCACGGATCAAATGTACTTTGACCAACTTAATGAATGGGTGTTTACCAATAGGCCATTCCGTTTGGTTTCTGATGGTAGTGACATTAGCGGTCGTGGCTTTGACTCCGATAAAAATTTTGACGATTATGAAATGTTGGAAATCGGTGGCGAAGTACAAATCGATAATTAAGTATCTTTGCACTACAATTTACCTGTATCATGATTAAAGCCTTACGATTTTTTCAATATGCCTATTTAGTTATTGCCATTATTTTAGTGGTAGAAGCGGTAACAGAGTGGTCAGCGGACAGAAATAGAGCTTATTTTTTACTCTTCTTCGCGGCATTGGCTGTTTTCTTGTTTTTCTTCCGTAAGCATTACAGAAAAAAGTTTCAAGACAGGCAACAGAAATAAATATGGATGCCAATACGTTAATTATTATAGCGTCTTTGCTTTTGTCGGCTTTCTTTTCCGGTATGGAAATCGCTTATGTTTCCTCAAATAAAATCCATATTGAACTCGAAAAAAAACAGAATGATTTTCTAGGTAAATTATTACGAAAACTAACGGCTAAACCCTCTAAGTTTATAACCACAATGCTAATAGGCAATAACGTAGCCTTGGTTGTTTACGGTTTTAAAATGGGTGATGTTTTGGTAGCTTGGTTTCAAAATATGTTACCTAGCGATAGTGTTGTGCTGACTTATCTGCTGACCGATTTACAGTTGCTTTCACAAACTGTTATTTCAACTGCTGTTATATTGGTAACGGCAGAATTTTTGCCAAAAGTATTTTTTCAGATTTACTCAAACACGTTGCTCAAGTTTTTCGCCTTACCAGCATATTTGTTTTACGCTATCTTTTCTTTGCTATCAAATTTTGTTATTTGGATTTCAGATGTCATATTAAAAGTGTTCTTTAAAACCGAAGGCGATACTATAGAATTAGCCTTAACCAAGGCGGAACTCGGTAATTTTATAACTGAACAAATGGAATCTGTAGAAGAAGACGATGACGTAGATAGCGAAATACAAATATTTCAAAATGCGCTGGAATTCAGTGAAGTAAAAGCCCGAGAGGTCATGGTACCAAGAACAGAGATTGTAGCCATAGATATTTCGGATACCATAGAAAATCTAAGCCAGGCTTTTGTAGAAACTGGACTAACCAAAATATTGGTTTATAAAAATTCCATAGATGACATTTTGGGTTACGTGCATTCATTTGCATTGTTCAAAAAACCAAAAACCCTAAAGTCTATATTAATTCCCGTAGTATTTGTTCCGGAAACTATCCGCATAAAAGATGTGTTAAGCTTGTTGACAAAAAAGCGAAAAAGTATAGCCGTTGTTATTGATGAGTATGGCGGTACATCTGGTATTATGACCGTCGAAGACATCATTGAAGAATTGTTTGGTGAAATTGAAGACGAACACGATAGCGTTGCGCTATTGGAAGAACAACTAACTGAAACTACCTTTAATTTTTCAGCAAGGTTAGAAGTAGATTACATTAACGAAACCTACAAAATTGATTTGCCCGAAGCAGATAATTATGAAACGCTTGGAGGTTTAATTGTAAGTTTTACAGAAGAAATTCCCCAGCTTAATGAAACCATTTATATTCAGGGATTTAAGTTTACAATTACCGAAGTGTCATCCACAAAAATCGACACTGTTTTTTTAGAGATAACCGAAGAGGAACAATAGCTCGCTAAACGGTTAAAAAACAGAAGCTATCCTTTTATTATTTGGTAGAAAATACTATTTTCGCAGACTTAAATTTAACAACAGAAATACCATAAAATGGCAGTTTTAAATAAAATAAGACAACGTTCTTTAGTTTTAATCCTAGTAATTGCTTTAGCGTTATTTGCTTTTGTAATTGGAGATGTGTTTAGAAATCTCGACTCTGGTGGTGGTCCACAAGATATTATTGCCACTATCAATGGCGAGGATATTAAAAGAGAACCTTTTATGCTCCAGGTTCAAAATGCACAACAACGTTTTGGATCATCACGATCTGAAACTCAGATTAAAAATAGCATTTACGATCAGGAATTGAGACGTATTATCATGACTACTGAAATTGAAAAGTTAGGACTTTCAGTAGAAGAAGATAAAATGTTGGAGCTTTTGGAAAACAACTTTTCTAGCTACCCAGAGTTTCAAAACCAAGACAGTATTTTTGATATTAACAGGTTAAAATCATTTATTTCCAACTTAAAGGAAATTAGCCCTCAAGGTGCACCGCTTGGTAACTTTACAATAAATTATGAGCAATGGACCAATAACGAGCAAGCCTTGGCCGATAATGCACTTACGCAGCAATACTACAACTTGTTAAAAGCTGGTGTAAATGCTACTGTTGCCGAAGCCGAAGCAGATTATATTGCCGAAAACAAAACTGTAAACGTACGCTACGTACAAGTGCCATACACGTCAATTCCAGATAGCCTTGTTGAAGTTACCAAAAAGGAAATCAAGGCCTACATGGAGCAAAATAAGGACGAGTACCAAGTTGAAGCTACTAGAGAAATAGTATATGTGGAGTTTAGGGAAGATGCATCCAAAGAAGACGAAGATGCTATTAAAGCTGAACTATTGGGGCTAAAAACAGATAAGCTGGAATTTAATGAAGTGTCAAAGGGTACGGACACTATTCGTGGTTTTGATAATGCAGATAATGTTGAGGCCTTTGTCAATTCAAATTCAGATATCAAATTTACGGATACCTTTAACGCGCTTGAACAACTGGGAGTTGCTAAAGATAGTATTTCAAAGAAGGAAATAGGCGAGTATTATGGACCATACAAAGATGGAGAGTATTTTAAACTAGCAAAGCTTATTGAGAAAAAGAGTCTTCCCGATTCTGTAAAAACTAGGCACATACTTATACCATATATTGGTGCGGCCTCAGCTAGACCAGATGTAGAATTAGATTATCAACAAGCACAAAATTTTGCAGATAGTCTTTACTCAGTTTTGAAAACTGACATCTCAAAATTTGATGAATTTGTAACTTCATATTCTTCAGATTTAGGAAGTAAAAGTAATGGTGGTCGTTATGATTGGTTTGCTTATAGTAGAATGGTACAACAATTTAGAGATTTCTCATTTCAGAATAAAACTGGAGACATGGACGTTGTAGAGTCACCTTTTGGATTTCACATTATTGAGATTGAGGGTCAAAAAGGAAGTCAGGAAGTCTATAAAGTTGCTACACTAGCACGCAAAATTGAACCTTCAGAACAAACTGTTGATGAAGTTTTTAATAACAAACAAAAATTTGAAATTGCTGCTGAAACAGGTGAATTTACGGATTTGGCAGAAGAGCGTAACCTAACCTTAAAGCCGGTTACCTTTAAAGAACTGGACGAAAATATACCAGGTTTAGGCAATCAAAGACAAGTGGTGCGTTGGGCATTTGACGAAGACACAAAAGAAGGTGATTATAAGAGTTTCCCAATTGCAGGAGTAGGCTTTATTGTAGCGAAGTTGGTAGACGTTAATAAAGAAGGTTTGATGGATGTTGAGAGTGCAACAACATCTGTATTACCAATAGTCCGTAATAAGAAAAAGGCAGCCTTAATAAAAGAGAAAATTACAGCTTCAACTCTTGATGAAATTGCTAAAAATCAAGGCCAAACTGTAAGGTCGGCATCTGGATTAACGCTTAAAAACAAAACACTTTCTGGAGCAGGAATTGAACCAGCGGTTATTGGTACAGCATTTGGCTTACCACAAGGAACACCTTCAAAACCTATAGCAGGAGAAAAAGGGGTTTATATTGTGGAAGTGACAAAAATCAATGAAGCTACAGAACTGGACAACTATACTGCAAACTTTAATAGGTTGAGCACGACTAGAAAAAACGCAGCACAATCTCAGGTATTTAATGCTTTAAAAGAAGCTGCTGAAATTGAAGATAACAGGTCTAAGACGGTTTACTAATTTAAATTAGCGAATAAAAAAAGGGTTTTGCAAAAACGCAAAACCCTTTTTTTATTTTACCATTTTTTGGTAAGGAATAATCGTTTGAAATCCCTTTTCAGCAAAATAGGTTTTAGGATTGTTTTCAGAAGCCACCAAAATAAAATCGCCACCCCAAGCGCCCAAGCTTTTTATGCTTCCTTCAAAATCCGAAAAAAAAGTGGCTTTAATAGTTTTGCGCTCCAGTAAATGTGATATTATGTTTTCGTGATGGTCAATCAGATTAGTGAATTCGCTTAGAGATGTTGTCTTAACAATATTACGGCTTATGACATCTAATTCTCCAATTATGGATTGTTTCAAATTACCTTTGTTACGGTAGTGCGATATACTATCTCGGCTATCTTGTTTTTGGTTTAAGTACACAAAGTGAAGGTGTTCCTTAAATATGGGATTAAAGTCTATGGTTTCAACCAAAGGCTTTTCACCTGTTATTAATTTGTAATAGATTGGCGTATCGTGTTGTGCACAGGCAATATCATAGCCACTGCCTCCAAAAGTTAATCCCAATAATTCATAAGCATCAATTCTTGCCCAATTGGTCAAATTGTTAATTAGTGTAGATGAGGTGCCTAAGCCCCAATGCCTATTAAAGTCTTGTGTGGTTGAGATGTCATAACCAAGTCCATTTTCAAAAAAAACAGGATTTAGAATCTGGATAGCCTTAAAGATCTGAACTAACCTTTGTGAAACAGCATCGTTTTGCAATGCGGTAAAGATCTGATTAGCCTTATTGAACTCAAACTTTCCTTTATACCAAATGGTATTTGTTTCGTCAAAGCTTGTCCACAAAATTGTATTGGGTTGCTCAGTTTGTTTAACGCTTAGGTTTTGCCCGTATAAAGTAGGCAAAGCCAATGCTGTTGCACCATCAAGTACAGCATATTCTGCGGTGAGCAGTAATTTTCCATTACTTCTGTAAGTCTTCAAATTAAGTTCTAAGTTTGTTCAATTCCTCTATAACAGCGCTATGGGTAACGTTATGTGTTTTAAAATAGTCAACCAATGTTATCTTTTCGGTATCAGAAGCTTCAAATTGATTTAAAATATTCATCAAATGCATTTTCATGTGGCCTTGTTGAATGCCTGTTGTGGTCAGTGATTTTAGTGCGGCAAAATTTTGGGCCAAGCCAGCAACGGCAACAATTTTCATAAGATCTTTAGCGGTTGGGCTTCCTAATAATTCCAAACAAAATTTTACCAACGGATGCAACTTTGTTAGGCCGCCAACTGTACCGAGTGCAAGCGGTATTTCAATCCAAAATCGGAATATATCGTTAGTAATTGTGCAATGTGTTAAACTTGTATATTGTCCGTCTTTTGATGCGTAAGCGTGTATCCCAGCTTCAACCGCTCTAAAATCATTTCCTGTTGCAATTATTACAGCGTCAATACCGTTCATTATACCTTTGTTGTGCGTCACCGCACGATAGGGTTCAATTTCAGCAATGGTGACGGCTTGTTTAAACTTTTTGGCAAACTCTTGCGGGTTTGGGATATCTTTACTTTTAAGAGCAGATATTGGGCAACTCACTTCGGCTTTTACAATACATTGTGGTACGTAATTGGACAATATGCTCATGATAACATTTATGTCCTTTTCATCTTTGGTAAAATTAGCGTATGTTTTCGCTTCAATTTTTAGCGTTTCAGCAAAGTTTTCTAAACACGAATTGATAAAGTTAGCGCCCATGGCATCCAAGGTTTCAAAGCTAGCGTGCAACTGAAAATAACCTGGCAGTTGTTCGGTTTTATCAACCAAAACAATATCTTTAATGCCACCGCCACGTTTTTCCATATTCTTGGTAATGCTAGAGGCGTTTGCAATAAGTTTCGGCTTTATAATTTTAAAGAATTCTTTAAGCTTTTCAGCTTTGCCCTTAAAGGTAAAATGTACCTGACCAATTTTTTCGGTAGATAACACTTCTGCTTTAAAACCGCCACGATTTTGCCAGTATTTTGCTGCTTTACTTGCGGCGGCAACTACCGAGCTTTCCTCAATGGCCATAGGAATGGTGTACATACCGTTGTTGATTAAAAAGTTGGGCGCTACACCTAAAGGCAAATAAAAATTAGATATGGTGTTTTCAATAAACTCATCATGAAGGTTTTGAAGCTTTTCGTCGCTGTTCCAGTATTGGGTCAGTAAAGTTCTATTGGTCTCTTTATCAGTGAAAAACGTTTGTAATAGCCAGTCTATTTTTTCGTTTTTTGAGAGTTTTGAGAAACCCGATATGGTTTTTTGCATGGCCAAATTAAAATTAGAAAAACAAAGATAGTACGATTGAAACTAAATGGACTAACGAAATAAGATTATTGCCGATTAACTGTTAATAAAAGCGGTTTTTTGCATATTTTTTAGTAAACTTGGCACTACTTTTTCAAATTCTTTATATAAATGAGATTTTCTGGTTTTGCACTTGTCTTCAGCTTGTTGTGTTGTTCTTTTTTAACATTTGCACAAAACAAACAGATAAGCCTTGAAGAAATATGGAATGGCGCATTTAGAACACAAGGTATGCAGTCTTTGCATTCAATGAATAACGGTAAACAGTATTCAGTTCTAAATTTTGATCCAGAAAACAAAACCTCTTCAATAGACATTTACGATTATAAAACTTTAAATAAAGTAAAAACGGCTTTAAATTCTGCAGAACTTGACGGCATAACTCAGTTTTACGATTACAGTTTTAGCAAGGATGAATCTAAAATTTTGCTAACCACATATTGGAAATCCATTTACAGAAGGTCTAGTATTGGTACTTTTTACGTTTATGATATAGCCACCAAAGCATTGGTGAAGGTTGCAGATTACCCAGTACAAGAGCCAACATTCTCTCCAGATGCCACTAAAATAGCTTACGGATTTAAAAACAATTTATACGTAAAAGATTTACAAACCGGAACAACCAAGCAAATTACGTTTGACGGTAAAAAGAATGAAATTATAAATGGTATAACCGATTGGGTTTATGAAGAGGAATTTAGTTTTGTCCGCGCCTTTGATTGGAATGCTAACGGAACAGAAATTGCTTTTATCCGTTTTGATGAAACTGATGTGCCAGAGTTTTCTATGGACGTATTCGGTAAACAATTATATCAAACCCAACAGGTTTTTAAATACCCTAAAGCGGGTGAAAAAAACTCAGTTGTATCACTTCATTTATACGATTTAGAAACCGAAAAGCTTAGTCAATTGAAGGTTGGTAAAACTTATAAAGATTTTTACATTCCTAGACTTAAATGGACCAATAACGCTAATATATTGAGCGCCCAATACATGAATAGGCATCAAAACGAGTTGGATCTTTGGATGATTGATGTCTCTAATAATACAACAGATTTGGTTTTGGAAGAAAAAGACGAAGCCTATATTGATGTTACCTTCAACCTCACCTTTTTAAAGGACAACAGTTTTATTTGGACCAGTGAAAAAGATGGCTTCAATCATATTTATCATTACGACAAAGATGGCAAACTCATTAATCAAGTGACTGATGGTGATTGGGAAGTGATCAATTATTATGGATTTAATGAGAAAGATAATATCATTTACTACCAATCTGTCGAAAATGGATCAATTAATAGAGATGTTTACGCCATTAACTTAGATGGTACCAATAAAAAAAGACTGACCAAATCAGACGGAACAAATAGCGCTTCCTTCAGTGCAGATTTCACCTATTTCATAAATACCCATTCCAGTGCAACCTCACCATATGAATATACTTTGAATGATTCCAAATCAGGAAAATTGATAAAAAGTATAGTCGATAACGATAAATTAGCAAACAAAATTACAGAATATAAAACGTCTAAAAAGGAATTCAGCACTATTAGCGTTAATGGCAACGACCTTAATATGTGGATGATCAAACCTGCAGATTTTGATGAATCTAAAGCATATCCTTTATTTATGACGCAGTATTCCGGACCAGGTTCTCAGTCCGTGGCCAACCGTTGGAATGGCGCTAATGATTACTGGTATCAAATGTTGGCGCAGCAAGGATACGTTGTTGTTTGTGTAGACGGAAGAGGAACAGGTTACAAAGGTGCCGCATTTAAAAAGGTAACCCAAAACGAATTGGGTAAATACGAAGTTGAAGACCAAATTGCTGCTGCCAAAAAATTAGGACAATTACCATATATTGATGAAGACCGTATTGGTATTTGGGGCTGGAGTTACGGTGGTTTTATGAGTAGTAATGCCTTGTTTAAAGGTAACGATGTGTTTAAAATGGCCATTGCTGTAGCACCAGTTACAAGTTGGCGTTTTTACGATACCATCTACACAGAGCGTTATATGACCACGCCTCAAGAAAACCCAAGTGGTTATGACGATAACTCACCAATAAATCATGTTGATAAATTAAAAGGCGACTTTTTATTGATTCATGGGTCAGGTGATGATAACGTTCATTTACAGAATACCATGCGCATGGTAGAAGCTTTGGTACAAGCCAATAAGCAATTTGAATGGATGGTTTACCCTGATAAAAACCATGGTATTTATGGCGGTAATACGAGACTGCATTTGTACACGAAAATGACTGATTTTATCAATCGTACTTTAGGTGATAAACGTAAAGTTGCAGAAAAAGAAGAGCAACCAAAATCACAGATTAAAGGAAAATAAAACTAACTTAATTATTTAATAATATTATGGCTAATAATGTAGCAACTGAAAAAGAAATATTTGGACATCCAGTAGGTTTATTCATGCTTTTTTTTACCGAAATGTGGGAACGCTTTTCATATTATGGCATGAGGGCTTTGCTTGTTTTGTATTTAATAAGCGAAGTAATGAGTGATAATCCAGGTTTAGGTTGGTCAAAAAGTGAAGCTAGTGATTTGTATGGTTGGTACACTATGTTAGTTTATATAACACCAATATTAGGTGGTATCATTGCCGATAAAATTTTAGGTTTTAGAAAAGCCATAATGATAGGCGCGGTATTAATGACACTTGGTCATTTGTCTTTAGCTTTTGAGCCTATGCCTGCATTCTATTTAGGTCTTGGCTTATTAATTGTTGGGAATGGTTTCTTTAAGCCAAATATTTCATCAATCGTTGGGCAACTTTACCCAGAAGGAAGTGACAAGAAGGACTCTGGATACACCATTTTTTATCAAGGAATAAACGTTGGAGCGTTTTTGGGTTCAATATTATGTGGTTATTTAGGTGAAACATTTGGTTGGCACTATGGGTTTGGTTTAGCTGGTGTGTTTATGTTTATTGGTTTGATTCAATTCCATTTAGCTCAGAAAATGTTTGGTGAAATTGGCTTAGCTCCAAAAAAAGGTAATTTAGAAAATAATGATGATATTGTTGATTCAGTTAAGAATGTTGAAAAAGTACCATTAACTAAGGTTGAAAGTCAACGGCTAGTTGTAGTTGGTGTATTGGCTTTTTTTTCAATTTTCTTTTGGGCAGCATTTGAGCAGGCTGGATCAAGTATGAATATTTTTGCAAGTGAGTACACAGATAGAAGCCTTGAAGGTACTAGTGTATCAGTTTTTAAGGTTATTGGGGCAATACTGTCTGCATTACCAGTTATTATTTTAACTTGGCTATATGTTGGCATGCAACGCGCTATAGGTAGAATTTACCCATTAGCTATGATGTTTATGGCTCTGAGTGTTATTATTTTGTGGGGAATAATTGGGTATATGATTTACAATCAATTTTATGATGAGAACCCAGAGGTGCCAGCTACTTGGTTTCAAAGTTTGAATGCATTATTCATTTTTACATTGGCTCCATTATTTTCTTGGGTATGGCAGAAATTAGCAAAGACAAAATATAACCCTAATGGTCCACAAAAATTTGCTATCGGATTAGTTTTACTTGGGTTAGGTTTTATTCCAATGGTTATTGGTTCTGCAAACGTTGGAGGAGATTCTGTCCAAAAAGCGGGAATGATTTTTTTAGTCCTTGCATACTTATTACACACTATGGGAGAGTTGAGCTTATCTCCAGTAGGACTTTCTTATGTAAATAAATTATCCCCAAAACGCTTGTTGGGTATTATGTTTGGAATATGGTTTTTTGCATCTGCTATGGGCAATAAACTTGCAGGATCATTTTCAAGTTATATGGAACAGATAGCCAAGGAATCTTCTATGTCTGACTTTTTCAATATTTTAGTTTGGATTCCAATAATCGGAGGTGTTGTATTGTTCTTGTTGAGTTTTCCTCTGAAGAAGTTTATGCATGGTGTTAAATAATTACTAAGCCTTCTGCTTTGATCTAAAACCAAAAAACTAACTAAACAACATATTCATGAGTACTACTACTGAAAACTTTTTTGAGACCAAAGTAATGGGGCATCCGGCAGGCTTGTTTGTCCTTTTTTTTACTGAAATGTGGGAGCGTTTTTCCTTTTATGGAATGCGCGTTTTGCTTGTTAATTTTTTGACAATGGCAGTTGTGGGTGTAGATTTTCCTGGTTGGGGTTGGTCCTCTGAAAATGCCGGTGCATTATTTGGAACCTACGCTGGTCTTTTATATATAACGCCAATTGCTGGTGGTTTACTAGCAGATAAGCTAATCGGTTACAGATGGGCTGTAGTTATTGGGGCTTTTATAATGACTTTAGGTCATGCATCCATGGCTTTTGAGACTGAATTGTCATTATATGTTGGTTTGGCACTCCTAGTGATTGGTACTGGTTTTTTTAAACCAAACATGACCTCAATTATCTCAGAAATGTATAAAGGACATGAGGATAAGAAAGATGGAGCATATACTATTTTTTACATGGGTGTTAATGCTGGGGCTTTCTTTGGTATGATGTTATGTGGTTGGTTAGCCGAACGCTACGGATGGAGCTACGGATTTGGTTTGGCAGGTATTTTTATGCTTCTAGGTACAGCTCAGTTTTGGTTGGCAAAACCATTATTTGGTGATATTGGAGGTGTTCCTAAAAATGATAACTCAGAGCAAGAACCAAATTCAGATTTGGAAAAAGTGGAGCAAAGTGTAAGGCGCAACCCATTTACCAATATCGATAAGGTGCTTATTATTATAAGTACAGTTATTGCATTTGCATATATTTTTAATGATCCCATTTCTAAAATAGGTGACGTTAACTTTTTAAATTGGGCATCAATACCAGATTTTTTATCTGGAGAATATATAGTAATACTATTTGGTTTAATAGTCTTTTTATATCTTATCATTACACGTTTATTGCGTTATGAAGTTGTAGTAAGGGATAGGTTAATTGCATTCATAGTTTTTGCTTTTTTTACAGTTTTTTTCTGGATGTGTTTTGAGCAAGGAGCAACCTCATTAGTTCTTTTTGCAAGAGATTTTACACAAAGGACATTAGAAGGTGGAGCCGCAAATATATTTTTAGTGGTTAATGCCCTATTAACAATAATTCCATTAGCATTTATAACATATGTATTAGTTATACTCTTTAAAAAGACCAAGAATAGAATTTTCTCTTCCAACATCATTTTATTCATTTGTTTTGCTTTAATGTGGGCAATAGTAGGATTTATGCTGTATAAAGATTGGACAGCTGAAACAACTGAAATAACGGTTTCTTGGTTTAGCATATTAAATTCATTCTTTATTATTGTCTTCGCTTCAATGTTTACTAAGATTTGGGATAATAATCCCAATTTTCCAGCATCATATAAGTATGGTCTAAGTTTAATAATTATGGCTATTGGTTTTGGTTTATTAGCTTATGGCTCGTTACCCATTGAAAAAGGTGCCGCGGCAGGTAGTGTCAGAGTGAGTATGATTTGGTTAATTTTAGCTTATCTGTTTCATACTTTAGGAGAACTCTGTGGTTCACCAGTTGGGTTGTCTTATGTTTCTAAATTAGTGCCAGCTCGTATGATTGCGTTTATGTTCGGTATGTGGTATTTGGCCATTGCTATTGGAAATAAATTAGCAGCAACACTTGGTGGGAAAATTGAAGAATTTACCCAAAACTATTCTTTAAGTCAGTTTTTCTTAATTTTCACAATAATTCCAATAGTGTCTGGTGTTTTGATATTTTTATTACACCCATTACTTAAAAAACTAATGCACGGCGTGCGCTAAACACGTTAAATTAACTATAAGATACGGGCTGTAAATTTTAATTAATTGTAAGTTTGGTCTTGTATTTGCAACAAAGCTGTTATGATGAAAAATATTGCTTTTATACTATTGCTTTTTTCCTTTGCTTTTAACGCAACAGGACAAGAAATAAATTGGGTTACTTTTGAGGAAGCTGTTGCGCTTCAAAAGAAAAATCCAAAAAAAATAATGATGGATATGTACACCAATTGGTGCGGTCCATGTAAAATGTTGGACAGACATACCTTTAAAAACAAGGATGTAGTAGATTATGTTAATAAAAACTATTATGCTGTAAAGTTTAATGCTGAAGGTAATTCTGAGGTAACGTATAAGGATAAAACATTCTCAAATCCTAATTATGACGAAACCAAAGCAAACCGTCGCAATAGCCCTCACGAATTCTCAAGGTTTTTGAGAATACGCTCGTACCCAACAATTGCCTTTTTTGATGAAGAATTAAAGCTAATTGCACCTATTTCTGGTTATCATAAGCCAAAACAATTGGAATTGTACCTCAAGCTATTTAAAGATGATACTTATAAGGAAATGACAACCCAAGAGGCATTTAATGAATATTATAAATCCTTTAAGCCAACTTTTGTGGAAACTCAAAAATAGTATGGTTACTCTAAAATAAATGCTCCCTTTTCATAAGTGCTATGGAAAGGGATTTTTTTATGCCTGCATGTAGCCTTCCAACGTGCAACATAACTTTTGTAATTACTGGCATCTGCAATAATCTGTTTTGGGTGTAAAGAATCTATTAACCTAATGAGATTTATTTTAGGCGATGCCCTTAAAACTACATAATCTGTTTTAAAAGGTGCTTTGTAAATGCCTAAGCTGTCAATGACTAAAATGGTTTTGCCCTTAAACCCGTAAACCGATTTCAAGTTAGCGGAAGCAATACTATCAATATTGTAGCCAACTTTGTAGTTTCTGATCATTGGTATATCATCTAATTTGTCTTGTGATAAATTGTGATGCAGTTTCAGATGATGGTTTTGCTTTTCGCCAATAATTGTATGTCTTGAGATATTGAAAATTACAAATTCATCTTTACTGTTCTCATATTTGGCGAATAACAACACAAATGAAAAAACTAAAATACTGCTGAGACCGTAAACTAAGTTTTTATAAGATGGAAATTTGAATAACAAAAACCCTGTAACTATAACTAAATACAATGCGCAAAGCTGATATGCATTAAATGAAATATCGGTTATCAAAAAGCTTTCAAAATGAGCAACCCACGCAATAAAATCATTTAGAGTATGGATAATAAAACTATAGCTATCCACTAAAAATTGAGGAAGACTATCCAAAAGCGCTAAAACAATGGCTAATATTCCAAAACCAAGAATAAGCCCAAGAAAAGGGGTAATGACCAAATTGGATATAAAGAACAAGCCCGGAAACTGATGAAAATAAAACAAGCTTATCGGCGCAACACCAATTTGAGCAGCTATTGTTACGGTAAAAATCTGCCAAGGTTTAACTAAGATTAAATACTTTGGTTTCCATAATTTATAAATCAAAGGTTGAATTGAAACTATGGCCAAAACAGCCAAATAGCTCATCTGAAAACCAATTTCAAATAAAAATGTCGGGTTGAATAACAGGATGAAAAATGCAGAAATAGCTAAAGTATTGTAAATGTTTGTAGGTCGTTTTAGCTGTTGCGCAATGCATATAATACTGAACATGGTTACAGCTCTGGTAACCGATGGCGATAAACCAGCTATAAAAGCAAATGCCCAAAGCAAAACTACAATTATTAAAGGCTTGAATACATGTCTGCCTTTTCTAGATATATCTAATGGCTTTAACAGACAAATAAGTATAAAATATATGATACCAACGTGTAGCCCCGAAACCGCTAAAATGTGAATAGTTCCAGCATCTACATAATCATTATAAATATCTTGATCAATATCTTGGCGTTGCCCTAACAAAATAGCATTTAATATGGACATAGATTCCTTGTCAAAGCCAGCATCGATGAGCTTTTTATTGATAAGCATTCGTAATTTATCAGAATAGCTATATATACTTTCTGTTTTAGACACAAAGTGAAAATCACTAGTGTTTAAATAGGTTTGATGGTAAACCTGACGCTTTTTTAAGTAAGCATTATAGTTAAACTGAAAAGGGTTTTTCGGTTTTGAAACCTCTGTTAATTTTGCAATAGCGTAGTAGTTGTTTCCAATGGCTAAAGTATTGTTTAGACTGTCTTTTTCAAGGTTAAGCAGAATTTTACCCATTGTTTTTTTAGAATTGACAGATGTAATTTCAACAATGTACTTATTATGATAATTACTGGACTTTAAGCGTTTGTCGATTCTGAAAAGAAATGCTGCAGGTTTATCGATTTCAAGGATTTTATTGGTGTAATGGTCCTTATTTAGTAGCTGGTTACTAAAAACGGCATTTGCTATCCCAATCACAACGATACAGGCAAATGTACAAACCCCAAATATGGTTTTTAAAAAAATTATTTTTTTCGATAAAAAGTAAGAAACTACTAATGCAGATATCACTATACAGGATGCATAAAAAACCTGCTTATGGCTAAATTCAATATGGCTTCCAACTACAATACCAATAATAAGAAACAACGTAAGTTTTATAACGGTAAAATTCAGTAACTTCATTACAGAAAGTTACTACAAAAAATGAGAACTACAAATACCGTCTTGCCTGTACGTAAGCCAAATACCAATAACGTTCTTTTAATGAAGAAATAATAACGCCTTTACTGCTTGAGGCATGTATAAAAGAGATAACGTTATTGTCTAAACTTGTAACAATGCCTACATGATTTATCTTACGGCTATTCTTTTTAGTGGCAAAAAATACCAAATCACCTTCTTCAACATCCTTTATGTCTATCCAATTTCCGGTAACGGATAGCTCTTTTGTTGTTCTTGGCATGGTAATATCATGCGCTTTAAAAGTAGTCAATATGAGCCCGGAGCAATCCATGCCTTTTCGGGTTGTGCCACCGTATTTGTATTTAACGCCTTTAAACTGCTTGGCGTAATCAATAATAGACTGTGCTTTTGTTGAAACCGTATTGGGTTTGGTCGTTGTAACCCGTATTGGTGTTTTGCTCCTCGTGGTGATTTTTGCAGATTTACAACTAGAAAACGCTAAAGCAATAAAAAGTAAAATGTAAAATCTCTTCAGCATTTAATTCTTTATAGCGTTAAAAATAAGTTTAGCGGTATTCTCGCTAGTACCTTTGCCTCCTAGTTTTTGTTCTAACTCGTAATAGTCTAAATACAGTTTTTCTCGAGCTTTAGGATTTAGTATTGATCTCAACTCTGCGGTAAGTCGCTTTCTGTTCAGGTCACTTTGAATAAGTTCCGTTACCACTTCGCGATTCATGATAAGGTTTACAAGCGAAATAAATTTCAGCGTAATAATTGATTTTGCGATATAGTACGATATGGCATTAGCTTTATAGCAAACCACTTGTGGCACTTTAAACAATGCGGTCTCCAGAGTTGCAGTACCAGATGTTACCAAAGCCGCAAAAGAGATACTTAATAAATCGTAGGTTTTATTGGGGACAAAGGCAATTGGCTTGTTCCTTGTAAAGGATTTGTAAAATTCAATATCCTGGCTTGGTGCGCCTGCAATTACAAATTGATAGTCTTTAAAATCACCAATAACGCTTAGCATTACTTTCAACATTTTTTTGATCTCTTGTTTCCGGCTACCAGGTAGCATAGCAATTATGGGTTTGTTGTCAAGATTATATGTTTTTCTAAAATTGGTTTCGTCTAAAATAGTTCTATTAGAAATAGCGTCAATCAATGGATGCCCAACAAAATGCACATCATAATCGTATTTGGCATAAAATGCTTTTTCAAATGGTAGTATAGTGTACATTTGGTCAATATCACGCTTTATTTTTTTAACGCGTCCAGCCCTGGAAGCCCATACCTGTGGCGATATGTAATAATGGGTTTTATAGCCTTGGGGTTTTGCCCATTCAGCAATTCTTAAATTGAAACCTGAGTTGTCAATAAAAATAATAACGTCTGGTTTATAATGGTCAATATCTGCCTTACACTGTTTTATAAACCCTAATATTTTTCTGAGATTAAAAATCACATCAAAGAGCATAAATTGGCGCTCTTTGTAATGCACCACCAAATCGCCACCAACGGCTTGCATTAAATCGCCGCCCCAAAACCGTACTTCGGCGTTGGTATCTACTTTATATAATGCTTTCATTAAGTTGGAGCCGTGTAAATCTCCCGAAGCTTCGCCAGCAATAATGTAATATTTCATAGTAGCTTATGGGTTAAAACTCCATGAGTTTAAATGTTGAATGGCATGGTGCGCTGTTAAATCGAACTGAACAGGAACGACTGATACGTAACCATTTTCCAAAGCCCATTCATCGGTGTCTTCACCATGGTCAAGATTTACAAATTTACCCGTTAGCCAATAGTAATCTCTGCCCATGGGGTTTGTTCTTTTATCAAATTCTTCAACCCAATTGGCACGAGCTTGCCGACAAATTTTAATTCCTTTTATGGCGTTCTCATTCAAGTTAGGAATATTTACATTTAATACAACGCCATTTTGTAAACCATGTTCAAGAACATTCAATGCTATTGTTTTTACAAAACGTTTGCAATGCTCAAAATTAGCACTCCAATTGTAATCCAACAGCGAAAACCCAATTGCAGGTATACCTTCAATTCCTGCTTCTAAGGCGGCACTCATAGTACCGGAATAAATGACGTTTATAGATGAGTTTGAGCCATGGTTGATACCAGAAACACACAAATCTGGTTTGCGTTTAAGCACTTCCCTAACTGCTAGTTTTACACAATCGGCTGGTGTACCAGAGCAACTGTATTCCATTTGTTCGCCATTGTCTATAACTACTTTTTCAACATGCAGAGTGGAATTTATGGTAATGGCATGACCCATGGCACTCTGTGGGCTATCTGGCGCTACAACCACAACATCTCCAATTGTTTTCGTGACAGAGATTAAGGTTCGTAATCCTGGTGCTGTTATACCGTCGTCATTTGTAACTAAGATTAGAGGTTTGGCCATTATTCGCTTTATTTAAATCAATGCTAAAATACTAAAATCACATGGAAACAAATAGGTTGTTTATGCTTAGAATTTCATATAAAACAGATGTTTCTAAAATAAATCTTTCATACATAAAAAGGCGTTATAGCTTAAAATGCTGGTTTAACAAAAAATTAGTAGCGCATAGGTTTTGTGGCATGGTTTTTTCCTCTATTTTAGACAATTGTTGATTCCTAAGTTTGGAATTCTAAAAAAATGAATATGAAAGTGAAGTACAAGTTTTTAATGCTAGCATTGCTCATAGCATTTGCATCGTGCAGTTTTACAAGCAAAAGTTTTGAAAGTTCGGATAAGGACAAATTGTTGATTGAGATCATAACCCATGTCTTGCGCCAAGGCCATTTCTCTCCTCAAGATATTGATGATGATTTTTCATCTCGGGTATTTAATGATTACATCAACCAGCTAGATCCCTTAAAGCGCTATTTCTATAAGTCTGATATTAAAGAATTTGAAGCTTATAAAACGCTTATAGATGATCAAATCAAATCCAATGATCTTTCGTTTTTTAATTTAACACATGAACGTTACTTAAAGCGAATTAAAGAAGCAAATGAACTATACGCTCAAATCTTGGATAAACCTTTTGATTACAACGTTGATGAAACGTTTTCCACGGATTACGAAAATCTAGAGTATGCAAAAAACAAGCGCGAAATGAAAGAGCGCTGGAGAAAACAGTTGAAATTTTCTACCATAGCAAATTATGATGAGGCTATTGAAGATAACGAAAATCCCGATTTACAGAATGGTACTAAAAAAAGTCTTGATCAACTTGAAGCTGATGCAAGAGATACAACCAAGCGCATGTTGGAAGAGTTGTTTACTTACATACAAGAAAGACGACGTGAAGATTGGTTTTCTGTGTTTGTAAATGCCATAACAGAAGAGTTTGACCCACATACAAATTACTTTCCGCCAGAAGATAAAGAGCGCTTTGATGTCAGCATGTCTGGAAAATTTGAAGGAATTGGTGCGCGCTTGCAACGCCAGTTAGATGTTATTTCCATAAGCGAATTGATAAGCGGTGGTCCAGCTTGGAGGCAAAATGAATTGCAGCCTGGTGATCAAATTATGAAAGTACGGCAAGAAGACGAAACCGAAGGTGTAAATATTGTTGGCATGCGTTTGGAAGATGCCATTAAGTACATCAAAGGACCTAAAGGCACAAAGGTTATTCTAACCATAAAAAAAGTTGATGGTGAGGTAAAAGATGTTGAAATTTTAAGGGATGTTGTTGTATTGGAAGAAACCTATGCAAAATCTTCATTTGTTGAAAAAGACGGAAAAAAGTACGGGGTCATTAATTTGCCAAGCTTTTATGACAATTTTGACCGGAATAATAGAATTAGCAGTTCTGAAGATGTGAAGCGCGAAATTGAACGCCTAAAAGCTGAAGGTGTTGAAGGTTTGGTTATGGATTTACGTAATAACAGAGGTGGCTCACTTAGTGCGGTTGTGGACATGGCAGGCCTTTTTATCAAAGAAGGACCAATAGTACAAGTTAAAAGTATCAACAATCAAAAACGAGTTCTGAAAGATACTGATAAGGCTATTGTTTGGGATGGTCCGTTAGTTGTTTTGGTCAATGAACTATCGGCATCGGCATCAGAGATTTTAGCAGCTGCTATGCAAGATTATAAACGCGCTATTGTTATTGGTAGCGAACACACTTTTGGAAAAGGCACCGTACAAAATTTCATGGATCTTAATAGGTTGGTGCGTAACAATGCCAGTGGAGATTTAGGTGCGTTAAAATTTACAACAGATAAATATTATAGAATAAATGGAGGTTCAACACAATTAGATGGTGTTAAGAGTGATATTGTAGTGCCAGACCAGTACAAATACATTGGTATTGGTGAGCGTACCCAAGACAATCCTTTGCCTTGGGATAAAATTGATGCCACGGATTACGAACTTTGGAACAACTATTACGACTATGATATGGCCATCCAAAATAGTAAAGACCGCATCGCCAATAATGCCCAGCTAAAGCTCATTGACGAAAATGCAAAATGGATAAATACCATAAGAGAAGATGAAACCCATTCCTTAAAATATCAGGATTATAAAAAGGAACTAGAGCAGAACGAAGAATTCGCAAAACGTTTTGACGCCATTTCAGAATATAAAACGAACCTTAGTTTTAGTTCGTTGCCCTATGAACTCAATTTAATGGAAAAAGACTCTATCTTAAAAGAAAAAAGAGAACGTTGGCATGCGAGTTTAAGCAAAGATGTTTATGTGGAAGAAGCCCTTAATGTGTTGAAAGATTTAAAATTATCTTACCCAATTAAAAGTAACTTAACCACCATGAAAAATTAGCAATGGTTTTGTGAAACCAGTTGGGAACACCATTATTAGTCAAAACACTTTTATAATTAGTGCGCTAAACTATGACCAATAAAAGTAATTCGTTAACATATATTGCGCTCCAAAAATTCAAGAAGAATTTTTGGGGCGTTTTTAGTTTGGGTATTATTGTAGGTGTTGGTTTATTAGCGTTGTTTGCTTATGCTTTAGCGCCAGATAATAGCAGAAACGCCAATCAAATGCATTTGGCCATACATTCAAAACCACCAGGTTTTGAGGTTGACATACTAACGTTGCCAAATAACATTGAAAATGATCAAAATTGGTTTAAGAAATTCTTTTTCGGAACCAATAATCAAAATACAGAAGTACCAATAACATCCTACAAAAAAGAAGGAGATCAACTCCTTTACAAAGAGTACGTATCAGACGAACTTGAAGGTCAACAAAAGCGTATTGCTTTAAACGCATTTCCAAATGCTGATTATAAACCCTATATCCAAACCCGAAAATTTATTTTTGGCACTGATAAATACGGTAGAGATTATTTGAGTCGTATTTTAATAGGTTCACGAATATCATTTTCAATTGGGTTTATTGCTGTTGCCATATCACTCATTGTCGGATTAATTTTGGGTAGTGTTGCAGGTTATTTTGGAGGTAAGATTGATGCGTTTATCATGTGGGTTATAAATATTGCGTGGTCCATACCAACGCTTCTACTTGTTATCGCCATTACTTTAGCGCTTGGTAAAGGCTATTGGCAAGTGTTTATAGCTGTTGGCTTAACCATGTGGGTTGAGGTTGCCAGAGTAGTGCGCGGACAGGTTATAAGTGCTAAAGAATTACAATATGTTACAGCCGCCAAAGCATTAGGGTTTACTGATTTTAGAATTATAACGAAACACATCTTGCCTAATATTTTAGCACCAGTAATTGTGATATCTGCAGCCAATTTTGCTGCCTCTATTTTAATTGAAAGTGGCTTAAGCTTTTTGGGTATTGGAGCCCAACCGCCAATGGCCAGTTGGGGCGCCATGATAAAAGACCATTACAATTATATTATCCTCGGAAAACCGTATTTGGCATTAATTCCAGGGCTGTGTATTATGGTTTTAGTTATGGCATTTATGTTGGTTGGCAACGCGTTAAGAGATGTTTTAGATGTGAAGACTTGAATTTCTTTTTATTATAAGTCTCTCAAAGCATTAATCTCAGCATTAGTATTATCAATAAATTGCAACAATTCATCTTTACCAATAGTTTTACTTGAAGACGTTACGAAATGATGTGGCACTTCTTCCCAGAACTGCAAAATGATTTCAAAATAAGTATTAATGTGATTGTCAATGGCTTTAGGTTTAAGCTTATCTGCTTTTGTAAATACTATTGAAAACGGAATACCACTTTCCCCTAAGTACTGCATAAATTCCAAATCAATTGGTTGTGGTTTATGACGAATATCAACCAATACAAATCCCATCACCAATTGCTTTCGTTGTTCAAAATAGTTGGTAATAAATTTCTGGAATTTCTTTTTAGACGCTTTGGAAACCCGTGCATAACCATAACCCGGTAAATCCACCAAATACCAATTGTCATTTATTATAAAATGGTTTATCAGTTGTGTTTTTCCTGGTCTTCCAGATGTTTTGGCCAAACTTTTTCGGCCTGTAAGCATATTTATCAAAGATGATTTTCCAACATTACTTCTGCCAATAAAAGCATATTCTGGAATTGGCTGGTTGGGACATTTTGCCACATCCGAGTTGCTCATTACAAATTCAGCAGATTTTATTCTCATAGCACATCTGCCCACAAACATGGGCGTCTTTCCATAGGGAAGAATTTTTATTTTAGATTAAAGTACTTTTTAATATTATTAATCTGATTTTTCAGTTTCTGTAAATTCCCTTCCTTTTGGGAAGGGTTAGGGAAGGGCTTTAAAACCCTCGCTTATCAAACCAAGTATTTAATATGTTGTTGAATTCCTCAGGATGTTCCATCATAGCCGCATGGCCACATTTATCAATCCAATACAGGTCAGAGTCTGGTAGTAAATCATGGAACTCTTCTGCAACTTCAGGTGGTGTGACAGTATCATTCTTACCCCAAATAATACATGTAGGTGTTTGCATCTTTGGTAAATCTTTTGCCATATTATGGCGAATAGCACTTTTAGCTATAGCTAAAGTTTTTATCAACTTATTCCTGTCATTTACAGTTTCGTATACTTCGTCTACTATTTCTTTTGTGGCAACTTCAGGGTCATAAAAAACATCTTGCGCTTTTTTCTTTATCACCTCGTAGTCGCTTCGCTTTGTGTAGCCACTGCCCATAGCACTTTCGTATAAGCCTGAGCTTCCTGTTATTATGAGAGCTTTTACTTTTTTGGGGTATAATTTTGTATGGTACAAACCAATGTGTCCGCCAAGTGAATTGCCCAACAGGATTACCTCTTCAAAATTCTTAAATTCAATAAAATCACGTAAGTAATTGGCAAAGCTCTTTACATTGGTCTTTAACAAAGACATGGTGTAGATAGGTAATTCAGGTATTACAACTTTGTAACCACTGGAGCTAAAAAATTCCGTAACGCTATCAAAATTACTAAGACCTCCCATTAGTCCGTGCAGTACTATTATTGGGGTGCCGTCTCCTACTTCTATATAACTGAATTCCTTTTCTTTCTTTAAAAGGTGCGCCATTTACAATTGGTATAGTTAAAAACAAATATAGTCAAATACTTGGACTATCGTTTATTAACAAGGCTTCATTTCTGGCATTATTTAAGTCTGTTCAACAGTGGGATTTCCAGTTCATTTTTCAGTAAAAACAAAAACTTATCAACAAAAGTGGTAAAAAGTGGTAAAATGTGGGGCAATTTTTGATATATTTGATTTTAAAAATTTTTTCGACCCTTTTTGACCCAAACAATTTGAAAGCGCTGATAGGAACATATGAAGTAAAAGCTGATTCGAAAGGCAGGTTAATGTTACCTGCTTTTCTGAAAAAGCAATTGGCGCCTGTAATGCAGTCGGGTTTTGTGTTGAAGCGTGCTGTTTTTCAGCCTTGCATTGAAATGTACCCTATGGATCAATGGGAAAAACTGATGCAGAAAGTAAATAAGCTCAATCGATTTAATAAAAAGAACGATGCTTTTATTAGAAGGTTTACGGCTGGTGTAAAAGTTGTTGAGGTTGATAACGCCGGCAGGTTGTTGATTCCTAAAGATCTATTAGCTTTTTCTGGCATCACAAAGCAAACGGTATTGGCTTCGGCTGTAAATATCATTGAGATTTGGGATAAGGATAAGTACGAGCAAGCTATTGATAATGCGGCTTTGGATTTTGCAGATTTAGCTGAAGAGGTAATGGGGCAAGACGATGGTGAAGATGATGTATCATAATGCGGTACTATTAAAGGAAACTGTTGACGGGCTCAATGTTAAGCCAGGCGGAATTTATGTCGATGTCACTTTCGGTGCTGGTGGCCATAGTAAAGAAATTCTATCACGGTTAGGCCAAGACGGTAAGCTTTATGCTTTTGATCAAGATGAAGATGCTTTGAGTAACAGTATAGACGATTCAAGATTTACGTTGGTTAACGAAAATTTCAGGTACATGAAACGGTTTTTAAAGTTTTATGGTGTGAAGCATGTTGATGGTATCCTAGCTGATTTTGGAGTGTCGTCACACCAATTTGATGTAGCTGAAAGAGGTTTTTCAACACGTTTTGATGCTGATTTGGATATGAGAATGGACAGGAACAATCCGCTTTCGGCATTTGAGGTTGTAAACACCTACAGTCAAGAAGCCTTACAAGATGTTTTTTATCAATATGGCGAGCTTAGGCAAGCACCAGTAATGGCTAGGGTTATTGTTGAGGCAAGAGAAACAGAACAGATTAAAACAAGTCAAGAATTAAAAACCGTGCTAAAGCGCTTTTTGCAACATAGAAAAGAAAATAAAGTGTTGGCTCAGATATATCAGGCTATTCGAATTGAAGTAAATCAAGAATTGGAGGCGTTAAAAGAATTCTTGTTGCAATCTGCTGAAATATTGAATGTTGGTGGAAGATTAAGTTGTATATCCTATCATTCTTTGGAAGATCGCTTGGTAAAGCGCTTTATAAGAAACGGAATGTTTGAAGGTGAACCTGAGCGTGATATGTTTGGAAATTTTGAGGTACCATTTAAAAAAGCCGGCAGCTTAATAACACCTAGCGAAGTTGAGGTTAAACAAAATAATAGAGCGCGAAGTGCAAAATTGAGAATTGCTGAAAAGGTATGAAAAAAGGCATCTATAACATACTCAGAGGTACTTTTCTAATAAGCGATGATTCGTTCAAAAACTGGCGAGTCATTCTTTTTATATCTGGGCTCGCCATAATAATGATAGCTAGTGCGCACAGTGCTGATGAAAAAGTATATAAGATAGCGCGCCTCAATGATGAGGTAAAGGAATTGCGGTCTGCATTTGTGGAAGGCCGATCAAAACTTATGAGGCTGAAAATGGAATCTACCATAATCAAAAAGGTAGCAGATAAGGGATTGGTAATTTCAACCGAGCCACCAAAAAAAATAAAGGTAAAAGCGAAAGAATAGCAAATGGCAACTACTGAAAACAACATACTAAACAGATTGTACTTTGTGGCAGGCTGTATGTTTGTGTTCGCTATAGCGGTGGTTTTTAAGCTGTGCTCCATTCAGTTTATTCATGGAGATAAGTATAGGGCTATGGCCGAAAAGCGTATTGTTCGTCCAATTGCCATTCCAGCTAATCGCGGAAATGTCTATTCTTCGGATGGAAGTCTTTTGGCAACATCAATACCAAAGTATGATATAAGGATAGATGCTGTACAGCCTTCTGAAACATTTTTTGAAGAAAACATCAAAGCCTTGTCGGACTCATTATCTAATTACACAGGAAAATCTGCTTCCTATCATGAGAAAGCCATCCGAAAAGCGCGGCAAAACAAAAACAGATATTTCCTATTGGTACGTAATATTAGTTATACAGACTACTTGCGTTTGAGGAGTTTCCCCATATTAGAAAAAGGCGCCATCAAAGGCGGACTCATTGTTGAGCAACAAACAAAACGCGAGCATCCTATGGGCGCAATAGCTGAACGCTCAATAGGTTATGAAAAGATAGATGAAAACGGTTATGCAACGCGCGTGGGTATTGATGGTGCATTTGGTATTAAATACCTAAGGGGAAAAGATGGACTGCGAGTTAAGCAAAAAATAGGCAATGGGCAGTGGAAACCTGTCAATGATGCCAATGAGGTAGAACCTCAAGATGGTTATGACGTTTACACAACACTCGATGTAAATATTCAAGATATCGCTCACCATGCATTGCTAAGTCAATTAGAAAAGTATAAGGCAGATCACGGTTGTGCTGTAGTAATGGAAGTTAAAACAGGTGAGATTAAGGCCATTTCAAACCTTGGTCGCAATAAAGAAGGTAAGTATTATGAACGTCTAAACTATGCCGTGGGCGAAAGTCACGAGCCAGGTTCAACATTTAAGTTAATGGCATTAACGGCGGCGCTTGAAGATAAAGTAGTTGATACCAGTGATGTGGTTGATACTGAAAAAGGCATCATATCATTCTACGGCAATAAAGTAAGAGATTCAAGAAATGGCGGTTATGGCAAAATTACAGTTTCAAAAGCTTTTGAAGTTTCTTCCAATACGGGTATTGTAAAAGTGATAGATAAAGCTTACAGAAAAAATCCGAGCAAATTTATAGACCGGCTTTATTCTATGAACCTTAATGATAGTCTAGATCTTCCAATTATTGGAGAACCCAGCCCCATCATTCCAGACCCAAGGATTAAAAATGGGCGTTGGAGTGGTATTGCTTTGCAATGGATGGCTTATGGTTATGGGGTTTCCTTTACGCCACTACAAACACTAACGTTTTACAATGCCATTGCAAATGAAGGTAAAATGGTACAGCCAAAATTTTTACGAGAAGTAAAAGAATTTGACAGAGTCGTTGTGCCTTTTGAGGAAAAAGTTATCAATTCCAAAATATGTTCTCAGGAAACCGTCAGCAAAGTAAAGCAACTTCTTAAAAATGTAGTGGAAAAGGAACACGGTACAGGTAACGGGCTTTATTCTGAAACGTTCTCAATGGCCGGAAAAACGGGTACATGTCAAAAGGATTATGCAGATAAGGACAAGCTAAATTACATTTCTTCCTTTGCCGGATTTTTTCCTGCAGATAATCCAAAGTACTCGTGCATTGTAGTTATACATGAACCCGATAAAAGTGTTGGTTACTATGGTGCAGATGTTTCTGGTCCGGTATTTAAACGCATTGCGCAAAAAATATTTACAGATACGCCTTTAGTGGATGAGGTAACATCTATTGAATATGAAGATGAAATTGCCGAAAGCAATTTTAAGCAGTTCAATGCCATTTCTAATAAATACAAAACCATAATGCCAAACTTGGTAGGGTTGCCAGCTATGGATGCCATTGCCATTTTGGAAAATATGGAAATTGATATAAAAGTAAAACTCAACGGAACAGGCTTGGTTAAAAAGCAATCAACGCCAAAGAGTACAAAACTAAAACCTAATCAAACTGTTGTCTTAGACGCATCATGAAACCATTGAGAGACATATTGTACAAGGTTACCATTAATGCTGTTTTTGGAAGCACGGCAGTAACAATAGGTAAAATTGAATTCGACTCAAGGCGTATTGAACATAACGACACTTTTGTAGCGGTAGTCGGTACGGAAACTGACGGTCATAATTTTATTGCTCAAGCTATTGAGAAAGGAGCAAAAGCGATAGTCTGTCAAACATTGCCATCACAACTGGTTGATGGTGTTACTTATGTTGAAGTGGAAAATTCTAATAAAGCGTTGGCCTACATGGCATCTAATTATTACGATAATCCATCTCAAAATTTAAAGCTTGTCGGCGTAACGGGTACCAACGGAAAAACTACAGTAAGTTCACTTCTATATAAGTTGTTTAAAAAAGCAGGTTATAAGGTTGGTTTGCTATCTACGGTTAAGGTTATGGTAGATAATAAAACTTATGAGGCAACACATACAACACCAGATTCATTAAGCATCAATAAATACTTAAGTGAGATGAATAATGAAGGTGTTGAGTTTTGTTTTATGGAAGTGAGCTCACATGGTATTCATCAATGCAGAACAGAAGGGCTGCATTTTACGGGAGGCATATTTACCAATTTATCCCATGACCATTTAGACTATCATAAAACATTTGCGGCATATCGCGACGTAAAAAAAGCATTTTTTGACGGCTTACCAAAAAGCGCATTTTCATTGGTTAACATTGATGATAAAAATGGTCTGGTAATGTTGCAAAACACAAGTGCCAAAAAATACACCTATGCGTTAAAAACCTATGCAGACTATAAAGCTCAGATTTTGGAAAACCAATTTTCGGGTTTGCTCTTAAAATTAAATGAGCATCAGGTTTGGACAAAACTCATAGGGAATTTCAATGCGTATAACTTGCTGGCCATTTTTGCAACGGCCGAATTGTTAGGACTTGAAACAGTTGAGAGTCTTCGTATTATTAGTGAGCTTGAAAGTGTAAGCGGTAGGTTTCAGTACTTGGTTTCTGATGAAAGAATTACAGCAATTGTAGATTATGCCCACACGCCAGATGCACTTAAAAAGGTGCTAGAAACCATAAATGCCATTCGTACAAAAAATGAAGAACTCATTACGGTTTTTGGTTGTGGTGGTGATAGGGACAAAACAAAACGCCCTAAAATGGGTCACGTGGCTTCGGCATTAAGTACCAAAGTAATTATAACCAGTGATAATCCTAGAACTGAAGATCCGCAGATTATACTAAATGATATTGAAAAAGGCGTTGAACCCCAAAACTTCAAAAAAGTAGTTTCCATTTTAGATAGAAAACAAGCCATAAAAACGGCATGTCAAATGGCAGGTCCAAACGATATAATCCTAATTGCCGGTAAAGGTCATGAAACCTATCAGGAAATAAATGGTGTAAGATCAGAATTTGATGATTATAAAATTGTCCAAGATTTTCTAAAACAATTACAAAAGTAAACCTATGCTCTACTACCTATTTGATTATTTAGAAAAACAGTTTCAGTTTCCTGGGGCAACACTTTTTGGTTACCTCACTTTTAGGGCAGCTGTGGCTATGATTTTATCACTCTTGATTTCAATAGTTTATGGCAAGCGCATTATTCGTTTTTTACAGAAAAAGCAAGTTGGCGAGACCATTAGGGATTTAGGTTTAGAAGGTCAGGCAGAAAAAGCAGGCACGCCAACAATGGGTGGTATTATCATCATTCTTTCAACATTAATACCAGTAATTTTAATTGCCAAACTAGAAAACATATACATCATACTTCTTTTAATAACAACGATTTGGATGGGTGTTATCGGCTTTATTGATGACTATATTAAAAAGTTCAAAAACGATAAAGAAGGTCTTAAAGGAAAATTCAAAGTTTTAGGCCAAGTAGGTTTGGGTATTATTGTGGGTGCCACGCTGTTCTTTCATAATGATGTTACCATGAAGGAAAAACTACCGTTGGAACAACAAAAAATACTTTTGGCACAAGACCCAGATATTGAGCCAACAAAACTATTTCAACCTGAAGAAAAATCAACAAAAACAACAATACCTTTTGTAAAGAGGAACGAGTTTGATTATGCAGATTTAATCACTTGGATAAGCCCAAGCTTAGATAAATACGCATGGGTTGTATTTATATTAGCGGCCATATTTATTATAACTGCCGTATCTAACGGCGCTAATTTAACGGATGGCATTGATGGTCTCGCAGCTGGGACTTCGGCCATAATTGTATTGACCTTAGGCATATTCGCCTTTGTATCTGGCAACATTGTTTTTTCGGAGTATCTCAACATTATGTTTATTCCTAGGGTTGAGGAAATTACCATTTATATCGCCGCTTTTGTTGGTGCATTAATCGGGTTTTTGTGGTACAATACATATCCCGCGCAAGTATTTATGGGCGATACGGGCAGTTTAACCATAGGTGGTATAATAGCGGTAATTGCTATTGCTGTGAGGAAAGAATGGCTTATTCCTGTGTTGTGTGGCATTTTTCTAGCAGAGAATTTATCAGTTATGCTCCAAGTGAGTTATTTCAAATACACAAGAAAGAAATATGGAGAAGGTAGGCGCATTTTCAAAATGTCGCCTTTGCACCACCATTATCAAAAATCAGGATATCACGAAAGTAAAATTGTAACCCGGTTTTGGATTATAGGCATCCTGTTGGCCATATTAACCATTGTGACATTGAAAATTAGATAATGGGGCTAGTGGCATGAGTGGTAAAAAAGCTATTAGGAGTATGAGTGAGAATTCCTTCCCTGTTGGGGAAGGATTTAGGAAGGGGCTTTTGGTCATACTTGGTGGTGGAGAAAGCGGTATTGGTACGGTACTTTTAGCTAAAGCAAAAGGATTTGATGTTTTTGTTTCAGATAAAAGTGAAATAAAGAAAAAGTACAAGGACGTTCTTTTAAATAATGAGATTAAATGGGAAGAAAAGCAACATTCTGAAGATGTGATTTTCAGTGCCGATTTGGTAATGAAAAGCCCAGGAATTCCTGATGCTGTTGGATTAATTCAACAGATAAAGCAGAGAGGTATTCCAATTGTTTCAGAAATTGAATTTGCGGCCAATTACACCAACGCCACGTTAATTGCCATTACAGGTAGTAACGGTAAAACAACAACGGCATCGTTAACGCATCATCTGTTAAAGCAAGAATTAGATGTAGGCTTAGCTGGAAATATCGGCGATAGTTTCGCGAAGCAAATTCTTGAAAAAGACCATAAAAATTATGTGTTGGAAGTAAGTAGTTTTCAACTTGATGATATAAAAACCTTCAAGCCTAAAATTGCCGTTTTGACCAATATAACACCAGATCATTTGGATAGGTACGAAAATGATTTTGGCAACTACATCAACGCAAAATTTCGGATCATTGAAAATCAGACCGAAGATGATTATTTCATTTATGATGCTGATGATCCGGTCATAAAAAACTGGTTGCAGAACAATCCCATTTCATCCAAAGCGCTTCCGTTTTCTATTGAAAAAAAAATAGAAAATGGAGCATACGCTGATAACGAAAATATAATAATAACAATAGACAATAAAACCTTAACTATGCCAATAAAGAAACTAGCATTAGACGGTAAGCATAACATTAAAAATGCTATGGCTGCCTCAACTGCCGCACATTTGCTAAAAATCCGAAAGCAGACCATACGTGAAAGCCTTGAGAATTTTCAGGGTGTTGAGCACCGTTTGGAAAACGTATTACGAATAAACAAGGTACAATACATTAACGACTCCAAAGCAACAAACGTAAATGCCACATACTACGCACTTGAAAGTATGGAAGCACCAACCGTTTGGATTGTTGGTGGTGAAGATAAAGGAAACGACTATAGAGAACTGTATCCTTTTGTAAACGAAAAAGTAAAGGCCATTATTTGCCTTGGTGTGGATAACAAAAAACTGTTCGAAAATTTTGGCAATATGGTCGATGTCATAATTGAAACACAATTTATGACCGAAGCCGTAAAAATAGCTTACAAGATAGCAAGCACTGGCGATAATGTACTGTTGTCACCAGCTTGTGCAAGCTTTGACCTTTTTGAAAACTATGAAGATCGTGGAAGGCAGTTTAAAGAAGCTGTAAGAAACCTGTAATATATTTTAATGCAAACGGTGTTTACAAATATTAAAGGAGATCGGCTTATTTGGGCAATAGTAGCCTTATTGGCTATTTTTTCCTTTTTACCTGTCTACTCGGCAGCTAGTAATTTGGCATATACTGGTGGCTCTGGCAGTACATTTACCTACTTTGTAAAACACTTTATGCATCTGTTCCTGGGGTTTGCAATTATGTATGGCGTGCATAAAATTCCTTATAAATATTTCCGTGGTTTATCTATGGTAATGCTCCCTATTGTTTTGGTTTTACTTGTTGTCACGGTTTTACAAGGCACAACTATTGATGGCGCCAATGCAAGCAGATGGATAAAAATCCCGATAGTGAACATGTCCTTTCAAACATCCACTTTAGCATCCGTGGTTTTAATGGTTTACGTAACGCGGTATCTCTCAAAAATTAAGGACAAACAAGTTACTTTCACCGAAACTATATTGCCATTATGGGCACCCGTTTTTTTGGTTTTAATATTGATTTTACCTGCAAACTTTTCAACAACGGCCATTATTTTTACCATGGTGGTCTTAATCACGTTTATTGGCGGTTATCCCATACGGTATTTACTTGCTGTTATCGCAACAGGTATAGTGGCATTGACCTTTTTCATACTCATTGCCAAATCCTTTCCGGAAGCAATGCCAAACCGTGTAGATACATGGATAAGCCGTATAGAAAGCTTTGTAAATAATGAGGATACCGTTGAGGACTATCAGATTGAAAAAGCAAAAATTGCCATAGCTACTGGAAGAACTCCGGTTGGTCCTGGTAAAAGTTTGCAGAAAAATTTTTTGCCACAATCTTCATCAGATTTCATTTTTGCAATTATAATTGAAGAGTACGGTTTAGGTGGTGGTATTTTTTTATTGGTTATGTATTCGTGGCTATTGTTTCGCATAGTTATTGTGTCCCAAAAATCGGATACCATTTTTGGCAAATTGTTGGTATTGGGTGTTGGGCTTCCCATTGTATTTCAGGCATTGATAAATATGGCGGTTGCTGTTGAGCTTTTCCCAGTAACAGGACAAACATTGCCGTTGATTAGTAGTGGCGGTACATCAATTTGGATGACCTGCTTGGCCATTGGCATTATACTAAGTGTTAGCGCGAAGCGCGAAGAAATAAAGGATAAAGAAAAAATTGAAGATAATCCTCTTGAAATATTATCTGAAACAATATAGATGAGCAATTATAGATTCATATTATCAGGTGGTGGAACAGGCGGACATATTTATCCGGCTATTGCCATTGCAAATGAATTGAAGTCAAGATTTCCAGAGGCTGAGTTCTTGTTCGTTGGGGCAAAGGACAGGATGGAAATGGAAAAGGTGCCACAGGCTGGCTATACCATTGAAGGGCTTTGGATTTCTGGGTTGCAACGCAAGTTAAGTTTCAAAAATTTGATGTTTCCATTCAAGCTTATTTCAAGTTTGTTCAAGTCACGTAAAATCATTAAAAAATTCAAGCCACACGTTGCCATTGGTACAGGTGGTTTTGCAAGTGGTCCATTATTACAGGTAGCTAATTCTAAAAATATTCCAACGTTATTACAAGAGCAGAATTCCTTTCCTGGTATCACAAATAAATTGCTGAGCAAAAAAGCAGATAAAATATGTGTGGCCTATGATGGGTTAGAGCGTTTTTTTCCAAAAGAAAAAATAGTTTTAACAGGAAATCCCATTCGCAAGGATTTGCTTCGTATAAATTCAAATCCCGAAGAAGCACGTCAGGTGTTTGATCTTAAACCAGAACAAAAAACACTAGTAGTTTTAGGTGGAAGCCTTGGTGCAAAACGAATCAACGAGCTCATTGCGGAAAAGTTAGATTTTTTTAAATCCAAAAACATACAAGTTGTCTGGCAATGCGGTAAGTTTTATATTGATGAGTATAAGAAATATAGTGAGTTAGGCCATGTGCAGGTGCATGCTTTTATAAATAAGATGGACATGGTTTACAGTGCTGCGGATATTATTATTTCCAGATCTGGAGCTATATCGGTTTCGGAATTATGTGTAGTCGGCAAGCCGGTAATTTTTATCCCGTCACCAAATGTTGCGGAAGACCATCAGACCAAAAACGCCAAGGCTATTGCTGATAAAGATGCGGCCTTGCTTATAAAGGAATCTGATTTAAATGCAGATTTTGAAACTCTTTTTTCTGAATTGATGGCTTCTGATAAAAGACAAAAATTACTCTCAGAAAACATAAAACAATTGGCTTTGGCTGATGCCACTAAAGCTATTGTAGACGAAATTGAAAAGCTATTGCCAACACATGAATAAGCACTGGAAACATATCTATTTTATTGGTATTGGCGGTATTGGCATGAGTGCATTGGCCAGATATTTTATAACGAACGGCAATAGTGTTGCTGGTTATGATAAAACGGAAACCAATATAACAAGTACACTTGAAGATTTAGGTGTAGCCATTCAATTTAAAGACGACGTTTCGTTAATACCAACGGCATTTAAAAATCCAGAATCCACTTTGGTGGTGTACACACCTGCTATACCAAAGTCTCACGAAGGCCTAAACTATTTTCAGGATAATAATTTTACTGTAAAAAAACGCTCTGAGGTTTTAGGCCATATTACAAAAGATACATTCTGTTTTGCTGTGGCTGGCACACATGGCAAAACAACTACCACAAGTATTTTGGGGCATATCTTAAAAGAGTGCAACGTACCAATGACAGCATTTTTGGGTGGCATAAGCGAAAACTATAATTCCAATCTCATCCAAAACGGCACAAAAATCACTGTAGTTGAAGCCGATGAGTTTGATAGATCGTTCTTGACACTTTCTCCAAATTTTGCCTGTATCACGTCCATGGATGCAGATCATTTGGATATTTATGGAAACGCAAATGAATTGGAAAAAACATTTCATGATTTTACTGAAAGATTGCAACCTAAAGGAAAGTTGTTTGCAAAAAACGGTTTGCCCATAAACGGCATTACTTATGGTATAGATGATGATTCGGATTATGCTATACAAAATATTCAGGTTGTTAATGGGCAATATGTTTTTGATGTAATTACACCAACCGTAACTCATGTAAATTTTGAGTTTTGTTTGCCGGGCAGACACAACTTGTCTAATGCCCTTGTTGCAGTAGCCATGTGCTTGGAATATGGTTTGGAAGCTGAAAACATAAAATTGGCTTTAGCATCATACAAAGGCGTAAAAAGACGCTTTACATATCAGATTAAAACAGAGTCTTTAGTGTTTATTGATGACTATGCGCATCATCCAAAAGAAATAAATGCGGTACATCAAGCGGTAAGGGAAATGTATCCTGATAAAAAGGTGTTAGCTATTTTTCAGCCGCATTTGTTCAGCAGAACTCAAGATTTTGCGGATGAATTTGCCCAGGCCTTGTCAATGTTTGATGAGTTGCTGTTGCTCGATATTTATCCCGCAAGAGAATTACCCATAGATGGAGTAAATTCTAGCTGGTTATTGTCCAAAATCATGAATGGAAATAAAAAGCTTATTGAGAAAAAGGATATCGTATCAAATATAAAAAAGAGCAATGCTGAAGTTATCTTAACTATCGGTGCTGGAGATATTGGAGAAGAAGTACAAACCATTAAAAAACAGTTGTCCATTGCGAGTTAATTACGGGTACATGAAAGTTGTGGTTTTGCTTATGCTGGTTGTGTTTCTGTACGCCTTTTCAAACGGAAAAAACACAAAGCGACTAGTTGGAGAACCAAATATCACATTCACTGGCTCAGACAACATGTTTATAAGCCACGATGGTGTTAGTAAATTGTTAATACAAAATCAAAGCGGTCTTGAAAACGCGACCAAAGAAATTATAGATTTGAGTTTAATGGAAGCGACATTGAACGCAAATCCTATGGTACATGATGCTCAGGTGTTTATGTCTGTAAATGGTGAGCTTTCGGCAATTGTTGAACAAAAGAGACCAATAGCTAGGGTTCACACCAATGCTTCGTATTATATAGATGAAGAAGGTTCGTATATGCCTTTGTCTAATAATTTTTCGGCTCGTGTACCTTTAGTTACTGGGGTTGTGTATAAAAATAAATTGAAAAAGATTCATGAAATGGCTAGCGCTATTGACAAAGATTTTTTTTTAAAAAAACATGTTATTGAGATCAATCAGGACGAAAATCAAAACATCCAATTAAGATTGCGCCGGTTTGATTTTAATGTTGAATTTGGGGATTTGAGCCAGTTGAACAAGAAGATAAATAATTTCAAGGTGTTTTATCAAAAAGCTGTAAAGGACAAAACAATAAGCACCTATAGTAATGTAAATCTTAGGTTTGAAAACCAGGTAATATGTACCAAAAAGTAGATTATGGAAAATCATAATATTTCAGTAGGACTAGATATAGGCACCACAAAAATTGTAGCCATGATTGGCCGTAAAAACGAATATGGCAAAGTGGAAATTCTTGGTGTTGGAAAATCTAAAAGCCTAGGTGTTCATCGTGGTGTGGTCAATAATATTACCCAAACCATACAGTCTATTCAACAAGCTGTGCAAGAGGCCGAAGCTAGTGCTTCTGAAAAAATAGCAGAAGTAACTGTTGGTATTGCAGGGCAACACATAAGAAGCTTGCAGCATAGCGATTATATAACACGTCCAAATTCTGAACTTGTTATTGAAGAAGCAGATATTGATAGGCTCATCAACCAAGTTCACAAATTGGTAATGTTACCGGGCGAAGAAATAATCCACGTTTTGCCACAAGAATTTAAGGTTGATGGTCAGGCCGAAATTAAAGAGCCTATTGGTATGTATGGCGGTAGGTTGGAAGCAAATTTTCATGTTGTGGTTGGCCAGGTATCCTCAATTCGAAATATAGGTCGATGCGTTAAAAGCTCTGACTTGGCACTTGAAGGTATCACGCTAGAGCCTTTGGCATCTGCAAATGCGGTGCTTAGCCAAGAAGAAAAAGAAGCAGGCGTTGCCCTAATTGATATTGGTGGTGGCACAACGGATTTGGCTGTTTTTAAAGATGGAATTATCAGACATACTGCCGTTATTCCTTTTGGAGGAAACGTTATAACCGAAGATATAAAAGAAGGTTGTTCCATTATTGAAAAACAAGCGGAACTATTGAAAATAAAATTCGGTTCAGCTTGGCCAGGCGAAAATAAGGACAATGAAATTGTATCTATTCCAGGTCTAAGAGGTAGAGATCCAAAAGAGATTACGTTAAAAAATCTTTCAAAGATTATTCACGCTAGAGTAGTAGAAATCATTGAACAGGTTTATGTAGAGATAAAAAACTACGGTCACGAAGAGCAAAAGAAAAAACTAATTGCAGGTATTGTTTTAACGGGTGGCGGCAGTCAACTAAAACATTTAAAGCAATTGGTTGAATATATCACAGGGATGGATACCAGAATCGGCTACCCGAACGAGCATTTAGCTGGTGGCAGTGACGATGATATTGCCAGTCCGTTATACGCTACGGCTGTAGGTTTGGTTATGGATGGCATTAAAAGACAAGAACGTAAACAAATGGAGCTGTCAGAAAATGATAATGTAGCTGCCGATGAAGATGTCGATAGTGCAAACACCGAAGAAATTGAACAACCACCTCAGAAAGAGCGTCGTTCCTTTTTGGACAAACTCACAGAGCGTGTCAAGGATTTTCTGGACAATGCAGAATAGAACTAATTAATTCAAGATAGAACTAAAAATTTAATATAAAAGTTAACATGAGTAGCAGTAATGAATTTGGCAATATAGCATTTGATTTACCCAAGCACCAATCTAACGTAATCAAAGTTATTGGTGTCGGTGGTGGTGGAAGCAATGCCATCAACCACATGTTTCAACAAGGTATCAAAGGTGTAGACTTCGTGATTTGTAATACAGATGCACAAGCACTTCAAAACAGTGGTGTTCCTAATAAAATTCAGTTAGGTGTTAACCTTACCGAAGGATTGGGAGCAGGCGCAAATCCAGATGTTGGTGAGCAAGCCGCCTTAGAAAGCTTGGAAGACATAAGACGTATGTTGGATACCAATACAAAAATGGTATTTATCACTGCCGGAATGGGTGGCGGTACTGGTACTGGTGCGGCACCAATTATTGCAAAACTGGCTCGTGAGTTAGATATCCTTACTGTAGGTATTGTTACAATGCCATTTCAGTTTGAAGGAAAAATGCGTAACGAACAAGCCCAACGCGGTGTTGAAAACTTGAGACAGCATGTAGACTCACTTGTTGTCATTAACAATAACAAGCTTAGAGAGGTATATGGCAACCTAGGGTTTAAGGCAGGCTTTTCCAAAGCAGATGAAGTCTTATCTACAGCTTCACGTGGAATAGCTGAAGTTATAACGCACCACTACACACAAAATATTGATTTGCGTGATGCTAAAACTGTATTAAGCAATAGCGGTACGGCCATTATGGGTTCTGCTACGGCATCTGGACAAACCAGAGCGCAAGAAGCTATAATGAAAGCCTTGGATTCGCCATTGTTGAACGATAATAAAATAACAGGTGCTAAAAATGTTTTATTGCTTATAGTTTCAGGTTCACAGGAAATCACGATTGATGAGATTGGGGAGATAAACGATCATATCCAATCCGAAGCAGGTTATGGCGCTAACATTATAATGGGTGTTGGTGAGGACGAATCTTTACAAGAATCTATTTCTGTTACAATAATCGCCACAGGGTTTAACGCAGATCAACAAAACGAAATTTCAAATACTGAAGCTAAGAAAGTAGTTCATGCCCTTGAAGATGACTATTCGGAAGAGGTTGAAGTAAAAGAGAATGATCCTGCAATTATTTCGCCAGATATTGTACTTGAAAAAGAAGAAGTTCCGGCGCCGATTATTCATACGCTAACAGAGGACGATTTTGAAGACGATAATCCCGAAAAAGACTATTTAATTTCTACAACAGAAGCCATTAAAAATATAGACGTGGTTTATAGTGAAGTATTAAATGAAGACGAGAATATTCAAGATGATTTTATCATAACTCCAGTACAACAGGTTGAAGTAAACGAAGTTGAAGAAGAAGTAGAGGAAGAACAAATTAGCTTAACGTTTGATTTGCCATTGTCGCATATGGACGATGCCAAAGTTGAAGAACCAGAAACTGGAGAAGAAAAAATGCTATTTCAGTTAACCGATGACGTTAAAGAAATTGAAGTTTCCGATCCGGTTGAGTTTATAGCGGTTACTGAATTAAATGAAAAAGGTGAAAAGCGCTATGCTCTTGAAGATACCGCAACTGCTGAAACTGCATCCGAAGTTTCAACGGAAACGGAAGTAAAAGAAGATATTGTATTTGAAAAGAAAATCATTCCAGTTGAGGAAGTTGAAGAGATAGCCGAGGAAGAAATAGACCCTATAAATAGTCCAATATCGGAAATCTTAAAAGCACGTGCTGATGAAAGACGAAAAAAAATGAAGGACTTCAACTATAAATTCAATACTGCAAAAATTGATGAAATAGAAAAAGAGCCAGCTTACAAACGACAAGGTGTAAATTTAGATGAAGCACAGCATTCATCGGACTCTAATTCGTCAAGAATGTCAGTTGGTACGGATGATAATGACGATATACAATTAAGAAGCAACAATTCATTTTTACACGATAATGTTGATTAGAAGATAATCCATTGAAGTACAAATAGTACATCATGACCTTACCCGGAAAGTCCCTCAGCTTTTCGGGTTTTTTGTTTCAATCTTTATTATCTTCGCAATTCTAAAATTTTAGTAATGGGATTACAAGCAGATGTTATGGTTGCTATGAAAACAGCCATGAAAGAAAAAGACCAAACAGCATTAGCGGCTTTAAGAGCCATAAAGTCCGAAATTTTATTGACGCAGACTTCAGGTTCTGGAGAAGCGCTAACAGAAGACGACGAAGTAAAGCTACTCTCCAAGCTTGTAAAGCAACGTAAGGATAGCGCAGCTATTTTTACAGAACAAAACAGATCAGATTTGGCCGAGCCTGAATTAGCCCAAGCCGAAGTTATTATGCAATTTTTACCTGAGCAATTAGATGAAAATGCAATAGCTGAAGTTATAGAAAAAGTCATTGCTGATACTTGTGCCTCAAGTATGAAAGATATGGGTAAGGTTATGGGTATTGTTAATAAACAATTGGCAGGAAAGGCTGATGGAAAGACGATAGCTTCATTGGTAAAATCAAAATTAATGAGTTGATAAATTCAACTAAAAGGCCACGTAGCTCAGCTGAATAGAGCACTGGATTTCGGCTCCAGCGGTCGTAGGTTTGAATCCTACCGTGGTCACAAATAAATAGTTCAATAAGGAAAAACGCCAAGCTTGCTTGAGCGTTTTTTTGTTTGAACTATTTTCAAAGCGGAGTGTAAATGGTTCACAGCAATCCAGTGCGATTTTATTTTACGGAGTACTTTTACGCTTTTATGCCTTTAAAATTGGTCTTCACGAATATTTTGAAGTCACATTCATATAATAGTTTTATATTCGACATTATATTAACCAAAAACTTTTTATTATGCCTCAGATTAATCAATCTAGTATTACCATATCGCAAATAGATAGCGGTGAAAATTTTGAAAGTCCAGAAAACCCTTTGTGTTATGCAAGTTCGGTTGTAAATGGTTCTGCAAATGTTAGTGTTATTGCGCCATTTCACAATAATGTGTATACAGACCAAACACCCCAAATTACAGCAAGCGTAAGCTCAGATGGAAATGATGTGCTGATCCTTCCGAAATATAATCAAAACACTCCTCTAAGCACCGTTTATACTCAGGTAGTAAAGATATCCTTTCAAATAGATGGATTGGAAATAGACGGCTCAGAGACCACAATTAATATTACCGTTGACGAAGAAGGCTTGCCCGAGCCTACAAATCCTAATCGACTGGGTGAACCAAGGCGAAAAACCAAAATCATTGTTAATAGCGGTGGTTAAATTTACCTGAGCAAACATTTATTTTAAACAGATATAACTTATTTTAGTGTTATGTCTGTTTTTTTGTTTGTTATTACTTTAATCTTTTTACCATTTAATGATTTTGAGCAAGATCCGCCTTGCGGAAAAAGTGAAGTTCTAAAGTCATATGATGCCTATGGATCGTTTAAAAACGCATATGAGGCTTATGAGAACAATCAATTTGAAAAAGCCTTTGAGCTTATAAAAGTTCTCCGCAAGCAAGCAGAAAACGATGAAGATGAGCTATTGAAGCATTATGTGCTATTCCTTGAAGCTGAACTTTATAAAGAAAACAATTCACATCAAAAAGCTATTGAAACTTTTGAACTATTGTTAAACGACCAAACGGTAAACAATGATCTGAAATTCTTTGCAAATATTGGTATAGGAGATATATATATATCTGGTTTGGGACAATTCCATAAGGTGCCTTCTTATTACGAAAAAGCTGAGGAACTAATAGAAAATAATTCCTGCATCGCAAGGAAAAGTTTAATATACAGCGCTTTGGGAAATATAGGCTTGCTTACTCGAAAGTACAAAGAGTCTGAAGCTTACTATAAAAAGGGGTTAAACATCTTTATTGAAAATGCTGATTATAATGAAGCGTCAGTGAATTACAACAACTTAGGCAATTTGTATTTTGAACAATATAAAGACAATTTAGCTATGGAGTATTTTCATAAAGCACTTAATATTCTTACATCAAAGGACAGCACCAATATTAAGACCAGACAACGTATCAATGCTAATCTTTCTGCTGTTTATGAAGCTGCCAATGATCATGAAAAAGCCTTGAAATATCTCATTAGAGCAAATACATTGAGAGACTCTATTTGGAATGCCGATAGAGTATGGGAAATTGCCGAACTTGAAAAGAAATTTGCCGTTGAACAAAAGCAGAAAGAAGTGGAGATTCTCGAAATTGAGAATAAAGTAAAAGACCAACAGCGTAAAATATATTTATATGCCACTTTGCTTTTATTGCTTTTGCTATTAACAGCATTTTATTTTTACAGAGAAAAAGTAAAAACAAATAAAATAATATCTAATCAAAATTTAGAGCTCGATAAGCTTAATGCTACAAAGGATAAATTATTTTCAATAGTTAGCCATGATTTACGATCATCAGTAAACGCTTTAAAAACAAGTAATAAAGATTTGGTCAATAGTTTAAAAACAAAAGATATTGGCAAACTAGATACACTGCTAAATACCAATAGTAGTATTGTTAATGGAGCATATAATTTGTTGGACAACCTATTAAACTGGGCGTTGTTGCAAACCAAACAGTCTTACTTTAGCCAAGAAGAACACAGGCTGTTTTTTCTCGTAGAGCATGTTGCCTTTAATTATACCGCGCTTCTCAATGAAAAAGGCATATCCTTAAAAAACATAGTAACTAAAAGTGAAAAAGTATATGTTGATCAAGAATCTCTTAAAATAGTGTTGAGAAACTTGATTGATAATGCTATTAAGTTTAGCAATGAAAACGGAAAAATTCAAATTTATAGTCAACCAAATGGCAACTATGTTGATTTAATTATTGAAGATAATGGCATTGGTATGAGCAATTCCACTCAAAAAGAGTTGCTTAAGGATACAAACCTTCTTTCAAAGCGAGAAAATAAGGAAATCATCGGTACAGGCTTAGGCATGCAGCTATGCAGGTCAATGATAGCCAAAAATAAAGGAATGTTTACGATTCAAAGTGAATTGGGAGCTGGTACAAAAATGATTGTATCTTTGCCCAAATTCCCTCAAAATGCATAACGTAAATGTTCTTATTGTTGAAGATACACCATCCGTTAGCGATGCTCTCGTCCAAACATTAGAGTCTAACAGTTATTCGGTAGTTGGAGTTGCCAAAACATTTAAAGATGCACTGGAACTATACCAATCCACCGAGCCAGACATTTTAATCATTGATATTTTTTTGAACGGTACACCCGATGGAATTAATTTTGCTGAGTTTGTTGGCGCTAATCTTAATAGCAGTAAACCGTTTGTGTTTTTAACAAGTTCTACCGATCGTAGTATTTTTGAGCGTGCTAAACTCACGCAACCTTTTAGTTTTTTGTTGAAGCCTTTTAATGAATTGGAACTTCTTTACGCTATTGAAATGGCACTGGAGAAATTTTATGACCAAAAAGATGTGTTTTTGGGAGACGAAGAAGATACAGTAATCACTGATGATTACTTTTTTATAAAAAAAGGCAAATCATTAAAAAAAGTAAGTATAGTCGATATTATCTATATTGAAGTTGAAGATAAATATTGCAACATTATAACGGTACAAGAAAAATTTGTGGTGCTTATCTCATTAACCAAAATTTCAAAATTGCTGAATGCGAAAATATTCTTCAAAACGCATCGCAACTTCATTGTCAATATTAACCATATTAAGGAGATTGTGCTTTCAGATAATTTGATAGTATTAACAGGAAACAATACCGCTACTTTAAGCGATAATTATAAGGATATTATAAAAAAGATTAAAACGTTATAATAAGTCCTCATTTGGATATTCTGCAAAATTCTACTTCCAAAGAATACCTGTTCTGCACCATTTAAATCGTCTCTTGTTACATTTTATTACTCATAAAATAAGGTTAAGACTACTTTAGTGCTATCACCAAATCAATAAAGCAAATGGGTAGCTATAAATATAAAGTGCATTCTGCAATTTACTCATGTTCCAATAACGACTCACCTGTAAAATCTGCCTATGATATTACAGAAAAAGTAAGAGAGTTGTTAAGAAATCCGGAAAATAAAGGTGTTTTGAAAATAGGGGATATCATTGCTGATGAATGTGGTAAAGATGCAAAAAAGACATTTGCCATGATTGTTACTGTTGTATACCCTAATGATAAAATACTTACGCGTTTTTGTACTTGTGATGAAGGTAGTACTCTGGATGTAAAAGAATCAGGACTTGTATGTTCCTTTTAAAAAATACAAACTGTTGTTTGTGTGGTAAATTCAACCATAGGTAATTTTGTTTGGGGGATTTAATTACTGCGTTAATTTAACACCAAAAAGCCAGAAGCATTAGCTTCTGGTTTTTTGTTTATATTGCTTAGGTATTATTTTTAATGTGTATGTAATGCCCAATACTTTTTCCATAACACTTATTGCTGGTGCACGTCCCAATTTTATGAAGATTGCGCCCATTATCCATGAATTAAAACAAGCGCAAGATAGTGGTGCATCGGTTAAATTCAGACTTGTGCACACAGGTCAACATTATGATGCTAATATGTCGGGTAGTTTTTTTAATCAATTAGGTATTCCTGAGCCTGATGTAAATTTAGAGTGCTCTGGCGGGTCACAAGCCCAACAAACCGCATCAATAATGATAGCTTTTGAAAAAGAACTGATTCAAAATCCAGCAGATTTAGTATTGGTTGTTGGTGATGTTACATCTACCATGGCTTGTACAATAGTTGCCAAAAAATTAAATACAAAGGTAGCGCATGTTGAGGCTGGTATACGTTCTGGCGATATGTCTATGCCAGAGGAAATAAATCGTATTGTAACGGATAGTCTTACAGATTTCTTTTTTACTACCACGGACTTGGCTAATGAAAATCTAATAAAATCGGGTGTAATGAAGGAAAATGTTTTCTTGGTCGGTAATACGATGATCGATACGCTTTTGAAACAACAACCACATTTTATAAAACCAGAATTGTGGCAATCATTAAATCTAAAAGAGCAACATTATTTTGTGCTTACAATGCACAGGCCAGCAAATGTAGATGAAGAGTATAAACTACAGAAAATGCTTCAAGCGATTTTGACAGAAACAAGAGATGTACCAATAATATTTCCTGCGCATCCAAGAACTCAACAAATACTCAATAAATTAGATATAAAAAGTGCCAAGTTACATGTAGTTGAGCCTTTAAGCTATTTAGAGTTTAATTATTTGGTCAAATATTCAAAAGCCGTAATTACGGATTCTGGTGGTATTACTGAAGAAGCTTCAATCATGAATGTACCTTGTATAACATTAAGAAATAATACGGAGCGTCCTGAAACTATTACCTTAGGCACTAACATTTTGGCGGGTACAAATCCTGAAAATTTGAAGCCTTACTTTGATATTCTGTTTAACAACCAATGGAAACAGGCTAAACCAATTCTTTATTGGGATGGCAATACTGCAAAGCGTATTGTGCAAACAATACTGAATACTATTAAGAATTAGCCAGTGTTTTTAGCTTGGAAATTGTTGCCAGTTGATTATCACTTTTAAAAATATGGCTTCCAGCAACAAAAGTATCTGCTCCGGCTTCAACCAATTTCTCAATGTTTTTATCCGTAACGCCACCGTCAATCTCAATTCGAGTATTTAAGCCTCCTTCATCAATCATCTTTCTTAGTTTTTTGACTCGGTCATAAGTAATATCTTCAAACTTTTGACCTCCAAAACCTGGGTTTATGGACATTAGCAATACCATGTAGCACTCTGGTAAAATGTCTTCAAGTGCGCTTACAGGTGTTGTCAGATTTAGTACAACTCCAGATTTGCAACCCGTTGCCTGAATTTGCCTAAGCGTTCTGTGCAAATGAATTGTGGATTCATAATGTACCGTAATAATATCTGCGCCAACTTTAGCAAATTCCTCAATGTAACGCTCAGGCTTTTCAATCATTAAATGTACATCCAAAGGTTTTGTGGCATGTTGTTTAATGGCTTTGATAACTGGCATCCCATAGGATATATTTGGTACAAAATGTCCATCCATAACGTCAATATGAAACCAGTCTGCCTCGCTATTGTTTACCATTTCTACATCGCTTTGAAGGTTTCCGAAATCAGCAGCCAGCATAGAAGGCGCAATCAGTTTATGGTTCATTTATTGAATTTTAAGAAATTAGTAGTTAATTGAACCAGCTCGTCAGCTGGCAAATAATTGGCGTTTTTTATCCAATTGAAGTACAAATATAACTTTTTCATATCTGCATATCTTTGGAAGATTTCAAATTTTCCACTGTTGTAGTCCTTGAAAATTTGATCGTCAATTTTGGAGTCCAATAGCTTTATAACATCTTTGTGGCGTTTATCGGTTTTAATTTTTTCAAATAGGGTGTCAACTTTTTCTTCTTTGCCTTCTAAAATCTGAAAAAAATGTTTATTCCTTATAATCAAAAGCCCTGTAATACTCATGCCGTTGTTTTTGGTGTCTACAAACCCTATGAGGTCATCTATCTGGCTTTTATTCAGATAGTTTGAAAAATTACTTATGTAGCAGATGGCTTTCATAACTTAGGTATGTCTATCTAAATTACTAATAAAAAGTGAACCCACGGCAATCAGCCGTGGGTTCTTTCATCAATCAAAAAACGAACAGTTATGTTTTGTAACT